>PLYA01000009.1 GCA_003153315.1 Bacteroidota bacterium
TACATTATGCAAAAAGGATACAAACCGCTTTAATTACAAGTGAGAAGTATATAGGAAATTCTTTAAACAGGTTGATAAAGAATAATTAGATGAAGAAGTTTATATACATACTGTTTATTTCTTATATCTCATGTCTCACATCTTATATCTGCTCTGCGCAAAACAATGCAGACTCTCTTTGGAAAGTATATAACAACAAAAGCAATTCAGATACCAACCGCCTAAAAGCTATATATACCCTTGCAAATATCTATCTTACTAATAATCCTGATACGGCTATTATTATAGCAGAACAAGAGATTCAGTTGGCCAAACAAAGCAACCAAAAAACATACGAAGCAAAAGCACTTAATATTATAGGCGTATCGTATAAGAACCAGGGCGATTATCCAAAAGCCATAAATTATTATGAAAAAGCCCTGAAAGGTTTTGAAGAAATTAAAGATAAAAAATGGGTTGGGAACTGTTATATTAATATTGGTTTTGTTTCCCTGTATCAGTCTAATTATACAAAAGCTTTAGAATGTAATTTAAAAGCACTGAAAATATTTGAAGAAACGAATAATAAAATAGGTATGGCGGCAGGTTATACCGGTATTGGTATTGTTTATGAATATCAATCTAATTATCCTAAAGCCTTAGAATATGACTTTAAAGCTTTTAAAATACAGGAGGAAATTGGAAATAAAAAAGGTATNNAATTACTCCAAATCTTTAGAATATTATTTAAAAGCTTTAAAAATACGAATGGAAATGAATGACAAGCATGGCATAGGGATTTGCTATGGCAGTATGAGTGGGATATATTTAAAATTAGCCAACTATAAATTAGCCATCCAATATGGCGATTCTGAATTGATGCTATGTAAAGAAATGGGAGACATTGATGGGGAGAGAGAAGCCTATAGAAACCTATCTGTGGTTTATAGTAAAACAAACAGATATAAAGAAGCCTATGAATATCATGTGAAATTTAAAGCACTCACTGATAGTATTTTTAACGCTGATAATAGTAAACAACTAGGCGACTTAAAAACAAACTTTGAAGTGGAAAAAAGGGAAGCTGAGTTAAAGGTAAAAGCTGAGGCAGAGCAGGAAAAACTAAAAGCTGTTTCATTGGAAGAGAAGAAAAAACAACAAGTTATCATAGCAGCAGTGGCAGGGGTATTGATATTAGTGCTTGTGTTCTCAATGTTTTTATATAAACGGTTTCGAATTACAGAGAGACAAAAACTAATTATTGAAAAGCAAAAACAAAAAGTTGATGAAGCCTATGCTATGTTACACGAAAAAAACAAAGAAGTANNAAAGAAGTAATGGATAGCATACATTATGCAAAAAGGATACAAACTACCTTAATTACATCAGAAAAATATATTGAGAATAGCCTGAACAAATTAATAAAGGGCAAATAAAAAAGGCAGAATTGTATATTAATTCTGCCTCTTAAATTAAAAATATACTTACTTAGAGCCTATAATTTCAAATTTCCACTCTTTAGCAAAAACAGCTTGTGCATCCTGCACTTTTTGCAAAGCTTTTGTGTATTCGCTATCATACGTAGCAGCAAAAGCTTTTACATTAGTTACATCCTGCTCGGTTATTTGAGAAGAGTCTTTTGACATAATATCTACCATGCCTTTTGCTTCGTTATCAACCAATTTTTTTACAGCGGTAAAGTATTCCACGGCTGCATCTTTAAAATCTGATTTTTTATCGAATGGAGGCATGTTTTTACACTCTTCAAGTGATGAAGCTACTTGCGAATCATACTTACCATAAGCAAGTTTAAGAGAATCTACATTATGCCCATCTACCTGACTAAGAAACATAACAGAAGTTGCATCAATCTCTTTTCCGATAGCTACAATTCTGTCACTATAAGCTACGGCATCCTTTTTAGAAGGCCCACATGAAGCCAAGAACAAAGCTGAGGCAACGGCAGCAGATAAAATTAGTTTTTTCATATTGTTTGTTATTATTTTAAGACAATGATAGAAAATTATTTTAACAGAAAAAAATCTATCTATTTCTAAAGGTATTTAATTACAAGCCCAAAACAACTTTTAGCTTTGTATAGCCTGTTTTGCTTAATGGTACCTTAACTCCGGTTTTCAATAAAGCAATGTGACTATCTTTTTCTAACATCTCTATTTTGGTTATTTGCTGTACTTGTACTATATATGAACGATGTACTCTAACAAATTGTTGAGCATTAAAAGCCTGCTCAAAGTAGTTCATGGTTTTCTTTTTAAGCGAATAGCCATCTTTGGTATATATTTTCACATAATCATCATAAGCTTCCAGGTAATGTATCTCGCTTACAGGTATAATTTTAATATTGTTTCCATTCTTTACCACTACCCTGCTCTGCTCTTCGGGTTGTTTTTGACTATCTTCTAATAATGTGGTCGTATTGCTTTTTGTTTCGGTTGTGCTATGTTGTTCCCTCCATTTTTTAAGAGCTTTGTTAAAGCGCTCTTTGCTAAATGGTTTTAAAAGATAATCTACTGCATGGGCTTCAAAAGCCTTAATAGCATATTCATCATAAGCAGTAGTAAATATTACCGATACAGGGAAATCAATTAATTCCAACATTTCAAAGCCTGTAATTTTAGGCATCTGTATATCCAGAAAAATAACATCTGGTTTATATTGCATAATGGCTTTTATTCCTTCAAAGCCATCGCCACATTCCTGCATAATTTCTATTTCAGAATCTTCTTGCAGGTATTCTTTTACAATGGAACGAGCCAAGGGCTCATCATCTATAATAACGCATTTAACCATGTTTTTGAGGGATGATTACAGTTGTTGTAAATAAATTTTGATTAATGTTTGTTTGTAATAAATCATTTCTAAAGAATAACAAATATAGCCTACGCTGTACTGACTTTAATCCAAAGCCTGTGCCTTTGGGTTGAGCAGTTTCTGTATCAAAAGGATTGGTGATACTGATTACTAAGTTATTGTTTTCTGCTTTGGTAGTTATTTGTATGGTCACGTTTCCGGTAGTATCATACAAGCCAAATTTAATGGCATTCTCTACTATAGGTTGCAATAACAAAGGGGGTAATAACATCTGTAAACTTTGTTCTTCGGCATTTATTTCGGTGCTTAAACGATGACCAAAACGTACCTTTTCTATATCTAAATATAATTGCAGGTGCTTTAGTTCTTCATGCAAACTAAGCATTTGTTGTTCATCTTTCTTTAAAGTTCCTCTTAAGAAATCAGAAAGCTGTTGTATCATTTTCCTTGCTTCTTCGGGTCTTGAACCTGCAAGGGCACTGATGGAATTAAGGCTATTAAATAAAAAGTGCGGTTGCAGTTGCTGGCGTAAACCCGTTAATTCTGCTTCTCTCAATAGTTTTTCGGCATCGGTTTTTCTTGCTTCACTTTCTTGTTGATTTTTCATGCCGCTGGTAATCCAACTGAATAACATAACCCATCCTATCATTAAAAAATCAATACAAAATCGAATCAAGAAAGACTTATCAAGTATAGCCATATAAATACTATCAGCCTGATATATCTTTGAAAGAACAAAATTACTTGCCCAGGCACACATCATTGCCAGTATAACACTCCAACCAAATAACATAAGCGATTTGCTTTTACCCGGACGATAGTAATGCAGAACCAAAACCATCGTAAAAGAAAGAACTAAAAGAAGCGTATTATTTATAGCACTATCAGTAAAAGCTATATACCAGTTAAATCCTAAACGATGAATAACTAATACATGCATTACAGCCCACCAAAGGAAAAAGAACAGGGCATATAATAAACCCATTTTTTTATATGACTGGGTATCCGGCAATTTGCTTAATAGATATAGGCAAAGTTACTAAGGGTTTCTATAGTGCGTTCTTTTTGTTTTGCTTTATATATATAGTTATTTTCATCCTCCGCCTCTTGTGTGCAGGAATATATTTGTGCACCATCAGCCATATCTTGCAACTCCATTAATTCAGTTACACCAATGTATTTCCATAAAACAATTTCCTTCTTTTCATTCAAGAAAGAAGTTTCTTCTTTCTTGCCTTTGGCACGGGCCTTTTCCAGTGCTTCATTTTCCGTTTTGGCTTCAAACAATCTGAATTGTTCATCAAATTGCGGAGTATGTTTGCCATCTCCGCTAACAATTTGAAACACTATTTTTGCTATGTACTTACTCATGTTATATGTTTTTTAAATATTATCTGATTAATAAGATCTGATATCTATTCCTCCAAAAACAACACTGCCTTTTAGCACCAGCACTTTATCATGATTAGGCATTACTCCCTGCAAATTACGTTTATCATCCACACCACCAAAGGTAGCTTGTATCTCATCGGTTTGAACTTCCCAGTTTGGCGGAACAACAATTTTAATCCCTCCAAAAACCTGTTTTACTTCAAGTATAACCCTACCTGTTATATCTGCCTGACTTAGATTTAAATCTCCTCCGCCAAATACACAGGATATCATCCCTCCTTTAAAGTTTTTTGAAATAACGTTTTTTTTAAACCCGCTAAAAACAATCTCCATATTCACCATGTCTTCTGATGAAGTTGTACTCTCTTTTGAAGAGCAAAAATGCATATCGCCCCTGCGGTTAAACTTGCGCTCCCATTTGTTACGGTAATACTCGCTGTTGTAATGACGGCGTGGCTTAAATATCATCAGTAAACCCATCAGAATGATAAAGATTGGCCAGAAATACTCTTTTATATGCACATAAGGCGTATAATCCTGCAGCAAAAAAGCACCGCCAATAAGTATTAACACCAACCAGCTAAAGTTTCTGAAAGAGTGTTTTACCCCTACATATAAACCAATAACAATAAGTAGCATGGGCCAGCTAAAAAGCCATTCGGGAAAATAAACACCCATTTCTTTTGCCAACATAGCAGCACCTACTATTACGATGATAATACCTGCAAATACCTTACCCACACGGCGGCGTTGTATATGCTCATTAAGCCTGTTTTCCCAATTTTGATTGGGGTTGTTGTTTGTATTGTTTTGATTTACAGTTTCCATTTTGTTTTTAAATTAATACGCAAATGTACATGCGGCAAAAGCCTGAAACCTATGGCTATTAGGTTAGCCAAAGCAAAAAGTAGGCGAATGGAAGCCCCTTATCGGTGAACAGAAGTTAATTCCTCTTCATCAACCTGTTTTAAACTAAAGGCTATCTAATTTCTTTCTGATGATTTCAGATACCTGATATCCTTTGGTATATACCATAAAATGCCCTTCGTTTGGTATACTAACATCAGGTTTGGTAAAGCGTATGGGCAAAATATTGTCTTTTGTGCCGTGTATATGGAATATGTTTTCGGGTACTGTTGTATTCTTCCAGGTTAAAATGGCGCGTATAGCCCAGCGCACAAAAGCAAGGTCAGAATCTTTGGTAAGTTGTTTAAGCAAATGCCTGCTGTCGTGGTCGGGTGTGCCAACAAAGTAGTAAGACATAAAGCTAGCCTTTTTAAGACTGGAAGCAGGCATCAACCTGTCTAAATAAAACGTGCCAGCCAGTTTATAATACCAGGGCAACTCTTTCCTGCATTTTATGCTGGAAATAAGTATAACAAGTTTTGGTTTAAGCACCTTGGCAATCTCAACAGACATCATGCCACCCATAGAAAGCCCAATTAAAACAAAAGGGGCAGAAGCATCTATAACCTTGGCAAGCCTTAGCGCATAACTGCTTAAGGTTTCTTTAGGCAAAGGCGCAATCCAATCAATATAGGTTGCAGTAAATCCTGCAGGAAGTTTTATTCTGCAAAAAGCCCTTCTGTCTGCACCAAGCCCACTGATGAAATATGCGTTCATGGTTTAAAGGTATGGATAATTAGATATTGGGGGGGAGAGTTAAATAATAGCTGAAATTTAATTTTGCCATTTTAAATAAAGTTATACTTTTGTAGGGAATTATGCAGCTTTTATCTTACAATATACCCTATTTAACTGCTAAACAAGCTATAACCCCCATTGCCGTAGAGAGAGAGAGAGAGAGAGAGAGAGAGAGAACTCTTTTACTAAATAAAATTAACGCTTTGCTTTTACTTACCCTGCTTTGGTGGGGTTTTTGTGTTTAACCCTTTTAAATAAATAATGAATAAGATGAAATCTATTTTAATTTATGGCAAAAAGGATAGTGGCAAATCAACTACAATGCTTGAGGTTTGTAAAAGGCTTAAACCTGAAAAGGTTTTGATGTTAATAATGCCAAAAAAAGATGAAGCCAAAAAAAATGAAACAAAAGAAGTTAGTGTAGAAAATATTATCGGTGGTGATGGAAATGGCACCTATATAATAACTATTAAGGGAAAAAATATTTTAATTGTAGCGGGTGCAACTACTGAACAAAAAATTCGGATAACTATTATAATTGAGATTTGCATTGAATTAAATATAGAGATAGATTTTGCAATTGTGGCAAAGCGTTTACATGAAAGAACAGAAAATTTTCATACAGAAGATGAGCTTGAAAAATTAAGCGAAATAATACTTAAGGAAGAGATAAAAAAAATCCCAGAAGAAAATTACAAAGAACAGCAGAGTTGGAAAGATAGAATTGATAGAATCGTTAAACTAACATTAGCAAACATTTAATAACCAATGAAAAACCTTCTCCTTATTATATGCAGTTTCTTTGCACTAAATACGAATGCCCAAATTATTAATACAATAGCCGGAATAGGAACCTATACTTATAGCGGAGATGGCGGGCAAGCAACCGCTGCAGGAATGTATACACACGGAATAGCCTTTGATGCAGTTGGTAATTTGTATATAGTTGATGCAGCTCGCATACGCAAAGTAACTACTTCTGGTATGATAACAACCATAGCTGGCAATGGAACAAGTGGGTATAGTGGAGATGGAGGGCAAGCAACTTCTGCAGAAATAGCACCATATATGGGGCTAACATTTGATGCAATGGGTAATTTGTATTTAGCTGATTATAGTAATTCTGTAATACGAAAGATAAATACTTTGGGTATAATAACGACAATAGCGGGTAACGGAACACAAGGTTATACCGGAGATGGCGCACAGGCAACTGATGCGGAATTAAATTTACCACCACACATAACACTGGATGCGGTAGGTAATTTATACATAGCTGATGAATATAATAATGTCATTCGTAAGGTAAATACCGCTGGCATTATAAGTACTATTGCAGGTAATGGAGCAGGTGCGGGTTCAGGGGGTGCGTCAGGTGGGTATAGTGGTGATGGGGGGCAAGCTACAGCAGCAGGATTATATCTCCCTACTGGAATAACCCTTGATGTCGCAGGTAATTTGTATATTGCTGACTTTAGCAATAGCTGCATACGTAAAGTAAATACAGCGGGTATTATAAGTACGATTGCGGGAAATGGAACAGCAGCTTATAGCGGGGATGGGGGGCAAGCTACTTCTGCAGAATTATGGGCACCGACTGGAGTAGTTTTTGATGCTGCTGGGAATTTGTATATAGCCGACGAGTATAATAAGCGCATACGTAAGGTAAATACATCGGGCATTATAACAACATTTGCCGGAAACGGCACAGCAGCATATAGTGGGGATGGGGGGTTAGCAACTGCAGCAGAATTAAATTATCCAACCGGTGCAGCCCTTGATGCAGCAGGTAATTTGTATATTGTTGATCAAAATAATAATCGCATACGGATGGTAAGTAAGGCATTAACAACGGTAACAGTAAACTCTGCTACAATATGTGCAGGAGCAACAACTACTTTAATAGCTAATGGAGCTAATACCTATACTTGGAACACAAGTGCAACAAGTGCATCAATAACTCCTTCGCCAATTAATACAACTACTTATACAGTATATGGTGTTACTACTTTTACGGCATTTAATGTTAGCAATGCTTCTATGGGAACAGCTACAACTATCGTAACTGTAAACCCATTGCCAACAGTAACCGCAACAAGTAATACCATAAGTTTATGTGCAGATAGCACGGCAACTTTGCAAGCAAATGGTGCAGTAACTTATACATGGAGTACAAGTGCAATCACGCCAACTATTGCAATTACGCCAACAGTTACTACAACTTATACGGTAACAGGCACAGGTACTAATACTTGTATAGATATGACTACGGTTACACAAACAGTTACTAATTGTAGTACAGCAAGTATAAAACAGTTTATAAGCAATAATGAGCTAACCATTTACCCCAACCCAAGCACAGGCAGTATTAGTATTGCAAACACAAGCAATATAGATGAGCTAAAAGTAAGCGATATGCTTGGGCAAGTGGTGTATGAGGCTAAACCAAACAACACCAACACTACCTTACAATTAAATAATGCAGGCGTTTATTTTATTACGCTAACAAGCGGCACAGCAGTTAAAACACAAAAAATAATAATAACCAAATAAAACCAAAAGCCATGAAAAACTCTATCACTTGGGTAAAAGCCTCGAAAGATTATCATGAAAAAACATCTGAACTATTGGTGCCTTTTGCTACTGCTTTAAAAAATCAGTTGGCTATAGATACTGATGTGCCTGCCAGTGGCATACCTGCGCCACTTACCATACCCATTTATACTACCAACATTGGCGATTTGAATACCGATGTGGTGGCAAGGCAAACCACAAGGGCTGCCACCCTTACATCTGATGAACTTAGCAAAGGAAGCACCCTGCTGCACAATACGGATATATTGGTAAATTATATTGACAGTGTTTGTAACCAAAAATTTCCGGGCGATGTTGCCCACATTACTACTGTTTTTGCCCGTTTTGGGCTAAGCCCTGCCGGACACGGAGGAACAGGGCATAAACATATTTTTAGGATACTGGCAACCGCCGGAGGCAGTGCCACCCTAGAAGCCCCCGTGGCGGGCGTTGGTGCATCTTATCATTGGAGGTGGAGTACCGACCAGGTAACCTGGCATCCGGTAAAATCTACCCACAAAAGCACGGTTATTATTAATAACCTGCCTCACGATGTAAGGGTTTACTTTCAGTACGACTTTTCGCCACCCGTGGGCAAAGGCATTTACCCAACCGTGAGCGCAAACGCAGATGATTTTCACTGGAGCAGCTCCATATCAGATGTTATAAAAGCATCTACCACCACGGGCAATACCCCAAATCCGTTATAGACCACGGTGATTTGCGATTAGACCATGGTGCTTTGCGATTGCACCACGGTGATTTACGAATAGACCATGACGATTTGCGATTAGACCGTGGTGCTTAACGATTAGACCATGATGATTTACGAATAGACCGTGGTGATTTGCGAATAGACCATGGGGTTTAACGAATAGACCATGATGATTTACGAATATACCACGGTAATTTGCGAATAGACCATGATGCTTAATGAATAGACCGTGATGCTTTGCGAATTGACCATGCCGATTTGCGAATTGACCATGATTTGTATGGTGCAGGGCTGCGTTATGGGATTGAAGAGGAAAGCCTTTTGCTGCTGAGATTGCCGCGCTTCGCTCGCAATGACGGGCTGGGGCAAAAGCTTGGAACGGAAAGCCCGACGGCGTAACCGCCGGAACGCCCATTAACTTTTAATTCTTAATTTTGAATTCTTAATTTGTTAACACATGAACGTACTACATAACTACGCGCTTGGGCAATGGGTTGCCGGCGCCGATAAAGGACAAGAACTATTTAATGCCATTACCGGAGAATTGATAACTACAGCAAGCAGTAAAGGATTGGATTTTGGGAAAATGTGTGCATACGCCCGCACGGTAGGCGGACCCAAACTGCGCAAAATGACCTTTCAGGAGCGGGGTATGATGCTTAAAGCGCTTGCATTGCATTTACAAAGTAAGAAGGAATATTTTTATAAAGTAAGCTGGGCTACAGGTGCTACGCGTGCCGATAGCTGGGTGGATATTGAGGGCGGTATTGGCAATTTGTTTGCGTATGCATCGCTGCGCCGTCAGTTTCCTAACGAAACCTATTGCTTTGATGGAGATGTGGTTAAATTAAGTGTGAACAACACCTTTATTGGCCACCATATTTGTGTGCCAAAAGAAGGAGTTGCCATACACATTAATGCGTTTAACTTCCCGGTTTGGGGCATGTTAGAGAAGGTAGCCGTTAACTGGCTTGCCGGAGTGCCTGCTATTGTGAAGCCTGCCACAGTTACATCATTCTTAACCGAAGCGGTTGTAAAAGAAATTATAGCTTCTAAGATTTTACCCGAAGGTGCTTTGCAACTAATTTGTGGCAGTGCCAACGGTATTTTAGATCATGTGATGAATCAGGATGTGGTAACGTTTACAGGTTCTGCATCAACAGGTAAAATGCTGAAAGCACATCCGCGTTTACTGGAAGAATCAGTTCATTTTAATATGGAAGCAGATTCGCTTAACTGCTGTGTGCTTGGCAGCGATGTTACACCCGATAAACCCGAGTTTGATATTTTTATTAAAGAGGTTTGCAGAGAAATTACTACCAAAGCCGGACAAAAGTGTACTGCCGTGCGCCGCATTATTGTGCCTGCCAACATGGTAGAAGATGTGCATATTGCTATGGGCAAAAGATTAGCGGCTAACATTATTGGCGACCCTAATGTGGAAGGGGTTCGCATGGGAAGCTTGGCAGGACAAGCTCAGTTAAAAGAAGTAAAAGAAAAAGTAGAACTGCTTAGCAAATCACAAAAGATTATCATCGGCGATTTTGAGAAGTTTGAAGTAAAAGGTGCCGATAAAAACAAAGGAGCTTTTATGCCACCTATTATTTTCCTGAATGAGAATCCGTTTAAAAACCTTGATTGTCATAGTGTAGAAGCCTTTGGTCCAGTAAGTACTCTTATGCCTTACAAAGATTTAGACGAAGCCATTGAACTTAGTAAAATGGGCAAAGGCTCTTTGGTTAGTTCCATCATTACTGCAGATAACAGCATTGCCCGTAAATATACTATTGGTGCGGCTTGCATGCACGGACGTATTTTAGTGTTGAATGCAGAGTGTGCTAAAGAAAGTACCGGTCATGGTTCGCCTATGCCTATGTTGGTACATGGTGGTCCGGGTCGTGCGGGTGGTGGAGAAGAAATGGGAGGTAAGCGCGGTGTTTTTCATTATTTACAACGTACCGCTATTCAAGGTACTCCTACTATGATTACGGCTATACTTAATCAATACCAACAAGGTGGTAAACAGATTATAAAAGACATACATCCTTTCCGTCAATACTTTGAAGATTTGGAAGTAAGTGAAACATTAATTACGCATACACATACCGTAAGCGAAGAAGATATTGTAAACTTTGCTAACCTGAGCGGAGATAAATTCTATGCGCACATGGATCCGAAATCATTGGATGGAACTATTTTTAAACGTACCGTTGCACATGGTTACTTTATCTTATCAAAAGCAGCAGGTTTGTTTGTTGACCCTCCTAAAGGACCTGTATTGTTAAACTACGGTATTGATGAATGCCGATTTACCAAACCCATTTATCCAACTATGTCTATTGGCGTACGTTTTACCTGCAAAGAAAAAATAGAAAATGATAAGCCTCTTGCAGCAGCCAATGGAACTGAAGTAAAAGTGGGCATTGTAAAATGGCTGGTAGATATTTATGATGCCAGTCCGCAAGAAGTTCGTGATAAACTTGGGGTTGAAGGAGCTACCGGAGATACTGTGGGTATTGCTACCATCTTAACGATGGTAAAGAAAAAGAAACAGGATTAGTTTAAATGAAGAAACTCTTAGTTGTTGCTTTACTGTTTTGCTTTTGCGGATTATTTTCTCAGAATAAAAAGCTAATTGATTCTTTAGAGAACCTTGTAAAGACTTCTAAACAAGATACAAATGTTGTATCCTACCTTATTCAGTTAAACAATAATTACCGAAACTTTAATCCCGACAGTGCTTTTGCCAAGTGTCAATATGCCTTAAAGCTAAGCGAGTCTTTGAAGTATAATAAAGGTGTGGCTAAATCATATCTTTGTTTATCCATATTACATCGAAGAAAAGGCGAGCCTGCTATTGCCATTGATTATCAATTAAAAGCTTTAAAATATTTTGAATTAACAAATGATAAAGCCAGTGTTGCTAAGGTATATGGCAATATGGGGATTACATACTGGCAACAAGGTAACTTTCAGCAATCTTTAAAATTCTATCAAAAGGCATTAACAATTGATTCGGCAATTGATAATAAAAAGGGAATTGCTTCAGGTTATAACAACATAGGAGGCATCTATGAGCAGCAGAAAGATTATAAAAAATCATTGGAATATTATTTAAAGTGTATTAAAATTGAAGAAGAGCTTGGAGATGAAGAAGGGCTTTCTGATACATATGGAAATATTGGCAATAATTATTTTTATATAGAAAATAATGATGAAGCTATTAAGTATCAATTAAAAAGCATTGAATATTGCAAAAAAGTAGGTAACAAAAATTCTCTTTCTTCTGCCTACATAAATATGGGAGGAGCTTATGCAAAAAAGAAAAACTATAAAGAAGCTTTAAAGAACGTTCAAACAGGCTTTGAAATTGCTTTAGAAATTGATTATAAAGAAGCTTTGAAAAGTGCTTATAAAACATTTTCGGATGTGTATGATGAAACCGGAGAATATAAATTAGCTCTTAAGTATTATCGTAAATATACCGATGTTCAAAATTTAATGATTAACGAAGCAAACAATAAGCAAGTAGCCGAAATGGAAGCTATATATCAGAGTGAGAAAAAAGACAAAGAGAATAAACTGCTGCAGAAAGAAAATGAATTATCCTTAAAAACCATTAAACAGCAAAAAACAACTTCTTATTTTATTATCGGGAGTTTAATCCTTTCCATATTGTTTGGTTTCTTCATTTTCAGAGGATTAAAAGCTCAGCGCAAAGCAAATGAAATTATTTCCAAGCAAAAAGAAATGGTAGATGAAAAACAAAAAGAAATTATTGACAGTATAACCTATGCACAACGTATACAAAGGGCTTTGCTTCCTTCAGAAAGATATATTGAAAAAACATTAAACCGTTTAAGTAAAAAAGACTGATGCAACCTTTTAAGGAAAAAAAGTTAGAAAAAAATACCTCCTTAGTTAATATGAAAAAACTCATACATGTTGCTATTTTATTGTTTTGTTTTTTCGGTTCTTTTTCTCAAAGCAAAAAAATTGATTCTGTTTTACATGTAATCGCTCAAACAAAACAGGATACTTCCCTATTTAAGTTATATTCTTTTTTAGAAAACAATGTTAGTTCTTCCGAAGAAGTATCTGTTTATAGCGATTCCTGTTTATCCATTGCATTAAGATTAAATATTTCGAAATATTTAGCCATAGCATACACACAAAAAGGTTCCTACTTTTTTGCCAGAGGCGATATTAAAAAATCATTATTAAACCACCTCAAAGCATTTGACATTGCAAAAAGAGAAAACAATAAACTCATTATGTCGAAGTGCCTGAACAACATTGCAAATTCTTATGATGTAATGGGAATTTATGATAAAGCTTTATCCTGCTATTTTCAATCGCTAAAACTTAAACAGGAATTAAATCTTGTAGATAAAATTTATATGGCGAAGTTGAATATTGCTATTGTTTATTATAACTTAAAAGAATACAAAAAGGCAATTGCCTATATAGAAGAGGGCTTGCCCGACTGCATAAAATATAATGATGAATACAGATTAGCTATGGCATATAGTAACCTCGGGAATGTTTATGCTGATATGAAAGAATATGAAAAGTCAGCAAGTTTTTATGAGAAAGCAATTACCATAGCGAAAAAGACCGAAGATTATTCGCAATACACCAATTCAATCATGGGGCTTGCCAACAATATGTATCTTACCAAACGCTATTTAAAGGCCATTGAATATGCAGATACTGCATTAAAAATAGCCGAAGAAAATAATTTTAGTGAGTACGTAGCCGGTTCTAAAAACGAGTTAGGAGAAAATTATGTTGAATTAAAGAAATATGATTTGGCCGAAAAAAATTTGCTGGAAGCATTATCTATGGCTAAGGAAAATGAAATTGCTTTAGAAATCAAATCTTCTTATGAAATACTTTCCAGACTTTATGTGCGCACCAATAAACTAGATAAAGCACTTGCCTATTATCAACTATACTCTGCTGTAAAAGATTCACTTATTAATGATAACAAATCTCAGCTGCTGGCTAATCTTCAGGAAAATTACGAGATAGAAAAAAGAGAAACCGAAAACAAACTGCTGCAAACACAAAACGAATTATCGGGCAAAACCATCAAACAACAAAAAATAACAAACTATTTTATTGTGGGTGGATTGGTACTTTCCTTATTATTTGGTTTTTTTATTTTCAGAGGTTTAAAAGCACAGCGTAAAGCCAATGTTCTTATTTCTAAACAAAAAGAAGAAGTGCATAGACAAAAAGAAATTGTTGAAGAAAAACAAAAGGAAATTATTGATAGCATAACTTATGCAAAGCGTATACAAACAGCTTTACTTACTTCTGACAGGTATATTGAAAAAACTTTAAACCGCTTAAACCCCAAAGACTAATGCAAATGTGTTAACATTCGACGAAGCAAAAAAAATAACAAGAAAAATGAGTCAAACACTTTGGAAAAATAATACAGCACCCAAAGCACCTTATTATGCGGTTATCTTTATTTCTGAAAAGAATGAAGATATAGAAGGTTATGAAGAAATGAATACTAAAACAATGGAAGGGGCTCTTTCATTAGCAGGTTGTTTGGGATACAGCAGCGTGCCGGGTACTTTTATTTCCTATTGGGATGGTATGGATAGCATTAACGAATGGAGAAATAACGATTTGCACAAACAAGCAAAAGACCAAGGCAAAAAGCAATGGTACAAATACTATCATAGTATGATTTGTAAGGTAGAACACTCACACGAATTTTTAAAGTAAAATGAAAAAGAGTTTAAGCATCATTTTTAATGCTATATTTTTAATTGCCTGCTGCTTTTGCATGGCACAACAGCACAAAATAGACAGCCTTACCAAACTGCTTAAACCGGGTGTTGAAGACACCACTCAGGCAAGGATATATCTGAAATTGGCTAATGCTTATAGTAATAGCGATTATGATAAGGCAATAGAATTGCTTACCAAAGGCTATGCTATGAATAAAAAACTAAGCAATTACAGGGGGCTAATGAATTGCGCTAATATGTTCGGCATTTTAAATGCAAAAAAGGCCAATTATAAAGATGCGCTCATTTACTTTAACGAGAGTATTGAAATTTCAAAAAAGCATTTTCCAAAAAATAACGTTGGCTCTACTTTAAACAACATCGGTATCGTTTACAGGCATTTAGGTAATTACTCTAAATCGGTAGAGTATTTTTTAAACGCTACAAAAGAGCATACGGAAAAGAAAGATACCGCCGGCTTATGCTCTGTTTATAATAACTTAGGAAACACCCTGAATAACATGAACAGATGCCGCGAAGCGCTTACATACCATTTCATGGCGCTTAAAATAAGAACCCATAAACATGAAATTGATGGCATACGCTCTTCTTATGGAAATATCGGGAGTACTTACGATAACATGGAAAAACCGGATTCTGCTTTGTATTATTTTAAAAAGGCTCTTGGTTTATATAGCAATGAAACGGATAAGTCAAACCTGGCACAACTGTATAATCAGATTGGCGATGCCTACAGAGCCGGAGAACATACCGACTCTGCCTTAAGCTACCTGCAAAATGCCGCAAAATTATTTACCGAACTGGGAGATGGTAAAGGATTAGTGATATCCTCCATGTCATTAGGTAAATTATATTTGAAATTAAATAATTACAATCAGGCCGAAAGCTTCTTTACGCAGGCACTTGATCTGGCAAAAAAAACAAACCAAAAAGATGATGAGAAGGATATTCATTTTCTTTTAGCTAAAACCTTTTCAGCAGAGAAAAAATACCAGAAATCTATCGAGTATTTTTATGCTTACGATTCTCTTAACCGTAGTTTATCTGAAGTAAATAACGCACAAAAAATAGCCGACCTGCAAACCAATTTTGAAGTAGAAAAAAAGCAGGCAGAAATTAAAAAGCTTGAACAGGAGCAAACCATACAAAAACTTGCCATAGATAAACAACAGGGCGAAATCAACCGCCAGCGTTTGGGTTTAATTCTTTCAGGCTTATCCGGCCTGCTGGCATTGGGCTTTGTGTATGTGCTTTACAAAAGCAACAAACAGCGCAAAAAAGATAACAAACAACTATTCGATCAAAAAGAAATCATCGAGCAAAAAAATAAAGAAGTTACCGATAGCATTAACTACGCCCGTCGCATACAACAAGCCGTGCTCACAGGCGAAGATGTTTGGAACAAAATCTCTAAAGAAAACTTCATCCTCTTTAAACCCAAAGATATTGTTAGCGGCGATTTTTACTGGGCCTATATCTCGCCCAACGGACGCTGCATTTGGGCTGCTGCCGATTGCACCGGGCATGGCGTTCCAGGCGGGTTTATGAGCATGCTGGGCAACAGCTTTTTAAACGAAATTGTAATAGAAAATCGTATTTACAAAGCTGATGAAATACTAAACCGCCTGCGTGCCAAAGTTATACATGCCTTGGAGCAAAAGGGCATGACCGAGCAAAAAGACGGTATGGATATTGCCCTTTGCGTTTGGAACAAGGTAGATAATATGCTTGAGTTTGCCGGAGCCAACAACCCCGCCTGCATAGTACGCAACAAAGAGCTGATAGAACTAAAACCCGATAAAATGCCCATAGGCTCTTACGTTACCGGCGACCAAAAGTTTACCCTTACCCAATACAAACTGCAAGCAAACGATGTTATTTACCTGAGCAGCGATGGTTACCCCGACCAGTTTGGAGGCAAAAACGGCAAAAAGTTTAAATACCGCCAAATGGAAGAACTGCTTACTACCCATAGCGAAAAGCCCATGACACAACAAAAAGAGATATTAGATACTTCTTTTACCACCTGGAAAGGCGAATTAGACCAAATAGATGATGTTTTGCTGATAGGTATTAAGGTTTTACCTGCTTAAAAGCTAAGTTACCTTAGTTAAAACCCCATTTTTTAGTCCAAATAAGGCATTTTATGTGCTTGGAAAGAGATATTCCAAGCATGTAAGGAAATATTCCTGTACAAGTAAGAAACATTCC
>PLYA01000097.1 GCA_003153315.1 Bacteroidota bacterium
GAAGACCTACCACGTTAGGAAGAAGACCTACATCGTTATGCAGAACCCTGACATCGCTTAGAAGAGGACCTACCACGCTTGGAAGAAGACCTACCACGTTAGGAAGAAGAGCAACATCGTTAGGAAGAACACCGACACGCTATGTTGGTCTGCTTCCTAACAGGTTTGCCACCCTCCCAGCCCTAAGTCTTAAAATTAAGCTTAGCGTCACGAAAAGAGCATTTATTATTATTGGCAAACGTATCTTATCAAACCCTCTTTTGCAAAAAAGGTGCATAAGCCTTGTAATATGCGGGGATTTTTTTTGTTTAGATTAATTTGGTTAGCTTGCATATATATTTAACCGCTAAACAAATGAGAAAATTAATACTTATTGCTTTTATAGTATTTGTAGCAAATGCTAAAGCGCAAATTATAAGTACCGTTGCCGGAAACGGAGCATCGGGTTATTTTGGAGACGGAGGTGCTGCTACCGCTGCAGTATTAAATCGACCCTATGGATTAACTTTTGATGTGGCAGGAAATATGTACATTGCTGATTATAGTAACTATTGTGTACGCAAGGTAAATACGGCAGGTGTTATAAGCACCTTTGCAAGCGGGGTAGGCGTTGCAAGTGGAGTAGCTTTTGATGTATTTGGCAATTTATATATAACTGATCTTAGCGACAATTTTGTACGTAAGGTAAATACGGCAGGCATTATAAGCACCTTTGCCGGAAATGGAACAGGTAGCTTTAGCGGGGATGGCGGTGCAGCTATTGCTGCAGAAGTACATGGGACATCCGCTGTAGCCTGTGATGTGGCAGGTAATGTGTACATAGCCGATTATTATAATAGCCGCATAAGAAGGGTTAATACAAGTGGCATAATAAGCACCTTTGCCGGAAATGGACTATCCGGTTATACGGGAGATGGCGGTGCTGCAACGGCAGCCACGTTAGGTACCCCACAAGGTTTATGTTTTGATGCTTCCGGTAATCTGTATATAGCTGATCAAAATAACTGCATACGCAAGGTAATTTTAAGTACGGGTATTATAACTACTTATGCCGGAAATGGAGCAACAGGTTATGCCGGAGACGGAGGACAAGCTACTGCAGCATCACTATCAAATCCGTATGGAATAAGTTTTGATGCGGTAGGTAACCTTTATATTACTGAGACAAATAGTAGTAACCGCATAAGAAGGGTTAATACAGCAGGTATAATAAGTACGGCTGTTGGAAACGGAACAGCAGCTTATAGCGGTGATGGTGGACCTGCTACTGCTGCAGAGTTAAACCATCCAAACGGAGTAGGTTTTGATGCTTTAGGTAATCTTTATATTGCTGATGGAAGTAATAGCCGTATACGCAAGGTAACCTGTACACCTGTTGTAAATATAAGCGGGCTTAATTCTGTTTGTCCGGGTGGTGGTACTATGCTAAGTGCAGGTGGTGCAGATACCTATGTATGGAGCAGCAATGCGGGTGGTGTGCAAACTAATACCGTTAGTGTTTCTCCAACAGCAACAACAGTTTATTCCGTTACCGGAACCAGTATTTTTGGTTGCACCGCTACACAAACTATTAGTGTGCATATAAATTCTTTGCCCATAGTTAGCATTGGTGGTAATAGTTCTATCTGTATAGGAGCTCATACTATTTTAACAGGTATGGGTGCAAACACCTATACATGGAATAGCGGTTCAAACACCAATGCAATAAGCGTTAACCCAATAAGCAATACTACATATACTGTTACAGGCACAGATGGAAACGGTTGTGCAAATAGTGATACAATTACGGTAGTTGTAAATCCTTTGCCGGTTATAACTGCAAATAGTGGTACTATATGTGCAGGTCAATCATTTACTATAACGCCAAGCGGTGCTACTACATACACTTACAGTAGCGGTAGTGATGTTGTTACACCTACTGTAAATACTACTTACACTGTAAATGGTACTGATGGCAATGGTTGTAAAAATAATGCTGCGGTTACTTGTAGTGTAACGGTAAATGCTTTACCCATTATTTCAGCAAATTCAGCAACCGTTTGTGCAGGTGTTATGGCTACTTTAACTGCAAGTGGTGCCAATACATATACATGGAATACGGGAGCAACAGGAGCAAGTATCAGTCCTTCACCTACAGTAACAACTAGTTATTCAGTTAGCGGTACAAATAATATTGATGGCTGTACGGGAGTAACAACTACCTCAATAACGGTATATTTATTACCTCCACCAACCGTTATGAGTAATACACCCTGTGCAAATCAAACATTAAATTTAAGCTGTACACCGAATGGTATGATAAGTTATAATTGGACAGGCCCTAATTCCTTTTCATCATCACAACAAAACCCAACCATAACCGGAACACAGACTTCTTCGGTGGGTGTATATTCTGTTACAACCGTAAACGCATTTAGTTGTATCAGTAGCGGAACAGTAAGTGTTGTTATAAATCCACTGCCTGTTGTAACAGTAACAGGTGCTACCGTTTGCTTGGGGCAAACTATAAATTTAGGTTGTACTCCTAATGGAGATATTTATTCTTGGTCAGGGCCGGGTGGCTATACTTCGAACTTACAAAGCCCGTCAATTCCTAATGCATCCTTAAGCATGTCAGGTAATTTTGTTGTTACTGTTACTGATGCAAATGGATGTGCAAATGCTAATGCAACAGAAGTTGTCGTTAATCCTTCGCCAATAGTTTATATAGGAGGCGATACCATTGTTTGTTCAGGAAGTACAACAACATTAACAGCAGGTGGAACTACAACTTATACTTGGAATACAGGAGCTCACACACCTTCAATTATAGCGCTTACTTCTGGAGCTTATACTGTAACCGGAACTGATATAAATGGTTGTTCAGGTACGGCATCAACAAACGTTTCTTTTGTTGCTTGTGCAGGCATAGAACAAGTAACAGGTATTAATAATCAGGTGAATATTTATCCCAACCCCAATAATGGTAGTTTTGTTATAGAGCCACAAAATACATTACACAATGTACCTTGCACCATGTATGATGTGAATGGAAAAATGGTATTAAGCCAAATTATAAACGGCAAAACCAATATAGATGCCAGTACTTTAAATGAAGGTGTTTATAATATAAGCCTGATAAGCAATGAGGGTATTGTAAATAAAAGGTTGGTTATTGTAAGGTAACTAAAGCTTTATTTTTTCTTCTTTGGCTTTAGCTTCTAACTTTCTGCGTCTGCTGCGGTTAAAAGAATATAACAAGCCTGCAATAAAAGTAAGCACAATAAAGTAAAGAGCCTGCTCTCTGTCACTTTTTATCAGGCAATAAACTGCCAATACAATAGATATAATTACAAAGCCAAGCCAAAGGTATTCTTTGCCTTTGTAGGCTAAATACAGGTAATCTTTCTTTGGCTTTTGTTTAGTCATCGTTATCTGGCTATTATAAACTTTTGGGTGCAAATGCCCTGTCGGGTATTCAGCTTTATGAAATAAACGCCGCTGAGTAAATCGGCTACATTAATTTGGCAATTCGACGATGTGGCAATTTCACGATGAACGCATTCGCCTACTATATTATAAATTTCTAGGTTGTTCACTTTCTCATTGTCAAATTGACTAATAGACAAATTAATAATTGTATTAGCCGGATTCGGATAAACCGTTACCTGATTGGTAATACCTGTTACCTTATTAATACCTGCAGGAGAAGTAATAGTAACATAGTAGTCTTCTATTTCTCCACTTCCAAAATAATCGCATACGGTTAAAGAATCGTTGGCACTTCCTGCAGACCTGCTTCTAACACGCAAAAGTGTTTTACCTTGTACTGCACCTATCGGAACCGTAAACGAAGTACTAATAAGGCTGTCTAATTGCAATACTAAAACGCCGTCCACTGTCATCGTATCGTATATGGAGGGAGATTGCAGACAAATTTGCGTCCATTCACTTGGTTCAAGTATGCCATTCTGGTTATAATCTACCCAAAAAGAAGAACTTACATTTCCATTATAGCGGGTATATAAGCTATAAGTTGAACCTTGATTTAAAGTAGCGGTGGTATTTCCGCTATACGGGTATAAGGTGTAGGCACTGGGCGAACAACCCGTTAGTCCGTTAGCAAGTGTAGTGCCCGGAATAGCTATAGAATCTATCGCAGAGTTAAAATCACAGCCCCCACCTAAACCGGCAGTGCAATAACAGTTTAAATAATTACGCAGGGTAATTTGTTTAACGCTGGAGTATGTTGAATCATGTGCAGACACACATTTAAGTTTACATCTATACCAAGTGGTAACGCCGTTTGTAAGACTGGTTAAAAGAACAGTTGAATCTGCCCCCGGAATATTGGCAAAAGATGAACGACCAATTATAGAATCTTGCCATTGATAGGCTAAGCCTGTGGCTGGCGTGGTGCCCGATAAAGATAAAACAACACCTTGGTTTATACATAAAGTATCTACCAGGCTATCTGCATTATAGGCGCTTGTGGCTACAATGGTTCCTGCATTGGTGGGCATTCCCCCACAACCGAGAATAGAATTAATAGTCATTTGCACATTTGGGCGATAATAGGAAAGAGTAACTCCCTGAAGTATTGGTGGGCTCCCATCTTCATTCCAATACTGAGAAACAGGTAAATCGTTTGCAGGCTGATAATGTGTAAAAAATTTACCATACCTGCCTTCATTGCCTGTTCCGCCTGCATTGGTTTCGAAAATAAATTCAATAGCTTTATTATGCGTTGCGTGTGTAAAAGGTGTGCTAAAGTTTATTGTTACCCATTGATTTTTTGCAAAAGTATCAGCCGGAATAGTTCCTGAATAAACCAGTAAAGCACCTTCCTCTTCATTGGCAACCGTAGTTTGGAAGGTAAACATAGAATCGGTAGTCTCTCTAACATATATCTTCAAAGGCACATCGCTTGGATTGTTAGCAGAATCGCAATAAACAGCAATGGAAGTAATTTGCCCATACATACCAATTTCGCTATGCGAAAAAATAAAAGCAGTACGTTCATAGCCCCAATAAGTTCCTAAAGGTTTTCGGGCTTCTTCGTAATCGGCATAAGCATAAATAAGACTTATCGTATCGGTTGGCGGGTTACCCGGAGGGATAGTAAGTGTAATCTGTGCAGAAACAAGGTGTATAATAAATACAAAGCTTAAAACAAATTTTATTTTTCGGTACATTATGCTTAACTTTAAAACAGCCATCAAAGGTAAAATTTATTTGATGTAAGAGCGGAGTAACCCGTTAAAATAATAGATTTGCCATGCTTTTAAGATGAGTACTATAAGCCTGAATGATAGATTAGGGAAGTTTAAAAGCTTTTCCGTGGTAACACAAATACTGCTTATTAATGGCGTTTCTTTTTTGCTATGTAATATTATTGCAAACCTTGTGAACCCGGCACTCATTACTTATTTCACTATGCCATCTAATGTTAGTCAGCTTGCAACAAGGTTCTATACGCCGCTTACTTATATGTTTACACACATGGAAATTGGGCATATATTCTTTAACATGATTTACTTTTATTTTATGGGGGAGATTTTTTCATCCATTATAGGAGAGAAGCGTTTGTGGTTTGTGTATATATGTGGAGGTATAGCAGGAGCTATTTTGTTTTCTTTATTCTATAACTTATTTATTCCGGGCAATTCTTATTTATTAGGTGCCTCAGCTTCGGTAACCGCCATATCTATTGTAACCGCCATTTATGCACCTAACCTGCCTGTAAGCGTTTTCTTTATAGGTTCCTTTCCTTTAAAATGGGTAGTGTTGGTTTTGTTTTTATTATCTACTATTATAGATATTTCGGTAAACACGGGTGGAAAAGTGGCTCATATTGGCGGCGCACTATTTGGCTTGCTTTATGGCATGCAATTAAAAAAGGGAAATGATTTAATGGAGTTTTTTAAACGTAAACCAAAAGCAAAAAGCAAAAATCTGAAGGTTATACATAGCATTAAGATGGATGCCGACGAAAAAACACTGGATGAAATATTAGATAAAATAAACAAGAGTGGTTACGAAAGCCTTACCAAAAAGGAAAAAGAGACTCTTCAGAAGATTGCTTCTAAAAAGTAAGTTACAGATTGAGCTGTTTTATACTGACAATTATCATGTTCTTGGATGACATTATAATGACAAACGATATTCTGAAAAGCAGGATATTTGGCGAAGCTTATGAAGCAAGACCATTTTTATATTGTTGCTGCAACACATAAAAAGTTTTCCCTTACCGAAATTGGTAAGCTTCATTTGGATGACGCTATCGTAAAAGATGTTCTTACTAAAATTAAAACAGAACTTGGACTAAAAGAACTGGTTTATCTTTCTACCTGCAACCGTGTAGAGTTTTTATTCACTACTAAAAAGACTGTAAATAAAGCTTTCTTAAACAATCTTTATTCTTTATTAAATTGTAATTTAAAGAAGACCGAAATAAAAAAGTTTGGTGATTCTTCTCAATTGTTTGTGGGTAGTCAGGCGGTCAATCACATTCTAAAAGTAGCTTCTTCTTTAGATTCTTTAGTAGTTGGCGAGCGGGAAATTATAACCCAATTCAGACAAGCATATGAAAAGAACTTGGGCTATGGACTTACCGGAGAATTTATGCGTCTCATGGCTAAACATACTATTGAAACTGCCAAGCAAATATTTACTGAAACCGATATTGCCAAGAACCCTGTATCAGTAATGTCTTTAGCGTATCGCATTTTAAAAGAGAAAGATGTAAAAGAAAATTCCCGTTGTGTGTTTGTCGGGGCAGGACAAACAAATGCTACTATGGCAAAGTATCTGAAGAAACATAATTTCTCTTCTTTTGCTGTGTTTAACCGCTCTTTATCTAAAGCACAAACATTGGCTGCTGAACTTGGTGCAGAGGCTTTTGATATCAATCAACTTAAAAACTACACCAAAGGTTTTGACGTACTAATTACCTGCACGGGTTCAAGCATTAATTTAATTACCCCCGAAGTCTACAAACAATTACTGCAAAACGATACCGATAAAAAAATCATTATAGATTTAGCTGTACCTGTTGATGTGCATCCCGAAGTACTTAAAAAGTTTAATATTGATTATATCTCGGTAAGCGATATAAAAAAGCAGGCTAAGCAAAATGTTATTTTACGTAAAAAGGAAATTAAGATTTGTGAAGAAATTATTTCTGAAAAAGTAACTGAGTTTCAAGACATCTTACAGGAACGTACTATAGAACTTGCTTTTGGAGAAATACCTCAAAAAATAAAAGAGATTAACAACTTGGCTCTTACCGAAGTGTTTGCTAAAGATGTGAAAACCCTTGATGCAAGCTCTAAGCAAACCATTGAGAAAATAATGAGTTATTTAGAAAAGAAATACAACGCCGTTGCTATTACCACTGCCAAAAAAGTATTCCTTCAGGAAAAGTAATTTTACAACCCCTTACCTTTTAATTTTTAAATCTAACTTAGCAGCATGCTGACAATAGATATCCACACACATATTTTGCCTGAGAACTTACCCGACTGGGGCAAGAAATTTGGCTATGGAGAGTTTACCCGTTTAGAGCATCACAAACCCTGTTGTGCCAGAATGATGAAAGGCACAAAGTTCTTTCGTGAGATAGAAAGCAACTGCTGGAGTGCCGAAAAGCGTATAGAAGAATGTAATGCGCATGGGGTAAGTATACAGGTTCTATCAACCATTCCTGTGCTATTTAATTACTGGGCAAAGCCACAGGACGGGTTAGAAATAGCAAAGTACCTAAACAATCATATTGCAGAAGTAGTGAGCCTGCATCCAACAAAGTTTATCGGCTTAGGAACGGTGCCTTTGCAGGATGTTGATTTAGCCATTAAAGAATTAGAGTATTGCAAGAGTATAGGTTTGGTAGGTGTACAAATAGGCAGCAACATTAATCAGCAAAATTTAAACGAAGAAGTATATCACCCGTTTTACCAAGCTTGTGAAGCTTTGGATATGTGCATTTTTGTGCATCCTTGGGAGATGATGGGTGAGCAGAACATGCAAAAGTATTGGTTGCCCTGGTTGGTGGGTATGCCTGCCGAAACATCGCGCGCTATTTGCTCTATGCTGCTGGGCGGTGTGTTTGAAAAATATAAAAAACTACGTGTGGCTTTTGCACATGGCGGTGGTTCTTTCCCTTTCACACAAGGACGCATAGCGCATGGATATGATTGTCGTCCTGATTTGGTAGCCATTGATAACCCCGTTCATCCAAATAATTTTAAAGGCAAGTTTTATGTGGACTCATTAGTGCATTCTCCTAAAGCTTTAGATTATTTAACAGACATAATGGGAGAAGATTTTGTTGCTTTGGGCAGCGATTATCCTTTTCCTTTAGGAGAGAATATACCGGGTAATTTGATAAAGAAACACATTACAGATAAACATTTGCAAGAGAAACTACTTAGCTTGAATGCAATTAAATGGCTTAATCTAAAGACAACTGCATGATAAAAAAGATATTGATGGCATTAGGCCTTATTTTAGTTGTAATACAATTCATTCGTCCGGCAAAAAATATAGGGACGGTAGAAGGACCAAACGACATTACTCACACCGTAACTGTTCCAATCGAAGTACAAAATATATTACAAAAGTCTTGTAACGATTGCCACTCTAATAATACCCAATACCCCTGGTATTATAACATACAGCCCGTAGCTTGGTGGCTTGCCAATCATGTAAATGACGGAAAGCGTCATCTTAACTTCTCTGAGTTTAATACCTATAAAACCAAACGCAAGCTAAAGAAGCTGAAAGAAATCAAAGAAGAGATAGAAGACGGGGAAATGCCTATGGACTCTTACCTTTGGATACATAGCAATGCTAAACTAACCGAAGTCGAAAAAGCCAGCCTGTATAAATGGGTAGAAGAAAGTTTAATTACAGTAGCTGATACTTTAAAGTAAACCTCCTAAGCATCCAAATTCCCATAATCTAATTTCTTGCCTTGTACATAAAGTACCAGACGTATTACTAATATAAAGAATGGAATGTACATCAGGAACATAGGCAATTCTAAATGTTTTAATATTACAATAGATTTACGTTTAAGCCTTTCGCTTAATAAATACATAGCAGGTACTAATAACAAAGTAAGTATGGTGGCAAAGCCTAAACCAAATATCATAGTCCAAGATAAAGGACCCCAGAATATGGTGTTATCTCCGCCAAAATAAATGTTTGGTTTCAGGTGGGTAAACAAGCCTTCAAAATCTATATTCAAGCCAACGGCTAAAGGAATTAAGCCAAGTATAGCCGCAGTAGCCGTAAGCAACACTGGTGTCATGCGGGTGCGTCCCGCCTCTACGGTTGCTTCATATAACCCCATACCGCCGGCTCGCGCCATCTCGGCAAACTCAACCAGTAATATTCCGTTTCGTACCACAATACCCGCCAAGGCTACCACACCAATACCCGTCATTACAATACTCATATCCATTTTGAAAATGGCTGTACCTAATAATACACCCACAATACTCAATACAATTTCAGAAAGTATAATGAGTGGTTTACCTACCGAGTTAAACTGCATAACGAGTACCAATAATATCAACCCGATGGAAGCCCGCATGGCATTGCCCAAAAAGTTTCCTGTTTCAGCTTGTTCTTCCTGCTGACCTGTAAACTTAACTGTTACATCTCCCTGCGGTTTAAAATAAGAAGCTGCCTTTTGCATTTTAGCTACAACTTCATTCGCGTTAAAACCTTCCTTTACATCCGATGAAATTGTTACAACGCGCTTATTGTTTTTACGTTTAATGCCCGCATAAGTATTACTGTATCTGATGTTACATACCGAGGAAAGTGGCACAGAACGCACTTGTCCGCCCATATTCATATCACGATAGGTTATTTTTAAGTTGCGCAATGCTTCTATATTAATACGTTGGTCGAATTTGTAACGCATCTGAATCGGATATTCATCATCCACATCTCTAAACTTAGAGGCCTCAATACCATACACCGCTCCACGTATTTCTGTAGCTAACTGATAAGTAGAAAGTCCTTCGCGATTGGCTCGTTCGCGGTCTATATCAAAAACAATTTCGGGTTTGTTACTTTCAAAATCTGATTTTAAATCAGCAACACCCTCCACTTTACTCGAGTCTAAGAATTTCTCAAGCTTAGAAGCATTATTTACCAGTTGCGTAAAGTCATCGCCTGCAACTTCAATGTTTATTGGTTTAGATACAGGCGGGCCCGATTGTTCTTTATTAACCGTAATCTCAGCACCGGGTATATCCCATTTGATAGCCTGTAGTTTTTCCAAATAATCCTGTGTTGAAATTCCCCCACGCTTTTCATACTCTACAAAGTTGATGGCAATCTTACCACGGTTAGGATAAGAGTTTTGGTCATTATCGCGGGGGTCGGTAACACCAATAGTTACATTCGTAATAATAGATTCCACTATTTTGTTAGAATCGCCAATAACAGAGTACAGCTTGTTCTCAACCTTACGCATTATTCTATTGGTAATGGCAGGGTCTGTTCCTTCAGGTAATTTTACATACACATACATATTGTTAGGGTCGCCTTGAGGGAAAAACACAACCTTTGGACTTCTTGCCATAAAGAAGAAAATTGAAAATACAAATAGCGCGAGCATATACAATAAAGGGCGATACGGTTTTTTAATAGACCAGGTTAATAGTTTTACATACTGATTTTGGAAAGCAGGCCAAGCCCTGTTCTGCCAGAAATTAATAACTTTATATAACCACAAACGGTTAAGCACTAAGAATAAGGCCAAAAAGATGACAATGTTACCCACCATTACATGCCCGCTCAGATAACTAAGGAATACAATAATTCCATAAACAAGTAATTGCAGCCTGCCTTTTTTACTTATTCTTCCGTGCTCTAAACTTTCCTCATCATGCGATTTCATAAAGTCAACCGCGAACACGGGGTTAATAATATAAGCCACAAACAACGATGCTAATAATGATATAATTAAAGTAACAGGTAAGAAATACATAAACTTACCGATAATACCAGGCCAGAATGCCAAGGGAATAAAGGGAGCCAGTGTAGTTACCGTACCAGACAACACCGGAAGGAACACCTCACCTGCCGCCATCTTAGCAGCAGTTTTTATATCTCGCTTGCCATTATCAAATAAACGATGGGTGTTTTCTATTACCACAATGGCATCATCCACTACTATACCTAATGCAAGTAAAAAGGCAAATAACACAATCATATTAAAACTAAAATCAATGCCCGGCATAACCAAGAACGCAATGAACATAGATAACGGAACCGACAGAGCTACAAACAAAGCGTTGGTAACACCCATGAAGAACATCAGAATAACCGTTACTAATATAAATCCGATGATGATTGTATTAATCAAATCATGTAGGGTAACTTTTGTTTTCTGACTTTGATCGCCGCTTACAGTAATTTCTAAGCCTTTAGGGAATTGATGAATCTTCATATCATCAATTATTTTATACACTTTTTCAGAGGCAGAAATTAAGTTCTCACCTGAACGCTTGATAACGTTCAACGTAATTACATTCTTTCCTTTAGAGCTTGAATAACTCTCCTGCTCTTTATAAGAATCAGATACTTCAGCAAAATCTTTAATAAACAATTTAGCGCCCGACGCTGAGGTTACAACAATGCTTTCAATTTCTTTTGGATGTTTAAATTCACTCTTAATACTCAATGTTGGTTTCATTCCATTAAGCGGAACATTACCACCGGTTAATGAAAGGTTCTCAGAAGCAATGGCACGTTGCACATCACCCAATGTAAGCTGTGCAGCTTGCAACTTATACATATCAATGTTTACCTGAATTTCACGATCTAAGGCGCCAACAATCTTTACCTCATTAATTTCTTTCATGCCTTCAATTCTGTCCTGTAAATCTTCAGCATACTTTTTAATGTCTTTCAAATCGTAGTTACCCGCAATGTTTATATACATAATGGGTATCTCAGAGAAAGCAATTTCTTTAATCATAGGCTCGCGGGTAAGCACTTGTGGTAAATCGGTGCGAGCTTCATCAACGGCATCTTTTACTTTTTGCTTGGCAACCTCAACCTTCACATCGGTATTAAACTCCACCACAATTACCGATACGTCCTGCAAAGAAGTACTGGTAAACTTTTTTACACCCGATAAAGCTTTTAATCTCTTTTCTATTGGACGGGTAATGGTGTTTTCAATATTCGTAGGCGAGTTCCCTCCGTTAACCGTATTGATATATATAGTTGGCACGGTAATATCCGGAAAGCTTTCCTTGGGCAAACTATTGTATGCCATAATACCTGCAAAGCAGATTAATATCGTAACCAGATAAATGGTAATCTTATTATCGATTGCCCAACTGGATGGTTTAAATTCTTTTATTTTATCTATCATAACAAATGTTGTTTTAACACAATCTATTTTTTCAATGTAATAGCATCGCCTTCGTTTACCAAATCATAACCTGCGGTTATCAGTAAATCGCCTGCTTTTAATCCGTTAGTAACCTCTGCTAATCCGTTATACTCTTTGCCTGTTGTAATTACTTTTTTAACTACCTTATTATTCTCTGCAACATATACATACGTTTCGGTAGTACCACGTTGAATAAATTTAACCGGCAACACAATCTCTGGTGTTGGCGATTGGAAATCATTTATTTTAAGTTTAGCAACCATATTAGGATGATACTCTTTTGAATTATCAAGCAATACTTCCACACCAAACGTGCGGCTTAGTGTATTAATAGCGCGAGATGAATAGTTTATTTTTGCAAGCATAGAGTCTTTCATGTCAGGGAAAAGAA
Organism: Bacteroidota bacterium; assembly: GCA_003153315.1. Lineage (GTDB taxonomy): Bacteria > Bacteroidota > Bacteroidia > B-17B0 > Aurantibacillaceae > PALSA-968. The sequence continues at coordinate 12,795 of PLYA01000097.1, forward strand.
CGAGTACTTCATTGCCCTTTTTAATACGTGCGGCATAACTTTCAGCAACATCAGCTTTTACTTTAAGGTTAGAAAAATTAATAACGGTAATGGCAGGTAAGCCCGGCGCTACCATTTGCCCAAGTTTTATATTTACCGCATCAACAGTTCCATCTATAGGAGAAACAATTTTACTCATGCGCAATTGCTCCTGCAATGTGCTTAGCTTTTTCTCTAAACTTTCTTTATTTGTTTTTGCTTGCAAGTATTGAATCTCGGTTCCAATCTTTTGATCCCAAAGATTTTTTTGCCTGTCGTAAACCTGTTTGGCTAAATCTAAATTGGTTTGCACATCCGATATTTGTTGCTGAATGGAACGAGCTTCTGTTAAGGCCAATTCCTGTCCTTTCGTTACCTGGTCTCCTACCTTTACATTTATCTGTGTTATAGTTCCGGGCATTTGTGTGGATAACGAAACATTTTCATCTGCATCAATGCGTCCTTGAACTTCAATATAGGTTTTAAATATTTCTGGCTGAATAGGATTTGCAACCACTTCAATGGTTTTTTCTTTAACGGCTGTAGTATCCGTCTTTTTAACTTCTTCCTCTAATGAAGTTATTTTACTTTCAAGTTCTGATTTTTGTTTTTTCAGTTTTTCAAGTTCAGCCTTTTTATCAGGTGTTCCGCATGCTACCATCAGTGTAGCAATTGAAATGTATAAAAGTTTGTTTGTCATATATATTGTTTTTATAATTCTGTGTTTTTATTTTACAAGTGTTCCGGTTGCTTTTTGATAATCTATTTTCGCGATGATTAAATCGTACAATGAGTTATAGTAATTGGTTTCTGCTGTATGCAAATCATTTTCGGTTGTGTTCATATCCAGACTGGAACCAATTCCCTGCTCGTACTTCTTTTTGGTAACATCATACACATTACGCGCTAAGGCAATGTTTTTCTTTTGTGTTTGTAGTGATACCAAAGCATTCTTATAATTTACGGTTGCGGTTTGTACCTCTAAACCTATCGATTGCTTTAATAATGAAAAGTTGTTTTGCGTTTTCATTAAGTTTACTTTCGATTGCTGGGTACGCCAGTGTTGTTGTAGACCATCAAAAAGAGTAAAGTTTAGCGAAACCCCTATATAAGCAAACGGAAACCAAAATTTACTGTTAAAATCCAATTGTTGTTTCTGGAACTGTTCTGCAAAGAGGCCATAAGCCCCTAAAGTGGGTATATAAGACAACTTACCTCTTTTTATATCGAGCTCGTTTAATTTTTGCTGAGACTGCAACACCATAAACTCAGGTCGCTTGCTTATATCAATATTATCGGCACTGATGCTTTTTGCATCTTCTCCGCTTTCAATCTTACTCATATCATCTGTAAGTTGAATTGGTTTTTGAAAATCATAACCCATCTGAAACTTTAACATTACCTCACTTAATTCAACCAGGCGAATTGTTTTTTCTCTTTCGGTAAGCAGGTTGTTGTAGTTTACTTCTAATCTGTCAACATCAATTTTTTCGGCAAAGCCATTTTGGTTAAGCGAAATGGTATTGTCCTTTAGCAGTTTTACGCGGTCAATATTCAAATCCAGTATTTTTATACGCTCTCTGTTTACAAGCACACCGTAATAAGCCTTAGAAACATTTTGCGCGGTTTCTACTTTGCTACGAAGTGTGTTTTTCTGAGAAAGATTAATCATCTCCTTTGTAGATTTAACCCCCATGATATAATCGGTACTAATTAGTAATTGGTTAACTGAAGCTGTTGCAGTAACGTTATAGGCAACACCAAATTTAGCAGGCAGATAGCTTCCGGCAGGATAACCAAAAAATTGACCCGGCACTAATTGAGTGGGAAGCACTAGGTTATCTCTTAAATCTACACCGCCTCTTATTTGCGGCATGATTTGCGCTATAATTTCTTTATTCTTATAAGAGCTGATCTTCGTATCATTATCTGCATTTAAGTATGTGTAGTTATGCGCCAATGCATAATCTATGGCTGCCTGCAAGGTAAACTGCTTTACGGCAGTATCTCCCTGACTGTATAACTGAGCTTGCCCCATGAAAAACAAAGAGGCAATGGCTACTATTAGTTTTTTCGTGTTCATATATTTTTATTCTTCTTCGTGTTTGTTTTTATACTTATTAATAAGCTTATGTCCTTTTACGGTTGATATACCATGCATAAAAATATCCATCACCATTTGGTGGGCTTTGGCGTAGCTCATCGTTCCCAGGCTAAAGTTATCTTTAGTCATTAATAAATTCATTTGCGCTACACGGTACTGAGTCACAAAATTCACATCCAAATCACTTCGATATAAATCCAGCTTCATACCTTCTTCTATATTTCTGTAGATACTTTTAAAAATGAAATCGTTTTTAAAAGATTCAAAGTCATTTGATGCTTTTGAAAAAGACTTATGCAAATCATAAAAGAATACCGGATTGATATCACTATATACTTTTTGAATGTGATGATAAATAAGAATCATTTCATGCACAGGATCTTTGGCTTCCTTTTGCAGGGCATCAAAATTTTTAACATGTTTTGCCAGTTCAACTTCACAAAGAGCGGTTACGATATCATCCTTCTCGTTAAAGAAACGGTAAATGGTTTTTTTAGATATGCCCATCTCCTTCGCAATATCATCCATGGTAACGCCCTTTATCCCGAACTTGTAGAACAACATCAGGGCGGCTTCTAATATTTTATCTTTTACTTCCATCTCTAAATCGGAGGCAAAACTATGGAAACTATTTTTGTCTTGCAAGTTTCCTAAAATAATTTTTATGGAAAATGGATAAAAACAAAAGAGCCCGCTTTTTAGGCAGGCTCTTTGTATGTATGCTGACTAAGCTTAAATAATATCAAAAACCAGCGGTGGGCTTGGCGGGCCGGTTTCGCCTGTAGGGCTTATATACCAGGTAATTAAATAGCCCTTCATGTTTACCTGTGTAGAGTCGAATGTTAAATGAAAATGCGTAGTGCCCACGCTGTTTAAATGCACATAAGCACCATCGGCAGGGGCAGCGGCTCCTATGGCAACAATAGCCATTTTTCGCCCTATTTTCCCAATATCTTCAGGCAACGCTCTTTCGGTATGAACGGTGCTTGAGGGCTCATGCGTAAAAAAGTATACCACCAAATGCGTGTGTTTGGTAACCGTAGTAATAGGCGCAACGGTTGGCGCGGGCACATGGGTGCGGTGCGCGGCATCCTGATGGATATGGATGGCATTATAATCTGCCCCCGTAAGGCTAATATCCCGGTTGTGTTTCAGAGTTTGTTTCAGGTCTTGCATTTGCGGATGAAAAAGGTCATACGCATCGTTTATATCTTTCACGCTTTGCTCGGTATGCGTAGCGGGGGTTATGTAGGTAGTGTATTTATTGTTATAATTCGTCAAGCTGTTTTGTATGGTGGTTACCATATTGCTTGATACCTGCAAACGAGTAGCATTTGCGGCAATGTAGGGGACAGATACACCTACTTCGGTGTGAAAATCTGCCAGTTTTTGAGAGAGTTTCATGTTTTGTTTTTTTTAATTGGTTATTATTATGATTAGTTTATACCAAATAACGTGCCAATTGGCAAAAAGTGTGCTTTTCTTGCAGTTTTTAGCATTTTTTAAGTTTTGAGAACCATTCGCGTTTAAACGCGAATGGTTCTGAAGCTCTTTTGAACGATTCGGAGCAAGGTTAGAATGATTCCGAAGCACATCCGAACCGTTCCGAAGCACTTCCGGATGGCTCCAAAGCCCTTGCGAGCCATCCGGAAGCAGGTTAGAATGGTTCTGAAGTCTGCGAGAACGGTTCCGAAGCCCTTTGGAATGGTTCTGAAGCACTAAATAATGATTCGCGTTTAAACGAGAATGGTTCTCGCTTGAATGGGAATGGGGGGATTTTATTTATCTTTGTTATAATTGGTAGCTAATGATTATAGAATGACAGATAAAGTACGCTCAAAATACAAATTCTTTGGTGGTTTTGGACTTTTGCTAGTAATGAATTTATTTATTGGAATATTGCTTTGTTACATTCTAGTAATTTCTAAAATTAGTATAGATAAAGTAGATTTAATAAATAATAGTGATGCAAGATTTTCTTATATTGCTTTACTTGGCGCTCAACTTCTACTTTTACTTTTCTTTCTAGGGGAAAACAAATACATTATTGCAGATGCAGATGGGATAACATTCATTAATCCATTGTTTCCCTTTCTTATAAAGACAAAGACATGGGATAGCTATGATTATTTTATTACTGTAGATGAAAAATCAAAATACAGTACCCATGAAGCTGTTTGGTTAATAAAAGACGAGAAAATCAGTAATCGCTTTTCAAGTTTCTGTTATTCAAATTATGATGAAATAAAAGAACAAATTAAAACTAATGGAAAAGGTAAACAATACTATAATTCTTTTGGGCAGTTATTTGCACTTCTAAGAATTAAGAAAATAAAAAACTAAATTCTAAAACAAAAACCCTACCTCAATAACTTAGCCTTTATGTTTTTTTTGGGTATAAAGCCCCAGTAGCGGGAGTCTATAGAATTATCAAAATTATCGCCAATAACAAAATAATAATCCTGCTTAATGGTATAGCTTGTAATGGTATCTGTTGTATGATTAAGGATTTTATTGCCTAACACAGAATAATCTCCCCCTTCAAAATCATTCATAACGCGTTTATAGATTTTAAAAGTATTGGTATCCAGTTTTATTTCATCTCCCTTCTTAGGAATATATAAAGGCCCAAAAAAATCTTTGTTCCATTTTATAGTAGGATTATTTGGGAAAATAGTCTCATCATATAATCCCGAATCTTCTCTGTTTTCCTTAATATTAATATGCTTGTTTTTTATTTCCTGAAACTGAGTAGTTGTAAGCATAACTATATAAGCGCAGCTATCATCAATCAAATATTTTTCGGTAATGCATAAGCTGTCAAAAAGAGCAGTGTCTTTTTGCAGGTTTGTTTTAATTATATAGTTGTGCAGTAAGTCTTTGTTTATGTCTGCGGGGTTACCATTTATAAACACTTGTGATTGCCTGATAAGCAGGGTATCGCCAGGCAAGCCGACAATCTGTTTAAAGAATAATCCGTTTTGCAGAAATGTGTCTTTTTTATCCAAAGGAAGCAATACCTGAACAATGTCTTCTCTTTTTAGTTGCGATGACAAAAAAGTAACCGGACGAATAAACACTATCTGATTCAACTTTAGTTTTGGCGACATAGAAAGTGAATCAACCTTTGCTGCATCAATAATAAAAAGTTTGCAAAACAGAAAAAGAAAAACGCTTGTAACAAGGCATATTACAAGCGTTTTTAAAAGTGGGTTCTTTATTATTTGCATTAACTCTTGGCTATATTTTTCTTAATCTTTCTCTTTTTATATTGACTATAGCTAACCCAAATAACCACTATGCCTACAAAATATATAAAGTATGATTTAGAAATTCCCTCATCAGTTACATAGGTAAAGAAACGCTCCCAACGGTATTTTCCCTCTTTAGAATTTTTGAATAACGAGGATATAACTCCCTGTCCGGATATAGGATTCATTTTCACATCTTTCATACTAAACCAAATAAATAAGGGCGTTCCAACCACATGGTCGTATGGCACAAAGCCCCAAGAGCGAGAATCGGCAGAATTATGACGGTTATCTCCCATCATAAAATAATAATCCTGTTTAAAGGTATAGGTTTCGGTTTCCTTATCGTTTATGAATATTTTTCCATTTTTAACTTCCAGTTTATTATTGTCATACACCTGAATAACCCTATCAAATAAGCAGATAGTAGAAGTATCTATTTTTATAGTTGCGCCCGCTTTAGGAAGAGTTATCGGACCAAAATTATCATTGTTCCAAGGATAGCGTGGATTGTGAGGAAAAATGTGCATATCGTATTGCCCCAAAGGAGTGTTCATTTTTGTAATAGAAATTACTCCCGGAATGTTTTGGACGCGTTGCATTATATCAACAGGCATGTTAAGCATATACTCCATGGTATCCCCTTTTATGTCGCGCAGGTATGCTTCGCTTACATATATATCAAGTTTATCCAATAACCCGGCATTCGGAATAAATTGATCGGCATACGTACCAAACAAAGCACCAATTGTTTTTACAAAATAAAAGTGCTGCGCATGTTTCGGAGTAGGGGCAAGCTTATCATTAATAAAAAGTTGTCCGTCTTTAACTTGCAGTTTATCTCCGGCAATAGCCACACAACGCTTTACATAAAACTCTCTTTTATCAACCGGACGGGCAACTATTTTACCAATAGGAGCATCGGCTCCTTCAGGTACAAAATTTGGGTTTTGCATGTTTTGATACCCATAGGTTCTTTCCAAATCATAATAGCTTCTGTTCTGCGCACCAATGGCAACAGTATCTCCATCAGGGTAATTAAAAACAACTATGTCGTTATTTTTAGGTTTGCCTAAGCCGGGTAAACGAAAGTAAGGAAGTTTAATCCACTCTAAATAGGCTTTAGTGCCTGTTGTAAAAGGCATGGTATGATGCGCAAAAGGAAATGCCAACGGTGTTTGAGGTACCTTGGCTCCATAACTAAATTTACTTACAAATAAGAAATCGCCAACCATTAATGATTTCTCTAAGGAAGAGGTGGGTATGGTAAAAGCCTCTAAAAAGAAAGTACGTATTACCGATGCCGCAACCACAGCAAATACCAATGGATCAACCCAGTTTTTTATAAATGAACTTTCTTTTCCTTTGATATCATCAACACCGGTAAGTTTAGTATTGTTATCAAAACCTATGTAAACAAAATACAGGTAAGGCACAAAAGAAGCCAGGAATAAATCGGATGATTTGCGCTTGCCGAAATAACGAGCTAAATTGAAACCCAATACGCCGTACATTAAAATATTTACACCCGGCACAATCATTAAAACAAACCACCAGCGCGGCTTTTCAACAAGTTTAAAAGCTTCGTAATAATTATAAAAAGGCACAAAGGCTTTCCATGCAGCTATGTTTGCTTTTTCAAAGCATTTATATAAACCAACCCACGATAAAAGAATAAGAATTAAAAAAACCAAGTTGCCTATGTACATAAATTAAGAGATTATTTTTTTACAAATATGACAATTATTACCTGATTAAATTTCAAAAATCATTTACATCTAAATAAAAGGTTATAAGTCCTAATTTCATTGGCTTTAAAGGGGTTATTGAATTCTGCTTGATTAGGTAAAATTAGGTGGAAAACATACGCCAATAAAGAAAATACCTTTCTAAAAAAGCATGGGAAACGCCTAAAAATATACAATCAAAAAAAGATGTATACCTATTATGGCGACAGCACCCTGTTAGTAGAAAAGGATATTTATACTGCGGATGAATGGAATGCCTTAGGTGGAGAAATGCAAACACTCAATCCTAACGAGTATGCCGATTTTATCCATTTATGCCGTAACTCCCTATACCTTGAACGACATTATTTACTACTTGAACAAAGCCCCGAAGATGAAAAAGAGGCAGAAGAAAAGGACAAATCAAAAGGGCTTTCAGAACCTTTAAGCGAAGTGAATATCCTACAAAGTTTTAAAAAGTTTAAAGGAAAACGAGTGCCTCATGATAAAAAGACCTGTTTAAATCAAGAGCAAACTGCTTTACTGATGTATTACCTTCAACACGAAGGGGTATTTTTAAAGGATGAAAATCTTGATGATAAAACGATGAGCGTAGCCTTTGAAATACTCACCGGATATAGTTTTAATACGCTTCGGCAAACGGTAGGTAAGTTTGCCAAGAGCCGAACCCCGGAAAATCTAAAAGAAATAGGCAAGTTGCTCACCCACCTGAAAGAAGCCGTAGAAAAGGGTTAGAGGAAAATAGCAATCCTTTTAGATACCCTTACACCCTTACAAGAGGGTTCATGAACCATGTGCATGTGATACGTAAACCACACCTTTGCCTTATAAACCAAATAAAGCAAAGTTATGGCACTATCCTTTTTAACCAATCTAAACGAAGAAGAATTTAAAAATTTTCTTAAAGAAGCCCTCTCTGAAATCATCGGAGAAGGTTTAACGCAAGTAAAAAACAACATCCCTGAAATACTGGATGTAAAACAAGCCGCCGAATATCTGCGGCTTAAAATCACCACCCTTTACGAAAAGACATCCGAGAAAACCATTCCCCATTTTAAAAAGGGCAATAAACTCTATTTTAAAAGGGATGAATTACAGGAATGGGTACTGGGAGGAAAAGTAAGCACTCATGAGGAGCTACAAAGCCAAGCAGCGAGTTATACCATGCGTAAAAAGTAAAAAAACAGGTAAAGTAATTGTTCATACAGATACCATACAAGGTAAATACTGAATCTTACCATACGCAAAAAGTAAAAAAACAAGTAAAAAAATGTTCATACAGGTACTATACCAAACCATACACCTACCATACAAGGTCTATACAAGTTCCAAACAGGTTCATACAGGCTCATGTAGATTAAAAACAGACTTATACAGTCAATCATACCCGTATAATACACAAAGAACAGAAGCAGAAATTACAAATAAATCCTTAAAAACAAGTTAAAAACCAAATGGCAGAAGAAGATAAAACGCTAAAAGAAGACAAGACAGCCAAAGAAAGCAAAGAGATAAAGCCCGTATCCGATACAAAGGATGAGAATAAGGGTATGCCCGAATGGCTAACGCCTATCTTAAGTGCTTTAGGCGGCATGGGCGGCAGTTATATGCTTTTTATCAAACCCTTACAAGATCGCATGGATGCTTTGGCAAACCAAGTCAATGATTTACGGGGAGAAGTAAAAAAACTCCGGCATCAAAACAAAGAACTGGAGGAAGACTTGGGAGAAATTCAAGGGAATCAAAATAACCCTTTAAACGGTTATTTACCTGTCAGGAAAACAATAGCTCAAGGTTCTTATGTAAAGAAACGTCTTTAAGAAAGTAAAAGGGTAATTCAAACAGTCAAGTGAAACGTAAAATCAAAACGTCAAACGGTAAAGTAAAAATCAAAGCGTAAAGTGAAAGGTAAAATGAAACGTAAAATAACATCCCTATACAAATGAATAATAATAAAAACAAGAACTACATTTCAGAAACCTATACCATACCCGCCGACGTGATGGTAGAAATAGCACAAATTATCCTACAGGCAGATTTACCCCATGAAATAATTGCTGTAAAAGAGAACAAAGGACAAATTGTATTCGCTATCAGCCATCAAAGTAATTTAAAGTATCATCAGGAAGCTGTTAAGAATATAGCCGATATACTAAAAGATTATCAGCACTTATGCGGCAATGAAACGGAAACCTTAGACTGGCGGGAAAGTTAAAAGTAAAAGAACAAAACGTAAAACAGCAGATATGATACAACATTGTTCCTATTGTGATAAACCCTTTACGGCTTTGCGAAAAGACAAGCAATACTGTTCGCATAGCTGTAAGCAAATGGCTTTTTTTAAACGTCAGGACAGTTCTATGGGCTTTACTTTAGCAAAACGTCAAATCCCTAAAACGTCAAACGGTCAAAACGTAAAGCCGTCAAGTAATACTTTACCGATTGATATAGAAAAACTACGGGAGGAATTATATGCTTTTGCCGAAACAGCTATTGAAAACAAACTAAAAGAGCTTATTCAAATACAAAACGTCAATAGAACTAATCAAGCTAATCAGCAAAATGTAAAGTCTGATTCTATTGCAACAGAAACCAAAACCGTCAATAAGGAACACGAAACGTCAATAGAGAAAACGGTCAAACCGTCAAGTAACCCATCAAGTAAAATACTTGACGGCTCAGATAGGAAGGAAACGTCAATAAGTAAAACGATAAGCCCTACAATATTATTAGATGAGAAAGAAGAAGTTGTTTATGTTCCTATCAGATGTAAATGGATAGACAGGTTCTATGAACAAATTGAAGAAAGAGGAAATGATACTTGGCTTAAACTATTGCCCCCTGATAAAGAAAAAAAGATTGAATGGATAAGTATTCATTACCGTTGCTTATTAGAATGTATCTTAACTATATCCGATATAAAAGCTGTTGAATGGAATGATTTAGCAGAGGTTTGCAATGCCTTTATCTTTTTAACCGAAATATCTTACTTCAAAGAACTACCGAATGACTATCCCTATATCTCTGAAATAGCTATTCTAAGAGATAAACTAAAACACTTCTGTTTGGAAACACAGGAACAAGAATGGGTGCAGTTCAGATTAAAGTTTGATACTAAAATAGATTTGATGTTGCAACGCTATGAATTAGCCGCATCATTTTCTAAAATATCTTTTAATCAGTCGCAGTTGGATTTTAAAGAGGAACATGATAAACAAATTACTAAACTAAAAGAGGAACGGAAAGCTCAACAACCAACAGAAGAAAGACCTTGGCAGAAAAGGAGAAGGGAGTTAAAATGATAGGGTACTAATAAGATTACTGAGTTCGAACTTTTAGGACACTCCCATTGTGGGAAATTTTTTTGGTAGTATTTTGTCTGACATATCAGTTGAGTTGATTGGCACTAAATTATTTTTCGTTAAAATTAATTATAGCTTGCTTGTATCAATAAAACATAATATTATGTTATCCTTTATTGCTTAAATTTACTTATATACTGTCACCTTACATTTAATGCTGAACAATGATTTTTTTCATGTAGTTATTTTCTTTTGTGTTTACCTGTATAAAATAAACCCCATTAGTTAAGCTGCTTATATCAATCTCGTTTTCTTTGGTGCTTAGTATTTCTTTTCCTAATACATCAAATAGTTTAATCTCTCCTGTTTCTTTTGCTTCTACATGAATTATATTATTGGCGGGATTTGGATGTATATTTATTTGTGTATTGCTATTACTAAATACCACTATTCCTGTTGCTGTTATAGCCGGAATATAAATGGTATCCGTAAAACTGCTACTATTACATGGATAATCATAATCCCATAGGGTAACAATATATTTTTCATCGGTAGCTAATGTAAATGATGGGGAACTCAAATTACTCTGGGCAACAAGCGTACCTGTTGAATCATAGATATACCAAAAATAATTCATATTTGAAGGGACACTTGTTCCTGATGTGGTATTTGTAAAGTTGATTTGCCCATTAGTACCAATCGTGTACATATAATTTGCACTTAAACTATTTGGTATGTTTGAAATGGAAATAACTTGAGGTGGGGCATTACACGTATTAGTTCCCGATGATGTCATAGACACTTGGCACTGAATAGTATAAGAAGAGTTACAGGGAAATGTAACAATTATTGATGGCGTGAACACTGTGGTATCAGGTGCACCTATATATCCCCCAAATGTCCAATGGCTTGAATACCCCGGAAAATTATTTGTAAAAATTACTTGTCCATTTGGCATAATAATATAAGAAAAACTCGCATCACAGGGTTGGCTGCCATAAGGATAACAGATATATCCAGTCCCACCATCAAAAACCTGTATGTTTTTTTGATAACTGCATACTAAATTAAATTGAGGGTCGCTGGTAGGGTCGGAATTGTTTAAAAAAGGGTCATTAATTGACCCAACACTTTCTATAGCCGTAAAACCAATATGCCCACTTGTATCACTTAGAAAAAACCTTCTTCTTTGCCCCACAAGTATAGTAACGGTATCTATAGTTCTAACAATAAGTTTTTTACCTGCTCCCCAACCATGTTGTGCATATAAGGTATCTCCCACATTCAAACTAAAATCATACAGAATAACTTCTGTTGTGGCAATACTATCTAATATATATACTTTTTTATTTATGGTATCTTCTCGTATGAAAAAAGTAGAATGATTGCCTGTATCAAATATTTTAGCATACGTTTTAGTATTGATCACGGTATCGTTAGTCTGATTATAAAAGAAATAATTTATTGGAATTCCAAAACCGGAATTTACAGCTTCGCACCAACTGGAGTTATTTAAAAACTTATAATAGCCTTGTGCTTTGACATTAGAAGTAATTAAACATAGCAACAAGAAAAACAATAAGAATATTTTTTTCATGCTTCATATTTAATGCTGAACAATAACTTTTTGTGTATAGTTATTTACGTGTATAAAATAAATTCCATCATTTAAATTACTAACGTCAATCTCTTTTTCTTTTGTGTTGAGTATTTCATTTCCCAACAAATCATATAGTTTAATTTCTGTTATTTGGTTTGCTTGAATAGTAATTTTATTATTCGCAGGGTTTGGATAAACCAAGATTTGAGAATTGAGGCCTGAGATTTGAGAGACCTTTGTAGTTTGGCCTTGTGAAGCATCCCATAGATAATTAGTAGGATAATAACAAGTTGTACATAAACTTCCATATTGACAATAAGTATACGGAGGTGGAGGCATTCCAAAGCTTGTTGTATCAGTGCATCCAAAAGAATCTCTTACAGTAACACAAACTGTATATATGGTTGTAGAGGGTATTCCTGTTACTGTCCCCGACCCAGCAGGGGTAATTGTACCATAAGGATAAAGACCATAATATGTGTCGTTTGAATAGCTACCACTATAAGGGGGGATATTTTGATTATTCTGAAACGTAAAATACCATGTTGCTCCTGCAACATTTGAAGAATACGTTGGATAAATAGTCCAAAGAGCATTCATTGTATCAATATTTACGGTAAAAGTAACTGTTGGTATTTGATGTACAATTACTGGTACCGTATTTGTAGCTGTGCAACTTCCCGTAGTACCTGTTACTGAATAGGTAGTTGTAATACTTGGTGTAACAACAATAGCAGATGTATTTACTCCGCTTGGCATCCATGTATAAGAGGTAGCTCCGCTTGCTGTTAAAGTAGTTGTATTACCATAACAAACAACAGTATTTCCTGTTATACTCATAGGGCATTGCGCATTTATTTGTTTCATGCAAATCAAGAAAGCAATGAGTAATATTTTTTTCATCCTGTTTAGTTTTAATGCTGAATAATAATTTTTTGTATAGAAATACTTCCCTTTGTTTTTACTTCTATAAAGTAAACTCCATTGTTTATGTTACTTACATCAATCTCATTTTCATTGGTGGTGAGTATTTTGTTTCCTAATAAATCACACAGAGTAATTTCAGTTATTCCTTTTGTTTCTATATGAACTACATTAGTGGCAGGATTTGGATAAACTTTTACTTGTAGATTATTTGCAAATTTGTTTAAACCAGCAGTATTTGTTACATGAACTGTTACTGTATCCTGAAATACATTATTATTCGGGCAGATTTTGGTTACATAATAAGTTGTTGTAATAGGTGGTTTGCTATACGGTCGCGCATTACCATTATTACTTAAATAAGTATTGCCACCTATGCTGTTTACCCATGTATAAATACTGTTATCTGTATTTATAGCCCCAAGTTGTACACTATCTCCAATTAAGATATATTTATTATAACCTGCATCCCAATAATTATTGCAAGCACTACCAGTTATATCATATACACTTACTCCATCTATGTAGTAATATGCAAAATTAGAGTACGTTCCATTACCACCTACTAACATACCACCACATGTTGCATTTGTATTAAAATCACCTATCGTTAAATAAGTTTCATTGCCACCTACTGATATAGTATCCTGCACCAATAACCAATTAACTGTATCGGCTAATAGTGTAGTGTTTTTTACCTGTGGATTTGCATTAATGAAACTTTGCGGGTAAGGTAAAACAATCGCTGTATCAGTAAATAACATCCCTATAGTGGTAATAGCATAATCAAATCCATCAGCCCGGCTAACATACATACTTGCTAAATATTTATGGCCTACTTTTAGTGTGTCAGTTAGTTTTGTATATATGTATTCTAAATCATAATTAGGGGAGTTTATATCAAGCATAATCCCACCTGCAAAACCCATCCCACCGCAACAGTCTTGTTGATAGCCACAATGAGCATATGGCACATTTACTGTTGTGCCAATACTAGCACAAGTATTATAATAATCTGGTGTTGATGCAGCGGTTAGCCAACCAGTTGCATAATTAAGTTGAAGATTACCTGGAGAACTTCTTGCTGTTGGGCATGGAGAATATATTTCAAAATAACCATTTGTTACTAAATTCTGAGCCTTAGTATTAATACCAAGGCTCAGAATAAAAACCAATATGGTTGTTTTAGTTTTCACTATTGCTGCATAACCACAATCTTACCTAGTTTAATAATTACGTTATAATTACTAATAACACGATATAAATACATACCATTTTGTAAATTGTCACTTTGTATTTTCATGGTGGTACCCGTTGCAGGTAAATAATATGTTCCCACTAAATTACCAGTAATATCTGTAATTTCCAAATGTGCATCGTCTTTTATGCTATAATCAAGCATCATCGTTCCATTATTCGGATTTGGATATAAGTTTACAGTTTGGATTTGCTCTGTTTTTGCAGGTGCCACACTTGCATTTTCTATCCTCGAACTTGTACTTACTCCATTATTAACAGGGCAATCATTAGGGTATGTAAAAATTGCATTGAATTGAACATTTAGCAAAGCCCTTGCCTTGTAAACAATACTTCCTCCTGTTAAAGGGCATTGCTGAGCAATGCCTTGCAAAATACTAACATCATTTTGGTTCAATGAATCACTTTGTAGTTTAATCAAAATATTATCTACCCGTTTCCAGTTACGCTCAATAATATTATTAGGGCTAATAGCATTATTCATACTTTGAGCATTAGTATAATCTCCATTTTTCATTGCAGCGTCAACTAAAGCAAATCCTTTGGCATTGGCATAAGTAGCACTTGCACTTATAGTAGGCTTGATACTATTTACATAATGCTGCATCGCCCAATGTGTTTCGTAATCATAAACAGGTAAAGATGTTCCGCCAGTATATAAATAACTTTCCAAAAGACTATCCGATGGAACTCCACCAACTCCTGCATTTTCATCCTGATTAGAACCATCTGCCATCCTGCCATTACCACTACCACCTTCACCGGGGCAAAGACTATAACCATTTCCTGCTACAGCTACTAAAGTAACCGTAGAGCCAGATGCTGTATAAGCTGTACCAAAACTTCCTACTACAAATGAATTTTGACATGGTAAATAGGTTGTAGTTACCGAAGATGCACAAGTAGCTGCAAGGTTATACAGTATACTAGTTGCACCTGTATGACCTGGGTCAGAACCGTCAGATAAAGTATGTGCCATCGTAATATCGCTGCCATACACACCAAAAATATCTCCGCAATGATATTGAGGTCTTCCGGTGGAACCTTGGTCACCCATTATTCCACTATTACGCAATACCAACCCATATTGGCTATTGTGCATAGTATTCTCAAACCAATTACTCGCAGTACAAGTACCTTCCCATGTAAAACCTTCACCAACATCTGTTATTGCATTGCAAGTTACACGGCTTTGCGGGCTTTGTTTTACATAAACACCTCCTATAAATTGGGCTGCTGAACCATAATAAGTACCGAGACTGTAGGTTGAACTTATAAGTGGGTTACAACTTACTTTCACAGCTTCACAACCAGTTAAATACACAGCAGCTATGGGTGGGCTCTGCAAAATAGTGGCTGCAGAGTTGTATTTTACAGTTAAGTTGTTTTTATTTATAGTAACAAAACCGGTTACAACCGACCCAGAACTTATAGAGCTTGCTGTAATACAATTACTGTTCACATTCGTTATGGTGTTACTTGTTACAGCCATACCATCCCAAGGAATAGTAACAGGTGCGCCTGCAACACTTTGCTGCATATATAATCCTGTGGTGCAATACTTATTACTTAATCCACTACCTGAAATACTGTTTTGATATATATAGGCACTTCCTCCTGCACTTCCTGAATTTGTGTTATACAGCGTATGAAAATCCAAGAAATGACCTGTAGCATAGTTTTGAATTTTATTATTGGCAAATATCATTTCTTCCATGTCGCCGGAAGATGCACTGGTTGCGTATGCTTTATTATAAACACCGTATTGCCCTGTTACATAAGTATTCGCTGTGGTAAAGGTTGTAGCCGTAGTTTCATTAGAAAATACATTATTATTAATATAAACCTGTCTCATTCTATTGGTATAAACACCTATCAGACAGTCTTTAAAGTAGTTTATATAATCATTCAGAATGGTGGCATCAGGATCTCCTACCGTCAAGACAGCTTTTACACCGCCGCAACTTCCCATAAAACATATTCCCGTAGCATCACTATATATACCAACACCTATAGGGCCGGAGTTGTTATTTCCTGTTAGGTTTTGAAAGATACAGTTCTGAGCTGTCAAGCTACCATATATAGCAGCAATACCATAAGCCATATTATCAAAAATAGTAGCCGTGGTTTTACCAACTCCTACTTTGATAGGATAGGTTACATTAACATTATTAATATAAACACCAAATTCGCTACGTTGCCCTGCTAAAGTTAAATCAATCGGGTTGGTAGTACTTGAGGATAATAGTGTTGCAGCAGCAATGTTAGTATATGTAGAGGCAATATTAGCTATAGCATGACTAGCTAAACTACGACAGGTGAATAGCGTACCGCTAATAAGATTTGCACCTAGATTGCCCTGATGGCTGTCTATATAAACACCAGTTGCATTATTATTAAAGATACTGCCAGTAATATAATAATATGGTACAGGTGTGGTAGCAGTATTACTTTGAGTATATACAGCTTGCACAGCATCTTCTATAATACTATTGCTAAATGTAAGTACCGCGCCATTCTGTACTATGATACCCTGCCACATCTGTTGCGAAGTGCAGGTTTCACAAGCGTGCAACCAACTATTATTTATAGTAAGTGTATTTCCCGCTACAACGGTTATAGCATAACCTGCACCTATCTTAACTTCTACATTGCTAACTGTAAAACTTATAGCAGTTGTTGGTGTACCTACATATAAATTATTAGTCAACAAAGTAGGTGTAGTTGTATAATTACCAGATGCGGTTAGCGTATATGAACCGGGAGATGCACCTGTACAACTGCTGGTGAAAACACTCACTAATTCTGTAATTGTAGATGAGCATCCTGTAGTATATGTCCCTGTAATACTATAAGTTGTATTTACTGTTGGGTTAGCAACGGTAGTAGCACAAGTGTAACAAGTTAAAGCAGTTGATGGACTCCATGTATAATTGGTAGCACCACTTGCTGTTAAAGTAGTTGAGGAGCCTGTACAAACAGTTGGAGTACCCGAAACACTTATAGTAGGGATTGGATTTACAATTAAGTTTACTGTATTAGTTCCCACACAGCTATTCGTGTTTGTACCACTTACGCTATAATTGGTTGTAAGAGTTGGTGTCGCTGTTACAGTTGTACCCATAGTGCTACTTAAACTTCCCGAAGGAGACCATGTATAGGTACTACCTCCACTTGCTGTTAAGGTTGATGATTGTCCTGCACAAATAACCGTTGGTGAAGCGGTAACAGTCAGTGTAGGCGAAGGATTTACAGTAACACTGACTGTTTTAGTTGCTGTACAACCAACGGTTGTTTCACTAATGGTATATACGGTTGTCACAGTAGGGTTAGCCACAACTATTGGGTTAATAGTATTAGTTAGACTTCCCGAAGGAGACCAAGAAAAGGAAGTCGCTGTTCCTGTAGCTGTTAAGGTTGATGTTTGTCCTGCACAAATCACCGTTGGTGAAGCTGTAACACTTAAAGAGGGTGAAGTGTACAGATTTACTTGTACAGTATTTGTAATTATACAACCTGAAGTATTACCTGTAACGGTATATACAGTCACAGCCGCAGTAGGTGTAGCTATTGGTGATGGGCAAACAGAACAACTTAAAGTAGCTTGGGGACTCCAAGTATAGGTAGATGTTCCTGTATTAGTGACTGCCAAGGTAATACTGCCTACTGCACTACAGACAGTACTCGTTGGGGTTATGGTTAAGAAAGGATTATTCACGTTAATTTGCACTGTTGCTGTTGAGGTAGTCGAACAACCGGGGTTACTTCCAATTACACTATATATAGTAGTAATGTTTGGTGTGACTGTAGTTGGGTTATTATATGGAGTAAGTATAGTAGATGTAGGTGTCCATGTATAATTTGTCGCACCTGAAGCGGTGAGCGTGGTGCTTGCCACACCACATACTGTATAAGAGCTTGCGGCAATACTAACTGTTGGTGTTGGAGAGACAATAACACTTATTGTATTGTTACCAACACAGGAGCCACTGGTTCCTGAAACTGTGTAAATAGTGGTTACAGAAGGTGTTACAGCAACTGTCGTTGTATGCACACCACCGGGCGACCATGTATAAGTAGAAGCTCCGCTTACCGTTAAGGTTGCTGTTTGTCCTGCGCAAATACCACTTGATGCTGTGTTAGTAAAAGTCATAGGTACTATACTTACATTAACTAATTGGGTAACCGAATTTACACAACCACTGGTACCGTTTGTATAAGTATATACTATGGGTATGGTGCCATTTCCGGCGGCAACTGGGTCAAAGTTATATACCCCTGCTGTGTATGTTACACCGGGACCACTAAATATTCCACCGGGCGGTGTTGCATAAGACCCCAGGTTTGGCACAACAGCACTGTTTGTACAGGTATAAACTGTAGTAGGAAGACTAAACGTAGGTGCAGTACCAACAGGCAATATTGAAATATCATCGATTAAAGCATAATGATAATAGGGAACATTGCTTGGAATTAGTGTTGAGTTAGTATAACCGGCTAACACATTCGCATTATAATTTGTGCCAATATAAAGTGCATTATCGTTTTGTGAACCACTATATGTAAATGTAGTGGTTATATATTGCCAAGTATTCACAGCAGCAGTTCCTCCCGGTATAGTAACATTCGCTACTACATCCATGGTAAGTGTTCCAACGGTTACAGGATAGTTTGCTGTGTAAGCCCCATAGCCAGTTAATTGACTTGGAGAAGCAGCAAAAGTTACAATCTGTGCCGTTGGAGTTACTGAATTATTAACGACATATTTCAGATTATTAGCAGGATTTGTGTTCTGCGGATACCAAAGAGTACCCTGATAGTTATACGCCCAAAAACTAAGTTGGTAAGCTGTTCCAGGCACAAGAGGTGCTCCCAAATAATTTTGTATTACTTCAACATAACCTGCATTATTTATAAGTCCTTCAAATATACCTAATACATGGTCGTTTCCTGTTCCTGACAACGTATGACTGTCAAATGTAGGGGTTGAAGAAAAAGTCAACGTTCCAAGATTAAACATATTTGAATGGACATCCCCACTATTAGTTATTCCTCTACTGTATAAATCCGGAGTATCATAGAAATGATACCAACAGTTAGCTTTTACATCTGAACCATAAGCATTGCTGCCATCTCCTGCTTGGTATAGTGATGCGGGGCTGATAGTTTCAAAACCACCATTCTGTACCAGATTGCAACTATTTACAGGACTACAGGTAGGGTCTGTTATAAATGCAGTTATGTAGGTTATGTTCCCGGCAATACTCCCGCTATTTTTAGGTATGTATCTAAATAACACGGCACCAGTATAATTTAGTGCGGGTGTGTAGCTTATACTGGTTCCTGAAGTAGAAACCGTGCCTGACGTTGCTCCTATTGGAAAAACAATCTGCACACAAGTGAGGGTAGTAGCCATATAATCATTAGCTAAGACAGCAACTGAACCTGTATTTATGGGAATCGTTAGAACAGTATTTGTGGGTGTAACATAAATATAATTACCTCCTGTACTTATTCCATCATTTACACCACATACACCTATTCCGGGACATGCTGGCACTCCATAATCATAATAATTTATAGCGGTAGAAGAACCAAAA
This sequence comes from Bacteroidota bacterium, assembly GCA_003153315.1. Lineage (GTDB taxonomy): Bacteria > Bacteroidota > Bacteroidia > B-17B0 > Aurantibacillaceae > PALSA-968. The sequence continues at coordinate 32,599 of PLYA01000097.1, forward strand.
GTGCCATTTACATTATAACCTAAGTTACAAAGTATTTCACGCTCCTCAGGTTTATGATACCGTTTGCTAACTACCGGAGGAGTTGCATAACTCATTACATAATACATACCTGTTGTTGTACCAGTAGGAGCTAAGCAGGGGTCATCCATGTGAGAAATATTGCTTCCACCAACCCAAGTGTTTGGCGTATAGCATTTTTGGTTTACTGAAGAAGAGGCTCCTACAAAGTTTATATCGTTTGTGCAAGTTGTTGTAGAAGGAAGTAATTCGGCTACATTTACAGTTGGGCTGTTAAAGACATATTGATAATTTGGGCAAACAGTACTACTTTGTGCAATCAGGTTATTACCTGCATGGTCTTGCAAATAAGTATCATATCTGGAATAATAGTTTACTCCCGTTGATGGTAAAGATAACTTAGATTGACCACTGACATCTATTAATGACGCAAATCCAAGGGTATGAGTAGCTTCGTGTAATACAGTAGTATAAAGGTCATACTGCATTGAACCTGCAAAGCTACCAAGAGCATTATTCCAAGTATAAGGGAAAAGATTACCAAAGTTAAATGCAACTACCGAATGGAAAAAAACACCGGAAGCTGAACTAAGCCCACCACCTATCGGATTAAGAAATGGAGATACACCTGTATAGCTATCTATACCGCTTATAATTGTTTTTTGCACTTCGCCATCTACAATACCTGAAGTGACTGTACCAGTGGCAGGGGCAGTATAAAATTGTGTTGCAAGCCCTAAAACACTTGGAGGTGCGCCGAATGCACTAAAATTTCTTACCCAAACATTTACATGATGACCTGTTGTCCAAAGAGGTGAATTTATAAATTGAGAAATATCATAAAATACCTGACAAATAACAGCTTGATTAGCAAGAGTTGCTGTCGGTACAGTTCCCAAACTACCTGATTCAAAATACAAATTAAAATAGCCTGCACTACAAGTAGAAGAAATAGGGGCATATAATCCTCCTCCGTTAACATGTTGTGTAAGTTGCAAATCTTGTCCCAAACTATATCTATTACCAAATCTATCATATACAGTATCTAATATTCCACCGGGAGAAATGGAATGGGGTATAGTATCACGTTGCTGTGCATTTAACAAAAGAGAAAATGCTAAGGCAACTAAGATTAAGATTTTTTTGAAGATGTTTTTCATGTTATTTGTTTTTAATTTTTTATGATGGAACCGTTGCTAAACTATGACAAAAAAGCATCGGTTTCCAATGTTAAGAATCCTTAACATGGAATTTTTGGACAAGCATTTTGAAATAAAAACCTCCGAAACAAGCCACTGTAAGGGCATTCAGATTTTTCAGAGGGCAAAAAAGGGCAATTGAAAAATACGTATTAATACGGATGGCAAACCAACCAAAAATGAATCGTTTTAGACCACTTTTTAGATGTTTTTTGGCGGGAAAAAGTCAAATGGGATTGATTTATTGTGTCATTCTTTAACTCAGAAATTATCTCTAAACAAATCGTTGATAATTCATTTACCTGTTTTGTGGTTGTTTCAATATCTATGTCTGATGTATTTATTAGAAAATCTGCAAGCTCGATCGGGCGTACCATATTTAAGTATATAAAAGATGGTTTCATGGTGTGGGTAATTTTTTTAAGCTGATTCCAATCATTACGCTGCACACAAAATTTCATCTGCATTACTTGATGAGTGGTTTGTCTTATAATAGATTCCATTAATTCCTTTTGGAACTACTTATCACCTCTTACAATCTTTTCTATTTCCAGTAAAGGGTTACTTTTTTTCATCATTAAAATCAATTAACCCATGCTGCACAGCATAGACAGCGAAATGAGCAATATTACGTGAGTTTGTTTTTTTTAACACGTTATCTCTATGTACTTCCACGGTTCTTGTGCTTATATTCAACTTAGTAGAAATTTCTTTGTTGGTATATCCCTGTAATAATAGCTTGATGATTTCTAATTCTCTTTTTGAAAATATAACTTTAGATTTTGAATTTACTTTATTCCTAATCTTCTTAAGGTTTACTATTTTTTTTAAATCCCAACCTTCAAAATAATATCCGCTTTCATAAACTGTAGTAATGGCTTTCACCAAGATGTTCATATCAGCATGTTTTGTCAAAAAGCCATTTGCTCCTTTTTCAATTAAATGATTAGAAATCTTTTCGTCATCATGAACGGTCAGAATTAAGATTTTAATATCGGGATACTGTTTGTCTAAATACTCTGTTGTTTCTATGCCATCCATCACAGGCATTTCCAAATCCATTAATATCACATCCGGTTTTTGTTTTTTTAATGCCAAAGCATCTTGCAATTCTTTACCGTTTGATGCTTCTAGGATAATTTTAATATTCTTTGCGTTTTTTAAATGAATACCTATAATTCTTTTAGAAATATCATCATCATCTACAATAGCCAGTTTTATTACTTTATCCATAAGAAAATTTATATCTCAGAGAATTAACGATAAGAAAATACTAAAACATTTATATAAGGCTCTTTCCGAAAGTACAAAAAATAATAGAAATAACTGTTTACATGCGAAATTAGAATATTTTTATAATACAACAAATATGTTTTAAAACAAATGAGTTGTAAAAGCAACATTTGTTGCGCTTGCTTCCCACAAAAAAAATATTGCAAAAAAGTTTTGGTAACCACGTTAAGGAGTTAAGGTCAAAGAAAAATTTAACTCAAATTGACGTGAGCAGTAAAATGAATAAAGACCAACAAAGTTTGCAGCGTGTGGAAAGTGGTAATGTAAGCCCATCTTTATATTATTTGTTTGAACTCGCCGAAGGCTTAGATGTTTCTATTGAGGAACTGATGTGTTTTAAAATAGAAAAGAAGAAAAAGAAGGAAAAATAATCCCGAGTAGAACGATACCCTATAAGTGAATTATTTTAAGCAGTCAGCAAGATTAAACCCGAATACCAATAATAGTAACATCATCAACCTGCTCCAGATTTCCTTTCCAATTATGAAAGGAATGGGAGAGTATGTTTTTCTGTTCTACTAATGTTTTGTTGCTATTAACTACCAAGTTTTCTTCAAGCTGCTTGTATTTAAACTTCTTGCCCTTTTCTCCGCCAAACTGGTCAGGGTAACCATCTGTCATTAAATAAAGAGTATCCCCTTTTTGTAGCTCTAAAGTATGAGTAGTAAACGGTTTTGGATTATCCGTTTTGCCAATGGGTTGTTTATCGGCTTTTATTTCCAACATCTCTGTGCCTTCCTTTTTAATATACCATAATTGATTATTAGCACCGCTCCATTGTACCTCATTTGTTTTAGAGTTAATTCTGCATATAGATATATCCATACCGTCTTTTATTTCCTCTCCGCTTTTGGCAAAGGTTTCTAAAACAAGCTCACGGGTTTTATCTAGTATTTTTCCCGTATCCCGTAAGCCAAATTCATTTACAGCCCTGTTTAACGCGTTGCTGCAAACCACACTTACCATAGCACCCGGAACACCATGCCCTGTACTATCCGCAGCGGCAATTAAAGTTAGGTTATCTTTATGCTCCATCCAGTAAAAATCTCCCGCTACAATATCCTTTGGCTGATAGTATAGAAAATTATCCGGCAAGTATTTGTTTATTTCATCGGCGGAAGGCAAAATGGCTTGTTGTAAACGTTTGGCATAGGTAATGCTATCAATTATTTCTTTTTGATGTTCTTCTACCAAATGTTTTTGTTTTTCTACCTCATGCTTTTGTTGCTCTACTATGGTTTTTTGTTCTTCTATAACTGTTTTTTGCTTTTGGGTTATTTTAAATCTCCGATACAAGAAAATGGAAAATATCATTACGATAAACAGAATACCCACTACAGCATATATAACAAATCGCTGCCTCTTCTTTTCTTCTTTGTTAATAGCCTCTTCTGCTTCTGCTTTTAATTTAAGTTCTGCTTCTTTCTTTTCTACTTCAAACTTGGTTTTCATATCGCCAAGCTGCTTGCTGTTTTCGGTATTAAAAATACTATCTGTTAGTTGTTTAAATTTTACGTGGTTTTCAAAAGCATCTTTGTATTTACCCGTCTGGCTATATGCTATGGCTAAACCTTGATAAGCATAGCGTTCGTTCTCAATATCCTTCAATTCTTTACTGATTTTTAAAGCGGAATCGCTATACTGTATGGCTTTGTTAAAATCGGACAGGTTATTATATAAAAGTCCCATGTTACCGTAACAGGCTCCCAAATCCCCCATATCATCAATCTCTTTAAACACATGGGCGGCTTTTGAATAATATTCTATGGCTTTAGAATAATTAAATTGGGATTTATATTCAATACCGATATTGACATAACAAATTCCCATACCCTGTTTATCATTAATTTCTTCATATATTTTTAATCCTTTTAAATAATATTCCAATATTTTCGGATGATTGGATTGGTCTTGGTATACATTCCCAATACAGGTATAACAGGTTGCCATGCCATATTTATCGCCAATTTCTTCGGCTATCTTCAAATCTTTTAAATAATATTCCAGTGCTTTTGAATAATTAGCTTGAAAAGCATAAACAGTTCCGATATTGCCATAACAGATAGCTATTCCTTTTTTATCTTTAATTTCTTCTCTTATTTTTAAAGCCTTTAAATAATATTCTAATGATTTGGGGTAATCGGATTGGCTCTGATAAACAATCCCAATATTATTATAACAGTTTCCAATGCCTTTTTTATTCCCGATTTCTTTAAAAATCTCTAAGGTTTTTAAATAATATTCAATTGCTTTATCCCAACTGCCTTTATTCGCAGATGCCATTCCAATTATATTCAATGCGTTCGCAGACCATTTCTTTAGATTGCTATTGGAATTTGCAAAATTTAGTTGTTTTTCTGCAAACAAAATAGCCGTATCAGGGTTATTATATCTATACTGCCAAGCAATAGCTTGTATTGCATTCAAACGATTGGTATCAGCTTGGTTTTTATTGTTGTATACTTTCCATAGGGAGTCTAAATTTCGAGAATAGGATAATTTTACTATGCCTATAATAATAAAGAGTAGAAGGATTTTTTTCATAATGAACCAAATATAAGTATAATCTATACTGTGCCTTTTTACATTTAAAAAGTAATGCGAATACACATATAAAAGCCCGTGGAATTACAATTTGAAATGTCAAATAATTTTACTACATTTGCTTTGCAATTCTTTGAAATATTTTTGGATACAAAGGGCTAATAAAAGTAGTTAAAGCTAAAATAGATTAACCATTCTATTAGTTAGATTTAGGTTCTTTTAAAGCAAAAATGTTACCTATTTGTTACCCAAGCAATCTCAATCTCCTTGAGAAGCCTTATAAAAAGGATAGATTGGTGAATTTGAAATTTATTACCTGATTAAGTTTACTGTACCATGGCGTTGTCTATATTCGCCAATGGAAGTTTTGTATTGTACAGTATAAGCATATACGCCTTCTTGATGCCCACCGCCATTCCAACCGGTATTGGGGTCGGTGGTTTCGTATATTTTTTGTCCGAAACGGTCATAAATATCCAACTGATAATCACTATTATCAATATACGCGCCAATAGGTAAAAACAATTTATTTTTTCCGTTAGGGGTAAAGCTGTTTGGTATATACAAATTGGCATCTACATAAACCGTATCATAATTACTTTGACTTTTTTCTGCAAGTAAATAAGGGTCTCCAGGACCTTCAACAGCTTCCACATAATAAATAAATGTACCTTCATCTGCTGCAAAAGGAGATAAGTCATCCACGTAATTAGTTCCCTGTATGTTGGTAGCGGCAATGCTAAAAATTCCATTAACACTACGGTATATATTATAACCCGAGACACCACCTAAGTATTTTGCGTAGTTATTCCAGTTTAAGGTGGCAGTTGAATTTGCGGAAGGGACTGCTTTTAGAACAATATTATTTGAGGTATCTGTTTGAAGGGTGGGATTTAAACAAGTATCTAAAACCTGTATAAAATAAAAATATTCCTCACTGTTTGTATTTACACTTGCATCCGAATAAGCATTTGTAGATGGGATATAACTTACCAAGTTGTAAGGGCCTGTTTTATTTGTAGCACGATATAAATTATATCCACCGATGAGAACCGCATTATCAACGTTCCATTGAACATCAATAGTTTGTTGTGCATTTACAGTTACATTATTTAAGTAAGCAAAGCTGGATATAGGAGGATTATTAGTTGTTATGCAAAATTGACTGGAAGTAGATGAAGCAGTATCTTTTCCGGCTATTGTTTTACCATTTGAATGGGCTCTTACAAAGTAACAATAGGTTGTGCCTGGCGCCAACCCTTTGTGATAATAAACAGTTGCATTGGTATCGCCTATACAAACGAAGGGGCCATTATTTGTTGAGCAAAAAATCTGATAATCGTGTACCCCGGTAACCATGTTCTGATAAGGAGTCCAGTTAATATAAGCTGTTTTCTTGCATTGATTATAAGAAGCCGTGGTATAAATGGTGCTTTGATTAATAGGAAACTGACTTAAGTTGCCACAACTATCTTGAGAAACAACGGATACAGTTACCGAACCAACAGCCGGAGAAGGATTTGGTATATAGGTATAAGTGGTAGCCTGGTTATAGTTACATATTAAACCAATTTGGGTATAAGTGGAGCCATCAGAACCATAAATATCAAAACATTTTACATCTTGCGAGTATGCCGGACTTATTCCTATAATAATCTGTGTACCATTATTAATGGTGCTAACAGAATCAATAGGAGGTGGAGTGGGGTTGTTTTTGTTTTGAAAATTTGCTCCGGCAACGTTTGAAACAGAGGTGCAGTTTAATAAGGTATTGGTAAGTTCAATTTTATAATCTATAGAATCTTTACAAACGGTTATGGTATCATAATAATTATAATTAATATTTCCGCTTGGGTTAAATGGAACCGAGGCGATGAATGCCCAGCCACCTCCGTTATAATAATATTTCCTATATACAGAGTAACTCGAAGCTTCTCCGGCAGGAATGGGTTGCGCAAATCCGTTCCAGGAAAGATGGGCTATACCCGGAGCACCGACAGGTGAAGTTACACTTAAAAACAAAGTCCTCACAGTATCAACAGCGGTCAGGGTAATGCTTGAAGTAGTTATGGTATGTATATAAATAAAATAGGGCTGTGTATTTGCATTGGTTATAGTAGTAATGACGTAAGTATTTGTATTATAATTAGTAATACCTGCTTGATTAGTATAAGACGGATTGTTTAGGGTGGGAGAGGTGTATATCTGATAACTTGCAAATTGCCCTCCCAGCCCAGGGGTTACTGACCAAGTGACAGCAATATTACCATTAGGTAGAATACTTACACAACCTATTTGTGGAGAAGTAAGTGTTTGGGCAAACGAGCCAAAACAGATAAATAGGGCAATGTATTTGAAAATAAACTTCAATTTAAAGGTTAGATGTACAAAAATATAACATTTTAACGTGATTTTATAGTACTTATTGTGCAAGATACCACAAAATGTTTGTTTGCATTAATTTTAAATGTATTTTTGCGCTCCTTTTAAAGTTCTTTTCATAGAAAATTAAATGCCGTTCGGGGTGTAGCGTAGCCCGGTTATCGCGCCTGCTTTGGGAGCAGGAGGTCGTGTGTTCGAATCACACCACCCCGACAATAATGACAAGGGTTTCAGACTTAATCAGTTTGAAACCCTTTTTTGTTTGTGTGTTTTATCTAAATCTTGCATTAAAAATCACAAACCTTATTAATAATAGCATATGACTTGCCTGAAATACCCTTGTTCAGCAGAGAAAAACAATCAAATGGGTTCAAAATCTAATTAGCATTCTGCGGAATCAACTTAGCTTGGTCCGGAATCGAATACGACGGTTGCGGAATCGAGTTAGCTTACCATGGAATCGAGTATGGCAGTAACGGAATCTAATTAGTCATATGCGGAAACGAATACGACGGTAGCGGAATCGGATTAGCTTACCATGGAATCGAGTACGGCAGCGTGGTATTGGTATCGGAAATCATCATAATTTAAAGTGAATAGGCTGTTCTTTATAAAACCTACCTATATTTGGCTTATGAAAAAGGGCTTAAGACTATATATTCTTATGTTTCTTTCCTTCTTTATAGGAGGAAGCGGAACAACCGTTTTGGCTCAAAATATAGATTCTATAAACCGGGCTTTAAACATTGCTAAAGATGATACCAACAAAGTAAATACCCTAAACAAACTTAGCCGACAACTTAATAATACCGGGGAGCATGAAAAATCATTAAAATATGCTACCGAGGCGATAAATATCAGCCAAAAACTATCTTTTAAAAAAGGGGAGGCAAACGGGTATAAAAACATTGGAAATATATATATCAACCAATCTAATTATCCAAAAGCATTGGAGTATTATTTGCAATCGTTAAAAGCATTTGAAGATATTGGCGACAAGCAGGGTATTGGAAAATGCTATGGCAATCTTGGCAACGTTTCTCAGTATCAAAAAGATTACCCAAAGGCTTTGGAATACTACCTGAAATCTTTAAAATATTTTGAAGAGGTTGGCGATAAACAATTAATAGCCGCGTCTTATAGTAATATAGGAGAGGCGTATCGTAAACAGGCTATATTTTCTAAGGCATTAGACTACGATTTAAAATCATTGAAAATAAGACAGGAAATCGGAGACAAACAAGGTATAGGAAATTGCTATAACAATATCGGCATTATTTATAAACACCAGGGCGATTATCCGAAAGCTTTGGAATGCTATTTAAAGGCTTTAAAAATAAGAGAAGAAATTAAGGACAAACAGGGTTTGGGAGGTTGTTTTAATGACATGGCAGAACTATATAACAAATTATCCAATCACAAATTAGCCCTACACTATGGTTATTTGGGCTTGCATATCAATAAAGAAATTGGAAACATAGAGCAAGAGCGTATTTCGTACGAAAGTATAGCCGAAGCTTATGCCAGTACCAATCAATACAAGGAGGCATATACTAATTATGTTTTTTTTAAACGGTTGACCGACAGCATTTTTAGTGCAGAAAACAGTAAACGCATAGGAGATTTAAAAACACATTATGAAGTACAAAAAAAAGAGGCCGAATTAAAAGCCAAAGCAGAAGCACAGGAATTAATTACTCTTGAAGAAGAGAAAAGGCAACGCTTTGTTATATATGCAGTAATAGGTTTGTTAATTATAGTATTAGTATTTGCCCTGTTTATGTTTAACCGGTTTAAAATAACCCAAAGGCAGAAAGAAATTATTGAAAAGCAAAAACATTTGGTGGAAGAAAACCAGAAAGAAATTATTGACAGCATTACCTATGCCAAAAGAATACAACAGGTTTTGCTTACATCAGAAAAATATATTGGCAATTATGTAAAAGAGTTTTTTATTTTATTTAAGCCCAAAGATATTGTTAGCGGAGATTTTTACTGGGCTACTTGTATAAACAACAAGTTTTATCTGGCTACTGCCGATTGCACGGGGCATGGCGTACCCGGCGCTTTTATGAGTATGTTGGGCATTAATTTTTTAAACGAAATTATAATTGAAAAGAAAATTGCCCGTCCGGATGAAGTCTTAAACAATTTGCGAACTGAAATTATAGAAGCGCTTAATCCCGAGGGTAGTACCGAAAAAAGTAAAGATGGTATGGATATGAGTTTATGTTGCTTTGATTTTATAGGGAATACTTTAGAATATGCTTCGGCCAATAACGGTATTTATATTGTTCGAAATAAAGAAGTAATAGAATTAAAATCAGATAAAATGCCGGTAGGTATGCACACCGAAGATATAATGCCCTTTACCTATAATAAAGTGCAATTGCAACAAGGGGATGTTGTTTATACATATACCGATGGTTATCCCGACCAATTTGGCGGGCCAAAGGGAAAGAAATTTAAGTATAAGCAATTTATCGAACAGCTATCTTCTATAAGCCCAGAAAGTATGGCTATACAAAAAGAACATCTGTCTATGGTTTTTGATAATTGGAAAGGTAGTTTAGAACAAGTAGATGATGTTACGGTAATAGGTATTAGCATTTAAGTATTTGCTGCCTGTAAGTAGGTTACATCTTCTTTAAAAAACAGGCTTTATAAGCACCATGTGAGTTTTTTCTACGCGCCTTTCAATTTCTTCTTCATTATCGGTAAGGCGTATATTCTTTACTGCGGTTCCTCTTTTTAGGGTGCCTGATGAGCCTTTTACTTTTAAGTCTTTAATAATGGTTACCGAATCCCCCTCGTTAAGCAAAGTTCCGTTACTCTCTTTTACTTCCATACCTTTTATATAATTATACGTTTTCGCAAAGGTACTTTTGTTTCCAAATGACCGTTTTTTTGCCAAAACTAACCGTTTAAAAAGTTCTTGGCCCAAAGGGGCTTTTGTAAAGTATCTTTGCAAAGAACTTTTTTGATCATGAAAAACATACTGTTATCGGGTTTTATGTTACTGTTTTTTTTGGCTTCAGCACAAAAAGCTGTACCTGAAAAAATAACCCAAAAGCCTGTATTGCTTAAAGCTCAGGCAAAAACACAAACTATTGGTATGGAGTATAAGGACGACATCTTATATTTTGCCAAACCTGATATACTGGCTTTGGTTGAAGGGATGGCAATGGTTGATAAACACCCTATATACGCCCAAACAATACAATATTTAAATGCTGCACCGAATGAGATGGTATTTAAAAAAAAAGATAGTATAAAATTTAATAATTTAGGAGAAAGAAACCTTTATAAGGTTCTTATTGAAGTTGATCCTGAAATGCGGGCAAATGGAATGGTTGCTATTATGAACAAAAAAACCAAACAGTTTAATACACCAAAAACAAAGATACAAACTATTAGTATGGAATATAGTACTGAAACTTTATACTTTTCAAAAGCCGATTTAATCTCCATTTTAAATAATAAATCTCAAAACGACAGGATACATATTTACAATCCTGTAATTAACTATTTAAATACTACTGATAAACCTGTTTTGTTAAAGTATAATGATACAATTGGTTTAGTAGGGGCAGGAGAAAGGAATCTGCATAAAATTATTTTAGAAGTTGCGCCACAATTATTAGCTAATGCAAAAGCAGCTGATAAGGTAAAAAAGACAGGTGCTTTTAATAAGCAGATTTTTGTTGAGTCTTGTGAAAACAATAAAGAAAAAAAAATCATTATAGAAAAAAAGGAAGGGTCATTTTTGGATGCGAATAAATATAGATTATAGTTAAACAATCTTAAAGAAAATAAGCGTTTTTTGAATTCAAAAGTATTTTAGTAAGTTTGGCAACCATTTAAAAAACAAAAAAGTAAAAACAAATAAAAATCAACCAATATGAGTAACAAAAAAACATCAGGCGGCTTTCCGTTCATCGTTTCAGCATTAGCTATTGCCATTTGCATGGGTATAGGTGCATTTATTTACATGACTATTTTGGGTAACGCCAATAATTTTGATGCAGAAGGGCATCCCAAACAAGGAAACTTTTTAGGTATCATGTACAAAGGTGGTTTTATTGTGCCTATATTATTGGGTGTGTTTTTAACCGTGTTAACTTTTGCTATCGAGCGTTTTATCACTATTCAAAAAGCAAGTGGCAAAGGTGCTACTGATAAGTTTGTAGCTAAAATTAAATCTCTTATCTCTAACCACGATTTGGATGGTGCTATTGCCGAGTGTGATAAACAACAAGGCTCTTTAGCTAATGTGGTTCATGAAGGATTAATGAAATATAAATTTGTTGAAAATGATAGTCATATGGATAAAGAAGCTAAAGTGCATGCTATCCAAAAAGCCATTGAAGAAGCAACAGCGCTTGAATTACCTATGCTATCTAAAAATATGGTGGTTATTTCTACCTGTGCATCCATCGGTACATTAACCGGGCTAATCGGTACGGTTGTGGGTATGATTCGTGCATTCGGCGCCTTAGCAGCAGCCGGTACTCCTGATACTTCAGCTCTTTCTACAGGTATCTCTGAAGCGCTTGTAAACACATTAGTAGGTATCTTATCATCAGCATTAGCTATTATTTTCTATAACGTGTTCTCAAACCGTGTAGATCAATTGACTTATGCAATGGATGAGGCTGGTTTCTCTATCATTCAAGAATTTCAATCTTCAGGAAAATAATCATTCCTGTTTTATTTATGGAATTAAAAGAATTATGCATCATAATTAAAAAGAATTAAGCATGTCAAAGATTAAAGTTGCAAAAAGCGCGCCTTCATTAGACATGACGCCCATGGTAGATTTGGCGTTTCTGTTGGTAACCTTTTTTATGCTTACCGCTTCTTTTCGAATGGCAGAACCTGTGGTTGTTGATCCACCGGCTTCTCATGCAGAAAAAACTTTACCTGAAAATACCATTTTGGTGACTGTTGATAACGATGGCAGAGCCTTTTTTGGGGTAAGCAATACAGAGGCCAAAGTAGCCACTTTGTTGAAGATGAGCGATAAGTATAAAATAAAATTTACAGCAGACCAGATTAAAAAATTTGGTGGAATGTCGAGCTTTGGTGTAGATATTAAAGATTTGCCAAGGTATATTAACTCTTCCGAAGCAGAGCGTTTAAAGTTTCAACCACAAAAGGGTGTACCAAACGACTCGCTAAAAAATCCGCAGCTAAGAGATTGGATATTATATGCTGCGCAGGAAACCAATGGTGTTTATGTGCGCGAACGTGATAAGGCAAAAGCTGCCGGAAAGGATTTTATGGGCGAAAAACCCCGTTATGCTATTAAAGCAGACGGAAAAGCAAAATATATTTCGGTAAAAGAGGTGTTAAAAACCTTTACCGACATGAAAATTTATCGTTTTAACTTAATTACCTCTTTAGAGGGCGGAGGAAGTAAGCCCGCTGAAACAGGTAAAAAATAAAAATTAAACATGGCTGAAATTGCAGAAGGTGGCGGCGGTGGTCACGGAAAAGGTGGCAAAAAACGCGCCAAAAAACAATCCACCAAAATAGACATGACCCCCATGGTTGACTTGGGGTTCCTGCTACTAACATTCTTCGTGTTAACCTCTACATTTAGCAAACCTAAATCAATGGAGTTAAGCTTTCCTGCACCTCCCGAACACCCTGAGGATGCTCCAAAAGTGAAAAACGGATTGAGTATTATTTTAACCAAAGACCATAAAATATTTTATTATAAAGGGGAGTTTAATGCTCCTGATAATAAAGAAGGTAAACCTGCTACGCAACTAACCGAAACTACTTTTTCATCAGAAGGGTTGCATAAAATTTTGTTAGAAATGAACAGTTACGCTCACGATGAAATTGCTAAACTGGAAACAAAAGTAAAAAACAAGCAATTGGCAGATAGCACCTTTAAACGGTTGGCTATGGAGGCAAAAGGAGACAAACGCTCTCTTACCGCTTTGATAAAAACAGATGATAAGGCAACCTATAAGGATGTAATTGATGTGGTTGATGAGC
>PLYA01000011.1 GCA_003153315.1 Bacteroidota bacterium
TTTCAAAACGATGAAAAAGAAAAGCGTGCAGCGGAGTTATTCATTGCCAACAAAGAACTTGTATTTCAAACCGAAGAGAAACAAAAACGAGCCGCAGAATTAGTTATTGCCGATATAGAACTTGCTTTTCAAAATAAAGAAAAAGAAAAACGGGAAATTGCAAATAAAGAGCTTGAAGCATTAAGCTATTCTGCAAAACTAGCTTCCCAATATTCACTTAGTCTTATTGAAGCGAGCCGGGATCCTTTGGTTACAATTAATACCAAAGGTAAGATAACAGATATGAATGAGGCAACGGCAAATATTACGGGTTTAACGCGTGAAAAACTGACTGGCACAGACTTCTTTGATTATTTTACCGAACCACAAAAAGCTCGTGAAGTTTATCAGGAAGTATTTGCAAAAGGCTCTGTTGCCGATTCCCCACTTACGCTTCGCCATAAAGATGGTAAATTGACGGATGTCCTTTTCAATGGGTCGGTTTATAAAGATGACGGAGGGAATGTATTGGGTGTTGTAATTGTAGCCAGAGATGTTACAGCCCAAAAATTACTTTCCAACTATTCTCTCAGTTTGATTGAAGCAAGCCGTGATCCATTATTCACTATTAGTACCGAAGGAAAAATCACCGACATGAATCAGGCAACGGTAAGAATAACAGGATTATCCCGTGAAAAATTAATCGGCACCGATTTTTTTAATTATTTTACCGATCCCCATCAGGCACGGGAAGGTTATCAACAAGTATTTGCAAAGGGTTTTGTAGTAGACTATCCGCTAACCCTGATTGATGATAAGCCTACTGATGTATTATTTAATGGGTCTGTTTATAAAGATGATAGAGGAAATGTATTAGGCGCGGTTGTAGTGGCAAGAGATATTACGGATCAAAAAAGAATTGCCACAGAACTAACAGAAGCTAAGGTATTTGCTGAATTGGCAACCGGGCTTGCGGAAGAAGCAAAAAGTAAGGCAGAAGATGCCACAAGAGTTGCGGAAGATGCTGTTAAATCGAAACAACAGTTTTTGTCGAACATGAGTCATGAAATTCGTACACCCATGAATGCCATAATAGGCTTTACAAAAGTAGTACTGAAAACAGATTTGACTGCAAAACAAAAAGAGTATCTAACAGCCATAAAAATGAGCGGCGATGCATTAATTGTACTCATCAATGACATATTGGATTTGGCAAAAGTAGATGCCGGAAAAATGAACTTTGTGCAAACGCCTTTCAAAATGGCATTGTCCTTATCTGCCATGCTTCATTTATTTGAAACCAAAATTCAGGAAAAGAACTTAGTATTAATTAAAGAATACGACAACAGTATCCCCGAAGTATTGGTTGGAGACCCAGTGCGCTTGCATCAGATAATTTTAAACTTAGTAAGTAATGCTGTAAAATTCACAACAGAAGGAAAAATTACAGTAAGTGTTCGTTTACTGAATGAAGATGAAGAAACAGCCACTCTTGAATTTGCAGTTACAGATACCGGAATCGGAATACCGGAAAACAAAATAGAGAAAATATTTGAAAACTTTCAGCAGGCAACTAGCGGAACTTCCCGATTATACGGCGGAACCGGATTAGGTTTGGCTATTGTTAAACAATTAGTAGAGCCACAAGGAGGAAGTATTCAGGTAAAGAGTAAAGTTAATGAAGGGTCTACTTTTAGTTTCATTTTAGCTTTTCAAAAAACAAAAGCTGAAGCTGAATTAGAAGAAGAGATAATTGAGCTTGATACTGAAATTAAAAATATAAAAATATTAGTGGTTGAAGATATTGCACTCAATCAATTGCTAATGAAAACACTATTAGATGATTTTGGCTTTGAACGTGATATAGCGGCTAATGGAAAAATAGCTATAGAAAAACTACAAACCAAATCGTATGATATTATTTTAATGGATTTGCAAATGCCTGAAATGAATGGCTTTGAGGCTACAGAATACATTCGTAATATCATGAATTCTAAAATACCTATTATTGCTTTAACAGCTGATGTAACAACCGTTGATTTGGCAAAATGCAAAGCTGTTGGCATGAACGATTATATTGCAAAGCCTGTTGATGAAAGATTATTGTACAGTAAAATAATTGGTTTAGTAAAGAAACCTATGTATTTAAAATCTAATGAAATGAAAGAGCATGGAGGTGAGCAGGGTAAAAAAACAAAATGTATTGATTTGCATTATTTAATTCACCGTACAAAATCTGACCCGAAGCTGATGATGGAAATGATTTCACTTTATTTGGAACAAACCCCCCCCTTAATTAGTGCCATGAAAAAGAGTTTGTATGATAAGGATTGGAATTCTTTATATGCAGCAGTACATAAAATGATTCCTTCGTTTTCAATAATGGGTATTAGTATAGATTTTGAAAACATGGCAAAAAAGGTGCAGGAGTATGCAAGTACACAACAACAAACAGATGGAATACCGGACTTAGTTATGCAACTTGAAAACGTTTGCACACAGGCATGTATGGAATTAGAAGAAGAGTTTAATACAATTAAAAATACAAAAGTATGAAAAACGAAAAGATAAAACTTTTCTTAGTGGATGATGATGCGGTGTTTTTAAAATCATTAGAAATAGAGTTTCTGCAACATGCCGATTTTATAATTGAAACATTTGCCACAGGTGAGCTTTGTATAGAGAATTTATTACACAACCCCGATGTAATTATTTTAGATTACCATTTGGATGGTATTGATAAGGATGCCATGAATGGTTTAGAAACATTAAATAAAATAAAATCTTTCAATCAGGATATTCCTGTTGTGATGTTATCTTCTCAGGATAAGATTGATGTAGCTATAAACTGTATGCACCATCGTGCCTTTGATTATGTAGTAAAAAGCGAAACCGCCTTTGTACGCTTACAAAAAATCATTACCACTATCTTCCGGTATAAAAAAATGGAGAAAGAATTAAAGTGGTATATGGAGCGCATGTAATTATTCTCTTTCCAAGTGTGAATAATATAACTTATTTCTAAGTATTTGTAATACTTGCTGTAATTAAGACATGCATCTTTACAGCATATTATGCACAAGCTAAAAAAAGCGCTACTTATATTTATTGGCGTCATTGTAATTATTGTAGTGGCTGTTATTCTGTTTATTTCACCCATTACAAAATACTTAATTGAAAAGTATGGTGAAAAATACACCGGGCGGCAAATTACATTAGACAGGGCTTATGTAAACCCCTTTACAGGGTATGTTCATTTAAGCAACCTTAAAATTTATGAACTGAAAAGCGATAGTGTTTTCTTTTCTGCAAAAGGAATAAGCGTAAATATAGCCATCCTAAAACTCTTTACTAAAACGTATGAAATAAGTAGCATCACATTAGACCAACCTCAGGGAATAATTATTCAAAACAAAAAAGACCTGAATTTTAACGACCTTATTGAAAGATTCTCTTCAAAAAAAGATTCTACGATAATTAGTGCACCAGTTCATTTTAATATTCTTAATGTAAAGATAAATAACGGAGAATTTTATTACCATGAATTAAGAACTCCAATTAACTATTTTATTAAAAACGTTAATATAGAAAGCAGCGGAAAGCGTTGGGATGCAGATACTATTCCCGCATCATTTTCTTGTTTATCTGGTACGGGAAGTGGTGATATAAAAGGAAATTTTACGGTTAATGTAAAAACCAATAATTACCGTTCGGCTATTGCTATTCATAAGTTCGATTTGAAAATATTAGCGCAATATCTTAAAGAGCTTATTAACTACGGAAGCTTTTCTGCCAATTTGGATATGGATATGAAAGCAACCGGAAACCTGAGTGATGAACAAAACATTACTGCCGTAGGAATGCTGGCAATCAATGATTTTCGTTTCGGGAAAAAACCGGGAGATGATTATGCCTCGTTCGACAGATTAGTATTGTCAATAAAAGAAATGAGCCCCCGAAAATTTATATATATATACGATTCTCTTATCCTTAGCCATCCATATTTAAAATATGAGTTATATGACCATTTGGATAATCTGCAAACCATGTTCGGAAAGAATGGCTCTAATGTTAAAGAGGTTAAAGATGATCCCACTAAATTTAACCTTGTTATCGAAATAGCTCGTTATGTAAATGATTTGGCCAAAAACTTTTTTGAAAGTAAGTATAAGATTAATTGTTTGGCAGTTTACAAAGCCAATTTGCAATTCAATGACTATTCTGAAAGCGAAAAGTTTTCGGTTAACTTAAACCCACTCTATATTATTGCAGATTCTATTAACAACAATCATATACGAGAAAAAATATCTTTTAAATCCGGTATTAAACCTTATGGTAATATAGCGGCAGCTATAAGCGTAAACATTAAGGATTTTTCAGATTTTGATATACTATATAACTTTCAAAAACTACCCGCCTCACTATTTAACCCCTATTTAATATCACGCACATCATTTCCTTTGGATAGAGGAACCCTTGAACTAAACGGCAAATGGAATGTGAAAAACGGGACTATACAAAGTAATAATCATTTAGTGGTAATAGACCCACGCGTATCAAAGCGATTAAAAAATATAGATATAAAATGGATTCCACTTCCACTAATAATGACTTTGGTACGCAACTACGGAAATGTTATTGATTATGAAATTCCGATAAGCGGCAATTTAAAGAACCCAAAATTTCATTTGCGCGAAGTAATCTTCGATATCCTCCAAAATATTTTTATAAAACCTGTAACAACACCTTATAGAATGGATGTAAAAAGCACAGAAAACGAAATTGAAAAATCGCTTACTGTAAAGTGGCAAATGCGACAATCTTTGCTTAGGTCTGCTCAGGAAAATTATATAGAAGAAATGGCAGACTATCTGTTAAAAAACCCTGAATCCTATATAATGGTTTATCCGCAACACTATACCACAAAAGAAAAAGAGTACATCCTTTTTTATGAAGCCAAGAAAAAATATTTTCTGATGATAAATAAAAAAAATGCTCTATCATTTAATAAATCTGATTCAGAAAAGGTAGATAAAATGTCAGTAAAGGATTCTTTATTCGTTCACTATTTAAACATGCATGCAAAAGATAAAACCATATTTACTATACAGGAAAAATGTGCCAAGATTATTGATTCATCTATTGTTAACGCTAAATTCAGCCACTTAAATGAAGAAAGAATACATGTTTTTATGTCTTACTTCAAAAACAAAGGAGTAGAAAAACAGGTACAGATAGCTGCCGCAGTCAACACTATTCCCTACAACGGTTTTTCGTTCTATAAAATAGAATACAAAGGTCTGTCCCCCCAATCATTAACAGATGCATATAAAGAAATGAATGAATTGAATAGTGAAGCGCCAAGAAAAAAATTTGAAAAAGAGCGTAAAAAAAATAAAAACGCATTGTGAAACAAATACATTCATTAATCAGCTCTCTTCAATATGTGAATAATGCAACTTGTTTCTAAAGTTTTGTAATACTTTTCCTTTCAATTAGAATCAATTTTGTAGCTGTAAAAATTAATTTGCATTTAAAATTTAACTATGAAAAAAAATTTATTTACGTTTACTGGTACATGTATTATAGCAGGCATTTTATTATCTTCTTGTTCAATCACCAAGCGCCATTATACAAATGGTTATTATGTCAGTCATCATTCGGGCAAACAAATTGAGGCGAAGACACAAGAGCAAACAGTTCAAAAGAAAACAAAACCGTCTTTATATACCTTACAAAGTACAACAGAAGGAGCTAATTTAGATTACACTAACAAGCAGAGTCCTATTACAGAAAATGGTGCCATTACAGCAAGTAATAAACAGGTAGTGAGTAAGCCACAATTTATTCAGAATACAAAGCATCATGCAAATTATATAACAACCGCTATTCCTTTACAAACTAAAACTTCATTATCGCATACTAAAAAGATAGCTACCGAAACAGTTGCAGGCGATGTACTTAGCTTATTTTGGATAGTTATTTTAATCTTGGTCATTCTTTGGCTTGTTGCGCTTCTTACCGGTGGATGGGGATTAGGCGGGTTTATTTATTTACTATTAGTAATTGCCTTAATACTTTTAATCTTATGGTTGCTAAGAATTATATAAGCTAAACAAAAACTCATATATTACTATTGCCTTTAAAGCAGATGATAAACAATTATCATCTGCTTTTTATTTATAGAGGCAATAAATCACTACAATGCGTGAATAATGTAAGTTTTACTCCAGTTTATGTAATACAAAAGCACCTAAAGCTATGCACTTTTGCATGCTATAATTATTTGACCAAAAAAACCAAATGAAAACTCTTAATTACATTGCCTTTATATGCTTATTAAGTATATGCAAACTCAATGCCCAAAACGATAAAGATAGTTTTGAAAAAGAATTTAATATGGCTGATGAAATATTCTCTAAAGTATATCAGGATGGAAAGGAAGAATCTGTAACCTATGCTAAAGGGGGCTACGCTGATGCTATCCCTATGTTGCTTAGCTTATACAAACAAGACCCTACAAATATGAATGTTGTTTTCAAGTTAGGGGTGTGTTATCGCGGTTCAAGAAGATATAAAGCAGAAGCTATTCCTTATTTCAGCAAAGCGATTACTGATGTTACAGCTAATTACAAAGGAAGTTCCTTCAAAGAAAAGAAAGCTCCCCTTGTAGCTTATAAATATCTTGGCGATGCCTACCACTTTAATTACCAGTTTGATAAAGCTATAGAAGCCTATCAAAAATATATAGCCATAATGGCTGAGAATAAAAGCATGAAGGAAGCATTGCTTGTTGAGATTAACAGAGATATAGAAATGTGTAAAACTGCAAAACGCTTGGTTTCTAATCCTGTAAACATTAAAATACAAAATATGGGTGCTACTGTGAATTCTACCTATGCAGATTACTCGCCTGTTTTATCAGCAGACCAACAAACGCTATTCTTTACCTCGCGTAGAGAAGGTAGTACAGGCGGTTTAAAAGATATTGATGGCAATTTTATGGAAGATATTTATATGTCAACTAAAACAACCACCGGTTGGTCTCAAGCTATCAATATAGGTTCACCCATTAATACAGAATCTAACGAAGCCAGTGTTGGAATTTCTCCTGATGGGCAAATTATTTTAATTTATAAAGATGATAACGGAGACGGAAACATATACAGTACAACCTTAAATGGAGATACCTGGGGCAAGCCTGTAAAGCTGAATGATAATATCAATTCCAAATACTGGGAGCCAAGCGCTGCTTTTTCAGCAGATGGAAACACCTTGTATTTTGTAAGCAACAGACCGGGTGGATTTGGCGGAAGAGATTTATACATCAGTAAAAAAACACCCGAAGGAGATTGGGCTAAAGCCGTAAACATGGGCTCTACCATCAATACACTGTATGATGAAGATGCTCCGTTTATACATGCCGATGGAGTTACCTTGTCATTTAGCTCTAACGGACATAATACCATGGGTGGCTTTGATATATTTAACAGCATTCTTACTAAGGATTCGGTATGGTCTGAAGTTATGAATGTAGGCTACCCTATTAACACTACCGATGATGATGTTTTTTATGTTATCAGCCCTGATGGGCTAAATGCCTATTTCTCTTCCTTTCGTGAAGGAGGATTTGGAGAAAAAGATAATTACATGGCAACCTTTATCAATAAAAAAGAAACTCCGCTTACCTTAGTAAAAGGCAGGGTGATAGATGAAACAGGTAAACCTGCCAAGAATGTTGTTATTACCATAACAGACAATGAAACCGAACAGGTTGTTGGAATTTACCATGCTAACAGCAAAACAGGCGAGTTCTTATATATACTTACACCCGGCAAAAATTATAATATAACCTATCAGGCAGATAACCATTTGTTCTATTCAGAGAATATGGAAATATCTAAAGAGACTAAATACTACGAAATAAATAAACAAATATCATTACCCCCAATTATAGTTGGTTCTAAAATTGTATTGAATAATATTTTCTTTGATTTTGATAAAGCCACCCTGCGTCCGCTCTCTAATGTAGAAATAAGAAACCTGTTATTGATTATGAAAGCTAACCCAACTATGAAAGTAGAAATATCAGGGCATACCGATAGCAAAGGCAGCGATGCATATAACCAGAAACTTTCTGAAGAACGCGCACAGGCCGTAGTAAGCCGTTTGATAGAAAATGGAATAGATGCCAAACGTATGGCTGCCAAAGGATATGGCAAAAGCATGCCTGCTGCTCTTAATAAAAAAGCAGATGGTAGTGATGACCCCGAAGGAAGGCAATTGAACCGAAGAGTTGAACTAAAGATTACAGAAATTAATTAGTATAAAAGGTTTACGATTGGTTGATTGTATTTATTGCATCATGGCATTACTATCGTTAGGGGCCAAATTAAGAACGAAGAGTATGCCGAGAAGAAAAAATTAATGGAAGCATCTTTGTCTAACGTAAAACAGTATCAATTAAAAGACAAACTAATAGAATGAGTAAGCAATTAAAATATGTAAACATCAAACACTTACTCATTCTAATGGGTTTAACAATAAGTATCAGTATTTACGCACAAACCGCAAAAGCGTATTATGCATCAGGAAACACCAAATATCAGACAGGAGATTACAAAGGTTGCATACAAGATAATACCAAAGCCATAGAGCTGGACTCTACAAATGCTACTGCTTATTTTAGCAGAGCAGAGGCTAAAAACCAATTGCTGGATTATACTGGCGCCCTGTTAGATTATGACAAGGCAATAGCCTTGAACCCTAACTATGCTAAGGCATATCTAAGAAGAGGGAATACTAAAACCATTGCCGGAAATTTTAAAGAAGCTATAGTGGATTATACTAAAGCCATTGGATTAAACCCTAAAGATGCCAGTGCTTATTTTGACCGGGCAGATGCCGAAGCCAAAGTAGAGGATTATAAAATGGCTATATTGGATTATACTAAAGTTATTGAATTAACTCCTAAAGATGCCAGTGCCTATATAAACAGAGGTTTTTGCAAAGAAAAAACAAATGATACAAAAGGTACTTGTGCCGATTGGTTAAAAGCAAAGGAATTAGGAAGCATGGATGCTAATAATTTGCTAAACCAATTTTGTAAGGGGTAATAAGCCCTTGCGTTTTAAACGGAATAAACCATGATAGAAAAACTTATTCCTGCCACACAACATTCAGAAGAAACGTTAAAACGTTCAGTGGTAAAAACTATCAGCTACCGTGTGGTTATTTTAATTCTGGATTTTGTTTGCATTTATTTATTTACGGGGCAGATAAAAGTGGCCGTTGGCTTTATGCTGGTTAGTAATATATATACTACCATCGGCTATTTTATTCACGAACGGATTTGGGGTAAAATAAAGTGGGGCAAATTAATCTATAAGAACGGAGATGCCAACTGATTTAAAAACAGCAAGTACAGAACCTGTTGTAGAAGAGGTAATAGAACATATAGAAAACAGGTATGTAAAAAATGTAAAAAGCTTCTTTGAAGAAGTTACCCTATTAACCCGATTCACGTTTCGTTTCTTTAAAGTAGCTTTTAAACCTCCGTTTGAATTTGCCGAGCTTATTAAACAATCTTATTTAATAGGTTATAAATCATTCCCCTTAGTTGCTATTACAGGATTCATTATGGGGCTTGTATTAACTATACAATCGCGACCAACACTGGCTGATTTCGGAGCAGAGTCGTGGTTGCCCGCTATGGTAGCTGTTTCCATCATCAGAGAAATAGGTCCGGTAATTACTGCATTGATATTTGCAGGAAAAGTAGGTTCGGGCATTGGAGCAGAATTAGCCTCTATGAAAGTAACCGAACAGATTGATGCCATGGAAGTCTCAGGAATGAATCCCTTTAAATATTTAGTGGTTACAAGAATTGCTGCAGCTACTTTTATGTTACCGATATTAGTTATAGCTGCAGATGCTATTTCACTATATGGCGCTTATATCGGGGTCAATCTAAAAGGAGATGTCAGTTTTCAATTATTTTTTTTACAGGTCTTTGAAAAACTA
The DNA here is from genome assembly GCA_003153315.1 of Bacteroidota bacterium. Lineage (GTDB taxonomy): Bacteria > Bacteroidota > Bacteroidia > B-17B0 > Aurantibacillaceae > PALSA-968. Next base: position 10,003 of record PLYA01000011.1, read on the forward strand.
ACTTTCTCAGATGTTCTTCCTGCTTTTAGTAAAACCATATTTTTTGGGTTTGCAGTTGGGTTAATAGGGTGCTATAAAGGCTACAATGCTAACAAAGGAACGGAAGGTGTTGGAGAAGCTGCCAATGCAGCTGTTGTACTTGCTTCACTTGCCATATTTGTTCTTGATATGATTGCCGTACAGCTAACCAGTTTATTTGATTCTTAATGGAAACAATAGTTACTGAAATAGAACATTTGAATAAATCCTTTGGTAATAATCATGTACTAAAGGATATCAATTTGAAAATTGAAAAGGGAGAGAACCTGGTTGTATTTGGCAAATCAGGCAGTGGCAAATCAGTACTTATAAAATGTTTGGTTGGGTTAATTCAACCCGATGAGGGTAAGGTTGTTCTATTTGGTAAAACCGTTTCTGATTTAGAAGATGATGAATTAAACATATTAAGAAAAAAAGTCGGCTTCCTGTTCCAAAGCGCTGCTCTTTACGATTCTATGACTGTAAGAGAAAACCTCGAATTCCCGCTCCGTGATTTAAAAGCTAAATCAAAAGAAGAAACCGAGACATTGGTTATAGAGGTATTAAAAAGTGTGGGGTTAGAAGATGCTATAGATAAAATGCCATCGGAACTTTCGGGAGGTATGAGAAAACGGGTTGGCTTAGCGCGTACGTTGATATTAAAACCGGAACTCATATTGTATGATGAGCCTACAACAGGCTTGGACCCTATCACATCCAAGGAAATCAGTAAGCTTATTTTAGATGTGCAAAGCAAACACCAAGCCGCCAGTATTATAATTACCCATGATGTAGAGTGCGCGCGTATTACATCAAACAGAATGATCATCATTAAAGATGGAGTATGTTTTGCCACAGGAACTTTTAAAGAATTATCAGAATCAAAAGATGAATGGGTACGCTCATTCTTCATATAACATTAAAAAAATGAAATAATGAAAAAGGCAGCAGGCAGTAAAATAAAACTCGGATTATTTGTTTCCATTAGTATTCTTCTATTTATCGTGGGGATTTACTTTATCGGACAGAGACAACAATTATTTGGAAGTACCTTTAAAGTAAGCGGAATATTTAAAGATATAAGCGGACTGGAGGTTGGGAATAATGTGCGTTTTTCAGGTATCAACGTTGGTGTAGTTGAAGATATTCAACAAATTACAGATTCAACAGTAAAAGTGGATATGATTATTAATGAGCACAGCCGAAAGTTTATTAAGATAAATGCCAAAGCCATTATAGGTTCTGATGGCTTGATGGGAAACAAAATCGTAGTAATTATTCCGGGAGCAAGTGGTAAAAAAGAATTATCAAATAATGATGTTATTGAAACAGCCCAATCAATAAGTATGGATGATATTATGCTGAAAATAAAAGTGACTGCTGATAATACTGCAATGATAACCGGAGATATTGCTGCTGTTATGCAAAATATACGTGCCGGAAGGGGAACCATAGGAAAATTGCTAATGGATAGTACCATGGCAGGCAACGTAAATGAAGCCATGATTAATATTAAGCAAGGTGCAGGGGGCTTTAAACAAAACATGAATGCAGCCAGTCATAATTTTTTACTTAGAGGTTTCTTTAAGAAAAAAAAGAAGGGTGAAAAGGAAACGAAATAAAGTATTCAACTATATTCTTCGCCTTGGCAAATAATCGAATCAGTTCGTTAAAGTATTTTCCCTATAAAATAGGATTTTTCCATCCGGCGGCGCAACTTAGACGGAGAAACAAAAAAGGACATTGCGGGCCTTACCTACCACATAAGAGTTCTTAGTTTTTCCTCTGCAAACAGGAGTATCCCTAACACTAATTGATTTATAGCTAGTTAATTTGTATTATTTAGAAAACTTCCGTTCTATCCATTGAACTACAGGGCCATTAAATCTATGATTGTGAAATAATTTATAAGGTATTCTAAAAAGTAATCAATTATGGCAAAATCAATACCTATCACTTTCATAAAAGCCTAAAGTATATAATGTAACAATCTCTTTTTACTTGCAGATACTCACCTTCCCATTATTAACTACGCCAATGGCTTTACCAACAAAGTTATAATTAATAAAAGGTGTGTTTTTGCTTTTAGAGGAGATGTGTTTTTGAGCGAAAGCCCATTTAGCATCGGGATTAAATAAAGTAACATTAGCTTTTTCTCCTGCTTTCAAAACAGGTATGTGTAAGCCCAGTATTTTACGTGGATTGATACTTATTTTTTCAATAAGCTTTTCCTGTTCTGTTTTTCCATGCAAGGCTGTGTTGGCTGCTGCATAAGCTGTCTCTAAGGCTATCATCCCAAAGGAAGCATGGTCAAACTCCACATCTTTGTTTTCAATTTCTTCCGGACAATGGTCGCTTACAATCACATCTATTGCATCATTAATAACAGCGCGTTTTAAATTTTCTACTTCGTTCTTATCACGCAGTGGGGGGTTAACTTTAAGATTAGTATCAAACTCAATAAGGGAAGTATCGTTTAGCAATAATTGATGTGCGGCAATGCCGGCAGTAATTTGAAGGTTTTTGCTTTTTGCCTGTTTAATATACTCAGCACTTTGTTTGGAAGAAATAGTTGGTATATGCATTCTGCCTCCTGCATAAGCCAAGAGGTTTATATTACGTTGAATCATTAACTCTTCAGCTAAAGCAGGAATACCCTTTAATCCAAGGTATGTGGATGTTTCGCCTTCATTCATTTGTCCGCCTGTAGTAAGACTTTTATCTTCACAATGGGTAATAATTAAACTACCGGTGTTTTCAGCATATTGTAATAAGCGCACTATCAAACCCGAATCTTTAATGGAGTTTTTATAGTCTGTAAAAGCAATAGCACCCGCTTGCTTCATATCATGCATTTCGGTCATTTCTTTTCCTTCGGAGTTTTGTGTTAAGCAACCCGCAGGATAAACATCTACCAAGTTATTCTTGCAGGCATTAACCACATACTCAATCTGTGCTTTGCTATGCAACGGAGGGTTGGTAGCAGGCATTACACATACGCCCGTAAAACCACCTTGTGCAGCAGCCAGCATACCGCTTTGCAAATCTTCTTTATGTTCAAAACCCGGATCGCAAAAGTTAGCCTGCATATCAAACCAACCCGGTGATGCATGCAAATTCTCTCCTTCAATAAGCTTTATGTTCTTATCAGCTTTTATGTTTGCTGCAATCTGGGTGATGGTACCCTGCTCAATAAGTATATCAACCTGCTTACCGTTGTGGGGCGAGTTTGGGTCAACCACCCTTGCATTCTTAATCAGATAATTCATTTTAAAAATTTAATTAAAACAATTTCCAGCGCTAAAAATAATAAAGTTAATAGTATAAAAGTTTTCCAAAGCCTGGTTCCTCCGCCTATCTCAGCTAAAGAGGCTTGCATGTTGCCCGCTGATGCTTTTATCAAATGCGTGCGTTTCCAGTTTTGGTTCTTTATCATGGTCTCTATATCACTTTCAGTAAAGCAGGCTAACTCACTTTCTTTTCGATTATAGTTAAAAGCAACCCCTTCAACGATTGCTTTATCGTGTATAATCATATAATTACCCGCCATAACAGGGTTGCCATGCGTAAGCAGGTATTTGCTGTTCTCCGTAGTTTTTAATTCAGGTATAAAATCTATTTTGTTTAAAGCAGAGGTAATATGTAACGGGCTTTCCCCGCTTGTATTAACATTGCTTACATCAATGGCTTCGTTCTTGCCGCTATAATAATACAGGGGCGGAGAAGGCCTGCTTAGAATGGCCATCTTTATCATGGTGGGAATAAACAAGGCATGCTTGGCAAAACTGCTGCTCTTTTCATTCAGGGGGGCGGTGCAAACGTACAGCCTGCCTTTGCCCTTTTTATACAGACTTAAAAACGATTGCCCGTTAATGAGCTTCAATATCACTTCCTCTCCGTTATGCGAATTACCCGTAGTGCTATAATGCCTGTGAACACTAGGCATATCCATGTTTTCGGGAGTCTTTTCAAACACCCCTTCATACAAATCTTTAGGCAGGTTCTTACTTTCTAAACGGTAAGCACCCGTATCCATCGCATTGTAAGTAGCTGCGCCAAGCAAGTTAAAAAAACTATTGTAAGATTCTTTATCGGCATCCTGAGCAGGGAAAACAATTGCACTTCCTCCCGCCAAAATATATTTCTTCAACTCTTGTGATAAGCCGCTGCTAATGCTTTGCAAACCATTAACTACAATCAGGTTGCTTTTTGCAAAGTAAGAAAAGTCAATGCCCTGGTCGTTCTGGTCGTAATAGGTAAACAAAGAATCTTTACTAAAAAGACTCCTTACATACTCTGCCGATTTCTCATCCTTTTTGTGAATACTTAAACAAGGTATGCGGTTATTTACACGAAAAGAAAAGTACAAAGTATCATCAAACGTTACCGGAAAATCTTCTATAACCACCATGCCCTGTTGTATGCCCGTATCCTTGCAGGTAAAGCTAATAAGGACTTCTGTGGCAGCATTGGGGTTGGCTTTATAACTTACGGGCGCAATTTGTTTGTTGTTTAAGTATAGTTTTAAAGAGCCATTCTCTATTTCTTTGTCCGACAGGTTCCTTATTTTTATATGTAGTTTCTGGCTTGTACCTACCTGAAAATAAGGGCTCTCCACAAAGCAGGTATCTACACAAATGTTTTGTGCAGGTGCGTTATCTAGCAATACAAAATTGGTTTCTGCTAAGCTGTCGGGTTTAAAATCATTCACCATGTTCTTCTGAAAATCACTTATCATAAAAAACTCGGCATCCTTCAAATCCTTATCTGCATTACTTCTAGCGCGGTTATAAACCTCCTGTAAACTTTTTACCGAAGGTGAAATATGCACCTTATCAATAGCATCCAGCGCCTGTTCTTTGCTTTGCAGGCTGTGTGCGCTCGCATAAAAATCGTTGCTAATAAGTTGTATCTTATCACTTGCCGATGCACCCTGCACAAGCTCTCTTGCCTTGCGTTTGGCATCATCCAGCAGGTTGCCATTTTTATTAGCGGCCTGCATACTAAATGAATTATCCATATATATCGTTATGGCCCGTGCCCCTTTTTTAAGGTTGTGCTTACTGGGTATGTAGGGTTGCGCAAAGGCAAGCACCAAGCACGTAAGCGCCAGCAACCGAGATGCCAGTATAAGCAAACGCTTTAGGGTAGATTTTGATTTGCTCTCTTGCTGTACTTCCTTTAAAAAGCGGACGTTGGTGAAATAAACCTTTTTGTAGCGCCTGAAATTAAACAGATGAACAATAATGGGAATAGATAAAGCACTTAACGCAAATAGAAACGAGGGGAACAGGAAGTTCATTAAAAACCAAAGATACAATAAAAGTTTTTACTTGGGTATGTTGCCTTACTGAGTGAGCATTGAGCTTGTCGAAATGTTAAAGTGTTAGGGCGTTCCCTTTGATTACAAAGGTCGGGCTTTCCGTTCCAAGTCCTCGCCGATTATGGCTGTGGGCTTTCCACTACAATCCCATAACGCGAGCAACATCTGCCCATTCAAAATACTGGCTCCCTCTCATAAGGAGAGGGCAGGGGGTGAGGCTTTGTTTTAATTACTAACGTTTGGCAGCCTGATTTTCGAGCGGGTTTGAAACGACCAACTCTCAATCAAGCACAAACTTAAGCTAAAGATACAAACTTTTGTTTACCGACTTCACCCGCTTGAAATTCAGACTGCTGTTAGGTGCTGGCATAATAATTTAGTCAAACCAACTACCAGAAGTCCAATACAACCCCATTTGTCCACGTGTCTGCATTGTAGTTTTGTCAATACTTTTTGGTAAGCTGTCCTCTTTACAGTTTTTAATAGCACTGTCAAGTCCTTGGTAACCTTTAAATTTGTCGAAAGCAAAACTCCACGCAGGATTAACGTAATAATTAAGCATCCATTTTAGTTCTGCGTCTAAAGTGTTTGATAGGATTTTGTCATTGATAACAGTAATTATTTTTGTCATTGCTGCGTCGTCCAGTAAACCAATACCAGTCAACCAACTTGGTTCTGTAAAAGCATACCATTGTATAAAAAGTCCGCGCTTTAATGCTTCATCTTGCTTGTCCGCCATGTCTGCGTATTGTCTATGTACGTCTTTGTATAAGTCAAAAACGATTTCCATTTTTGTTTCTGTCTCTTTTGATTGAGGAATGATGGAGTCCTTTTTGTATAAGTCCATTACGGTCGCATACAAATCACTTTCTTTAAGGGTCAATTGTTCGATTGTCATATGCTTGCACCTAACGTTTGACGGCTTGGCGGTCGGGCGATACGAAGCACCAACTAACTTTACCGAAAAACTTTAAGCTAAAGTAATAAACTTTTGTTTACCTCCGTCGCCCGACTGCCGAGCAAGCCGTTGTTATGTGCAGTTTTTCTATTATTATTTATCAAGGTCTTCAAAGTATTGACTATGAGTCAAGCTCCCAACCACGTTCTTTTGTAAAGCAATTTTTAGTTCATTTTCAGTTAGAAATAATAATGGCCGTTGATTTTGATTTTTTGTGTCTAATAAATAATATAATACAACTTTCTTTTTAGAGTTTGCATTCAAAAAGGTATTTGATTTTAAAACTTCATCTACATCCTTTTCTGCTAATGAGTCAATTCTATGTAATTCATCAATTTCCTGTTGAGTAAAATAACCTTTTGTATTTTTTTTATCCAAAATCCCCCCTTTAAAATGAAGATTACGATAACCATCTTTAATAGATGCTCTAATGTCTTCGGGATGTGTTTTAATAACTATAAAACGTTCGTTCCATTGCACGTCAAAGACGGTTGCTCTTATTAAGCCAGAATAATTAGCCCCTCCATCATTATTATAATCCAAGGACATTTGTTCGTCTATGTCACAAGCAACTAAATAATAATTGTCAATTAGTTCTTTTTCATAAACGAATCCTTGGCAACTAGTCAGGGTTAATATTGTAAGCAATAATAATGTCCGCATAAATTGCACATAACGTTCTGCGGCTTGGCGGTCGGGCGATACGAAGCACCAACCAACTTAACCGAAAAACTTTTTATAAAGATAACACTTTTTGTTTCCACCGTCGCCCGACTGCCGAGCAAGCCGTTGTTATAGCCTGCTGTGTCTACTAACGCTGAGCTCCAGCCGGACTATCTTCCCATATTTCATAGTAGTCTGTCGATACTGTTTTCATTTCAGAGTTGATGTATGTTCCTTGTATTAAATTATATGAATAAATCTTACCATTTTCAAGTCGTTTTGAATCTATCGATTCTAATGGAAACAAAATTTTTATTTTTACTTCTTCCTTGTTATAAGCTCCCTTGATTGCTTCAAGTACTTTGAATCTGAATATATTCTCTGCTACAGTTTTAGTCTCCTTTGATAATGTCTTTTTAACAGAATCGAGATTGTCCATTACCTGCACTTTAAGAGTTATCATAGCGTCTTTATTGGTGTCAGCAGATTTGTTCTCTTCTTTGCAACTAACAGTCCAGAATAGAACGGCAATTAAAAGCATTAGATTTTTTGTTGTCATAAAGTGATTTTTTTTCATTTATTATAATGTCCGCCACAGTTGGCTATAACGTTTTGCAAGCAAACCCAGTGGCGTTTTGAAAGTACAATGTGTCCGCTTGCGTAATGTAAATATAATAAAAAAATGTTTCAGTTTACCGATTCGCCGCCATTGGGTATTGCTTGCTGTTATAGCCTGCTGCGGTTACTAACATTGCGTTCTACTGTTCCAATTGTCTACCGATATTATTTAATGTTTTTGCCAATTGCTTTTTTAAGTAAAAGATAGTCCTTGTTTTTAGGCTGTCGATTTAACGCAAGGTCGATATGTTGTTTTGCTGTGGAATAGTTTTTTTTATAATTGTCAATATACGCCGATAAATACTCGATTTGAGATGCGCCAAGTGTCAAAAGATTAAGCTTGACAAGAAAGGATAATATTTGTTCAGCCTTTTTCATATCATTATGTTTTGCGTTGTCAATGCCGATACCTATTAAATTGTCTGCGTAAATTTCAGGTAAATTATATGGTAGAGTAACTAAAGTGTCAATTAAACTACTCATTTTGTCAAGTGAAATTATGTTGTTTATTTCTTTAGATATTCGAGAAGTAGTTACTTGACTGTTTAAGTAGTTATTATAATTTGTTTTGTTTTTAAAGTAATTACTCATCGGGACAGAGTTTAGTTCTTGATTTATGATGTCGGAAATGTTAAAAGAAATTTCTTCGTCAAAATTATGAAACAGGTACAGATAAATTTTGCCACTTGATAAATCAAAGATTTGTGAATACTGTGTGTACATTCCCTTTGATTGATGTATTGAATTAAGAATGTTTTTACAATTTGTCACGCTCAGCTCTTTTTCTTTTGAAAGAATTGAGTCCGCGGTAATATATCTATTACAAGTTACAGGAGAACTTTGAGAAATTGTTGACTTATGAAAATTCGTTACGACTTCATAATTGTTATTTGATTGAATTAATGTGTCTGCTTCAATAATCAATGAATTTCCAGATTTGTCTACAAGAAAAAGTTGACCAGAAGACATAATACTTAGATCATATTTCTTTACTAATTTGATTACTTCTTCAATGGTCGAGCATTTGAGTAAAATTTCCTCTTTTAATGCTTCAAATGTTTTGTCCGTTAATTTAATTCCGGTTGTCTTTTTGATTTTTCTAATAGGAGTGTAAAAACCGTCCATTATCAAACCCTTTTCATTTATTGCAGACTCTTTAGGAGAGTCTTTATAACCAAAATATAAAATTCCAAGAGTATTTAAGGTCGGTTTTTTGGTTGATAGTACCGTATAAGGGTCAAAAAAATCTTCGTTGAGTCCGACGAACGTCTTTCCGTTAAATGTCAACTTGAAGCCTGAACACGCTGTCGTTTTTGTTGTCACAGCGAAAGCAAGAAGAAGTATTAGTAAGATTTGTCTTGTTGTCATATATACTAAACGGTCTACCGAGTCTTATTTGATTTGTCAACGGAGGTGGATGTGTCGGCTGACACGTCCACCGCAGTTGGCTATAACGTTTTCGCGGCTTTGCGCTGTGGCGGATTAGATGCACTAAACTGTCTGCCCGCATAATGTTTATTAATTGCACAACTGTTTATATTCGCACTTCCCCCGCCATAACGCAAAGGTGCTGTTATGTGCAGTTTTTATGCCCACTTCTTGAGAAATTCTTGAACGGGCAAATAAGGTATTCTTTTTAACTTACCGAAATTTGTGTCGTCTTCGTAATCATTATCTGTCAGTGGAATTCCTTGTCTAATTTTTTCTGCACCTTTCGAGCTTATTACTTTTGGCATTTTACCTATCCACTTACCTCCGGTGTCAATTAGTCTTTGGTCTCTTACACGAACAATTTCAACCATTGAAAAAATACCGATGTCAACTATAAATGGTGAACATAATCCGTTTTCTTCTCTTAGCTGAACAGCAGCAATTAATAGCGCATCATTTTCAGGTTGAATATCGTTAAGCGTAACATTTTCTTTTATTCTTGCAGATGGCTCTCGTTTTGTTGGAGGTCTCTTTAATTTCAAGTTTGGGTTGTCAACAAATAAACCTTTTAATTCCACTCGTTTCCCTGATACGTGAACATAGTCTGGATAGCCTTCTCTGTGTCCTAAAGAACCAGGGGCTTTTTTAAGTCCAATATCTTGAAGTAGTTTTCTATTTTCCTCGTCAATGGCTAATAACTCAATTTGAGGAAGAATACCATCAAGTAAAGTATTGACAATAACTGCAACTTGACTTGGTTCAAATCCCTCCAGAGCACCATCAGGAATAGACAGCCAGTCAATTTTCATATTTAGTAAAGGCTTAATTGCCTCATAAAGTTTTGTTAATTCTTCTTTTGTTATATCGCTCATTATTTTAGTATAGACCTGATTTATTTAAAACGTTTTGTAAAATAGTTGTTTCTTCCCAATACCTCTTAGCAATTTGCATCAAGTCGTTATTTATTTTTGTTCTTTCTTTTAAACTTGGAATAGATACAGGTGTATCACCTAATTGCTCCGAATTACTTCTTGGTCGTGTTCCTCCAGTTCCTGTTGGTAGCGTAGATAGAAAGGTCGGTGATTTTAAAAATGCCCACCAAAAATAAATTAATTTGTCTTTGGGTTTTATAACTGCAAACTCTGAATTAAACGCAAACCAACAATTGGTTTTTGAAATCCATTCTGACTTCGGAGTAACTAATACATTTCCAAGATATGCTCTCATAGTTCCAAAGAGTAATGTGTCTGATGGAATTATTGGCAATTTGGAATTATCAATAATTCCATCCGTTTGAGATTTTAAATTAAAGCCAATAATATTTCCTCTTGGAATGTCTTTGTATTCAATAGGTTCAAAAGGTAAAAGGTTAAGATTACTTCTGTTTGAAGCCCTCTCAATTTTAATAAAGTCAGACAGTTTTGAAGTATTAGTTATGTTTCTATAACTATATGGATCCCAAATTCCTGATTGAAATTGTTTCCTATCTATTACCGAAGTAAATGTTATGCCATTTTTCATCTTGCTAATTAATTTAATGAAGTTAGAACTTTACTTTGTTTCAAAATCTCTTTCAGTTCATTTTCCACTGGTTCTTTTTGTTTTTGAGAAGTAGCCACTCCAACGCTACTAATATTTCCAAAAACAACATTTGATTTTTCTTCTTCTTTTCCTTTATTCAATATTATTATGTCTGCCCTTGTTGTCGTATTAGAAGTTGTATTGAAAACGCCTTCTGGTAATATAAAAACACCTTTTATTGTCCATCGTTTCTCAATTTCAGTTCTAAATTTTTGAAAGTCTTTGTTTGCTACTAAAGAATGTGGAACAAGACAAACTAATTTTCCACCATCTTTAAGTAATTCAAAGCACAAATCAATAAACAGGGCGTCACTATTCCTATATCCTAAATTAAATAATGGACTTGAAATATCTAACGATTTTATTTGCATTGAAAATGGAGGGTTTGCTAATATATAATCAACCTTTCCAAATAATTTATTAAAAGCATCAAAATCACTATATAGATTGTGATTATGGAATTCAAATTTGTTGTCTTTATTAGTATTATGGATTAATAATAATACTTCTGTTAGAAATACAAGCGACTTATCAATGTCATTACCTATGATTTTTACTTTTGACTTTCCCCAACGTTTTAACACAGAAGTCAGGAATGTTCCACCTCCACAAGTCGGGTCAAAAACAATAGCACCTTCCTGAATATTAAGCATATTGCTCATAGCTTCTGCTACCTCTTTAGGGGTAAAAAATTTGCCAGTGTTGTCGCGAAATTTTTTCGACAGAAAATATTGATATGCAATTGGCAAACTGTCGCCTTTAATGTCATTTGAAATATAATCCTCTAATTGTTCTATTAGCAAAATATCATTATTGAGTTTACTTAATAGTGCTTCTCCTTGGCCTTTATAGAAAGTCAGATTTTTTGACACTGGTTTTGGATTATGAAGTCTCAAATAAAACGTAGTTAGAACAATAAAAGCATCTTCCCCTTCAATTCCATATTGTCTGAGGAATGTCTCTATATTTTGAAGTCTTTCTCTTATTTCCATTTGTCTGTTCGTTTAGGTCGTAAAGTTATGTTTTAAAATTCTGTTATTTGTCTGTTTGTCTGTCGATTTTCGGTCGTCCTAAAATTGCACATAACTACTGGCTATGTGTAACTTTAAGCGTTTGTAATTAATTATAAGTACTTAAATCACACTAAGCCAAAACAAATCTAATAAAAAAAGTCTTACATCTCTGCAAGGCTTTTGTATTATCTCCTTCACTTCAGCGCGCCGCCCGACCAAACGCGGAGCAGTTTAGCCCATGCGTGGCAGATCGTTTGGTCTTGACTTTTTGTTTCTTTTTCGTCAAGGAAAAAGAAAATAATAAAAATTAAACTGTTGCAGGTGGTGTTCCACCCACAGCCCCCATCACAAAATCCACCTCCACACTCTGCAAAGCAGCTATCGTAAAACTTTTGGTTTGTGTTGCATAACCACTACCACTCACCGTCAATACATAATCTCCCAAGTGCAATCTTGTAAATCTAAAATGCCCGCTCTCATCCGTAAAATGCTTTCGTATCTCCTTGCCCTCAAGCGTCAAAATAACTTCCATGTTTGGCAAAGCAACGCTTGCCGTTTTATAAATATAACCCGCAAACGTAGTACTGTGATGTACTCCCGTACTGTGTATTTTCCTTGCGCTAAAATACCCGTTATAAAAAGCCGCCTCACTTTTTTTAAACTGCACCATCAGCGTATCAATCAAATCCTTCAATATTCCCTTAATAATATCAATCTGCCTATCAATAGCCTTAGCCGCCGCATGTTGTGTGCTTATCTGCGCCTGCGGTGTTCCCACCAAACTCGCAAACGTAGTTATATCCCCGTCAAAACTCAACAGCGTGGCCGCATCCACATTCCAGTCCCCCATACTTCCCACATAAGGCTGTACTGCCGTATAAATATTCCTGCACTTATTTCCCAAATCCGCATCCTTACAAAGTATAAGGCTTCTTTCTGCAATGCTGCAAATACTTTTCAATTCCGTATTGCCCACACTCGCTGCATAACCAATTCCGGCAGCAGCGTGTAGCACAGTAGCTTCAATCAAAGCCGTTTTCGCTTGTCCCTTCGTCTCAGTAAACGGTGTCGAACTGCTCATCCGCACACTGTCCATGCCATTCAGCACACCCATATTCGTCAGCACATTCCCCACCGCCGCACTAAACGTAGCGTTACCCATCCAAATAGCTTTGTTCACAGGCATATTCAAAAATGCCGCACTCGCATCAATCATATTCACCTGCCGGGTTTGCTCCTTATTCATGCAATTATCGTTTTTGCAGATTAAACAAATGTCTTACACCAAAATTAACAAAAAAAATCCCTAAAAACAAAATTTCCACCCAAAATAATCCTACTCCATTCCCAATTATTCTTCGACGAAACCCATGAAATAATCTACGGTTTGCAATAAACGGATTTGGTATGGCAATAAACGCATTTAGTATCGTAATAAACACTTCTGTTATTGCAATAAACAGTTTAGGTATTGCGATAAACAACTTTAGTATCACAATAAACGCTTAAGGTATTACAATAAACAGTTATTGTATTCTAAGAAACGGGTTAGGTATGGCAATTTACATCTTTGTTATTACAATAAACACTTAAGGTATTCGAATAAACACAATCGGTATTACAATTAACGCCCTTGTTATTTCATTTTACATCAACATGTTTGTGAACCCCCAAACATTTAGCCTATAACAATCAACATTTCATTATATTTGCCTAAATTTATTTTGCATGAGTACGGAAGAAAAGGGCTTTGGCATTGCCAAAGAAAACTATAAAATATTTTTAGCAGGTGTGGTGCTTATTGTGCTGGGCTACCTGCTAATGATGGGCGGGGGCAGCGATGACCCAAATGTGTTTAACCCCGAGATTTTTAGTTTTCGCCGTATTACGCTTGCGCCTTTGGTTTGTTTGGCTGGTTTTGCCACCATTATGATTGCCATTATGCGTCGCCCTAAAAAAGCAGCGTAGTTTATGAGTTGGTTACAAGCCATTGTTTTAGCCATTGTAGAAGGGCTTACTGAGTTTTTACCCGTATCGAGTACCGGCCACATGATTATTACCACCGGATTGATGGGCATGCCCGTTACCGAATTTGTGAAGCTGTTTACGGTTTGCATTCAGTTAGGTGCCATAGCTGCAGTGGTGGTTATGTATTTTAAACGATTCTTTCAGTCGGTTAATTTTTATTTTAAACTATTTGTTGCCTTTATCCCCGCTGCCATTGCAGGCGTGTTGTTAGGCGATGTAATTGACAGCCTGCTGGAAAGTCCGCTGGGTGTGGCCATTGCATTGTTTTTGGGTGGTATTATCTTTTTGTTTATTGATAAATGGTTTACAAAAGAAGAGATACAATCTACCGACGATGTAAATTACATACAGGCTTTAAAGATTGGTTTGTTTCAGTGCATTGCTTTAATACCGGGGGTTTCCAGAAGCGGCGCTACTATAGTAGGTGGTTTATCGCAAAAGCTGAACCGCAAAACTGCGGCCGAGTTTTCTTTCTTTTTGGCGGTACCTACTATGTTTGCCGCAACAGGCAAAAAGCTGTATGACTTTTATAAACACAACGGCTTGCCTTCGGGCGATGAGGTAAAACTATTAGCTGTTGGCAATGTAGTTGCCTTTGTAGTTGCCTTGTTTGCCATTAAGTTCTTTATTAATTTTCTTACCAAACACGGGTTTAAATTGTTCGGTTGGTACCGCATTATAGCAGGAGCCATAATTATTGTGCTTTATATTGCGGGCATAAAACTAAGCGTATTGTAAGCTTAGATTATTTTAGGAATAAAAATAATTAATCCTACCACAAAAGCTGTTATAGCAGAGATTAAAACAGCTGCTGCACCCAGGTCTTTTACTTTCTTTATTAAATCATGCCTCTCTGGTGAAACGTGGTCGGCTAAATTCTCAACAGAAGAGTTTACAGCTTCCATAGCCAGCACAAAACCAATGGCAAAAACAAGTTCTATCCATTCTGTTTGGGAAACTTTACACACAAAGCCAAGCAAAACAACAAAGCACGTGGCAAGCAAATGTATCCAGGCATTATGCTCTTCGGTAATTAAAACTTTTAATCCATTAAAAGCATGTGTAAAGCTTTGCATTCTTTTTTTGATGGAAAACTTTTGCTGTTTCATTAGGTAGTTTTGGGTTCAATTAAATCCCACAAATTGCCGTATAAATCTTTAAATACAGCAACGGTTCCCCATGCTTCAGCAACAGGCTCTCTCACAAAAGATATTCCGTTTTGCTGCATGTCTTTATAGTCTCTCAAAAAGTTATCGGTATACAAGAACAAGAAAACCCTTCCACCTGTTTGATTTCCTACCCTGCTTTTCTGCTCATCGTTAGTGGCTTTGGCTAGCAACAAACAACAACCATCAGTTCCGGGAGGCTTTACTAAAACCCAGCGTTTGGTTTCACTTAAAACAGTGTCTTCAATAAGAGTGAAGTGTAGTTTTTCGGTATAGAATTTAATAGCTTCGTCGTAGTCATTAACCACCAAGGCAATATGAGCTAATTGTTGTTTCATGATTTGCCCGTTTTAATAAAGGGTAAACTATTTTTTAAGGTACTTGCTGCTAAACATAAATGGCAATAATGTTTCTATACCATTGGTGCAAAAAACTTTACCAGTTGGAGTTGCCATTATGAGCTTAATCTTTTTATTATGACGTTGCTCGTATTCTGCAATGGCTTGTCGGCAGGCACCACAAGGGGTAACGGGTTGTTCGGCTTCTGCCTCGCAGATAACAGCAATAGTTTTTATCGCCACATCAGGATATTGAGAACCCGCATAAAATATAGCCACACGCTCGGCACACATACCCGAGGGGTAAGCTGCATTTTCCTGGTTGTTTCCTGTAACAACCTTTCCGTTCTCTAAAAGGACAGCAGCACCTACTTTAAAATTAGAATAGGGCGCATAAGCAGCGTGCATAATTTGGGTAGCGTGTTGAAGAAGCGTTTGTTCATCAGCCGGTAATTGTTTAGCGGTAGCATATACATCTACCGAAACTATGTGTTGAAGTTTTTCTGAGCTCATTTCTTTTTTGGTTCGATATTTTTTTCACTGATTACTTTGCCCAAGCTATCATAGCTTACCTCTTTTATAATGGCTCCTGAAGTATCATAATAATGCCACAAGCCAACCGACAGGTCTTGTTTGTATTCTCCTTCGGCATAAGGTTTTCTGTTTTCTGAATATACTTTGGAAGGGCCGTTCATTTTACCATTATCATATAGGGCCGAACTCCATATATATCCATTGGGATAAAAATAAAACCATTGTCCGTGGCGTTTGCCAAACCTAAAATAACCTTTAGTTTTTACTACACCTGTTTCATATTTCTGAAAAAACTCTCCGGTATAATCCGTGTCAGGCGGCGCAAGGTCATCTACAATCTTATCCAGCTGAGACTGTATCTGCTTACTTACCGAATCTTGTGCAGGGGCAGTTGGGTTCGTTATATCTGTTTTTTGATTAGAGGTACAGGCATTTATAATTATAGTTATTATAAATGCTATTACTACTTGTTTCTTTAGCATGGTTATTTCTTTCTTTCTACGGTGTATGTCACTAATTGTTCCAAAGATTTTTTTGCTTCACTAGGCGGTAAATCTTTCAGCAAATTTAATGCCTGGTCTTTATACTGCTGCATAATTTTTTCCGCATATTCAATACCTTTCTTTTCAAAAACATAATCAATTACCTCGGTAACTTTCTTTGGGTTTTCATTATGATTTTTAACGATGTTGATTATTCTTCTCTTTTCTAAAAATGTTGAGTTATTAAGCGCATAAATAAGCGGCAAGGTCATTTTCTTTTCTTTGATATCAATACCCGTAGGTTTACCAATTTCGGTGCCGTCGCCAAAATCAAACAAGTCGTCTTTTATTTGAAAGGCAATTCCGGTTTGGGTTCCGAATTGTTTCATGGTTTCTATCACCTGCTTATCTTGCGTAACCGATGCAGCACCCGAAGCACAGCAGGCAGCAATAAGCGTAGCTGTTTTCTGACGAATGATTTCAAAATAAATCTCTTCCGATATATCCAGCTTGCGTGCTTTTTCTATTTGCAGTAACTCACCCTCACTCATTTCACGTACAGCATTACTTACTAATTTCAGTAAATGAAAATCATCATTATCTAATGAAAGTAACAGCCCTTTTGAAAGGAGATAATCGCCAATAAGTACCGCTATTTTATTTTTCCAAAGGGCATTCACAGAGAAGAACCCACGGCGCTCGTTACTATCATCCACCACATCATCGTGCACCAACGTAGCAGTGTGTAAAAGCTCTATTAATGCTGCTGCACGATAGGTGCTTTCATTAATCTCTCCATGCATTTGTGCTGAAAGAAATACAAACATGGGGCGTAT
Organism: Bacteroidota bacterium; assembly: GCA_003153315.1. Classification (GTDB taxonomy): domain Bacteria; phylum Bacteroidota; class Bacteroidia; order B-17B0; family Aurantibacillaceae; genus PALSA-968. The sequence goes on from PLYA01000011.1 coordinate 26,992, forward strand.
TTGTTTGCCCTTGCGCTTAACTATGTAACTGGTAATTTTCTCTAACAGAGGCACAGAACTTTTCATGGATTGTTTGAACTTTATTTCAAACGCATCCATGTGAGAGGCAATAGGTGCTTTTATATCATCAATAACCGACAAGCAAAAAAATAAGAGGTTAAATGTGCAAATTAATTAGGGAAATAAAAAATGGCTGCCTATAAACCACAGATTGTATTGCGTAGTATAAATAAAAAAGCCGCTGATTTAGGGCAGCTTTTCAGTATTTGGAATCACAAGTTTGTTAATTCATCGTCATCGTGCCGAAGTTGGATTTCTTCTTCCACTTGCCTAATAATATTACAGTTAGCAGTATCCTCTATGTTAGATAACGTAATACTTATACAAAGAATTATATTTGTATATTTGTTACATAACTAAAATACTTGAATTATCCCATACTACACACTTTAATTTTTGCTTTATTTATTAATACAATAAGTGCACAGCAAAAAAATGACTTAAATTCACTTCAAAAAAAAATAATTACTTATTATAATATTCAGTTAACGGAATTAAATACTAATCGTCCTTACAAATCAAGTCATAACCCAATAAAAATCGCTACTAATTCATTATTGTGGGTTTATCAAAACATATTTTCTGAACAAATTATGGCTGATTGTGGATTTGAACCCAGTTGCTCTTCTTTTGCTTCACAAGCCATTAAAGAAAGAAATTTTTTCTTGGGAATATTTTTGACAGCTGATAGACTTACCCGTTGTAATGGGAACGAACAGATTGAGGGTGAAGCATATTTAGTAAATAAAAAGACAGGGAAATTACACGATGAACCGAAGATGTATAAATTTAGTAAATAGTTTTTCTTTTCTTTTTTTTGCCACTGCTTTAGCTCAAAATAATTTAGATTATTCTTCAGCTTTTTTCACTTATTTAAAACAACAAAACTTATATACGGAGCAAATAGCATATTTAACTGCAATACAACCCAAATGCGAAAATTTTATTTGTTCCGATACAATTTCTTTAACTAAAGCCAGTTGCTTTTATGCTATAAATGATACAAGTACCTGTAGTCTTTTAATTGATAGCGTAAAAAACACCACAGTCTTTTCCGATGCAAAATATAATAATATTTATGTATCTCTTTTGTTTTTACAGAAAAAAATACCTCGCCTGAAAAAGTATCTTGCTATTGTTGATAGCACAAAATTATTTAATAGACAGGCTAAAGTCTTTCTTTCGATACTACAAAGGAAAAAAATCGACCCTACTTATAATGATAGCCTGCTTCTTAATGATTATCAAACACAGCAAATTTTAAATAGATATTCTACGCAAAAAAACAAGTCTCCATGGCTTGCGGGTTTGTTATCTGGAGTAGTACCAGGTTTAGGAAAATTATACATTGGATATAAATTACAAGCCCTCTCAGCCTTTACTACAAATATACTTATGGGCTCTCAAATGACGGAAGCTATAATTAAATCAGGATTTAAAAGTTTTCATTTTATTTATACTTGTAGTTTATTTAGTGTGTTTTATATAGCAAACATAACGGGGTCTATATTGGCAGTAAAGAAGAAAAAAAGAGATCACTTAAATCAGTTAAATGATGAAATTATATCTTATTATAATAGGTGCCTTAATAGTTATACAAATTAAAGCGCAAACATATTCAGGGGATTCTATTGCACAATTTATGCTAAATAAAGAGTATAGTTTATGGCAAGCCGAAACAGATAGTGCAAGGGTAAGATTATTAACTGAAAAGGCATATCTATATAGGCAAAAAGAAAAATACACTTTTGCCATTAAAGAAATTGAGCGTGCAGTTGCTTTTGTAGATGATTCTTCTTTTATTTCTGATAGGTGGCGATATGAGGCTTTAATAAATTATTTTTTAGCAAATGAGTTTGAAAAAGCCAATTTAATTTTAGAAAAATTTTACATTAAACAGGCAAGAACTATTTATAAACAAAAAGAATATTTTTATTTACGCTGGAGTGTTTTTACTGAAACTAGTCAATTTCAAAAATGTAAAGATGAAATGATTTTATTATGTGATAGTATTGGGGGGCATGATACCATACTGGTAAATGAAATAAAGCAATTAGCTATTGAGTGTAAACAAAAAGATTCAAAAAAGGCCCGCAGAATGTCTTTATTGCCTGGAGCAGGTTCTGTTTATGCTGGATACCCTTTAAAAGGAACTGTATCTTTTCTGACGGATGGTGCACTCATAGGATTAACTGCTTTTTTGGTGATTGACCAACTCTATATTACAGCTTTTGTTTCGGGGTTATTGCCACTTATAAAATTCTACAGTGGAAATATAAAATTAGCGGGCCGTCTCGTACACAATAAGAATTTGCAAAATGACTTAGAATTAAAGAAAGCATACTATCAGCAAATATCTTCTGTTATTTTGAGAATTGATAAATAAATAATAATATTACTCCCAAATAATAATTTATGAAAAAACAAACCAAACAATATTTTATAACATTAATAGTTATTAGTATAATGGGACTCCCCCTGTTTTCTCAAATAGACGTTGCGTTGGGAAAAGAATTTCCTTTAGAAAAAAGGGGAGATGTAGATATTTCCGGAGCAAATAAAAATTTACTGATAGCGGAACATAAATATGGTTCTGGTTTAAAAACAGCCTTAAATTTTTACAGGTTTGATAGAAATACCCTAGCATTTCAGGGCGCATTTAATCCTTTGCAAAAAAATACAGATATAAATGAAAATGATTACTTCACCACTTTAAGCGTAAAAGGTAAACTTTTTTTATTTTATGATGTGTATGACAAAAAAGCTGATAAATATACATTATATGCCCTCCCTTTAGGTGATGATGCGAAGCCAAGCGGTAATTTTATAAAACTGGTAGAATTAGATGCAGTTAAAAAAAGCAATAAAGGGGATTATAAAATAATTACCAGTAAAGATTCAAGCAAAATATGTGTTATTGCCTCGCCACCACGTGAAAAGGATACCGATGAAAAACTTGCTATATCTACTTTTGATAACACGCTAAAAAACTTAACAAGGTGTCAGGTTACCCTTGGGTATAAGGATAGTAAATATATCCCCGGGAAATTTATTTTATCTAATGATGGTGATCTACTTATGCAGACAACTATATATGTTGAGAAAAAAGATAGAGAAAAAGGTGATCCTAAAACTTACCCAACTATATTTAAAATAAGCACTAAAGACGGGAAATTAGATGAATATCAAATAAAAGTTCCGGGAATGAACCTTGATGACGTTGACTTTACTATTGATGAAAACAATAAACTTCTTTGTGCTGGATTTTATGGAGATCCAACAAAAGGAAAAAGAACTGATATAGATGGTATCTTTTATTTACGCATTAATAAAAACACAAAAACTATCGAAAAAACATCCTATAAACCTTTGCCTGATGATATTGTTGAAGAATTAATAGGACAAAGAAAAGCTAAAAAAGGAAAAGGCATCAGTAATGATTTTGAAATTAATTATTTTATTGCCCGACCTGGTGGAAATACTATGCTTCTCGGGCAAAAATATTTTGTTACCCAAACTACTACAACTGACCCTAAAACACATAGAACTACTACTACTTTTCATTATCATTATCAGGGGCCGCTTATTATTAACATTGATAAAAATGGAGAAATTACATGGACTAAGATGCTTCCCATGAAACAGGTTTTTAGCAGGCAAGGTCCTTCATCGTATGGTGGTTTTTATTCATATAGTGTTCCATCAGCACCACCTTATGGTGGCTATGCAGTTGCCAGAACAAACGATAAGGTTTATTTGTTATTTAACGACCATAAAGAAAACAGAGATAAGAAAGTAAAAACTTTTAAGGAAGCTAAAACGGTAGCAGGAGGAAAAAAAATGATTCCGGTTGTAGCAGAAGTTGATAACACGGGTAATTTTACTATTCAGGAAGCGTTTAATGCTAAAAGCGATAAGGCAGAGTATGTATTAAATATGAAAAACATTACGAATCTTCAAAGCAATGTATTACTTTGTTCATTAAACTCACGAACTAAATTTTTTAGAACATGTTTTAACCTTTGCACTTTTGGCGCTGTTCCTTTAAAGCGTACCGGCAGGCTTGCAAGGTTAACCTTCAAGTAATTATGTATGCTTAGGAGGAGGGGCTTCGTCCTATTAGTTTTTTATACTTATTTTCTGGTGGCACAAACACCAATAAAGGTTACTGTTTTTAGTAATGATAGTTCTAATACCTTAAAAGAGTATAAACCTGTTACTACTATGGGACCCAATAAAAACATTATAAAACTGAACTATTGTCTTTTTGGGCGCGGAGTGCTTTTATTTAATTACGAACGAGCTCTTACTAAACATTTTACACTTGAAGTGGGACTCGGGATTACTTATTCTGATTTTATTTTTACTCAGATATATGATGCTGGGCAAATTGGTAATGACAGAATTGTTTCAAATAATACGTCGACTTCAGGAGTTAACATTTCTCAAAATATTTTATCAAATCCTTTTGACAATAGTGTCAATAAGATTGGCTATGCTATGGAATTAAGTCCAAAGTTTTATTTTAGCAGAAATGAGTTTGATGGCTTCTATATTTCACCTTATTTGAGTTATAGGAAATATAATTTTGGTTTAACAATTGATGATCCCAATAGCAATTTTTCAACCTCATCACAGACATACAATGATTTATATTACAATTTTTTAGATGCGGGGGGTAAAATAGGGTATAATTTCAGCATTTCCAGATACTCTAATTTATATTACTTTGATGTGTATGCGGGAGTTGCTCGAAGGAGTGTGCATTTGAATACTCTTATGGAAACAATAAATAATTCAAACTATGGTATTGATACTTATATTGAATATATTCAAACTTTTACTATTCCTCAATTTATGCTTGGAGCAAAATTTGGGGTAGCTTTTTAAGACTAAAATCATAATTAGTTTGGCTTTCATAGGATTAATTTTAAGATTTGCATTTATCAAACTTGTCTATCTAACCTCACTCCATAAAAGAGAGGGCTTTTCTTATGTGTTGTTTCTCGTTGTGAGCTAAGTCAAAGGAAACGCCGAAAAGCTCAATCTGCTATTCCTTCTTAACCGACTTATTTTTATTAGCCAGTTGCCCGCAAGCAGCATCAATATCTTTACCACGACTGCGACGTATGTTTACTATAATACCCTTGCTTTCTAAATGATTTTTAAAAGCAGTAAGTCTTTCGGATGTGGTTTGTTTAAACTCCCCTTCATCAATAGGGTTGTACTCTATGATATTAATTTTAGCCGGAACTTTTTTACAGAAAGCGGCCAATTCTTTTGCATCGATAATTGAGTCATTAAAATCTTTAAAGGCAATGTATTCAAAGGTTACACGGGTACCTGTTTTGTCATAAAAGTAATTCAACGCATCAGCCAGGTTTTCAAGGGAGTTGCTTTCATTGATAGGCATAATATAATTTCTTTTCTCCTCGTTTGCCGCATGCAGAGATAAGGCAAGATTAAACTTTACATGATCATCTCCCAGTTTTTTAATCATCTTGGCAATACCGGCAGTAGATATTGTTATGCGTTGCGCACTCATACCCAGCCCATCTGGCGAGGTAATCCTGTCAACAGATTTCAATGTTTCGGCATAATTGAGTAAAGGCTCGCCCATACCCATATACACTATGTTAGAAAGATGCTGGTTGTATTTTTCCTTCGCCAGGTTATTTACAAGAACAACCTGATCATAAATCTCATCTGCATTTAAATTACGTAAACGGTTTAGCCTTCCGGTAGCGCAAAACTTACAGGTTAAACTGCAACCCACCTGAGACGATATGCAAGCCGTCATCCTCGTTTCGGTAGGTATTAAAACACTCTCCACCACATTGCCGTCAAACAGCTTCATAGCGCATTTAATAGTGCGGTCGCCACTAATTTGCATATCATCAATAGAGGCAGCATTAATTACAAAGTATTCGGCAAGTATCATGCGTAAGTCTTTAGATAAGTTGCTCATATCATCAAAACTGCGGGCACTCTTTTGCCAAAGCCATTGCCATATTTGTTTGGCACGAAACATAGACTGACCCTTCTCTTTTAAAAAGGCATTAATTTCTTCTACCGATAAAGCCCGTATATCCTGCTTTTGATACATGATGCAAAGATACTACATAGGGCTGAAAAAAGAGAGGCTTAAATAAAGACGTAGATTTAGTACTTTTGAAACGTGCGCTTTATTACTTCGGATAAAATTTACACAATAAACACTAAGCCACTCGAAAATTATGTGATGGTGGTTGATGAGCAGGGAAAGATTATTGAGGTAGTACCCGATGCAACGGTTGATGCATTAAAGATAGAGCGCCACGAGGGTTTTATATGTCCGGGTTTTGTAAATACGCATTGTCATTTAGAGCTTTCTTTTATGAAGGGTAAAATTGATGCCGGGCAGGGACTTCATACCTTTATTAAAGAAGTAGAGAGCTTAAAAAAGCCCAACGATGCCGAAGTTTTTGAAGCCATAAAACAGGCTGATGAAGAAATGTATGCCAACGGTATTGTAGCGGTGGGAGATATTTCTAATACAGCAAATAGTTTTGCGTATAAAACCACTTCTAAAATATATTACCATACATTTATAGAGATATATGCCTTTGATGAGACACGTGCAGATGCCGCTTTCGAAAGAGGGTTTGCATTGCAGGAAGAGTTAAAAAAGTATTTAGGGAGCAAAACGCAACAGCAATCATCTATTACACCACATGCACCCTACTCCGCTTCAACCAAGTTACTGGGTTTGTTTACCACTTATGCCGAAAAAAATAATTCTGTTTTAACCATTCACAATCAGGAAACAGCCGATGAGAATGTATTCTTTAAAGAAAAGAAAGGAAGTATTTTAGACAGATTAACTTATTTCAACATACCAACCGATAAGTGGCAGGCTCCAGGTAAATCGAGCTTACAAGCTACTTTACCTTATTTGCCGGCAAACAACAAACTACAACTGGTGCATAATACATTTACAAATCAGGAAGATATTTCATTTACCAACAATTATAATAAGAACCTATTTTGGTGTTTTTGCGTGAATGCCAATTTATATATAGAAAACAAAGTGCCTGATGTAAATTTATTTATAGCTAACAATTGCAAGATAACGCTTGGAACGGATAGCTATGCCAGCAACTGGAGCCTGAGTATTTTTGATGAGATAAAGACCCTACACAAGCATTTCCCTGAAATTGATTGGGATGATTTACTTAAATGGGCAACACTTAACGGCGCTAAGTTCTTAGGAATTGACAATACTTTTGGCAGCATAGAAAAAGGCAAAACCCCGGGATTGAATTTAATCAATAAAGATTTTACAAACATAAAGAGGTTGGTTTAATTATCTTAAAATGCTCAATCGGTTTGCATCGAGTTTAATAAAAATAAAAAGCAGAATTGTAAACGACCACAACGAAGAGCCTCCGTAACTAAAGAAGGGTAGGGGAATCCCGATTACCGGAGCAAGCCCTATAGTCATACCCACATTGATAGCAAGATGGAAAAATAATACTGATGCTACACCATAACCATAAATTCGACTAAAGTCAGAGCGCTGTCTTTCCGCCATGGTTATTATTCTAAGTATTAAAGTGAGTTGTAGTAAAATTACAATGGAAGTTCCTATGAAACCCCATTCCTCTCCAACTGTACAAAAAATGAAATCGGTATCCTGCTCCGGTACAAAATCGTATTTGGTTTGTGTACCCTGTAAATAACCCTTACCCCAAAATCCCCCACTGCCAATAGCTATTTTAGCCTGGTTTACATTATAGCCCTCTTTTTTAAGGTTAATTGTTCCTCTGCCAAGTAATACATCAATGCGTATTTTTTGATGTGCTTCCAACTTCTCATATACAGTTGATGTAGCTTTAACCATTCCGCACCCGACGACGGCTATCAGCACTACCAATAAAATATTTGTACGGTTTCTTCTTATAAAAAGCAGGGATAAAGCACATACAGAAGAGATGATGATAAATAAATAGGTATTATCAACTAAGAGCGCCAATACAAATAACACTGCCGCAGCAAAACCGAACAATAAAAAGTTTACAGATAAGCCTTCACGGTATAAAGTAAATACAAAGGCTGCAAACACAATAGCCAAGCCCGTTTCATCCTGTAGTTTTTTAATGATAAGTAGTGGAAGACCTAATATAAGAAGCGCTATAATAGTATTTCTATATTTACTAAAGAAATTAGAAACACCTCTTCTGCCGCTATCTACTTGTAAATTGGCGTTACTTAAAAACTTGGCAAGTGCTAAATTGGTCGCAAACTTCATAAACTCGGCTGGTTGAATACCAAAATCGCCAAAGCGAAACCAGGAGCGACTACCTTTTACTTCTCTGCCTAAAAAAGGAACGGCAATACAGAGCAGTAAAAAGAATCCGTAAAAAACATATGCAAACACGGTATAAAAATCTGCGTCAATAAATAAAATGATAGTGGCTATGACTAATGCGCTGCCAATCCAAATAAGCTGTTTACCGTACTTCTGACTTAAATCGAAAATGTTTTTATGTTCTTCGTTATAAACTGCAGCATAAATATTAAGCCAACCCATCAGCACCAATAACAAATAGAACAATACGCAAAACAGATCAATGTTGGCAAATGGGTTGTAGCTTTGTCTTTGTTGCATGATAGACAAAATTAGCTTGTTATAAATGCCTTAAGGATATTTTGAAAAGAAAATATCAGCGATTTAATTAACAATAGGCATAATGGCTTTGCTCACGTGATAATCTCCAGTGCGGGTTCTTCTTAATGAAGTAAGGTAAGCTCCACTATTAAGCGCTAAGCCAAAATCCCGAGCAAGAGAACGTATATAAGTACCTTTACTGCTCACTACCCTAAAGTCTATTTCGGGAAGGGCAATGCGTGTTATCTCAAATTGCTTAATTTCAATTTCTTTTGGTGTTGTTTTTATTTCTACAACACCTTCACGCGCTAAATCATAGGCTCGCTTACCTTCTACCCTAACGGCTGAATAAGCAGGTGGCGTTTGCATTTGTTTACCTATAAATTTTTGTGCAGTTTCTAATATTAGTGTTTTGGTAATATGTTCAATTGGAAAAGTAAAGTCTATTTCTTTTTCTTTATCGAAACAAGGTGTGGTAGCACCTACAAAAAAAGTGCCTGTATATTCTTTCTCCAAAGCTTGTATTTGCTCTATTTGTTTAGTCTTTTTGCCTGTGCAGATAATTAGTAAGCCGGTAGCCAAAGGGTCTAATGTACCGGCATGACCCACCTTTATTTTATCGGGAAAGGTTTTCTTTATGGCAATTTTTATCTTATTTACTATCTCAAATGAGGTAACGTGATAAGGCTTGTCTACCAAAAAAATATCGCCTTCAGTACGGTTAATATTTTGAATATGTGGGATGAATTGATTGTAATCAAGTTTAGAAAATAGCATGAGCAAAGCTAAAGGAAAAACAACTCAAGTAAAGAAATTGGTGATTATTAACTTAAAAGGTTATCCATTAAGGGCTTCTGCTCCACCAACAATCTCCAGTATTTCATTGGTAATGGCAGCTTGACGAGCTTTGTTGTAACTAATTTTTAGTGAACGCAACATTTCTTTCGCATTGTCAGTTGCTTTGTGCATAGCCGTCATACGTGCACCATGTTCAGAGGCAACAGAATCTAATAAAGCCTTATAGAATTGTATCTTTAATGATTTTGGTATCAACTCGTTTACAATATATTCCTGATTAGGTTCAAAAATATAATCTGTCTTTGTATTTACTTTTTGATTTTTTGAATCAGTTTTTAAAGCAGAAGAATCGATAGGTAAAAAGCGTTCGGCTACTGTAAGCTGAACGGCTGCATTTTTAAATTGGTTATAAACCAAATAAACCCGGTCAAACTGATTATTGGCAAAAGCCTGCATAATTTTTTCAGCAACAGGAGCTACATTATCAAAAGAAAGTTTGTCAAACAACTCATTCAAATGATGGGGTAAATCTGTTCCATGAATACGATGTTCAGTTCTTTTAAAAGCATCGTCTGCTTTTTTTCCAACGCATAGCACAGATACTTTAGAAGAGCCTTTGTAATCGTTTCTAATCATGCTCCACGCTTTTTTAATTACGTTAGCATTGAAACCACCTGCTAATCCACGATTTGAAGAGATAAGAATCAAAAGGACATTTTCTCCATTCGTATCTCGTGCATATTTGTTTTCAGATGTATCTAAACTGGCACTAAGATTTTGAAGAATGGCAGTAAGTTTATTGGCATAGGGGCGCATTTGAGTAACAGCATCTTGTGCGCGTTTTAACTTAGCAGCGCTCACCATTTTCATGGCACTCGTAATCTGCATGGTTGAACCAACCGATGTTATTCTATTGCGTACCTCCTTAAGATTAGCCATCTTTTTTTATCTGAATCCTAAATTACTTAAATTTCTTTACAGTCTCTTTCGCGACTTCTTCTAATGTATTGGTAATCTCATCGGTATATTGTCCGGCTTTTAGACTGTCTAATATATTTTTGTGTTTTCTTTCCATTACATCTAAGAAATCTCTTTCAAACTCACGTACTTTATTTACAGGTACTTCGTGTAATAAATTACGAGTGCCGCAATAAATAATAGCAATTTGTTGTTCTACACGTAATGGAGAGAAGGCATTTTGTTTTAAAATCTCCACGTTACGAGCTCCTTTATCTAGAACCGATTTGGTAGCTGCATCTAAATCAGAACCGAACTTAGCAAAAGCCTCAAGTTCACGGTACTGCGCTTGGTCAAGCTTTAAAGTGCCTGCTACTTTTTTCATAGACTTAATCTGTGCGTTACCGCCTACACGAGATACAGAGATACCTACGTTAATTGCAGGACGAACACCTGCGTTAAATAAGTTACCCTCTAAGAATATCTGTCCGTCGGTAATAGAGATTACGTTTGTTGGGATATAAGCAGATACGTCACCTGCCTGTGTTTCAATAATAGGAAGAGCAGTTAACGAACCACCACCTTTTACAATTCCTTTAATAGAATCAGGAAGGTCGTTCATGCTTTTGGCAATATCATCTGAAGCGTTAATTTTAGCTGCACGCTCTAGTAATCTGCTATGTAAATAAAATACATCACCAGGATATGCTTCACGTCCTGGAGGACGACGTAATAATAATGACACCTCGCGATAAGCAACTGCTTGCTTAGATAAATCATCAAATACAATTAATGCAGGACGACCGGTATCGCGGAAAAACTCTCCGATAGCAGCTCCTGCAAATGGAGCATAGAACTGAATAGCTGCGGGTTCAGCAGCAGGTGCAGCAACAATAACAGTATAAGCCATAGCTCCGTTATCTTCTAAAGTACGTTGCACGTTGGCAATGGTACTTCCTTTTTGTCCTATAGCTACATATATACAAAACACAGGCTTACCTGCTTCGTAAAATTCTTTTTGGTTAATGATAGTATCTATCGCAACAGTTGATTTACCTGTTTGACGGTCACCAATGATTAACTCACGTTGTCCGCGTCCAATAGGAATCATCGCGTCGATAGCTTTGATACCTGTTTGTAGAGGTTCAGCAACCGGCTGACGATAAATAACACCCGGAGCTTTACGCTCAAGAGGCATTTCGTATGTTGTACCAGTAATAGGGCCTTTACCATCAATGGGTTCTCCAAGTGTATTAACTACACGACCTAACATACCTTCACCCACTTTTAAAGAAGCTATGCGTCCGGTACGTTTGCATGAAGAACCTTCACTAATACCAACACTTGGACCAAGTAATACGGCACCAATATTATCTTCTTCTAAGTTAAGAACGATGGCTTGTAAGCCTGTTTCAAATTCTATAAGCTCACCGCTTTGTACTTTTGATAAGCCATAAATACGTGCAATACCATCACCTACTTGTAGTATGGTACCAACTTCTTCCAGCTCAGCTTCCGATTTAAAGCCTGCTAACTGTTGACGTAAAATTGCAGATACTTCTGCGGGTTTAATTTCTGCCATATTTTTATTATTTACATATTTTCAAAATATCCAACAAATACTCCATTTGTTAATGATTTGGAGCCTCCACTGGAGTTATATAAGGTACAAGAAAACTTTGCCATAAACTTCATGTACTGATCGCCGGAAGGACCCAACAAATACTGCTGTTGTACTGCAACCACACTAAAAGTACTCGAAGTTTGTGTTCCGGCACCTAAAGAAGTTGACCAAGCTGTACCCGAAGCGTCATATGTAGATACTTCTACACCATTAACCCCACCTGGTGAATATAATTTGGAACCTAAAGTAAAAAAATGCCTGAATGTAGCGGTGTCAGGTATTACGGAACCAAAAGGGAAAGATAAAGTACCCCAGTTAATATTAAGATAAGTAATATTACTACCGTTATCTAAATCTGCACTATAAATCTTAGAACCATTAACTCCGGGGGTACTACTGGCACTTCCCGATGCACCGGAAGCAGCTTCTATAGCTGAACCTGAAACATAAGTATAATTTGTTCCAGCAAGGTTATAACTAACCTGTGGAGTAGAGCTAATTGAAACTACAGGCGGTGTACTCGTTCCGGTTGTAGAAGTAGTTGCAGGAGTTGTAGTGGTAGTTTTCTTTTTGCAGGAGATTGCTATTAAAGAGGCAACAACTACGATGCTGATAAATGTGATTGTCTTTTTCATGTTATTTGTTTTTGGTTAGGTTTAGTTTACAGAAAATGTTTTTCTTAAATCATTTAGTTTTCTAGAAACACTTGCATCCACTTGTTTATCACCAATGGTAAGTATAAACCCGCCAATTAAATCTTTATCTACTTTTTCTACCAACTCCACTTCTCCGCTAGTAGTTTGTTTTACCAATTCTAAAACTTTTGCTTTTACTGTCTTATCAATGCCAACTGCAGATGTGATAACAGCCGTTAAAATATTTTTATATTGTTTGTATTGCGCTACAAATTCAGTAGCAATGTGTTTCATGTATAACTCCCTGCGTTTTTGAGCAAGGATAGTCAAAAAGCCGGCAGTAATATCACTTACCTTTCCTGCAAAAACTTCTTTTATAACAGCCACTTTTTTATCTGTCTTAATAATAGGGCTATTTAAGAAATTAGTAAATTCTCTGTTTCCTTCGCAAACGCTTTCTACCAATTGCATATCGGCATAAACTTTTTCAAGCTGTCCTTTCTCAATAGCAAGTTGTAAAAGCGATTTGGCGTATCGTGTGGCTACTACCATCTTAATTTAAGGTAACTTCTTTTACCAAATTACTGGTTAATGTTTTTTGTTTCTCTTCAGATGATAATTGTTCTTTCAATATCTTCTCTGCAATATCAATAGAAAGTGTAGCTACCTGTGCTTTTAATTCAGTAATGGCTGCTAATTTTTCTGTATTGATAGCTTCACGGGCTTGAGCTAGCATACGGTCAGTATCTACTTTCGTTTTGGCGTGTGCTTCAGCAATAATAGCATCTTTAGTGTCGCGTGCCTCTTTAAGCATAGCATCTTTTTCAGCGCGAGCTTCAGCCAATATTTTTTCATTGGAAGACTTTAACAAGTGCATATCCTGACGAGCTTGCTCAGCAGATTGAAGAGCTTTTTCAATACCCTCTTCTCTTTCTTTTATCATGCCAAGAATAGGCTTCCAAGCATACTTTTTAAGTATTAAAAAGATAATAGCAAAGGTTACTATCATCCAGAATACTAGGCCTATTGCGGGTTTTATTAATTCCATGTTATTCTTTGTTTATAATTCTTTTTTGTTTCCTAAGTTTTTAAAAAAATGCGCCAACCAACCGTTGGCGCAAAATTTTTGTTACTTGAACACTACCAATAGGGCAACTACCATAGCAAAGAAAGCAGCACCCTCTACAAGAGCGGCTGTTAAAATCATATTGCTACGGATGTCGTTTACAGCTTCGGGCTGACGTGCTACTGATTCTAAAGCAGAACCACCAATACGGCCAATACCTACACCTGCGCCTAATGCAGCGATACCTGCACCCACAGCGGCAATACCGTGTGCTTGTACAGCTTCTAATAATACAGTTGACATCATGTTACTTTTTTATTTAGGTTAAACAAAACCTGTTTTACGAAACAGGCAAAAACTTTTAATTTCTTTTATACTATATCTATTTGCGAAGTTGGTTGCACATGGTCGTGTGCATGGTGTTCGTCATGCGCATGATGCCCTTCTTCAATAGCCGCTCCAAAATACATAGCTGATAATAATGTGAATACATAAGCTTGTAAAAATGCTACTAACAATTCCATAAAGCCCATAAACACAGTAAAGGCAACCGACAATACAGCTACGCCTAAACCTGCACCTGTACTCATTTCGCCAAAAATAAATATCAAGCTAAAAAAGGCTAAAGCGATAATATGCCCTGCGGTAATATTGGCAAACAAACGTATCATTAATACAAAAGGTCTTAGTACCACACCCAAAAGCTCAATAGGCGTTAATATAATAAGTACCCAAGCAGGTACACCGGGCATGGCAAAAATGTGTCTCCAATAATGCCCGTTGCTGTTTGCAAAAATGATAATTAAAGTAAAGCAGGCCAATACTGCACAAATGGCAATGTTACCTGTTAAGTTAGCACCACCCGGAAAAACAGGAATTAAACCCATCAGGTTATTAATAAAGATAAAGAAGAAAACCGTTAATAAATAAGGCATGAATTTCTCATACTTTGGGCCGATGGACGTTTTAGCAACATCGTCTCTTACAAACATAATAAGCGGTTCAATAAATGATTGCAAACCTTTAGGTGCCTGACCAACTCGGTTTTTGTATGATTTGGCAACGCTCAAAAATATCCATAGTAATAAGAAAGCACTTACCAATAAAGACATCACGTTTTTAGTAATAGATAAATCAGTAAGTTTTGCCGTAGCTTCTTCATTAACTACTCCGTTCTCAATTACCTTAATATGATTTTCTTCTAAACGATAGGTGTTTTTGGCAACCACATCTTCCTGTCCATGATGAAAAGCAGACGACATAAAAATATCCAAGCCTTTATCGCTGTATAATATTACAGGCAAGGGAATAGAAACTGCATGATGTCCTTCGCCCCACATGTGCCAACCGTAACTATCGCTAATATGTTCGGTAATTAATTTACCAGCATCAAAACCTTTTTTTTCGTGTGCGGCGGCAGCTTCAGCTTTTTTCTTTAGTGTGTCCTCACCCGGGTCGTATGCAAATGATTTAGAAAATAACAGAGAAAAAAGGGCTATAAGAAGAGCGGCTGTTCTTGTTTTGTTAGTTAAAAAGCGTACTGTATTCGGCATAAAGTAGATTAACTGTTTTTAACGTTTTTTAAATTCGGGTGCAAATTTAGCTATAAATTGCTATTGGAGAAATTTAGCCCCGATTTTTTTCTACTTTTATGCCATGTTTAAGCGTTTATTATTAACAATTATTCTATTCCTGGGAATAAATTTATTTGCCCAGGAAGAAAACCATGGTTTAGTAAAGTGGCTTACGTTTAAAGAAGCACAGGATGAGATGAAAAAACAGCAAAAACCTTTGCTGATAGATATTTATACCGATTGGTGTGGTTGGTGTAAACATATGATGAAAACTACATACTCTGATCCGGGTATTGCAAATTACATAAACTCTTATTTTTATCCCGTTCAGTTTAACGCCGAAACGCATGATACTATTGAGTATAACGGAGAAAAGTATGTAAATAAAAGCAAGGAAAAAAAATCTCCGCACGATTTGGCTATAAAATTTCTCGGACAAAGTTTAAGTTACCCGTCTACTGTTTTTGTGGGAAATAACTATCAATTCAATTTGCTTTCGCAAGGATATTTAGAATCAAAGAAAATAGAACCTTTGTTGGTTTTTACGGTTGAAGGCGCTTTCAGAACGTCAATATACGAGGAGTTTAGCAAACATTTTAATCATACTTTTTATGACACGGTATTTGTAAAAAAGAAGCCCAAAACCTATTCGTTTAACGAAGCTTTGGCTTTGCAAAAAAAGCATCCCAAGAAAATAGCCGTATCTATTTATACCGATTTTTGTAATACCTGCCGGGTAATGAACCAAACTACGTTTACCGACACCGCATTGGCAACTTATCTGAATAAAAAATATTACTTAGTAGAGTTTAATGCCCAACAGGATAAAAGCGAAATAGATTTTAAAGGGGTTAAATATACCAACAATGGTGCAAGCGGATTTCCTTTTCATACATTAGCATTGGAACTTACACGTAAAAACTTTGTTATTCCGGCCATTGTTTTTTTGGATGAAAAACTTGAAACACTGGATGTAGTGAGCTTTTATCAAACGCCCGAATGGACCAATAAAATAGCGCATTACTTTGGCAATGACGAGTACAAAAAAATGAAATGGGATGAGTATGTGAAAAAAATCACTCCGTCTGTAAGCAAGTAATTCCCTGAGAGGCTTTTATGTTTTTAAAATCACATCAAAAAAAAATTACGGCTTCCCTTCTTTTTTTATTGCTGTTTACTATTTCTTTCTCACAAAAACTACCTGTTGATTCCTTAAAAAAATTACCCGGTGATACCTTAACGCGTAAACAAAAAATACTTCGTAAAAGCATATTGCTTGGTTCTATGGGTGCATATACAGCGGGCTCTTTAACACTTTTAGATATCATTTGGTATAAACCTTATCAAAGCTCAGGCTTCCATTTTTTTAATGATAACTCTCAGTGGTGCCAGATGGATAAATGGGGGCATGGGTTCTCTACTTATAATAGTGCAAGACTTATATCGGGAGCTATGGATTGGGCGGGCTTTGAAACGTCTCCTTTCAAAGTTACCGTAGGGCACTTTTCTGCAGGAGGCCTCAAATGGGCAGGTTTTTCAGAAAGAGAAAGCATTATTATAGGGCAAACATTTGGCCTTTTATATTTAAGTGCAGTAGAAGTAATGGATGGTTTCTCTAAACAATGGGGCTTTAGCTGGGGCGATGAAGCTGCGGATATTGCGGGTGGCTTTGTCTTTAGCCTGCAGCAATATTATTGGGGAGAACAGCGTATACAACTTAAATTCTCTGACCATTACACCAATTTTCCTCAATACCGTCCTAATCTTTTAGGAACAAATTTTGCCGAACAAATTATTAAAGACTATAATGGGCAAACCTATTGGGTATCTATTAATCCGGCATCGTTTTTAAAAAAAGGAAACAAGTTCCCTAATTGGATAAACCTTGCGCTTGGGTATGGTGCTACCAATATGATTAGTGGTAAAAACAACACCATTGTATATCCTGACGGAACGACTGGTTACGACCCTGTTAGTAACCAAACAGAAGTTGTAACAAAAAGCGGACAAGTAATCCCTTTTTACCGATACCGCAAGTATTACCTGTCTTTGGATATAGATTTAACCAAAATAAAAACCAAATCGCGGGTATTAAAAACGGTGTTCTCAATATTTAATTGTTTCAAAATACCATTCCCTACCCTTGAGTTTGACCGTATGCACCGTGGGGCTGTTTTTATGCCTTTTTATTTTTAGAAAAACCTTCTTAATTTCTCCTTCAGCTATGTAGGTCTTAACCTTATAGACTAAGGTTTTAACTCTTATTTACATAAATCATTATTATCAACTTTACGGTCTTAACCCACAACTTACAGGTCTTTGCCTTCAACCTATAGGTCTTCACCATCAACTTATAGGTTTCTACCCTCAATCCATAGGTTTCTACCTTCAACTCGTAGGCCTTCACCTTTAACTTACAGGTCTTAACCCACAACTTATAGGTCTCAGCCTTCCCCAATAAAATCTCTACCCTCATCATGAAAGTCTTTACCTCCAACTCGAAAGTCTTCACCTTCATCATGAAAGTCTTTACCTTCACCATCAAAGTCTTTACCCTCAACTCGAAAGTGTTTACTCTTATCATAGAAGTCTTGACCTTCATCATCAAAGCCTTTACTATTAGCCGGAAAATGCCCATTTTTAGACCCTTGTTGTTATGTGTACCCTTAAATTTAGTTCATTTAAGGGCTAAAGGCAACTTTTATAAGCCTAGCAAAAACATACACCGTACTAATAATACAAAACACCTCTTTTTTTTGTGAGGGATACTAATTTTATATACTTTTAAGCCAATAAAAAAAGAATTTATGAAAACAAAATTATTCTCTTTAATAATAGCATTTACGGTAAGTGCTTTTGTTTTTTCTCCGGTTAGTGTAAAAGCACAGAGTACTACTGTGTGTAAGCAGAACTTTGATGTCGGAGTTGACCCGCCTGATAGTATTGCATATGGTGCAGCTAATGATGATTGGCTTGTTGATGATGGTACTCAATCAGGTATTCCTAATAGTAATGGTTATATAGGAGCTTCGGGAAATTATTTTCTTTTAGCAGACGATATAGATGGTAGTTCTGTAACAGAAACTATTACTTATGCAGTTTCAACCAGAGCTTTTGGTAATTTAAGTTTGCAATGGGGTGCATATAGTGATGCTGGTTTCCCTACCATTACACTTTCTTATTCTACAGATGGAGTTACATACACACCTGTTTCATACACACAAATTGCAACAATCGATACTTGGGGACTTGTTGGCCCTGTTAGTTTACCGGCAGCTGCATCAAATGCTACCACTTTATATTTGCGGTGGTCTTATCCTTCAGATGGTGTGGGTCTTTATTATGCCATTGATGATATACAACTAAGCGGAACGGTTAATACGTATTTTTCCAAATCAAGTGGAAATTTAAATGTATTAAGCAACTGGGGAGTTAATTTTGATGGCACAGGAACACCTCCGGCTAATTTTACCACAGCAGGCATTACGTATGAAATAATTAATAACCCTTCTGCAACCATAGGCGCGGCATGGACAGTATCCGGAGCGGGTTCTAAAATACTTGTAGGTGATGTGACTACTACTCCTTCTATTAATTTTACTATACCAAGCGGTTTTGCCTGCACAGGAACTGTTAGTGTGGCAAATAACGGTACATTAACCATTCAAAATACAACAGTTCCTACACTTACTACAACTCTTTATACCGGAAGTACTATAAATTATGCTGCTTCGGGGGCACAAACTATTTCAAAATCTGCTTATTATAACTTAACCATTTCAGGTTCAGGAACCAAGACGCTACCAAATAGTGTTGTAACCGTTAACGGGGCTTTGAATATTTCTGCGGGAACTCTTGCTTTAGCTAACAGTGCATTAGGAGTACTTAATATTGATGGCTCTATAACAGGTGCCGGAACCATAACAGGTGCTGCCAACGCGCAGATAAATATAGCGGGTAGCGGGGCATTAGGTACTTTTTCTTTTACGCCAGGTTCTCAATCGGTATCTGTTTTCAAAATTAACCGTCCAGGAATATTTACATGTACCTTAGGCAGTAATCTTACCGTTACAAAAACCTTTGAACATGATAATTCAGGGATATTGGATTTGAATGGGCATACACTTACCGTTAATGGAACATCCATTCTATTAAGTACCACGGGAGGTGCTACTATTTCAGGTTCATCTACTTCTAACTTGTCTTTGAAAGCTTCCGGTTCTCTTACGGGAAATTTATATATGACACAAACTAGCACCGCTACAAGTTCATTAAGCTCATTAATCCTAAATAGTTCATTAACGCTTGGTAATAGCTTAAATATTATAGATAGTATTTCTCCAACAGCAGGAACGCTTACTACAGGTGGCAATTTAACTTTAATTGCAGATCAAAGTACAGTGGGCCATGTAGGGCGTATAGGTAAAGTTGGCGGAAGTATTTCCGGCAATATTACTTCACAGGTTTATCATAACCCACCTCCAGGTAATACTACAAATTGGATGTTGATGGGGGTTGCAGGCATAACTAATGCTACTTTCAGTCAATGGAATAGTGACTTTACTATGTATTGTCCAACTTGTCCAAGTGGTACAACCCCGCAAACAGGGGGGGGAGGGACTGCATTTAATTCCGTTACAACTTATAATGAACCCGGAGATTCTTTTCCTACCATTGTTTATTCTAATACAATCGTTTCTGGTACGGGTTATTGGGTTTACTTGGGTACAACAAGCCCAGGCACGAGTTCTTCGGCTGAATTAATTACCCTAACAGGTACACCCAAAACAGGTGGTGGCAGTTGGTCTGGACTTACCAGTAGTGGCGTTACTGCAGACAAAGGCAGTAACCTTTTGGCAAACCCTTATCCATCTCCCATCTCATGGAAAAAGATAATGAACGATGCTTCAAATAGCGGTGCACTTGCATTAGGTGCAAGCACCATATACGTTTACTCTCCTACATACAGCGGCGGAAGTTATGTAACATATAATGCTTCAGGAGGCATCAGTACTCCTGCGTACTCTCCCGGTGGAAATTCTATAGACGATAAAATACCTGCCGGGCAAGGATTTTATGTAGTGGTAAATGGTGCTACTTCTATTAACTATTCAGAATCAGATAAAGTTATGAGCGGTAGTGATAGCAGCTTTTTATTCAGAGCATCAAATCCAATGCAAGATGCTTCTATTACTACATCTTATTTCCGTTTAAGTGCAACAGCCGGTGCCAATACGAGCGAAGCCGTTATATCTTTTAATCCTAATGGAACTACAGGTATTGATCCTTATGATTCTCGTGCCATGACTTGGAATAACGTTCTTCAAATATCTACTATAATTCAGGGCAGTAATTATGTTATCAATGGCTTACCTGATTTGACTACAAATTATTCTATTCCTGTAAAAATACTTAGCGGAACCACAACATCATATACCATTTCAACAGCTAACTTAGCAAGTTTGCCTTCTGGAGCTTGTTTAACGTTACATGATACCTATGGCGTTATGCCCGATCAAGACCTACGTGCTGGTTCATTTAATGTAACAGTTAATGATACGGAAACTGTTGCACGTTTCATATTAAATATCACTGTTTTACCGCTAAATATTACAACTAATACCAGACAGGCAAGTTGCAATAATACCCACGATGGTTTAATTACGGCGGTTGGTAATGATGCAGGCCCTTGGAATTATATATGGAGAAATGCAAGT
This sequence comes from Bacteroidota bacterium, assembly GCA_003153315.1. Lineage (GTDB taxonomy): Bacteria > Bacteroidota > Bacteroidia > B-17B0 > Aurantibacillaceae > PALSA-968. The sequence goes on from PLYA01000011.1 coordinate 48,073, forward strand.
GGTACTGTTGTAAAAACTTCTTTAAACAAAACAACAGCTGATTCTTTAGCGGGATTAAATAATGGCATATATAGTTTAGATGTATCAACCGTGGGTACTTGCAATAGTGCCACGCAAACATTTACTATAACTGCACCTGCTGCACCAACATCTGCATTCACTGTTCCTGCACAAGTTAATGTTGGGGCAAATGTTAGTTTTATTAACAATAGCACTAATGCCACAAACTATATATGGAGTTTTGGTAATGGAGATATATCAAGCCAACAAATTCCGAGTTATGCCTACAATAATCCCGGAACCTATACCATAACCTTAGACGCTATTATTGCTAGTTGTAACGATACAGTCAGCTCTACACAAATTATTCAGGTAGATGCAACAACTGGTATAAAACAAGTTAGTGGTAGTGGAGATATTACTTTAAGCAGAGATGGTTCAGGAAATTATCTTCAGTTTGATTATGCAAACCAAACTAAAGTAAACATTACAATATATAATATTTTAGGGCAAAATCTTTTAAACAATGCCGGTTTAACCGTAGTAAATGATAGAATATATTTAAACATAAACGATAGTAAAAACCAAGTGTTATACGTTACCATTACTAATTTAAATAACAATCAACAAACCACTAAAAAGTTTGTAAACGATTAATCTACCCTCAAGTAAAAAAGCTTCATTTATAAAACTTATAAATGAAGCTTTTTTATTAAAATTAACTCGTATTATGGGGTCATAAAAACTTATTTTTAAAAAGATAAAATAATTTCTAATTTAGCTTATTATTTCAACCCGTAATAATATTTTTTTATGCATATAGCTATTGCCGGAAACATTGGTTCAGGTAAAACTACCTTAACATCTATGTTGGCAAAACATTTTAAGTGGTCTCCTCATTTCGAAGATGCTGATGATAATCCTTACCTAAATGATTTTTATGAAGATATGCAACGATGGTCATTTAACCTGCAGGTGTATTTTTTAAATAATCGTTTTGATCAGATTTTAGAAATTCATAAGGGAAAAAAAACAGTTATTCAAGACCGTACGATATACGAAGATGCATACATTTTTGCTCCCAATCTTCATGCTATGGGACTTATGACTACCCGCGACTTTGAAAACTATTTTTCACTTTTTAAATTAATGGAAAGCTTGGTAAAACCGCCAGATCTATTGATTTATTTACGCGCATCAGTTCCTACCTTAGTAAAAAACATTCAGAAAAGAGGAAGGGAATATGAAGCTGCCATCAGGCTTGATTATTTAAAAAGATTAAATGAAAGATACGAAGCATGGATATCTTCTTATGAAGCAGGTAGATTTGTTATAGTAGACGTAGATGATTTAAATATAAATGAAAAACCTGAAGACTTGGGAAAAATAATAAGACAGGTTGATGCAGAATTGCACGGATTATTTAAGTAAAGATTTTGAGCGAAAGCGCAAACATAGAAAGTTTTTTTACTAAGAAATTTAAAACTCTACTGGAGGTTGTTCCTGCCGATGAGAGTGTGTTGGTCTCTTTTAATGGTGCTTTATCTCAAGAGCAGGTGGCTAAATTAGAAACCGAGGTAGAAACTAAAATTGTTGAAGCCGGAGTTCCCAAAGGACCGCTTAAAAAGATATTTTTTATCAGTGTAGAAACTCTTCAGAATATGCTTATCCATGGTAATAAAGATGCAGAGGGCAAGCAACATAATTTCTTTATTTTAAGAAAGAACGGTGTTAAAACTCATATTACTTCCGCTAACCTTGTTCAAACAAAAAATATTGACGGCTTAGAAAATCAGATGAAAACCATTAATGAGTTTGAAGATGCTGCCGCCCTCAAGCAATATTATATGGAACATCTGGAAAATAACCACTTATCAGAAAAGGGCGGTGCGGGATTGGGCTTTATTACAATTGCCATGAAATCAGGCAATAAATTGGCTTATGAGTTTGATAAGATTGATGATGAAACATCTTTGTTTTTACTTACTTCTACCGTAACATCAGAGTAAATTCTAATCAACCTCACTTATCTCGGCATTCTCAACTCTAAAAATTTTTCTGTCAAGATTATTTTTACCAAATAAATTTTGCATTCTTTCCGTGTGGGTATCGGTAATAAAAATCTGACCGAATTCAGAAGAAGCAACTATTTCAATTAATTTTTTTAACCGTTGTGCGTCTAACTTATCATGTATATCATCCAACAGTAACAGGGGTTTTACGCCTTTTTTGTTTTTAATAAATTCGTATTGCGCTAACTTCAAGGCAAGTAAATATGTTTTTTGTTGCCCTTGTGAAGCAAACTTTTTTATTGGATTATTATTCAATAAAAAATCCAAATCATCTCTGTGTATACCCACACTGGTATGTTCTAAAGCGCAATCTTTTTTTATGGCATTTTGAAGCGCTGTTTTATAATCCTGATTAATGGTAGAAACATACTGCAAACCCACCTGCTCATTGTTTTCTGAAATAAGTTTGTAATAGCTTTCAAAAACAGGGATGAATTCTTTCAGGAATTTTTCGCGTGCATCGTGTATATACGAACCGTACTTTACAAGTTGCTCATCCCACACCTCCAGTGATATGGCATCAAAAGAACGGGTAGTATAAAAATATTTTAATAAGGCATTTCGTTGTTGAAGTACGTGATTGTATTGTACTAAATTTTCGAGATACAATTTATCAAACTGAGAAATAATGCCGTCTATAAAACGCCTGCGTTGGTCGCTGCCCCCGCTAATAAGAATGATATCAGCCGGACTAATCATTACCAATGGAAACAAGCCTATATGGTCTGATAATTTTTCATACTCTTTTTTATTGCGTTTAAATACTTTTTTTTGCGCACGCTTTATGCCGCAATAGATTTCATCAATCTCCATGCCTTTATCAAACAAGCCCTGTATCATAAAAAAGTCATGCTCAAAAGAAATACTCTGACTATCAACAGTATTAAAACAACTCTTACAAAACGAGAGATAATAAATAGCATCCAGTAAATTAGTTTTACCCATACCGTTAGTTCCTGTAAAACAATTTAGCTTAGGATGAAACAGTACCGATGCCTCGACATAATTTTTAAAATTAATAAGACTTAGCTGTTTTAAATACATTGGGAATGCAAAGGTATAAGCCTTTTGGCTTAAGAAGTAAAAACTTAAGAGGACTTATGAAAAATAACTTCAAAAAAAAATCCCCCTGTCATTTCTGAAGGGGGATTTTTAAAATTGGCATCGACTTACTCTTGCGGGCTTTAGGCCAACTACCATTAGCTCTATCGGGCTTAACTGCTCTGTTCGGAATGGGAAAAGGTGAACCCCGATGATATAGACACCAAAAACTGCGAGTTAGGATATTAGTTAAGAACTAAAATCTGTTACTCTTAATATTTTTGATTTAGATAACAAATTGAAAAAAGACACAAGAAGAGATTTTTTGAAAGCATACGAGCAATTAGTATCACTTGGCTCTGACATTACTGCCTTTACACCTATGACCTATCGACGTAGTAGTCTTCTACGGCTCTTATAAAGAAAACTTAT
>PLYA01000073.1 GCA_003153315.1 Bacteroidota bacterium
AGTATATTATGGATGATGCCATAGGCTCTAAAATTGCTGATTATTTAATTAAGCCTGTTAACCCCAACCAAATACTGTTATCACTTAAAAAAACGCTTGATAACAGGCGTTTAGTGGGTGAGAAGACAAACACATCATACCGTCAGGCCTTTCAGGAAATAAGCAGCATGCTTTATTCTGATATGAATTATGAGGAGTGGGTTGAGTTGTATAAAAAAATTGTGTATTGGGAGTTAGAAATTGATAAATCATCTGATAAAAGTATGCTTGAGATTTTGCACACGCAAAAACTAGAAGCTAATAATGGTTTTAGTAAGTTTATAGAACGTAATTATTTAAAATGGCTTAACGGCACGGCAGATGAAACACCTACCATGTCGCATACACTATTGAAAAATAAATTAATTCCAGAGCTTAATAAAGATGAGTGTGTATTTTTTCTATTAATAGATAATTTGCGTTACGACCAATGGAAAGTAATTCAACCCATTCTAACCGAATTATATAAAGTAGAAAGCGAAGAGTTGTATTATGGCATTTTACCAACTGCTACACAGTATGCCCGTAATGCCATATTTGCCGGGTTATTGCCTACTGAAATCCAAAAGAAATTCCCTGACATGTGGTTGAATGATGAGGACGAGGGATTGAAAAACCAGTTTGAAGAACAGTTTTTACAGGCTCAGCTTAAGCGTTTAGGTAAAGATGTAAAAATGAGCTACAACAAAATTACCAACCATAATGCGGGCAAAAAATTAGCTGAAAACATCAATAACCTAATGCAAAATAACTTAAACGTTATTGTATATAATTTTGTTGATATGCTATCGCATGCACGTACCGATATGGAGATTATTCGTGAATTAGCTGATGATGAGCCTGCATACCGTTCAATAACCAAATCGTGGTTAGAGCATTCTCCTTTGTTGGATATTATTCAGCAATTGGCGCACAAAAAAATAAAAATTGTTATTTCTACCGACCATGGTACAGTACACGTTAAAGACCCTATAAAAGTTGTAGGCGATAAAAACGTAAACACCAACCTGCGTTATAAAACCGGTAAAAGCATGGACTATAACAAAAAAGATGTGTTTGAAATTAAAAATCCGCACGATGCTTTTTTGCCTAAACAAAATGTAAGCTCGGTTTACATATTTGCTAAAGAGTATAAGTTTTTTGCTTACCCAAATAACTACAATCACTTTGTAAATTATTACAGAGATACTTTTCAGCACGGCGGAATTTCGTTAGAGGAAGTTATTATCCCTTACATAACACTAACTGCAAAGTAGGGCAGAGGAATTAAATAGTTCTTGATTCCTTTTGTTGTTTTATGTATCTAACAAGGTTGTAAGTGCATAACAAAAGCAACATCCAAGTAAGTAAACTGCCGCCGCAGCTTTTGTAGTATAAGTAGTAGCCAACAGTGTCTGCACCAATTATTAAATTAAAAAATAACAGAAAGCCGAGTATGTATAAAACTACTCGGCTTTTATTTTTCGAATTAAAATAATCTAATGCTACAACACTTGCCACAAAAAGCAAAGAAACCAAGTGATATTCCCATGTAATGCCCGATACTAAATGGGTAAATAGTAGAATAAAACTTATCTCATATAAAGAAACCGGGGCTTTTTTAAATCGGCCATAAATAAGCATTCCTGCAAAGGCAAGCAGTAAAAATATAATGATGCATTTATAAATTAGGTTAATGGTAGCTGTAGGTAAAATGTTTATTATGTAGTGATATTTATCTCCATCTTCTGTATAAGAAAACACTTTGTACAGGGCTGCAGACAGACCATAGTTTTGTAGTTTGGGCTCAACTCTTCCTTCCTGAAATGGTTGAAGAAAAGTAACATAATATTCTTGTAAGTCAATTAAGCCTTGATGAAAACCTCTCATTAATAACGGAATAATAATGCAAATAGCTGTGTAAACAGCGGTACGCAAGTAACTCTTAAAATTGCTTTTACTTAGTATCCATATTAAAATAAACAGGGGTATAATTTTAATAAAAGTTGCAGCAACTACTAAAGGAATAGCGTAATGGTCTTTTTTTATTAAATGATTATAAACCGCGGCAAGGCTCAACAATAGAACCAATTCGTTCATTTGTATAAACCAGGTGTGGTATAAAAAATACCTGAATGATAAAATAAATCCAATAAATAAAGCTTGTTTAACGTGTGTGCTTTGTGGTGCTAACTGTAAAATAATTTTTTGCGTGTAGTAAATAATCATTACCCAAAATAACAGGTTGCAAAAACAGAATAATGCCGCTGCCTGATGCAAACTAAATAAAGCAAGTAACTGAAAACACATGGCTGCAAAAGGGGGGTAGATGTATCTTTCGGTACCGCCAATCTGACTATATAATGATACTCCGTTGATGTAATTTTTACCTGCTTGCCAAAAAACGGTAAAATCTGCTTGTAAACTTATATCTCGCCCCGAAATAATAGATACAATGGCAAAAACAATAATAAATAAACCAATTATTGAAACGTACTTTGTATTACGTAATTTAGTTTGATCAATAAAGAAGAGGGAGAGTATATTCTTCATTAAGCTAAAATAATCAAATTAGTCTTGTAACTCTAACCATCTAAAGCTTTTAGCATCTAAGGTTTTTATGGTTTCAGCTAAGTCTTCACCTGTTTTTTGAAGTTTAACATGGTCGGTTTCTCCACTGGTAAGTGCAGCTTCCAATTCTTGTTTTTTACTTTCAAGTGCAGCAATTTCTTTTTCTAAATCTTCAATTTCTTTTAAAATCTTGTACGATTTTTTGGTAGTTGAAGCTGGTTTAGCTGCTTCTACTTTAACCTCAGACTTTCCTTTGCTTTCAACTTTAGCTGCCGGTTTTTCTGCCACCTGATTTTTGCCGGCTACTTGTTTCTGAGCATCTTTCCAAATTCTATATTGAGTATAAGTGCCCGGGAAATCACGAATTTCTCCTTGCCCTTCAAACACAAAAAGATGGTCTATCAATTTATCCATAAAGTACCTGTCGTGAGATACAATAAGTACACAACCACTAAATTCAGTTAAAAAATCTTCTAAGGTTTGCAGGGTCGCAATGTCCAAATCATTTGTAGGTTCATCCAGAATAAGGAAGTTTGGGTTCTTCATTAAAATAGTAAGCAAAAACAAACGACGTTTTTCGCCACCACTAAGTGTAGATACATTTTGATATTGTACATGTGGTGGGAAATTAAAGCGTGCCAGTAATTTGCCTGCGCTAAGTGTTGTACCATCTGCTAAGGGAATGTATTCTGCTATATCACTAATGGTTTCAATAATGCGCTTTTCGTTTTTTAGTACCATTCCTTTTTGAGAATAGTAACCAAAAACAACCGTTTCTCCAGTTTGAATGGTTCCTTTATCAGCTTCCTCAAAACCTTGAATGATATTTAATAAAGTTGTTTTACCTGAGCCATTAGCACCCGAAACACCAATTTTTTCACCTTTTTTAAAAACGTAATTAAAGTGGTCAATTAATTTTCGCTCGCCATAAGCTTTAGAGATGTTGTGAAGTTCTAAAATCTTACTTCCTAATCGGCTCATTTTTACCGACATTTCTACACCATCATCTTCTTTCTTTTGCTTTGCTTTTTCTTCTACATCGTAAAAAGCATCTACACGCGATTTTGATTTTGTACCACGTGCACGGGGCATTTTGCGCACCCATTCTAACTCTCGGCGATATAAATTTTTTGCTTTATCAATTTCAGATGCGTTGGCCAGCATGCGCTCTGCCTTCTTTTCTAAATAATATTCAAAGTTGCCTTTGTAAGTATAAAGCTGACTGTTTTCAATTTCAATTACGTGGTTACAAACGTTATTTAAAAAGTACCTATCGTGGGTAACAACCAAAAGGGTAAAATCATTATCAAATAAATAATTCTCTAACCACTCAATCATTTCAATGTCCAAGTGGTTGGTTGGCTCATCTAGTACCAATAAATCGGGCTTGTTTAAAATAACTCTCGCTAATGCTACGCGTTTGCGCTGCCCACCACTTAAGGTTTTCATAGCTTGCTTTAACTGTGTTATTTGCAGGCGCGATAAAATTTCTTCTACCTTATTTTCATAGTCCCAGGCATTTAGGTCGGTCATTTCCATAATAACCGCATCCATGTCCACACTTGGGTCGCCTGCTACAGCAAGGTTGTAGCGTTTTATAACATCGGTAAATTTGTTTTTAGCATTCAGTAAAGTATCTATTACAGTCATTTCTTCATCAAACACAGGCTCCTGCGATAGAAACTCTATAGTAAGTTCTTTTCTCCAAGAAAT
>PLYA01000090.1 GCA_003153315.1 Bacteroidota bacterium
ACGATTTATGTCCTTTTAGCACCACTTCATTCAGAAGTCCTTCTACAGATAATGTTCCGTAACCAAAGCTGTAATATGTGTGGCAATTAAGTAACATCAGGTTAATGTGTTTTTTCCGTTAAACGGATTAAAATCTCTTTTCTTTACATCCATGCNNAGTTTATCCATTGCCTGATATAATTGCAGCTGCTCGGCCGTATCATCAAACATATCAAACTGATAATTGCCCTGCACTAAATGACTAAAACGTATGCCAATTAAACGAATGAGTAATCGCTTTTGAAAAAGTCTTTCAAACAATTCTTTTACTTTATTTCTCAGTACATGGTCTAAAGAGGTATAAGGAATTTTTGCTTGCATAGTATAAGTATTGAAATCAGAGTAACGGATTTTAACGGTTACGCATGATGTCAATTTTTCTTCGCTGCGTAACTGAAAAGCTAGTTTTTCCGTCATGCTGACAAATATGGATTCTAATTTTTTCATATCTATAGTATCCTTTTCAAAAGTACATTCGGTTGAAATAGATTTTCGTTCGCTGTATTGTTCAACAGGACTGTTATCAATGCCACTGGCTTTTTTCCATATTACAATTCCGTTTTGTCCCAATACTTGCTCCATAAGCTCAACAGGCATTTCTTGCACGGTACGTACTTTTTCTATACCCATGTTACGCAATAGCATATAAGTCTTATCCCCTACCATCGGTATTTTTTTGATAGATAAGGGGGCTAAAAATATTTTCTCTTCACCAAAAGGAATATTTTTTTGCCCATTTGGTTTTGCTTCGCCCGTGCCAACTTTTGCAACTGTTTTGTTGGAGGACATAGCAAATGAAATAGGCAAGCCGGTTTCTTTGGTAATTTTTTGGCGAAGTTCAGTAGCTGATTTATAACAGCCGAAGAATTTATCCATACCCGTCATATCTATATAAAATTCATCTATAGATGTTTTCTCGTAAAGCGGTACATTTTCTTGTATAATATCGGTAACTGCGTTTGACAGCTTAGTATATTGCTCATGGTCGCCCCGTATAATAATAGCATGCGGGCACAATTGCCTAGCCATTCTCATAGGCATAGCCGAATGAATGCCAAATTGCCTTGCTTCGTAGCTACATGAAGCAACAACTCCCCTATCACTTGTGCCCCCAATTAAAATAGGTTTACCCATTAAAGAACTGTTGGTCAAACGTTCTACCGATACGAAAAATGTATCTAAGTCCATATGTACAACAGTTCTATTCATGAGTCTTAAACAAAAAACAAAAACCAGGAAATCAGTATCTCTTTGCAAAGATGCTAAATAATTTAGTGTATATTTGCTAAATATATTAGCAAATCAAAAATAAAAGTTAAACGTGTTCATTTTGAGCAAGATAATTTTTAAACGAATTTGTAGGGAGTAAATCATGTTTGCCATAATTGACATAGAAACCTGTGGCGGGAAATTTGAGCTTAAAAAAGGAGCCATTACTGATATTTGCATCCTAATACATGATGGATTGCAGGTAGTAGATAAGTTTTCTACACTGGTAAACCCCCAATGCCATATATCAACTTTTTACACGCGCTTATCGGGTATAACCAACGAAATGGTGGAAGATGCACCAACCTTTGCCATGATTGCAAAGAAGGTTTTAGAAATGACCGAAGGACACATATTTGTAGCTCATAACGTAGGCTTTGATTATGGTTTTGTAAAAGCTGAGTTTGCATCTTTAGGGTATAAATACAAACGAGAAACACTTTGTACAGTAAGACTTGCCAGAAAAATTCTTCCAAAAAGAATATCGTATAGTCTTGGGCATTTATGCGCTTCATTAGGCATAGAAATAGAAGGCAGGCATAGAGCCGAGGGCGATGTAGTTGCTACGGCTAAACTATTTGACTTACTCCTAAGTTTAAAAGCAACACATCCGCAGTATAAGAACGTGGGCATTCAGGAGATAATGACAAGGCGCATCGATAAAATCAAAGAGTACATCTTAAAGAAGTTACCTGAAAAATGCGGGGTTTATTATTTTAGAAACAAGGATGGTGAAATTATTTATATAGGCAAAAGTGTAAACATGTATAATCGTGCTATGAGCCACTTTAACACCCATGAGCAAAAGGGAAAAAAAATGCTTAATGAGTTATATAATGTAGATTTTGTTTTAACAGGAAGTGAATTGATTGCCTTACTACATGAGTCAGAAGAAATTAAAACCCATAAACCTAAGTATAACCGTATGCGTAAATCAGACATATTTACGCATAGCATAAACACATGGAAAGATAAACAAGGCATTATCAATTTTAAAATTGTTCCTTATGATGAAGCTGAGAATCCACTACTTTCTTTTACCACTTATTTAACAGCACGAGAGCGCTTAGAAGCCTGGATTGAAGAACATGAGCTTTGCATGCGTTATTGTAGTTTAGTAAGTGAAGAGGCTGTTTGCTTTAATCATCAGATAAAAAAATGCAAAGGCATTTGTGCGGGCGACGAAGAAATAGATTTATATAACGAACGAACTATAAAAATTCTTACTGAATACTCTTTTAAGAATGAAAACTTTGTAATTATTGATAAGGGAAGAAGAGTAGATGAAAAATCAATTATTTTAATTGAAGATAGAAAATATGCAGGACATGGTTATATAGACCAAACCACACAAGCAAATTCATTAGAAGAAATCAGAGATATTGTAAAATGCAAAAACTACTATCCAGATATGAATGATTTAATTAGGGGGTGGTTAAAGAATAAAAACGCTACTAAAATTGTATTTTAAAGAAAAACCCCTTGAAAATCAAGGGTTTTTTTTATTAGTAGCCCGTGCGAGACAAAAGACCCTGTTTTTTATTGCTACCTAATTTAGTCCATTTCACTTAAAGAATTGATAATAAATAATTTAATTTTTTTAACTGGCAGGCAGCCCACAATATGCTTGCATAAAAAGCACCAAATGTTGTACCTGTTTTGCAATACTAAAATGTAATCCGAAAAAAATTCAATTAATTTTTAATGGGTTCAAAAAACATTACATATAAAGGGTTTTCAAAGCATTTTTTACCGTTTATTTGGTTAAACATACAGTTCATTGCCCTAAACCTGCAGTACACAAAAACTCAGGTTTTAAATTAGCTTAAGGCTATACATTCGTAAAAAAAACGAAATGAAAAAATTAACCACCAACAAAACATTACTACTTGCCTTAATAGCATTTAGCTTATTTACAGCAAAGGGCTTTGCTCAAACTGTTACTGGATCTGGAACAACTAGTTATATTCCTAAGTTTACTGGCACATCAACTATTGGTAATTCCTTACTTTATGATAATGGCACCTCCGTTATTATAGGAGCTACAGCACCTGTTAGTAGTGAGCTTTTTTCAATCCAAAAATCACAAAATGCTCTTACCTCTATTAATATTTCAAATACTAGCACTGCAACTGCTTCTGGTTCAAGTCACGGTGCAATTGCAAATGGCCCCGCAATTTATATGCAGGCTTTAGGCACGGGTTTTACAAGTTCAGGAATAAACCAGGCAGGTGCAGCTGTTTTAAACGCTAATGGTACTGGATTAACTCAAATGAATATTGGAACTAATACATCAACCCCATTAAACTTTTATACAAACAATACCCAACAAATGACATTAACTTCCTCTGGTCAATTAGGAATAGGTACTACTCCTGTCTCTGGTTATATACTACAAGCAATAGGAAAAGTAAGATTTGATATAGGCAACACAACAGGGTCTGGTAACGGTCGTTTATTTTTAAACCGTGCTTCAAGTACAAATTCAGAATGTGCAGTTACCTTTAATACAACAGGAGCCTCTGGTTACGATTTTTATCTGGGAACATTTGCTGCCTCTGGTGGTAGTAGCGATCTTGCTTTATCTACAAATACTACTAGGGCACTTACAATATTACAAAGCAACGCCTATGTTGGTGTTTTAAATACAAGCCCGGCATATCCTTTAGATGTTACGGGTCATATTCACATACCATCTAGCGACTATTTCTATTCAGGTACTATGACAGGTACGCCAACTTATTTAAAAATGGGTTACGATGGGTCTCACTCTGTTATTAATTCAACAGGCACATCTCTTTTATTAAATTATAACACAACAACAGCGCAAGATGTTGCTGTTTGTACCGGGTCTGCCGGTGGTTATTTAACTACAGGTAATAATGTTGAAATTGGTAGTCCTGCTACACGAGATGCAAACACTGCACTTAACTTAAAAGCCAATGGCACCACGGCACTTAAAATTACCAACAGTTCTAACACAAATATTTTTAGTGTAGATAATGCAGGAAATATGACGATGGCTGGTAATTTAAACCTGCCAAAAATCGCAACTTCAAGAATTACGTATCCCGATACTAATGGTCTTCATATCGGAGATAGCTCTGTTGTAATCCGTACAATGCCCGTATCTGGTTCACACCCGTCCTACGATAATATATATGGGAGCAATAGACTTGCTATAGGGCGCTATAATGTGGTAGCGTATGGGAATAATAGTACAGCAATTGGAATGACCGGAACAGAAACTGATGCGCTAAATAGTATGGCTATTGGATATAGTGTCAAAACAGCTGCTACTGCAACTAATGCAATAGCTTTAGGCAGTGGTTATGTGGCTAGTGGAGGTCTTCACTCAATGACAAACGTAATTCCATTTAGTTTAGGTGTTGGTTTTAATAGCGATGTACCAACTCTTTTTGTAGGTGGTGGTAATGGTACTTCAGGTTCTATTGGCAACGTTGGTATAGGTCTTACAGCTCCTACACAAAAATTACAAATACAAGACGGCGCTATTTTAATGCAAGGTACCGTATCGGGACTTGGAGGTCCCCAAATTTTATTGGGTGGTAGCTCAACAGCTGCTACTTATGGAGAATATGGAATGGAATATGATGCAACCGACCATGGTTTAAATTTTTGGAAACCATCAGGTGGACATAATGTAGCCGGTATTGGTGCTTCTTTTAATTATGCTTTATTTATAAACGATGATGGCAATGTTGGTATCGGTGGTATAAATCCTGCTACTATGAATGTAAGCGGATATCAATATAAACTTTCTGTTTTAGGAGCTATCAGAGCAAACAAAGTTGTAGTTGAAATTGGATGGTCTGATTATGTTTTTAATAAGGATTACAAACTAAAAACGTTGAAAGAAGTTGAAGACTATATTAAAGAAAACAAACATTTACCAAACATTCCATCTGCAACCGAAATTGAAACTAAAGGTTTAGATGTTGGTGCCGTACAAGCTAAACAAATGGAAAAAATTGAAGAGCTTACATTATATATTATTGAGATGAACAAAAAAATTCAGGCTCAGGATGCGAGAATTTTGGAATTAGAAAAGAAATAAATTTCCTTTTTAAGTAGTCTCAAAATATTAATTGCATTATAAAAATTATAAAATGAAAAAAATTAAATTCATAATATCCATATTGCTTGCATGCTCTTATCATGCAATGTTTCCGCAACTAACCGGGGCAAGCGATTGGCAATTTGTTGGCCCGATATCAAATGTTGATGCTACCGGAACAGTTTTTTCTTACACAACTTACCCGAACTCTTTAGCTAACATAGTTACCGGTGGGTTTGAAACCGGACGAATAACTTCCATTGCTTACGACCCCAATAATCCAGCACATTTATTTGCAGGTAGTAAATATGGTGGCCTTTGGGAAAGCACCAATAGCGGAACCTACTGGACAAACATCAACATGAGTTCAACCGGTGCTGATGGCGTTGGTGCCATAACTTTTTTAAGTACAACACAGGTTTTAATTGGCAATTATCATAGGTGTTACGATCCCGGTACTGGCCTACTTGATTATTCAAACAATATTTCTATATATAACTTTAGCGGCACTCCTTCATGGTCTAATTTAACTGCTTTGCCAAGTGGCTCACAATCGTATGTTATTACAAGTATTGCTGTGCATCCGGCTAATGCATCCTATTTGTATGTATGTACATCTTTAGGTTTATTTAAAAGCACCGATGGTGGTGTTAGGTGGACTCGATCAACTATTTCTTCATCTTCTACTGTCGATTGTTTTGCGGAAAACGTTGTTTTCGTAAGCGATGGCAGTTCGGGTTATTATACGTATTTGGCAGGGT
>PLYA01000070.1 GCA_003153315.1 Bacteroidota bacterium
CTTCTTTTTAAGAGGGGGCGAAGAGGGGTTATTTATTTTACAAAGTTCTGAATTATTTTATGTTACAAAAGTTAATTACTATTAATTTTACTAGTGTATTGATTTTTATCGTGTAGTAATTATAAATGCTGTATTCATGCTACTTATAAATTAAATATAGGTGCTCGTTTAATCTTATCTTACATACTAAAACCTTTTCCAAGTCCCGGTCTGTTTTTCTTTTTTGGTTTTTTTATCAAATCATATCCTTTGGTTTCTTGTTTATTTCCTTCACTTGCCAACATGCTGAGAATATTATCAGCAGCAGCATGGTAGGAACTTATATTATCTTTAAAAACATAACTGCTCTTTACTTCACCTACGGATGCTTTGGCTTGGGGCAGGTTTTCGTTATAGTATTTCCTGCCTTGTTCAAGATATACATTAGGCTGTAAGACGATTTGCTTTTCAATATGGGCTTCCCTGAACATATTGGAAAGGTTGATTGTGAACCGGCTTGACCAATCCATTTTATCGCCTGATTTTTTTATATCGCTTAATTCATACGTTTTATAATGTACTTTATCAAGCTGCTCTATTTTTTTCTTTATATAATTCTCCTGAACATTCCCATAGATGTTTTCTCCTTTTTTATAGTTAAACATTTCCTGAAATAATCTCTGGTTGTTACGCTGAAAGCTCCCGAGTTCAAAATTTCTGCTGACTTTATTTTTGGGGCTTAATACAGTGATGGTTTTCTTTTGTGCAGCATCTCTGGCGGATAGTACAATATGTATATGGGTGTTTTCTCCTTTTTTTATTTCTCCAAGCTTTATATCGCTCATTTTAATTTTAGAGTTTTCTGCTTTAGAATTTTCCTCATTATTTTGTTTAACTCTTTTAATATCATCTTCGGTGTATAATCTGTTGTCATGGATAATGGCAGCCCAAACAAGCTGATCGCTTTCTTTGATGGTTTTATGTGCGGTATGAAAATCAGCCATAGCTGCACGGACAAATTCTTTTAGCTTTTCTTT
Organism: Bacteroidota bacterium; assembly: GCA_003153315.1. Taxonomy (GTDB): domain Bacteria; phylum Bacteroidota; class Bacteroidia; order B-17B0; family Aurantibacillaceae; genus PALSA-968. Next base: position 1,017 of record PLYA01000070.1, read on the forward strand.
ATCGCTATGGATAAAACTTAGTTCTTCACCGGAGGGGTTTATGGTAAAAGAATAAAATTTATGTTCATCTCTGCCTAATCCCTTAACATTGGTATCTATCATTTTATAAAACTCATCGGCAGGCATGTTATTTTTGGTAGCGGTAAAGAATAAATCAGAGCTGTCGTATTTATCTTTATTCTGTATTAAGTAATTTTTTAATCGAGCTACTGAGCCTTTGTTACTGTAAGCAACATTTTCTCCTTTACTTGGTTTATTTGGATTATCTAATCGGGCTATCATTTGGTTAGTGAGCTTGTCGAACTATGTTTTATTTTTGGGATGTCCGTGAAAGATGTTTAAGTATCTCGGTAACTATAAAGGTGGGTTTTATAGCTTTTTTATTTTCTTGTTTATAGGAATCGTTTCTAATAAATCCTTTTAATCTCAGCACATCTCCTGTATTTATTTTAGAGAAATAAGCTCTTATATCTTCGTGGGTGGCTAAACCTAATTTTTGTGTCAATTCTCCTTGCCATAAGGCAACCTGATGCCAAACCGTATTCTCGGAAGTGGTGTCTTGTGTAGCTAAATTGATTAGGCAGTACATAAGTTTATTACTCGGTAGCAGGTTGATGTTAATGTTTCCCACTTTGCCGGTTAAATATACATACTCTTTAATATCACTCTGCTGTTGTTCTTTTTCAGATTCCGGTATCTGTTTAAGTTCTTGTGTTTTTTCTGATTCTTGTATGGCTAAAAGAGTTTCTCTAAGTAAAATACTTGCATCTTTATCTTCTAAAAGCCCTGAAACTAATCCACGCAGGAGTTTAAAATTTTGGGTACTGATTAGGTTTTCTTTTGTTTTAAATTCTAAAATAGAAGTTACTGTTTTATGTAAGAATTCTAAACTGTTTGCATGATTTGCATCTAAATGAGTAAGAAAACTATTTTCAAAATTCTTTAAAATACCTGTGGTGTGATTGTGATAGTTTCGGATTAAAGTGTTCATTTGAGAAAGCTCGTACCTGTCATGTAAAACGGATAGGGGCATTTTTGTTTTGTCTAAAAACGTGATAATCTCATCAAAGGCATCCGTTTTTGAAATATGCTCTTCTTTGCAATAGGTATTAAACAGCTTTAAACTGTGTTTGGATATTTTAGTTGTTGTATAAAGCCCGTCTTGTATTTGTTTGTCTGTTTTTTCAAGCCAGCTAATCCTTTCTTCTATCATATCGCACAATTATAACACGCATTTTTTTTATAATTACTACCTTTTATATTACTGTAATGAGGGCGAAGGATTTTATTTATTTTACAAATCTCCGTATTATTTATTTCATGTGCAATGCTACTATTATAAGACTACTATTCATATATGACCGCATTATTTAATGTGCTGTTTGCACATGCTGCGGAATTATTATTTGTTGCCTACGTCAAAGTGTTGGGGACAAAAGTTGTAGTTGGCTTGAACTGTCAGTAATTACAGGGTGTTTCATGGTGTTATCGCTTTTTGATTGGTTAATTTTGTATATAAATCAATACATAATTACTAACTAAAAAAAACAAAAAAATGGCACACAACTTAAATGAAACAAAGGGCAAAATTTCTTTTGCAAGCACACAAACAGCTTGGCACGGTTTAGGGCAAATCGTAAAAGAAGCCATGACATCTAAACAAGCCATTGAGCTTGCAGGATTAAATTATTTTGTAGATAAAACAAATGCAGTTGCAGAAATTGACAGCAAGATAATTTCCATTAATGACAAGTACGTTACTTACAGAAAAGACACAGGCTTACCGCTTGGCATTGTCGGCGCACGTTATGAAGTAGTACAAAACCAAGATGCTTTTTTATTCTTTGACAGTATTACCGAAGCAGGAGCAGCCATGTATGAAACCGCAGGGGCTTTAGGTTTTGGCGAGCGTATTTTTATTTCTGCTAAAATGCCTGATTTTATCCGCATTGCAGGAACAGACGATAACACCGAAGTTTTTGTACTGCTAACATCTTCACATGATGGCAGCGGTTCGGTAGTAGCAGCCATTACCCCGATTAGGGTTGTTTGTCAGAATACCTTAAACGCTGCTTTATACGGAACAAAAAATAAAATCTCCATCCGTCATACATCTAACGTAAAGCAAAATCTTAGCAATGCGCATAAACTGTTAGGTATAACGCATAAGTACACAGAAGAATTAAACGAGTGCTTTAATGTGTTGGCAAAGAAATCCGTTACCGATGAACAGGTAAAAAAATTAGTAGCCGACCTGTTTAAATCTGAAAAAGAGGACAGCAGCCGTATTAAAAATATACAGGAGGCGGTATTTGCTTCTTATCATACAGGAATAGGACAATCCACTATCATGGGTACAGCTTGGGGAGCATATAACGGCATTACTCATTACTTAGACCACCAACGCAGCTATAAAGATGAAAAGGTAAAATTTGAAAACATCCTGTTTGGTAAGTCTGCCGAGATAACACAAAAGGCATTTAATGAATTGGTAAAAATATAAGCTATAAACTATATGAAATAAAGGGCTTGTTTTTAGCAAGTCCTTTATTCTACATAACAAGACCAAAGCAATAGTATGAATTACTCGAGAGAAGAATTGTATCATAAAAACATCGTACAACTATGCGCCCTACTTGGCATATCTCAAAGGGAGTATCTGAATTACAAATACTCAAAAGAACAGTTGATTGAATTTATACTAACGCCTTTAGATTAAGTAATAAAAAAACATGAAAACCAAATACATTTTTGTAACCCTTGAAATTAAAAACAGGGAGCATACATACGCTTCTCATACCGTACATAAAATTTCAAGCACAAAAAACACACAGAAGTTTGGCGATAATTGCGCCAAGACTTTTTATAAGGACATGGATGTTCCTAAAGACGGATGGTATTATTTCTATTGCAGGGAAATTGCCATAAGGCTTAAAGCAGCCATAGAAATAACCAAAGAGGAGTATGAAGTATTAGATAAATTTCTACGTAAAAAATCTTATGAAAAATAAACACATTTTTATTAGCCTTGAGATAAGGTGCGGAGTATATGAGTTTACTTCCCATACCATCCATAAAATTCCTATGGAAAAAGACACATTGGAGTTTGCCGATAACTACGCCAAGACCTTTTATGTAGATGAAAACAAACCCTTTCGGGATGAAGAAGGTTATTATTTCTATGGCGGTGAAGTAGCCGTTAAACTTTCTTGTGCCGAAGAAATAAGCAAAAGAGAATACGGTGTATTAAATAAGTTTCAGTATAAATAAGCCCTATATAAAATCAATTAAACGTACATAAAAACAAAGACCATGAATAAAACCACATCAAACACATCAAAACAGGAAACAGTAAAACTATCCGACATCAAAGTAAACCCGAACCAACCGCGTACCATCTTTAACGAAGCCGACTTACAGGAGCTTGCCGCTTCCATCCGTAAAACAGGTTTGTTACAACCCATCGGATTAAACAAAGTAAAAGGAAATTATTTTTTAATCTACGGAGAACGGAGGTTAAGAGCTTCCCATATCATACAATCCGAAATCAAAGAAAGGGACAGCATTTTAGCCGTTGTATTTGATAATCTTAGCGAAGCAGCCGTAAAAGAAATGCAAATCATTGAGAACTTGCAGCGCAAAGACATACACCCGATAGAAGAAGCCATAGCCTTTAAGAACTTAATCAGTTTAAAACAGTTTGATATAACAGAAATTGCCAACAGGGTAAGCAAGTCGGCTTCTTATGTGGCACAGCGTTTAAAACTGAATGATTTGATTACCGAGTTTCAAGAGGCTTTTTTTAAAGAGCGCATGACCCTGACAACCGCTTTGAAGATTTGCAAGATAGCAGCCCAAGACCAAAAAGAGTTATGGGAAGAAGAATTTGCCGAAACAGACGAAGAAGATAGCATCGAAGTAGAGAGCCGTACGTTACGGAACTATTTAAACGATTTAACCAATGCCTCTTTTGATACCAAAGACCCGTCCATCATAAAAAAAGCAGGGAGTTGCGGTACTTGTCCTTTTAACAGCGCAGCCAATACGCTGTTATTTCCCGAAGAAGCAAGCAAAGCCGTTTGCATGAACAGCCCATGTTTTAGGGAAAAGGCAACTATTTCATTTAACAGGGAAATAAAGAAAGTTATTGAAGACCCTGCCATAGAATTGGTAAGCATGGTATATGGTGATTTGGAAGATAACGCAGCCGAACTTATTAATAAGGGTATTAAAGTATATCAAAGAGATGCTTTTACCGAGATTGAAAAGCCCGAAACTCCAAATCTTGCCGAATATGAAGAAAACTTACAGGATGAATATTTTGACAGCGAAGCAGAAATGAAAGAGGCTTATAAGGATGCCCTTAAAGAGTTTGATAAAGACCTTGCCGACTATGAAGCTAAGGTAGCTTCGGGAAAATATATCAAAGCCTTTGTCGTGGAAGGAACAAATACAGGTACTTATATTTATATCAGTTTTGAGAAGGCTGTTAATAAAGATAACACAAAACTAAGTGCCAAAGAATTACAGGAGAGGCTAAAGGGTGAAGATGTCAGCGCAGATGATTTTAAAGCAGAGATTAAACGCATTAATGATAAGGAGATTAGAAGCAAGGAACTGGACGAGGAAAAAACACAGCCGCTTTTCTTTGAACTTATCGCTAAACAGAAAGAGTTTATTAATAATACCGACCCTTTAATCAAACAGGAAAAGATTGCCCTTGTTTTACTGATGGAAAACTACACAGGTTATGACTTGTCCAAAGAAATTGCCAAACTTGCCCATATAAAAGAAGATGATGATTATAAGCAATTAAATCTATATAAAGCCCTGACTAATTTATCGGATGCCAAATTGGATGATTTATTGCATATGGTTTTACGCAAGACCTTATTATATAAATTAAAACCATCTAACGGACAAAGACCGAGCAATAGCGGTGCGCAATCCGCTTTGAAAGACATAGCCACTATTTATAACAAAGAGGGTATTAACGAGATTTGGAACGAGCAACTAAAAGCACGAACCAAACGGGAAGCTAAATTAAAAGAGCGTGTAGATATACTGAACCATAAGCTAAGGTTGCTAAAACAAAACAAGCAACCTGCGAAGAAAGCAGCTTAATTTAGTTGAACAGGACAGAGGCGGTTTTTACCGCCTTTGTTTTTTGTAGCAATCTTTTGATACTATATAGTATAAAATTCTTTATGATTGCTAAGGGCTTTTTGCGCCCGCATCGCACACCGTTGGTCTGGCAGCGTTTTTCGGATGGAATTTTTAAAATTTTGTTTCATTGCGGTGATAAACCGGCACCGCAATGAAAGGGTAAAGCGGAATGTTTTTTTGTTTTTTGCTTAATTGCCGATGGAATTAATTTGTTGGTTTTATTAAGCAAAGGAGAAGTTAAAGAAAACAGGATTAATTTACCTCACAATAACCAACTTCCTATTCATCACACTATTGTTTCCAGTAATGCTTACATTATAAACACCTTCAGATAAATTGCCGGCATCTATATTGGTTTTTCCGTTTATGGTTTGGCTTAATACAATTTTACCGTTCACATCATACACTTGCATACTTTGTTTTTCCATACTATTAGTTTCTATAACAAAATTGCCGTTATTGGGGTTAGGGTAAACATTAAGAGAATTATAACTAGAATACTCTTTTATTCCGGCATAAGTCAAAATACTATCTCTATTTAAAATATTTTGGTAAATAGTATCGCTACAACCAGTTGAACCTTTGGTCATTAATCCAACAATCCATATATCAACTTCATTATAAGGATAGAATTGACTTATTGTATCATTATTCGAACTTATAGTACTCCCGAAACCCATTATTGCCCATTGATAATATGTTGCTGTTTTATTCATAGCTTTAAAAAGAATTGTTTGCCCCATTGTGTTTTTCGATACAACACTAAATTCAAAGTTCGCAGAACAGTCGCCGTAGTTATGACTGCTTGAATAATTATGTAGAGATGTTTTATATGCTTCTCTTTTTAGAGTACCTGTTGTATCCCTATATTGCACCCTGCAAATCATACGAAATGCAATGTTCCAAAAATCTCCCAAACATATTGGAGTAGGAGGGTAATTATAGGCTGGTCCACCGTCATAAAGTGCATGATAATGATTACAGTTTATGGAGTTATCAATTATTTTAAGACAGCCTGCCCCACCCGATGCAAATAAAGAATCTATTACACTTGGCTGGCAGCTATCCGTTGAATATTTGGTAACGTTCACCCAGTATTCGTAATAGGATGAGCAATTACTTATAGTATCTTCCGCAAAGAGTGTAACTAAATAATCTCCCGTCTCAGGAAATCTATGAGTCGGGTTTTGTAAATAAGACGAAGTCCCGTCTCCAAAATTCCAAAAGTAATGTGCATTCGGAACACTTGATTGATTAGAAAAAGTTACAGTTTCAAAATATGCTGCAAAAGAAAATAAGCTTGTACATTGCCCAAACACGTTTGTAACATTAAGTAATACAACCACTATCAAAGTATTAAGTTTTCTCATATTATAGTGGGCTTAGATTATCAAATATAAACAAAAACTAATTAAAACTGACGTTAAATAATTGCAACCAAAAAAGCCTCACATTTCTACAAGGCTCTTATTATTCCTGCCTCCCTTCTCCTTTGGAAAGGGATTTAGGGTGAGGCTTTATTACCTCACAATTACCAACCTCTTATTCACCACGCCCTCATTACTAATAATACTCACATTATAAACACCTTCAGTTAAACTACTGGCATCTACATTGGTTCTTCCATTTACAGATTGAGTTAATACAAGTTTACCGTTCACATCAAACACTTGGATGCTTTGTTTTGCGTTACCATTTGTTTCTATAACAAAACTCCCGTTGTTGGGGTTTGGATATATGTTTAGCTGCCCGGTATTTATAAATACCTGCTTAACGCCTAAAGCCTCACTACACGATTCACGATAACTTCCTCCTACCCATCTGGCAGGGTTACAAGTATAAATAGTATCTCCGGCATAGGTGTCATATATATGCGCAGGGCCTGTTATCATTATTTCATTACCAAAGCCAGCTACATTAGCGATACTATTATCAAAATTCCCGCCAAAAGAACAAAAACGGCTGCCATCCCACTCTACAATAGCAACAGCGGGTATGCCGTTAGCAAAACTAAAACCACCTGATATTACTAATTTACCATTTATTACTTTCATATCTTGTACCTGACCGGGGTTACTAAAAGAATCTACAAGACCTGTACCCAAAGGCTCCCATATCGTATCATTCCATCTGGCTATACTGTTCCCCGGGTCGCCCATAGATGGGCTAAAGTAACCACCTACATATAAATAACCATTATACTTGCAAAGTGCTTCTGCACCATCCATACTTTGGTTAAACATGGTGCCTCCTACATTACTCCAATGTGTTCCATTCCATTTTGCCAAGCGCGATATAGTTCCGTCTCTTGATTGAAAATTACCACATATATAAATGCCCCCGTTATACTCTTCCACGTCTACCAAACCATAGTTCGGGTTCCAAGTAGTCGTATCTATAGCATGCCATCCTAAGCTATCCTTATAAGCCACATTTATTGTATTAATATTTCCTATTGACCCAAAATAACCTGCGGCATAAAGTCTGCCGTTTATCACTTTAAGTTTATCAACAATACCATCTGTAGAATCAGACAGCCCTCTGTTCCACACACTACCTGTCCACTTACCTATATAATCAGGGCCTGTATATTGCTCTGCATAACTAAGATAAAAATAACTGCTTATCAAAGTATCATGGTACATACATAAAGGTTGATGGTCATTTTCAGGAGGAAGAGAATCACCAACGGAAATCCATGTACTGCCGTCCCAACAAGAATAGCCATAACAATTACTGGCAGGCACACCAACAGTATAACCTGGGCAATGGGGGGCAATAAGATTGCCTGAACAATAAACGCGATTATGTATGGTATCTGTTAATAAACGAGTAGCTCCCCCGCTAACATAACAGCTATCACCTGCCGCTTGCCAATGTTGGGCAAAACAAATAACGGGTATAAGTATACTTATACCCGTTATAATTAGTATTTTAAAAAATACTTTCAATTTTTATTTAAAGATACATATTTTTTGAGAAGTTGTTGAAGAACTTTTTATAATGTTAAGCAAATATAAACCATTAGGTAAACCGCTTAAGTCAAGTTGGGTTTCATCAATTGAATTTTCCTGCCATGAGCTATACACCACTTGCCCTAAAGTATTTACCACCTGCAACTGCGTGTTTTGTGGTAAAACGCCTTTTATGGTAAACTGCCCGTTGTTGGGATTCGGATAAATTAAATACTCATTTACTTTAAATAAATTTGAACTGCTTTGATTTTGAATACCAGCTATACCTGAAGTACCATTAATTTCAGCAATAAAAGCATCGCTATTAGAACCAGTACTATGATTTTCATTATATGCACCTGTTCCTGTAGGGGGTATAGTAAGTGGAAAATTGTTATTACTGTATGAAAGACCTGTAATAAATATGTTACCATTATAACCTACAACATCCATACCCATATCTCCTACATTATAACTGCCAGTACCTAAAGGATTAGGTAAACTTTTATAACCTACTCCTCCGTAAAAACTACCCCAATTGAGAGCATGAATATTGCCACCTGTAAAATCGAGTACAATAATAGGTGCTTTTACGCACTATTTGTTACCACATTGTTACCCAAGAATATCTCGAGAGTTACACGATAGTTCATGAACCCAACGGGAGTGTTTCGATTTTCGGAATATTACACCGGGGTAATTATTAACCTAAAAAACCATAACAAAATGGGTGTAAAATTAAGAGAAAAGCAACTGAGCAACGGACAAGTATCCTTCTATTTGGATATTTACCACAACAAAACAAGATGGTATGAGTTTTTAGAAATTCATATCAACAAGAACCGACCAAGTAATGATGACAAAGAAAAGAAGCGGCTGGCGAATGAAATTCGAGCCAAGCGAGAACATGAACTAATTGTTGATGAAAACGGATTAAACAACCGAAAAAAGAAACTTGCCTGTTTTGCGCTGTTCTTTGAAGAGTATATCAGCCAAAAAAACTATAATGGCTTGAATGCTGGGATTCTCTCGCAGCTTAAAAAATTTACTAAAGAGCAACCTTTGCCCTTTACTAAAGTAACTACTGCTTGGATGAAAGAATTTGAGCGTTATCTTTTAAAACAAGTAAGCAACAATACAACACTTGCTTACTTAATAGCCTTAAACGCAGGAATAAACGAAGCTGTAAGACAACGAATAATTCCAAAAAATCCGTGGCATGATGTGCCTCAGCACCAAAGATTAAAAAGACAAGACACTTTTAGAAGTGCTTTTACTATAGAGCAATTACAACATTTAGCAAACACACCTTGTAAAATAGAAAAGCAGATAAAGCAGGCTTATTTCTTTGCTTGTTTTACTGGTTTGCGTTGGAGCGATATAAATCCCTTGCGTTGGGATGAAATAGTTATCAAAAACATAGAGGGGGAGCAGCGGTACTTTCTTTATTTTGAACAGGAAAAGACAGAAGGAATAGAATATTTACCCCTTTCAGAAAATGCCATTGATATTATAAAGGAGCGAACAGCTGAATCGGCATCAGAAGAAAAAAGTGTTTATGTATTTCCGAAAATGAAAGAAGTTGATGGCACAACCAAGATTTACGAAAAAATGAAGGCAGGTTTAAAGAAATGGGCAAAAGCAGCCGAAATAGAAAAGAGCAAGCTACACTTTCATAGTGGCAGGCACACCTTCGCCACCAACATTTTAGAAAGTAGTGCGGATGGCGACCTTTATACCGTCTCAAAATTACTGGGGCATAGAGATATAAAATCTACGCAGATATACGCTAAGGTTCGGGATAAACGCAAACACGATGCAGTAAAAGCCCTGCCTAAAATTGATTTTACAAAATCAAATCTTAACGTAGCGTAATTTTATAAAAGATACACGCTATAAGCCTAACTCAAAAGCCCAAGCATCTGTTTGGGCTTTTGTCTGAACAATATTTATCAACCAATGAAAAACGTACTCGTAACATTCTTATTTTAGCGCAGGTTAAAAACAATCCATTTTATGAGCAAGAAATCCGAAAACAAACCTATAAACCGTAAGCAAGTTCCCGACCTTTTAGCCACAAAATTCATAAAAGATTATACAGCATCCATTGCCAAATTTCCACAAGATAAAAAAGTTGAGTTTTTAGAACATATTTTACAATGTTTTGACATTGTAGAAAAATACTGGGCTAATCAGACCAACCAGAATTGGAAAATCTACGCCGACAAAGAAAATGCCTTTTTAAAAAAGCATGGAAACCGATTAAAAATGTACCGCCAAACAAGAATGTATCTGTATTATGGCGACCGTCATCTATTATCTGAAAAAGGTGTTTATACGACAGACGAATGGAATGAGTTAAGCCATGAAAAGCAAATTCTTAGTCCGGAAGAGTTTTCTGATTTTTTTACAATTTGCAGGAACTATCTTTACAATGAAAGGGATTACCTTTTGCTTGAACAAAATCCTGAAGATGAAATAGCAGAAAAAAATGCAAAAGAAAATTTAGACGGTGCAACAACCAACCTAAAAATAAGTAAACTAAAACGTACGCGCCAAGACAAAATGACTTGTCTAAGCGAACAGCAAACCGTATTACTCATACATTATCTAAAACAAGAAAGAGCCTTTTTAAACGGAGAGTTTCTTAAAGATTCAGATGCTGGAAAAGCCTTTGCTGTTTTAACAGGTTATAGTCCTAACACCATGAGAATCGACTTAGGAGATGTTCCGGAAATTAAAAATAAAATAAATCTAATCGAATTAGACAATTTATTCGCCAAGCTGAGAATAGCCATAGGCAAGGACTTAAAGCCAAAATAAGCACTCCCCTCATCCTTACACGAAGGTTCAAGTAACCCAATTTAGTTTTCTACTATACCCACCTTTGTTTTATAAACCAAATAAAACAAAGTTATGGCAGTATCATTTTTAACCAATCTAAGCGAAGAAGAATTTAAAGTTTTTCTAAAACAATCCCTTTCTGAAATCATCGGAGAAGGATTTACCCATTTAAAATCGAACATCCCTGAAATACTGGATGTAAAACAAGCGGCTGATTTTCTGCGACTGAAAATCACCACCCTTTACGAAAAAACATCCGAGAAAACCATTCCGCATTTTAAAAAGGGGAATAAGTTGTATTTCAAACGAGATGAGTTACAAGATTGGGTACAGCAAGGAAAAGTAACAACGGCTGATGAACTGGAAAGTCAGGCAGCAACTTACGCCATGCACAAAAGATTTAAAAAGTAAATTTTCAAAACGACAACTTAAAAAACATAAACCCTAAAAAGCAAAACTATGATAAGAATAGCAAAATTTAATATCCAAGAGGTTTTACAACCTGAATTTAATGAGTTAATAACTGAACGAGGATTAAAAGGTGCAGTTATCTCAAAGAAGGATGATGTATGCGTGATTGAAATAACCTACACAAAAGAACAAACTCCTATCATTGATGAAATAGAAAAAATCATTGATGTATTTATTGCATTAGCATTAGTTTGCTCATCAGTTTTATCTGATTTAGCTAAAGAGGCGCAGAAAAGCCAAGCAAAAAAAACAGTTTCTACAAAAACTGTTGGCAAACAAGAATGTCTTTTCAAAGATTTTATTCTTCAAAATGTAAAAAAGTAAAAACCCATAAAAACATAAACCATGAGAAAAGTAGAATTTATTGTTCCCACAGAAGTAATTGTAGCATTTGCAGAAGAGCTAACAAGTCGCGAAATAAAAAACAGCATTACAGGAACAACAGAAGATGATGAAATCATTATCGAAGTTGAGTACGATAAAAATGAAAGCGATGCAGTAGATGAACTCGAAGAAATACTGGAGAAACTCATCGCAGAGTTGGAAGATTAAAAAAATAGAAATACCGTAAAAAACCATTGATAAAACGTCAATGGTTTTTTACGGCTTAAATGTCAAAACGTAAAAGAGTAAAATCAAAACGTCAATCTGAAACGTAAAATGTAACACGAAATGGCAGAAGAAATCAAAGACAACAAAGCAACACCGGAAACAAAAAACACCCAAGTAATAAAAGATGATAAAGGTATGCCTGAATGGTTAACGCCTATACTGAGTGCATTGGGCAGTATGGGTGGAAGCTATATGCTTTTTATAAAACCTTTGCAGGAACGTATGGATGCTTTGGCTATTCAGGTAAATGATTTGCGTGAGGAAGTAAAAGAACTTAAGCAACAGAACAAAGAATTAGAAAAGGAGCTTGAAGATATACAGCAAAACCAAGATAGCGGCTTTAATGGCTATTTACCCACTAAAAAAACAATTGCTCGGGATTCATTCGTAAAAAAACGTGTGTGAAACGTCAATAAAATAATTCAAAACGTAAAATGAAACGTAAAACAATCAGTCAATCAAAACGTCAAAACCAATGAGTACAGATAAAAACAAAAACCATATCTCGGAAACATTTATCATTCCAACTGATGTGATGTTAGAAATAGCACAAATTATTTTGCGGGGTGATTTGCCGCATGAAATAACCGGTTTAAAAGAAAACAAAAGTCAAATCATCATGAATATTAGCTATCAGCCTGAATTAAAATTTCATCAGCAGGCCATTAAAAACATAGCCGATATAGTAAAGGAATACCATGAACTCTGCTGCGAAGAACAAGAAGAAACAAACTGGCGTGAAGGGTAAATAAAAAAATAAATTATAAAACATGATACATCATTGCGCCTATTGTAACAAACCCTTTACTGTATTCAGGAAAGACAAACGATACTGCTCAAACAGTTGTAAGCAAATGGCTTTTTTAAAACGTCAAAACGTAAAGCCGTCAATTGATGCATTAGGGACAGATATTTTAAGAAAGGAATCAAACAACTACGAGCAATTGCTGTTCGAGAATGATGAGCAGGGTTATATGCCAATTAAATGTAAATGGATAAATGACATATATAATCAATTTGCCAATAGAGGTCATGATGAATGGCTTAGACGGCACATTGCCAGTCAAGTAGAATGGATAAGTATTCATTACCATTGTTTGTTGGATTGCGTTTTAACCATGTCGAACATGAAAGCCATTGAATGTGGAGATTTAGCGGAGTTAACTAACGCTTTTACTTTTTTAATAGTAAGCAATTATTTTAAAACCCTGCCGGAAGATTACCCTTTTACAAAAGCTATTGTCGTATTAAGGGATAAACTAAAAATGTTTTGTTTGGAAACACAGAATGAGGAGTGGGTGCAACTAAGGTTAAAATTTAGTACAAAGAAAGATTTATTGCTTCAGCGATTTGAACTGGCTTGCGTATTCTCTAAAATCAATTTTAATCAGTTACAGTTAAATTTTAAAAATGAACATGCCAAGCAAATTAATAAACCAAATGAAGCACAAGAAAATATCGAAGTTGAAAAAGAAAAACAGTGGCGTATTCGGTTTAGGGCTTTAAAAAGAGCTAACGAATCAAAAAAATAGTAACCACAATTTTATTTTAGGTTTACTTTAAAAAAGTTTTTTATATTTGCTAATATATTTAGCATATAAAACTAATAATATTAGCAATCTGCTTTACAAGATGTCTGAGGCAAAAGAAATACAATTAGATGTTACTACTCACCGAGAGGTTAAAGTAGTGCTCATAAAATTTATACGCGATAACTTATTAGAAGATGCGGTGCGTAAAATAAATGGCGCAAAGTGGTCTAAGACTCATACATCTTGGTACACCCCTTATTCTGTTAAAGTTCTTAACCAAATAAAGAGTTTATTTGACCCCATAAGTAAAATAAATGCCGATTTATTAAAAGAAAAGGTTTTAAACCAGTCCGCAAACCAAGCTTACACACCTATCTCAGCCGGATTTTTATTAAGTGAAGAAGCGCAACTTAAAATGAAAAACTATCAAGCTTGGTTGCAATCTCGTCGCTATAGCCCTAATACTATAAAAACCTACATGGATGCACTTAAAGCATTTTTAAAATTTTATAGCGATAAGGCCGTTGATACCATAACCAATGATGATGTAATAAAGTTTAATAACGAATTTATTTTAAAACATAAGTTATCGGCTTCTTATCAAAGTCAGGTAGTTAATGCCATTAAACTTTTTTTTAAAGTAATCCAAAGTCAAGCCATTAATGTAGATGAAATACACCGCCCTAAAAAGCCTTTTAAATTACCAAGTGTTTTAAGTTTAAATGAAGTAGAAAGAATACTTAATAGCTTGGATAATATAAAGCATAAAACTATGCTGGCTCTAATATATTCTGCCGGGTTGCGCAGAAGTGAGTTATTAAACCTTACGGTAAAGGATGTAGATTCCAGCAGAATGCTGCTAACCATTAAAAGCGCAAAAGGAAACCGAGATAGAATTGTACCGTTGTCAGAAACTATTTTGGTGTTATTACGCGATTATTATTTAAAGTATAAACCGCAGAACTATTTATTTGAAGGTCAAAAAGGTGATAGGTATAGTGAAGGCAGTTTGCAAGAAATATTTCAGATGGCAAAAAGTCGGGCTAAAATAAATAAAATTGCTACCTTGCATTCACTTAGGCATAGTTACGCTACACATTTATTAGAAGGAGGAACTAACTTACGATATATACAAGAAATTTTAGGGCATAAAAGCCCAAAAACCACTCAAATATATACCCATGTTAGTACAGAAGGGATAAGCAGAATAACTAGTCCGATAGAAAAATTAAAATTAAACCATGCAAAATAGGAAAGGAAACCAAAATTTTGAAACCTCACAAAACCTACCAATTATGGACGGCTTTGTAAGGTTTTTGGATGAAAAACCTTATCTATAAGCGAGTTATGCCCAAAACGGTTGACTTCTCCGTCGGACAAGTCAATCTTTAAGAAATGTTTTGTACTTTTATCAAACATTTCGTTCGACAGACAAACAAATATGACATGGACAAATTAGATGCGACATCAAATATGACTCCTTCTTCGGTTGACTACACAAAGTCGGACATGGTTTATAAAGGTTATAGTTGGGAGCTTGTAAAAAGCGACCACTCTAAAGACAACAAAGCCGACCTTCTCTTGAATAGATATAACGGACATCAAGTATTGGACTTCATAAACGAAATAACTAAGACTCTCGCTTTGACTAAAAAATCTCAGGTAAATAAACTTGAAGAAATAATTCAGAAAAAAGTACCGCCTGACTTAACAAGCAGACAGGAAATTCAAAAATGGATTGTAGAGAATTGGAAGAAGCAGTAAATATGAAAAGCAGACGTTGGGAATATTTTTTATATATTCTTATAGGGATAGTCATAGGTGTTATGCTTACCGTTCTTTGGACACTTTAACACTTTCAATAACGGCGGACTTTTGTACAGCGTTGTGTAATGTTAGTAAACCGTTCAGGGCATAACCGCGCCCAAGTTGCAAAACGGGGGACGTGCGTAAAGAAAGTTTCGTATCTTTAACCAACGCTTGTTCTCGGTAGACAGTTGGTTGTTTCAAAACCGTTCTGCAATTGGGCGCAATACGTTAAGCACAATACGCCCGACTTCGCCGTGGGACAAGTCTCGGTCGACAAAAAACATTTCGCACGACATACTATTGTACTGCGACAAATACATACATTTACATATGAAAATACTCTACACAACTCTATTGACAATAACCTTTCTGATTTCGACAAGCGCTCAGACAATTGTTAAGATGGAAAAAGTTAATGGCGTATTTATGATGCCTTGCAAAGTAAACGGACTCTCGTTGAAATTTATTTTTGATACAGGCGCAAGCGATGTTTCAATTTCATTAACGGAAGCTTTATTTATGCTTAAAAATGGGTACCTTGATGAAAAAGATTTAATTGGAACACAAAAGTATCAGATTGCAAATGGAGATATTCAAGAAGGTACGAAAATAATATTAAGACAAATTGAAATAGGTCAACTTAAACTGTATGATGTAAAAGCAAGTGTTCTTCATAGTTTAAGCGCACCACTTTTATTAGGGCAATCTGCACTTGGTAAATTGGGTAAAATAGAATTTGATTATTCAAACAATACATTAAAGATAAATACTGGTACACCTAATAAAGTAAATAATAATAATTCTAATGAAAGTGCTAAGAAGCAAACATCAGAAGAATATATCAATAGCGGTAGAAAGAAAGTTGCATTAAAAGATTATCAAGGTGGAATGGAAGATTTTAATAAGGCAATTGAATTAAATCCATCAAGTGATACAGCTTATGCTAACATTGGTGTATGTAAATCTGGATTGGAAGATTATAAAGGAGCAATACAAGATTATAATAAGGCAATTGAATTAAATCCTAAATTATTTAAGGCTTATTACGGTAGAGGTCTTGTGAAATATAAATTAGAAGATTATTATGGCTCAATGCAAGATAATTCTAAAGCAATTGAGTTAAACCCTAATTTTGCTGAAGCTTATATCAATAGAGGATTATGTAAACATTCTTTGAAAGATTATAGAGGAGCAATACAAGATTATACGAAAGCAATTGAATTAGACTCCAAACTTCCGAGAGCTTATTTTAATAGAGGGTATTCTAAACACAAATTAGAAGATTATAAAGAAGCCATACAAGATTATAACAAAGCCATTGAATTAGACCCTAAATTTGCTCAAGCTTATTTTAATAGAGGTGCTTGTAAATATGGTTTGAAAGATAAAGAAGGTTCTTGTACAGATTGGTCTAAGGCAGGTGAGTTAGGCAGTACAGAGGCTTATGATAGAATAAGTAAATACTGTAAGTAAAGTTTACACATTGCCAATTTTATGAAATCTCTTCAATTAGCAGTAGAACAAATTAAAAAGGATTTTCCTCAAAAACCAGTTTTACTGAGAGAGTATAATTACAATTCTAAGGTTTTTGATGAAAAACCAAATCCAAAATACTTATTTCGAGGCGAAGAAATTTATCAAACAACTCGATCAAATTATCATAGATTGACAATTTCGGATATAGAAGATCAGAAATTACGGGAATATATATTTAAGTTATCATTCTCATTAATGCCAATTATAAAAAAAGATTTTAACCTCGATACCCTCGATATTAATGACCCAAACTATAAACGATTGACAAATCAAGTTGGAGCTTTCCTTCAGCATTATGGCTTTCCTATTGTATGGTTAGACTTTACAGAAGACATAGAAATTGCAGCTTTTTTCACTTCTTATAAAAATAATACTGGAAAAGGTAGGATTTGGATTGTTGAAACTCAAAACTTAATTAAAACCGGCGAAAAAATAATTAAACTTGATGGAACAGTGGCAAAAAGACCAACTCTTCAGAAAGCATACGCATTAATGATGCCTAATGCTAAACCGGATTTTCAAAACCCCAAACATTTTAAAGCAGAAAAAATTGAATTTAATATTTCAGCTGATGATGTAAAATATTTCGATAAGAAACATCTCCTATACACAGATTCCGATGAAATAAGCGATTTCATTATAAACTATATTGAGCAAAACGAAGATAATGATTTGAAGGAATTATTGTTTAAAATAAAGAACGGGTTAAAACAATGAATAAGTAATTACGTCTTTTATCTGACAAATTATTCTACTCTCGGTCGACCTGCGTGTGTACAGGGACACGTAGTTGTTGTGTAAGCGTAACAAGGGCGTACTGTGCTTAACCGCGGCTAAATTTTCAAGCGGGTGACTCGGGAAAAGAAAGTTTTGTATCTTTATAAAACGTTTATCACGGCAGACAGTTGGTTCTTCGTAACCGCTCGAAAAATTAGCCGCAATACGTTA
>PLYA01000085.1 GCA_003153315.1 Bacteroidota bacterium
ACGTTAACTAAAAAAAGAAAAGCTGTGGTTGGTAAATTTGATGCCACCAAGTCTTATACAGTTGCGGAGGCTTCTAAGATTGTGAAAGATATCACAACTACGAAGTTTGACGCATCTGTGGATCTTGCGATCCGTTTAGGAGTTGACCCACGTAAAGCAAACCAAATGGTGCGCGGTGTTGTAACCTTACCTCACGGTACTGGTAAAACAATGCGCGTACTGGCTCTTGTGCCTGCCGATAAAGAAGCAGAAGCAAAAGCAGCAGGTGCAGATTTTGTTGGGTTAGATGACTATATTGAGAAAATTAAAGGCGGTTGGACAGACATTGATGTAATTGTAACAGTTCCTCAGGTAATGGGTAAACTGGGTGCATTAGGTCGTGTGTTAGGTCCCCGTGGTTTAATGCCAAATCCTAAAACAGGTACTGTAACAATGGAAATTGGTAAAGCGGTAACCGAAGCAAAAGGTGGTAAAATTGACTTTAAAGTTGATAAAGCCGGAATTATTCACGCAGCTATTGGCAAAGTATCTTTTGATGCTGCAAAGTTGGCAGAAAACGCTAACGAATTGCTAAATACTATCGTAAAACTGAAGCCTTCATCGGCTAAAGGTGCTTACGTAAAAAGCGTGTTTATGAGCAGCACCATGAGCGCAGGTATAGCTTTAGATACTAAATCCTTTAACTAATTAGTAAATGAAAAAAGAAGAAAAAACACAAGTAATAGAACAGCTGTTAGAAGAGCTAAATAAAAATAGCAAAATCTATTTGGCTGACTGTTCTTCTTTAACAGTAGAGAAAGTAAACCAGCTTAGAAAAGAGTGTTTCGATAAAAAGATTTCCATTCAGGTAGTAAAAAACACATTGCTTAAAAAAGCATTGGAAAGAGCAAACGATAGCCGTTTAGCTGATTTGATACCTGCTTTGAAAGGAAATACAGCTCTTATGTTTGCTGAAACGTCTAATGGACCTGCAAAGGTTATTAGAGATTTTCGCAAAAAGGGCAACGATAAACCTTTACTAAAAGCTGCTTTTGTAGAAGAAACTGTTTATATTGGAGACAATCAATTAGATGCATTAGCTTCATTGAAATCGAAAAACGAGCTTATTGCAGATGTGGTATCATTACTACAAGCTCCAATACGTCGCGTAATTGGTGGTTTAGAAAACAAAAAGCAGGAAGCTGCAGCATAACTGTTAAAGAAAAAATAAATTAAACTTAAGTAAGAACAATTAAATAAAAAATAAAAATGGCAGACGTAAAATCAATCGCTGAAACACTTGTAAACCTTACAGTAAAAGAAGTACAAGAATTAGCAACTGTTCTAAAGGACGAATATGGAATTGAACCAGCAGCAGCAGCAATTGCAGTATCTGGTGGCGGTGGCGGAGAAGCTGCGGCAGCAAAAACATCTTTTGATGTTATATTGCTTGAAGCAGGTGCAGCAAAATTAGGCGTAGTTAAAGTTGTAAAAGACTTAACTGGTCTAGGTCTGAAAGAAGCTAAAGATTTAGTAGATGGCGCTCCAAAAGCAATAAAAGAAGGTATTGCAAAAGAAGAAGCAGAATCTATTAAAAAAGCTCTTGAAGAAGCTGGTGCAAAAGTTGAGGTTAAGTAATTTTTCTCATAAAATTAGGTTAGGGTCTAGCTTGTAAAAAAGCATGACCCTTTCCTTGTTTGTTGCAACAGTCAACACAAACGTTTTTTGTAACTTATTGTATAACCTAAAAACTAATAAGCTTTGGCCACAGCAAAAAAAACACAGAGAATAAACTTCTCTAAAGTAAAATTCCCGGTAGAGTACCCGGATTTATTGGATATACAAATTCAATCATTTAAAGATTTTTTTCAATTAGAAACCACGGCTGACAACAGAAATGAAGAAGGTCTTTTTCGTGTGTTTTCTGAAAACTTTCCGATAACCGATTCAAGAAACCAATTCGTTCTTGAGTTTTTGGATTATTTTATTGATCCGCCTCGTTACGCTATTGAAGAATGCGTAGAGCGTGGTTTAACTTATAGCGTACCTTTAAAAGCGAAACTTCGCCTTTATTGTACCGACCCTGAGCATGAAGATTTTGAAACTATTGTACAAGATGTATATCTTGGAACAATCCCATATATGACCAGCCGTGGTTCGTTTGTAATAAACGGTGCAGAAAGGGTTATTGTATCTCAGTTACACCGTTCACCTGGTGTGTTCTTTGGTCAAAGCCGTCACGCAAACGGAACTAAACTATATTCTGCCCGTGTAATTCCTTTTAAAGGAGCATGGATAGAGTTTGCTACAGACATTAATAATGTGATGTATGCATACATCGACCGTAAGAAAAAACTACCCGTAACAACATTGTTACGTTCTATAGGTTTTGAAAGCGATAAACAAATATTAGAGATTTTTGGACTTGCTGACGAAGTGAAAGTTTCAAAAGCTGGTTTAAAACGTGAAGTTGGTAGGAAATTAGCAGCTCGTGTTTTAAAAACATGGACTGAAGATTTTGTAGATGAAGATACCGGAGAGGTTGTATCTATCGAGCGTAATGAAGTTTTGATTGAGCGTGAAACTATTTTAGAAGATGCTCACATTGATATGATTATAGATGCTGGTGTAAAAGACATTATTTTACATAAGCAGGATGTAAATACAGCTGATTTTGCGATTATATACAATACGCTTCAAAAAGATCCTACAAACTCTGAAAAAGAGGCGATTGAGCATATCTATCGTTTATTACGTAATGCAGAGCCACCAGATGAAGAAACTGCGCGTGGTGTAATTGATAAATTATTCTTTTCTGATAAACGTTATGATTTAGGAGAAGTAGGTCGTTTCCGTATTAATAAAAAATTAGGTATCGAAACACCGATGAACGTCCGCGTTCTTACAAAGGAAGACATTATTCTAATTATAAAATATTTGATTGAGCTTATCAATTCTAAAACAGATGTTGATGATATAGATCACTTATCAAACCGTCGCGTACGTACTGTTGGAGAACAATTATTCTCTCAGTTTGGTGTTGGTTTAGCTCGTATGGCCCGTACAATTCGTGAGCGTATGAACGTTCGTGATAACGAGGTATTTACTCCGATAGATTTGATTAATGCTAAAACATTATCATCTGTAATTAACTCATTCTTTGGAACAAATCAGTTATCTCAGTTTATGGACCAAACCAATCCATTATCAGAGATTACGCATAAACGACGCCTATCGGCACTAGGGCCAGGAGGTTTATCTCGTGAGCGTGCAGGTTTTGAGGTTCGTGATGTTCACTATACACACTACGGACGTTTATGTACTATTGAAACTCCTGAAGGTCCAAACATTGGGTTGATTTCTTCACTTTGCGTTTACGCTAAAGTTAACCGTTTAGGCTTTATTGAAACGCCTTACCGCATGGTAAATGAAGGTAAAGTAGAAATTAATAAACCGATTACATACTTAACTGCTGAAGAAGAAGATTTAAAAACTATCGCTCAAGCTGGACAGAACTTAGATGACAAAGGACACTTTGCAGATGATAAGGTAAAATGCCGTAATGAAAGTGATTTCCCTATTGTTGAGCCTGAAAAAGTTCAAATGATGGATGTTGCACCTAATCAAATCGCATCAGTAGCAGCTAACTTAATCCCTTTCCTTGAGCATGATGATGCTAACCGCGCACTGATGGGCTCTAACATGCAACGTCAGGCGGTTCCATTAATGCGTGCGCAAGCACCTATTGTTGGTACAGGTATTGAAGCTCGTGTGGCAAAAGATTCTCGTACACTTATTAATGCAGAAGGAGATGGCGTTGTTGAGTATGTTGATTCGAATGAAATTATTATTAAATACAATCGCAATGCCGAAGAAAAATTAGTAAGCTTTGAAGGTGATATTAAATCATATAAATTAACTAAATTCAAAAAAACTAACCAAAGCACTTGTGTAAACTTAAAACCTATAGTTAAAAGAGGAGATAAAGTTCATAAAGGCCAGATTCTTTGCGAAGGTTATGCTACCGAAGGTGGAGAGCTTGCTTTAGGTATTAACTTGAAAGTAGCTTTCATGCCATGGAAAGGTTACAATTTTGAGGATGCTATTGTTATCAGCGAGAAAATTGTTCGTGATGACATCTTTACTTCCTTACATGTTGATGAGTATAGCCTTGATGTAAGAGATACTAAACGTGGTTTAGAAGAATTAACTCCTGATATTCCTAATGTAAGTGAAGATGCTACCAGAGATTTGGATGAGCATGGTATGATTAGAATAGGAGCAGAGGTGAAAGAAGGTGATATTCTTATTGGAAAAATAACCCCAAAAGGAGAATCAGATCCTTCGCCGGAAGAAAAACTTTTACGTGCTATCTTTGGTGACAAAGCTGGTGATGTAAAAGATGCCTCTTTACGTGTTCCCCCTTCAACTCGTGGCATTGTTATTGATAAACGCCTTTATTCTCGTGCTGTAAAAGATAAAAAAGCAAAACTTGAAGAAAAAGGTTTAGTTGAAAAATTAGATAACGATTATCAAAAAAACATTACTGATTTAAAAAATCAATTGGTAGATAAGTTGTTCTCTTTGGTTAATGGAAAAACTTCTCAGGGTGTATTAAATCATTTAAAAGAAGAAATAATTACCAAAGGAACTAAGTTTACTCAAAAACTACTTGAAAAACTTACTTATAGCGAAGTAAATCCTGATAACTGGACTACCGATAAAGATATCAATAACCAAATTAAACGTTTGTTGCATAACTACATGATTCGTTATAACGATTTAATGGGTAAACACAAACGCGAAAAATTCCAAATTACAGTAGGTGATGAACTACCTGCGGGAATTGTTCAGATGGCAAAAGTTTATATCGCATCTAAACGTAAATTACGTGTAGGTGATAAGATGGCTGGCCGTCATGGTAACAAAGGTGTTGTAGCACGTATTGTTAAAGAAGAAGATATGCCTTTCTTAGAAGATGGAACTCCGGTTGATATTGTTTTAAATCCACTAGGGGTACCTTCTCGTATGAACATCGGGCAGATTTACGAAACAGTATTAGCTTGGGCTGGGCAAAAATTAGGTGTTAAATTCTCAACTCCGATATTTGACGGAGCTTCTTTAGAAGACTTAAATAAATATTGTGAGGATGCTAAAATACCTCAATATGGTAAAACATATTTGTGTGATGGTGGAACAGGAGAGCGTTTTGACCAACCGGCAACTGTAGGTATCATTTATATGATTAAGCTACACCATATGGTTGATGATAAAATGCATGCTCGTTCAATCGGACCATATTCATTAATTACACAACAACCATTAGGTGGTAAAGCACAGTTTGGTGGTCAGCGTTTTGGTGAGATGGAGGTTTGGGCACTTGAAGCATATGGTGCGGCCAATATTTTACAAGAATTATTGACTGTTAAGTCTGATGATGTAATGGGTCGTGCAAAAGCTTATGAAGCTATTGTTAAAGGAGAAAATCTTGGTACGCCAGGCATTCCTGAATCATTCAACGTATTATTGCATGAGTTAAGAGGCTTAGGGTTAGAGGTTACCTTAGACTAGTGATTTTTGATTCCTTCTCTATCTTTTGATAGAGAAGGAATTTTATAATTTGAGCTAAATTTTTAAAAAGAAAAGATAAAACATGGCTTTCAGAAAAGAAACAAAATTAAAATCAAATTTTACAAAGGTTACTATAAGCCTTGCTTCACCTGAAGCGATATTAAATCGTTCAAGCGGAGAGGTTTTAAAACCTGAAACCATAAACTACAGAACTTATAAACCAGAACGTGATGGATTATTCTGTGAGCGAATTTTTGGTCCGGTAAAAGATTACGAATGTCATTGTGGTAAATACAAACGTATCCGTTACAAAGGTATTATCTGTGACCGTTGCGGTGTTGAAGTAACTGAAAAGAAAGTTCGTCGTGAACGCATGGGACATATCAGTTTGGTTGTTCCTGTTGCACATATCTGGTACTTCCGTTCATTACCAAGCAAAATAGGTTATTTGTTAGGTTTACCTACCAAAAAACTTGAAATGATTGTTTACTATGAGCGTTATGTAGTAATTAATGCCGGTGCAGCATCGCAGGTTGCCACCTTAGATTTCTTAACAGAAGAAGAATACTTAAACATATTAGATACTCTTCCTAAAGAAAATGCTTTATTAGATGACAACGACCCTAACAAGTTTATTGCTAAAATGGGTGGAGAAGCTTTGTATGATTTATTACAACGCACAAATTTAGATACACTATCTTTTGACCTACGTCATAAAGCAAATACTGAAACTTCTCAACAACGTAAAAATGAGGCATTAAAACGCCTTCAGGTTATTGAAGCGTTCAGACATGCTAACGAAAATGTAGTAAATAATCCTGAGTGGATGATTATTAAAACTGTTCCGGTTATTCCACCTGAATTGCGCCCATTAGTTCCATTGGATGGTGGTCGTTTTGCTACTTCCGATTTAAATGATTTATACCGCCGTGTTATTATTCGTAATAACCGTTTAAAAAGACTTATTGAAATTAAAGCTCCGGATGTAATTTTACGAAATGAAAAACGTATGTTGCAGGAGTCAGTTGACTCTTTGTTTGACAACTCGCGTAAAGCAAATGCTGTTAAAACAGAAAGCAACCGTGCTTTAAAATCATTATCAGATTCATTGAAAGGTAAACAAGGCCGTTTCCGTCAGAACTTATTGGGTAAACGTGTAGATTACTCGGCTCGTTCCGTAATTGTTGTAGGACCTGAATTGAAATTACATGAGTGCGGTCTTCCTAAAGAAATGGCTGCCGAGCTTTTCAAACCATTTATTATCCGCAAAATGCTTGAGCGTGGCGTGGTAAAAACAGTAAAATCTGCTAAGAAATTAGTTGAGAAAAAGGAAGCGATTGTTTGGGATATTTTAGAAAACGTATTGAAAGGACATCCGGTTATGTTAAACCGTGCTCCAACACTACACAGATTAGGTATTCAGGCTTTCCAACCAAAATTGGTTGAAGGAAAAGCTATACAATTACACCCATTAGTTTGTACTGCGTTTAACGCCGATTTTGATGGAGATCAAATGGCTGTTCACGTTCCATTAGGAAATGCGGCTATCTTGGAAGCACAAATGTTAATGTTAGCTTCTCATAATATTTTGAATCCGTCTAACGGTGCGCCAATTGCTGTTCCTTCTCAGGACATGGTACTTGGTTTATACTATTTAACCAAAGGCAAAAAGAATATCAAAGGTGATGCCGTAAAAGGTGAAGGTATGACCTTCTATTCACCTGATGAGGTAATTATTGCTTTTAACGAAAAACGCGTTGATATGCACGCCATGATTAAAGTGCGTGTTGATAATGCACTTGAAAATGATGAGTTAACAACCAAAGTAATTGAAACAACGGTAGGCCGTGTAATGTTTAACTTGGTTGTTCCGCATGAAGCTGGTTATATCAACGAACTTCTAACTAAGAAATCGTTACGTGATATCATTGGTACTGTTTTGAAAAAAACAGGTATGGCTAAAACAGCTAAGTTCTTAGATGATATTAAAGAACTTGGATTTAAAACAGCTTTCCGTGGTGGTTTATCATTTAACTTAGGTGATATACAAACACCAGATGATAAAGTGAAACTAATTGCTGATGCACACGAACAAGTGGCAGAAGTATTAGCTAACTACAACATGGGCTTTATTACCAACAACGAACGTTACAACCAAATTATTGACGTTTGGACGCATACAAACTCTAAGGTTACCAAAAAAGTACTTGATGCACTTAGTTCAGATAAACAAGGTTTCAACTCTGTTTATATGATGCTTGATTCAGGTGCTCGTGGTTCTAAAGAACAAATTAAACAGTTAAGCGGAATGCGCGGTTTGATGGCTAAGCCTCAAAAAGCAGGTTCTGCAGGTGCTGAAATTATCGAGAACCCCGTATTAAGTAACTTCCGTGAAGGTTTATCTATTTTAGAATACTTTATTTCTACACACGGTGCTCGTAAAGGTCTTGCTGATACAGCATTAAAAACAGCTGATGCGGGTTACCTAACCCGTCGTTTGGTTGATGTAGCACAAGATGTAATTATTACAGAAGCTGATTGTGGTACCTTACGTGGTTTAAATGCAGTAGCTTTAAAAAATAACGATGAAATAGTTGAGTCTCTTTACGACCGTATTTTAGGTCGTGTTGCTTTAGCTGATGTTTATCATCCTTTAACAGGTGATTTAGTGGCTAATGGCGGAGAGCTTATTGATGAAAAGGTAGCAGATACTATTGCAAAATCTCCTATTGAAACAGTTGAAATACGTTCGGTACTTACTTGCGAAAGCCGTCAGGGTGTTTGTGCAAAATGTTACGGACGTAACTTGGGTAACGGTAAATTTGTGCAGTTGGGTGAGGCTGTAGGTGTTATTGCAGCACAGTCTATTGGTGAGCCGGGTACACAGCTTACACTTCGTACTTTCCACGTGGGTGGTACTGCAAGTAATACAGCTGCCGCTTCTAAATTAGAAGCTAAATACGATGGTATTGCTGAAATTGAAGAACTACGTACCGTAAACCGTGTTAATGCTGATGGAAAAAAGGTAACCGTTGTTATTGGTCGTTCTACAGAGATACGTATTTCTGACGCTAATACCGGAATTACTTTAACTACAGGTAACATTCCTTATGGTTCTCAGTTATATATTAAACCGGGAGATAAAGTTAAAAAAGGCCAGTTGATTTGCGATTGGGATGCTTATAACGCAGTTATCGTATCTGAATTTGCCGGAACTGTATCTTATGAACATATCGAAGAAGGTAGCACTTTCCGTGAAGAAGCCGATGAACAAACCGGATTTAAAGAGAAGGTAATTACTGAAAGTCGTGATAAAACTAAGAGCCCGATGATTAAGATTGTAGATAAAAAAGGCGAACCCTTTAAATCGTACAACATTCCGGTTGGTGCTCACGTAGTAGTTGAAGAAGGAGAGAAAATTGAATTAGGTAAAGTGTTGGTAAAAATACCTCGCGTTACAGGTAAAGTAGGTGATATCACCGGTGGTCTGCCACGTGTTACAGAGTTGTTTGAGGCTCGTAACCCAAGCAATCCGGCTGTAGTGGCTGAAATTGACGGTATTGTTTCTTTCGGAAAAATCAAACGTGGTAACCGTGAGGTTATTATTGAGGCAAAAACAGGCGAACGCCGTACTTACTTGGTATCTTTATCTAAACACATATTGGTACAGGAAAATGACTTTGTACGTGCAGGTGATTCTTTATCAGATGGCTCTATTAGCCCAGGAGATATTCTGGCTATTAAAGGCCCTACTGCAGTACAAGAGTATATAGTGAATGAAATTCAGGAGGTATATCGTTTACAAGGACAAAAATTAAACGATAAACACTTTGAAACCATTGTTCGTCAGATGATGCGTAAAGTTGAAATCGAAGATCCGGGAGATACAATCTTCTTGGAAAAACAAATGGCGAATAAGATTGATTTCATGAAAGAAAACGATGCCATGTATGGAATGAAAGTTGTGGTTGATCCGGGAGATTCTGCCGAGGTAAAAGCCGGACAAATCTTATCTGCCCGCAAATTACGTGATATAAATTCTTCTCTTAAACGTAAAGATCATAAACAAGTTGAATCTCGCGAAGCGGTTCCGGCAACGGCAAACCCTGTATTGCAAGGTATCACGCGTGCATCTTTACAAACAAGCAGTTGGATTTCTGCCGCATCGTTCCAGGAAACAACAAAAGTGTTGAACGAAGCTGCTATACACGGAAAAATAGATTACTTAAAAGGCTTGAAAGAAAACGTAATTGTAGGTCACTTAATTCCAGCAGGAACAGGTATCCGTCAATACGACAAGCTGATTGTAGGAAGTAAAGAAGAATACGAACAACTAATGGCTTCTAAAGAAGAAGTTGAAGAAGAAGTATAGTTCTTTATGATATAAATATAAGAAAGGGTTTCAGCACATAACGTTGAAACCCTTTTTTATTAAAATAAATGCTATGAATAATATCAATTCTGATACAGAAACAAACCCTTGGACTACACATTCTACCCAACAGGTATATGAATCTGCCTGGATACAGGTTACCAAAAGCGATGTAACCAACCCTGCGGGAAAGCCTGCCATATATAGCGTTGTACACTTTAAGAACTTAGCTATTGGCGTTCTTCCTATAGATAAGGCTTATAATACCTGGTTGGTGGGCCAGTTTAGGTATCCTACCAATGAATATGGCTGGGAAATACCTGAAGGAGGCGGTAAGAAAGATACGGACCCTATAGATTCTGCCAGCAGAGAGCTGAAGGAAGAGACGGGTATTATTGCTGAAAACTATGATGAGTTGATGCGCCTGCATACCAGCAATAGTGTTACCGATGAACTGGCGATTGTATATCTGGCAACTAACCTTAGTTTTGAAGAAGCAGAGCCCGAAGAGAGCGAGCAACTGCAGGTAAAAAAACTGCATTTAAACGAAGCTTTTGAATGGGTTATGCAGGGCAAGATAACAGATGCCATTAGTATGGCTGCTATACTAAAAGCTAAATGGATGTTGGATAATAACAAACTTTTTGTGTAGGTTTGTATTAACTTAACTTTAAAATGTATGTTAGAAAACGGACAAACCTATAGTTACGAATTCAAATTTTCTCAGGCAGATGTAGTTGCTTTTGCTAATGCTACCGGCGATAATAATCCTGTGCATTTAGACGAAGCCTTTGCTGCTAAAACCCAATTTAAACGCCCTATTATGCATGGCATGCTAAGTGCATCTTTATTCTCTAAAGTATTTGGCACTTTGTTTCCGGGCGAGGGAACTATTTATCTGAAGCAATCGCTTAATTTTTTAAAACCTATGTACGTAGATACTGACTATGTTGCGGAGTTTATTGTGAAAGATGTAGTAAAAGATAAAAACCGCGCGGTTATAGAAACCATCATCAAGCAAAAAGGTACACCCAGTTTTGTTTGCACCAGCGGAGAAGCTACGATAATGAACGTGGATAAGATTAAGTAGATAACTACTATATATAAGAGAAAGAGCCGCAGGGATTTATTTCTTGCGGTTTTTTTGTTTTATTTTCTATATAATTGTTAATAACCCCAAAAAACCGTTAATAACTTTTTTTATGAAAGCAGATGTAAGAATTGCTCAAAAAAAGAGGGACAGGAAAATACTCTAGATAGTATAAATACTGAGAAGTGAATTTTGGGTATGCAAAAAAGGGTGTTTTTTAGATGTAAGATTTTTGTAAAAAATGTAATTTATCGGGTGAAAAAGGTGGTTAGTCGACAGAATTAATGATTTCTTAACATTGCAGATTAAAAAACATTTTATGTTTGCCCTATGATTTTTTCAATTCATCGGGAAATATTCTTAACAGGTAACAAATGCCAAGTATCGGGTAACAAGGAGCAGGTTACATTTAAAAAGAACCCGATTACATGGAATAAGTGGCAGTTTACATGTGATAAGTACTCATCTACAGTTGAAAAGTTCGCATCTACATGCGATAAGTTCCTATCTACATGGAATAAGTGGCAGGTTACAGTTGATAAGTACTCATCTACATGCGATAAGTTTCAATCTACATGGAATAAGTGGCAGTTTACATGTGATAAGTTCGAATCTACAGTTGAAAAGTTTGCGTTGACATGGCATGAGACTGCATCTATATGGAAAAAGATGCTTTTTGCAGATGGCATTATCTGTTTTAATACTTTCTTTTTCCTTGATGAAAAAGAAACAAAAAATCAAGACCAAACGATCTGCTATGCACTGGCTAAAATGCTCCGCGTTTGGTCGGGCAACGCGCTGCTTCAAAAAGAGATTAACTACACTATAAACCAATAAAACAAATACAACATGGATAAAAGACAGATTAACCAACTGAACATGTATGATGCCGTTGAACAAGTGCTGAATGCACCTGCTAACACGGCGATATGGAGCGGAAACCCGGCGATGAGTACGGCGGTGGGAACGTTTATGGGGCATTTGAGTGCCATAAATGCAAACGATACGGTGCAGAAAACAAGCAGTGCGGGTACTACACAGACGAAGGATGCGGCACAACTGGCTATGGCCAAGGCGGCGGTGAAGGCTTGTAATGCGGGCAGGGCTTATGCTACGATAGCGGGCAATACGGTGCTTTTTGACCAGATGAGCCATACGGTAACCGAAATAACCGGGGCGGCAGATACGGATGCGGATGATATTTGCCAAAACATACATGATAATTTGAACCCTTATATTGCCTTGATGGGTACGGGGGGCTACGGGGCTACTGCCACGACGCAAACGGCTTTGCAAAATTTGATAAACACGTATAGTGGCATGATTGGTAAGACGGCAGCAGTGAAAGCTATTGTGGCTGATGCGACACTAACGCTGGAACAGCACTTTACCGCAGAAAATGCGATATTGAAAAACAGTTTAGATACGTTGCTGGAGCAGTATGAAGTGCCTAATGCGAGTTTTTATAACCAATACCATAGTGCGCGGGTGATACACGATATTGGACACAGAAAGACGGTTATACTGGAGGGTTTTATATATAATGCGGCGGGACATGCCCTAAGCAGTGCTTTGGTAGAACTGACGGGCGATGCCAAGCACCACAAAACAACGGATGCTACGGGGCATTATAAATTTACGCGTTTGCACCCGGGTACTTATACCATAACGGTGAGCAGAACGGGTTATGCAACGCAAACTAAAACTATAGTGGTGAAAGAAAACGGAACGGTGGATACTGATTTTACGCTGGTGGCTGCAACAGGAAGTACACCAACGGGTGGTGGAACTACTACGGGAACTACGCCGCCTGCGACAAGTTAATTTAAAAGTTAAAAAAATAATGAATGTTTGTTTTACTATTTTCTTTTTCCTTGACGAAAAAGAAACAAAAAGTCAAGACCAAACGATCTGCCACGCACAGGCTAAACTGCTCCGCATTTGGTCGGGCTTCCCGCTGTATTGAATGAGATTTACTAATGCTAAAAAATAGAATATAAAGAATAATAATAAATAAACAATTAAAAACACAAACATGAAAAAACAAATCTACACTTTAGCTATTGCCCTGATGACAGGCTTTGCTGCTATGGCACAAACAACCGTGCTTGCCAATTTTGATTTTAATGAGAGCAGCTCGTTACCACAAAATGCAAATACTACGGCAAGTAATATTACTGCCAGTATAAACGGAACAGAAAGTGATGCATCCTATAGCGGAACGGCTACAGGTAGTAACGCATTTGTGCAAAACACAACAGCTGGGAATGCCATGAGTATGAGTGGTAACACCAATACTAATACTTGGACACTTACTATGGGTGGAAGTAATTTGTATTTGTATGCGAGTTATAAATTATACTTTCAGGCACAAAGGAGTAGTACGGGTGCAACTACCATAACCTTAAGTTATAGTACGGATGGAACTAACTATACCAATGTTAGTACCACAGCAAGCCCGGGTAACGGCAGTTATGCTGAAGCAACTATTGATATGAGCAGTATAACTGCCATAAACAATGCAAGTGCTTTATATATAAAGTTTAGCGGAAGCGGTTCTACCAACAACGGTGGTACTTTGCGTATGGATAACTTAGAGATACAAGGTACTGAATCATCATCGGGAACAAATGGTAACAATACTTTTTTTAACGGGAATGTGGGTATAGGAACCAACAACCCTGCTTACCCATTGGATGTAGTTGGTGCAGCAAGAATTAGCGGTGCGCTTACAAGCGGTGCAACTACAGTATCAAGCCTTAGTAATAGTGGTGCTACTACTTTAACTGGCGCAGTAACTACAGGGGCTTTAACAAGCGGTGCGCATACAGCATCAAGCCTTACAAGCACAGGAAACTTGAGTGTAACGGGTACTACTAACTTAACAGGGGCAGTAACTACAGGGGCTTTGACAAGCGGGGCAACAAATGTTAGCAGTCTTACTAATAGTGGTAATTTGAGTGTAAGCGGAACAACTAATTTAACAGGTGCAGTAACTACAGGAGCTTTAACAAGCGGAGCAACTACGGTTAGCAGCCTTACTAATAGTGGTAATTTGAGTGTTGGTGGTACAACTAATTTAACCGGAGGGGTTACTATTCCTACAATACCTCAAAGTGGTTCAGGAAACAGACAATTATTAGTTGACCCCTCAGGTAACCTTAGATTAGGAGGTATTGGGCAAACCTATGGTGCCGGTTCTTGGAGTTGGGGTGGAGATAATACACCCAATCCAAATACACTAGGTACAACTGATGCGGCAACAGATTTAGTTATGATAACAAATAACACTGAAAGAATGCGCCTATTATCAACAGGTGATTTGGTACTTAATAATAACAACTCCGGGGTTAAAAATCAATTGATTCTTAAAACATTTGGTGGTTCATCCGCAGATTTTAATCATGGGCTTGGTTATAACTCAACAGTTGATGGTCCTTTTCTTTATGGATGGAGTGGTGGAGCATTAGGAACTAACCAAACTAGTACTTCTGGTGGCGTTACTAACTATGTGCTAAACTGGTTAGCTAATGGGAGGGTTGGTATAGGAATTTCTGCCCCTAGTGCCATGTTACATATTAATACACAAACTAATCCCTCCTTACCTGGGTTAATTGTTGATAATGGAAACCCTATTGGCGGACCACCTGAATTTCAGATTAACTATGACGGTTCAACAATAATAAATTCTCTTGCCGGTACTGGCGAGGATGTTTTTGATGTTAATTTTCAATTTGCACGACAACAAGGTGGTCAGTATGTAGATCAGACTACAGCTCCTTTTTTTAGAATATCAAATAATTCAATAGGTGGTGCAGTAGGTATAGGAGCTAAATATAACGGAACTGGACCTGGTTATTACGTTAGCAATTATAAAATGCTTACAGTAAACGGAGATGTTTCTTTAGCAAATTACAGCACCGGAAATACAAATCAAAATGCTGATGGGTTTACAGCAGTAGAAGTATTAGGGAACGACCAACTGCCTACTCGTAGAGGTATTTCAGTTGATAATGACCCTGCTGGCGATTTTAATTTTTATATTAATGGTTATCAAGGAAGTTCTGAATTCAAATTTATGAATGGAATTGCAAGTAATGGTCAGCCTGCAACAAGTTCTTCAAATGCTCAAGTTCTTATGAAGTTAGATGCTACTGGACAACTTACCGTAAATAATTTACCCCCAACGGGAGCTATTGCTGGACAGCTTAATACTGTTTTAGTTGATAATACTGGTAAATTAATGCCAGGCGCAATTGTGGGTAGTACTAGTTCTGCTGCGTGGGTATTGGGGGGGAATTCCGAAAGCAATGCAGGCGCATCTGGTCAACCTTTTGGTACTACAGACGCGACGGATGTACCCATAATTGCTGGAAGTAATAGTAAAGAGGTAATGCGCGTACTTGGTTCAGGTTCTGCCGCTGGAAATGTAGTACTAAATACAAATTGGAATGGAACAACATATTCTTCTCAAACACAGCTACTATTAAAAACTTATGGTGGTAATGTTGCCGATGCAAATCATGGTCTAGGTTATTTTGGCACTTATAATAGTAGTTCCAGTTCAGGGGTTTCAATTGATGGGCCAGTACTTTATGGGTATTCTGGAGGAGCCTTGGCAACTACTTCACCTAGTTCTCCAAGTGGCGGCTCTCAATATGCATTAAGATGGGATTATAATGGGAGAGTATATATTGGTGGTCAAAGGCAAGACCCAACTGTAAGTACAAGCCACTCAAAAGCTGTGCTGCAAGTAAACGGAGATATGGTTGTAGGAGATAATGGCGGTTTTTCGGGTATTTATCTTTATCAAACTGCCTGGAGTGATTTTGTTTTTGATAAAAATTATAAACTAATGCCATTAAACGAGGTAGAAAAGTTTTATAAAGAAAACCACCATTTGCCTGATGTGCCCACTACTAAAGATATACAAGAACAAGGTAATAACTTGGGACAAACAGATGCGGTATTGTTGCAAAAGATAGAGGAGCTTACTTTATATATGGTGAAGCAGCAAAAAGAAATAGAAGAACTAAAAAAACAAGTACAGCAAAACAAAAAGTAATTTGATTACTTTTATTGGATGGAAATAATTAAAAAGGTAAGTTTAGTAATAATAGCAGGTATGTTGTTTACAAGTGTAATAACCAGTTCTTGCAGGAAAGAGACGGCTATAGCCACTACAAGAACTATTATTGAACGTGATACGATACAACATGCCTGGCAAGCTGAGCCAGGGTTTAATGGGCAAGTCCAAGATGTTTCTACAGCTAATGTAGCTAACGGAGTAGCTTTCTTTAACGGATCAGAAGAGGGGTTTATGACTTATGATTCGGCTCATAACCAATGGGGGCATTCCATTTTAACAGGCCTAACCACACCATTTGTTTATAGCAAACCTGGCGTTAATAAAAATTTTTATGCAAGCATAAAATACACTAATAATAGTGTTATACTTCTAAACCCTTATGTTTCTAGTGGACTAATAGAATATAACTTCTTCCCAAAACTACTTGATACTAATTTTACATCATTTCCTTCATTATACCCTTATTATTATATTAATTCGATAGATGTTACAGATAGTAACCGTGTTATTATCCCTGTTATTACTAAAGATACAGCACATAGCTATGTATATGTATTGGATGCTTCGGTTAATCTTACTAGTGTTAGTAATTTTCATAAAATAACTTTGGATATATACCCACACTTTATAGGTCAACCTACTATTTGTCATATTGGTAATAGATTCTTGGTAACCGGTATTTCAGCAACTTCTCCAAATTTACCCTGTACTCGTTTAATACGTGAAGATTTTTCAGTACTGCAAATTGCACAAAATGACCCGTTTTCTTATACCTTTAAATATAATGGGAATTATTATGCTTTTTCGGCATCTGGTAATATTTATAAAACAAGCGATTTAGGCGAAACATGGTCATTGCAGTACACGGTAAGTAACTATAATATGCTAATCACAAATTTTGATAATAACTTAATAGCTATATCCCAAAGCCAGCTTTGGTTAGTAAACTTTGGTTCAACAAGCATTAGTTTTAAAGAAATAGTAAATGATGGTTTAGCAGGAAAGACTATAACAGGGTTGGTTAAATGCAACAATAAGGTTTGGGTTTCAACTAATGGCGGTGTTTTTTACAGACCATACGCAAATTTTTATCAGTATAAATAAATTAATAAACCGAACATGAAAAATTTTAGATTAACAAGTATTATTATACTTAGCTTTTGTTTATCAAAAGCTTTAGCTCAATGCCCAAGTAATGGTACACATACTGATCCAACACCTGGTTTATCACCCGCACAAGGTGGTGCAACGCCTTCAAATGGTACTTTTCAGCAAAACACATTTGATTGGACTGGAGGGTGTTATACTACTCCGCAAAGTTCGACTGGGACTATATTGTCCATAAATGACCCGAATGGAGGTGGAGCTGGTATACCAACATATCAATCACTTACCAGTCCATTTTGGGAAGGTAATGTACCTATTCCACCATACTCAGCTTCTTGTAATAGTGACTTTTATCCTAAAGATGGTTGGGAATTAATAAAACAAGATTTTGGTTATTATTATTCAGGTGGAACCTATTTAGGTAATGGTGTCTATTCAAACGGAACATGGAACGGCTCAGAACTAGGAGGTTCTGGCGCACAACATGACCCTAGGGGCACATCTACTACTATAAAATACTTTATTCTATATAATAAATATAGCGCCCTACTAAGAATTATGTGCTATATGCCTAATTATGATCCACAAAACACAATCTATACAAAACTTCGTTTTTTAACCAATAACGATTACACAGATGCGGGGGACAACTATACACCCCAAGTAAATGCACTTTTTAATCATTATAACCCAAACGTTAGTTTAGCTTTAGACCAAAAAACAACGGTTACAGAAATTTCTGCACCTTGTGCCTTTCCGGCAGATATAACAGGGCGTATGTTTTATACAGATTTTCAATTGGCTTATGATCCCTGCCTTTGTGTATTTCAATCTGGTTTAGAAGTTGATTTTTATAGTATTACTCAAGCAAATCTCCAATTAACAGGCACTTATGCAGGAACTAGTTCGCCTATTGATATTGCTAATGTAAATAGTAGTGGGATTGGCTCAATTTATGGCTCTAATTCTAGTGAAAATTTTATTACTTCCGTTTTTGAACAGGGATTTTCTCCTCAAAGTTCTATACAATCGTATGTTAATGCTGCAAATATATCTAATTATAACGGTGGGGGTGGATCGAATACTGTGGTTCAAGATGCTTTAAGCGGTCTATCAACACTTTTAGGTGCTGGCAGTGATGTTGCAGAAGCTAGTGGTACTGGTCCTATGCTTGATACTGAAGAGGGGTATGCTGTAATAACAAAGGATGCTTTGGATGGGGCTTCCAAAGTAACAAGCTTTTTTGCTGGGATAGTAGGACAATCAAGTACAAATAAACCACCACCGGCTGCGGTTTCTATAGATGCAGGTTATTTACAAGCTTCAGGAACAATAACTTATCCTCCTAGTTTATATCATGACTTTAATTTTAAAATAGGTATACCAGGTTCTAAAAATGCAAATACTTATCCTGAATATGGAATGACGGGTACCGGAACTAGCGCAATTACTATAGGTAGTGGAGAGGTTTTACCCAATTCTCCTATGTATAATGAAGCACCTGGTTTATTTGCTCTACTAAAAACACCTGTGGTAGAAGAATGGAAAGATGTTGA
Source organism: Bacteroidota bacterium (assembly GCA_003153315.1). Taxonomy (GTDB): domain Bacteria; phylum Bacteroidota; class Bacteroidia; order B-17B0; family Aurantibacillaceae; genus PALSA-968. The sequence goes on from PLYA01000085.1 coordinate 18,765, forward strand.
GCTTTACCCATATTACGACCCTTCGAATAACCTTCCTCCATTTGACTACACACATTTTTATCATCATGCTTTGGGTGATTTAGTTTATGCTCTAAATCCGATAGTAGATGCAAATAACACTAAAATATATGTTAGGTATGAAGTTGATGGGATGCCAATCGAGCCAAATCCTATGAATTCCGGTCCTCATAACTATAGTTACTACGATTATACTATACAAGGGGCTGATATTCTTTCAAATAATAACTACGGAGACCAAAACCCTATTTGCCTTTATAACACTTCCGAATCTGTACAAAACAACTATAAT
>PLYA01000103.1 GCA_003153315.1 Bacteroidota bacterium
CCAGATAAAAATTATTTTTACCATCGCGTAATGTCAGTGTCCGAGTGAATTTGTCGCCTTTATTCTGAAGATGATACAAGCCCTGACTGAACCTCTGAGCATCATTTGCTGGCGCCGCGAGCAACACGCAAGATAAAATGCCATCTTCAAATAGCGCACATCTGTTGTAATGATAGCGCCATTGCCCTGCTGCCTGAAAATAAGCATTAAACGTCTCTAGCAGTGTGTTATTGCGAAAGTGCATGCCTTTTTCAATATGCTTAGGTTGGCTTTCACCGAATTCTTTTCTAAATGTTTCGTATCCGGTAAAACAACCGCCCCTTCACACAATCAACAAACTCTGCTAACTAGTGATTGCTTATCGATATTGTAAGGTAGCAACGCTTCATAATCTTCTATTGTTTTACACTGTGGCAAAACCTGTAAAACATAACGCAAATATTCATAAGGTTCTATTTGATGATATTTGCAGGTTTCAATAACACTATAGATTGTTGCTGCTGCATTTGCTCCCGCAACACTATAGGAGAATAGCCAACCCTTGCGTCCAATCACAAATGGTTTTATGGCTCGCTCTGAACGATTATTACTAATCTCAAGTCGACCATCAGTTAAATACATTGTTATTTTCTGCCATTGATTAAGCGTATAGCTAACGGCTTGGCCCAATAAACTTTTAGGTGGAATTGTTGGCTGATTTTCTTTTAAATAAGTGTGTAACTTATCAAGAATAGGTTTGCTTTTCTCAAAGCGATTTTTATACTTCTCATCAGAGGATAAATTTTTAATGGATTCTTCAATATGCGCAAGCTCCGCTATTAATTTAATAACGTAAGTTGCGACCCCTTCTTTATTAGGCGCAAGCTTTGCAACTTCTACAAATTTTCGTCTCGCATGATAAAGGCAGCCTACTAATTTTATTTCCCGGTTTTTAGTAGCGAGAGCGTCATAGCCTGGATATCCATCGCAATGTAAATAACCTGAGTAGTCTGTAAAAAACTCTTCAACAACATCATGTGAACGAGAGGGATGATACTTATAATAAAAAACAAATTGTTCGGGTGGTCCTCCCGCAAATAGCCATACATATTTTTTGTTGGCGACACCTTTATTAGGCTCTTTAATAACTTGGACTGTTGTTTCATCAGAAAATGATACATCGTGAGTCAGGATGCGATCATGAAATAGCTTCATGAAGGGGAGCATTAACTCGGCACACTTAATCACCCACAAACTTAATGTTGCGCGAGGGATATCAACTCCAATTCGTCTTAAAATTTGTTCTTGACGAAACAAAGGCAAGTGGTCTTGAAACTTTGAAACAAGTACATGACTTAATAAACCACTAGCAGCAATACTTCGAGGAATAGGTGCCGTAGGTTTTGAAGCTGTTTTAATTGTTTCTTCACATTTTTTACATGCGTACTTTTTTTGGATGTGTTCTATTACATAAATTTTGGCTGGAATAATTTCTAACTGTTCGCTTTTTTCATCTTTAATATGGGTAAGATCACAGCCGCATGCACAAATTTTTTCAGCTTCTGTTAAATCATAAATTCTAGGTACACGGAGAAGTTCAGCAGGCAAAGGTTTTCTGCCAGGAGTCTTTTTTCGTGTATAAGATGCGATAGTAATTTCTTCTTCGGCCGCTAGAATTTTTTCTGGATGCTTAGGTAATTCTGCTTCATCAAACAAAGAAGCTTGATTGGAATTGTTAAGTTTTTCTGATTTATTAGCAAATTGCCTCAATCTATAAGCTGCATTTTGCTCTTCAAGAAATTGAATGCGCTTAGCCATATTGGCAATAATTTTCAGCAATTCTTCTTGTGATTTATTATTGTAGTTTGGTCCGATTATCATGCAGGCATTTTAGCAAAAAAAACTAAAATGCCTAAGTATTTTATACATATTGATGATAATTAATTTCAGGAAAATGCTTCATTAATGAAAAATCAAGTCCGGCTAATAATCCATGTAATTGGGCTTCTGAGATTTCTAATCGTGCAATATCGCTTAGCTTCGGAACAATAAAACGATGTTTTTCAAGCCGCTTATAATGTAGTACAAAGCCATTACAATCCCACCATAATATTTTAACTTTATCGCGTGATTTATTAAAAAATATAAATAAATGACCCGACTGTGGGTTTTCTCCAAAAAGAGAACTGACTATAACAGATAAGCTATCAATGCTTTTGCGTGCGTCAATAAGCTGGGTGCTGACATATACTTTAATACCTTCACGTAATTTTAGCATGGCCAGCCTGCTATTCTTAGTATGTTTATAAGCTGATCGTCGGCTACGCCAATAGGAATGTAAAGTTTAATTCCGCTAGTGTTTATTAAAACGATATTTTCTATATTAGAAATGGGCGCTTCTTTTTGAATAGCAACAGGAATAAATTTATTTTGTGGCTTCTTTGGCAGTAACTTTGTTTTTACATAAGAAAATATTTTTATATCTACATTTTTACGTCTACAAAAAGCAGATTGACTTTCATTACTTTTTTCCCATTCTTTAACTAATTCTATCCATTTTTCTTTATCTACTGAATTGTATTTTTTACTGTGCAAGCTATCAAAGTGAGTTATCTGCATGAGAATTTTCCTTCTTAAAAGAGGAAAGGATGCAGCATTTAAGTGAAAGAAAAAAGAGGTGGTTTATTTACCGGATACAACCTTTGCGCGGCTTAATACGAGAGATACAACAGAGCCAGACTTTGTATTGTTGGCTCGTCACTTCATCTAGTATTTGTACCTTTTAGGAGGGTCTTAATGGCACCCTTAAGCTATTGCCTGAACTTTCTTGAGATTCCTCCGTTGGGAGAAGAGCATGATCCTTTGTAGCGAGTTCTGGTGGAGCCGTAGGGCTAGTAGTAGGAGC
>PLYA01000066.1 GCA_003153315.1 Bacteroidota bacterium
GGCTTTGAACGTTTGGTGTTATTTGTTACCGGCATGGGCAACATACGCGACGTAATTGCTTTTGCACGTACACCAAAAAATTGTGAGTTTTAATCGACTCACTTTTTCATTTCATCTTTTAATTTTTTAGGTAAACTATCTACAACCAATTGATAGGATTCGTCTATCCATTGTTTTAAGAGTTTGTTACTTGCGCCACTTTCACACACAATGGTGTTCCAGTGTTTTTTATTCATGTGGTAACCAGGTAGTACATAACTATATTGTTCGCGTAACTCAATGGCTTTTTCAGGATTGCATTTTACGTTAAAACGCAATGGTCTCTCGCTTATACCTGTTAAAAGAAAGGCTTTACCCATAACTTTAAAAACTAAAGTTTCTTCGCCAAATGGAAATGTTTCTTCTACAAAAGGTTTTGCAATACAATAATCTCTAAGTTCCTCTATATTCATGTAACAAATATAATTAGTTAGCTTATTGTTTAAAAAACAAATTCAATTAAACTCATAAACCCCACGCACGTTGTAATTTTGCAAGGATGAGTCAAATGCTTTAGCATTCGACGAAACAAAAAGAAATAAATACGATGAGTCAGTTTGAAAGAAATAGTGCTGTGCTTCAAAAATACATACCAGAGCCTGCTGTTCCTATTATTGCGAGATGGATTATAGAATATGATTTTAAACTAAAAATTAAGCGTGAACGAAATACTAAGCTAGGCGATTATCGTTCGCCATTAGGTAACCAAAATCATATTATTACTATTAACTATAATTTAAACAAGTACGCTTTTTTAATTACGTTAGTGCACGAGGTAGCACATTTAGTAACCTTTACAAAACATAAAGATGCTGTTAACCCACACGGCGAAGAATGGAAGCAAAGTTATAAGTTACTAATGAGGCATTTTTTAAATGCAGATTATTTTCCGACGGATGTGTTGCTTGCCTTACAAAAACATCTAATTAGTCCGGCAGCATCTAGTTGCAGTGACTCGCATTTGCTGCGTATTTTAAAACGTTATGATGACAAAAGCGACGGAAAGATTTTTATAGAAACACTGCCGCACAAAACCGTTTTTAAATACAATGGTGAACGTTTTTTTGAAAAGGGTGAACGCATTAGAACACGTTATCGCTGTAAAGAAATTGCTACCGGAAGCATTTACTTATTTCACGCACTTGCTGAGGTAGAATTGATACAAAGCACACAAAATCATTTAACATAAATTTACTGTAATAAATAAGTGTCTCATCAAATAATAGCATAATTTTGAGAGAGATACATAAAAATAAACCCCATGTCAGAACGCAGAGACTTTCTTAAAAAATCAGCCTTACTATCATTAGGAACATTGGCTACGTCAATTGTTTCAGCAAAAAAATTAGATGCGATGGAAAGCTTAAGCAACGAGCATTTTTTAATAGAGGAATATACTTTACCCCCACTGCCATATGCCTATGATGCCTTAGAGCCTTTTATTGATAAGCAAACGATGGAATTGCATCATGATAAACACCATCAAGCATATGTAACTAATCTAAATAAAGCCTTACAAACAACTAAACACCCTGCAGCAAGTTCTTTAGAAGAAATTTTTAAAAACATAACATCGTTTGATACTGCAGTGCGTAACAATGCTGGCGGACATTACAACCACTCTTTGTTTTGGACATTAATGCGCGAAAATAAAGATGCTAAACCAAATAATCCAGACGGTAAAATTGCCGAGGCCATCAACGCTTCCTTTGGCAATTTTGATGAATTTAAAAAACAATTTAACGATGCAGGTGCTAAACGCTTTGGTAGCGGTTGGGCTTGGTTAATAGTTGAAAACAAAAAACTGAAAATAACTAGTACACCTAATCAAGATAATCCATTAATGTCAATTAGTGAAGTTAAGGGTGCGCCTGTTTTAGCTTTAGATGTTTGGGAACATGCTTATTANNCTTATTATTTAAAATATCAAAACAAGCGTGCCGATTATATAAGCGCTTGGTGGAATGTAGTAAACTGGACTAAAGTAAACGAGCTTTTTGCCAAAGCAGAGTAACCGTTTTATTTTTTTGTGAAAAAATTTCTTCCTTTTATTTTATGGACAGCCATTATATTTGGCTTGTGTAGCATGCCCGGCAAAGCTATACCAAAAATTAACTGGTTAGAGCTTTTATCGTTTGATAAGTTTGTACACGCCAGTATTTTTTTTGTAGAGCAACTATTTTTGATGCATGCGTTGATTTCTCTTTCGGAAAACAATTTTTTAAAGAAAAATTACAAATGGATTTCTGCATTGTTTTGTGTTAGCTATGGCGGAAGCTTAGAAATTATGCAGTATTATGTTTTCTCTGAACGAAGCGGTGATGTACTTGATTTTATTGCCAATTCAACAGGTTGTATAGCAGGATTATTTCTATTTAATCCCCTAGCAAAAAAAATAAAATGGTTGGCGTAAATTACTGGTTAAGGTAAACCGTTTTTGTATTCGATTGTCCTTCATCAAACCTAACAATACCGGTTCCTAAACAGTATTTGTATTTAGGATGTGTTAATGTAGAATCGCAATTAGGTGCTGTTGCCTTAATATCTAAAATGCAAGGGTTTTTTATAGTAAAACTAACTTGTCCGGCAACATCGGTTGTACCGTTTACCACTAAATCCCCTAGATAAGGATTCCCATTATATATAACCTGAGCGTATAAATGTACTGCTATGCCAGCTTGAGGGTGCGCACCTGCGCTATCTAATACAGTAATAGTAGCTTTGCAAGGTTGAGGACCTTTGCAAGAGTTACTTTGAAAAACCAAAGCTCCAATAAAGGCAATGAATATAAATGAATAAATTTTCTTCATATTTGCGTCTGTTTCAAACAAAGTTATGAAAAATTTAGTAAAAATGAAAAGTTTTGCCTTTTTAATGGTNNACTTTAAATCAAGAAGATACAAGTAAGACGGCAATTGTGCTTATAAAAACCCAATACGGGGGCATTAAAATACGCCTTAGTAACGAGACCCCTTTGCACCGCGATAACTTTATAAAACTGGTGCAACAACATTTTTATGATAGCCTGCTTTTTCATAGAATTATAGCAGGTTTTATGATACAAGGCGGAGACCCTTACTCTAAACACGCCAAACGTTTTGTAGTGTTAGGTGATAGTGATAATAAATACACCATTCCAGCAGAAATTATACCCAACCTATTTCATAAACGAGGGATGCTTTGTGCGGCCAGAGATGGTGACGATGTAAACCCAAAACATGCTTCATCGGGTTGTCAGTTTTATATTACGCAAGGGCGAGGACCTTTATCTGATAAAGATTTATTGTTGTATGAATATCGTATAAACAAAAAACTACGAACGCATTTAAAAGATAGTTTATTGCAAACCCCCGAATACAAAACCATTTCAGAAAAATATCAGTATTATAAAAAGAATAAAATAACCGATAGTTTAATGTTATTAGAAAAAACACTGGATGAAAAAATTAACCCTGTTTACATTATAACACCACATTATACTTTTACGCCTGAGCAAATTAAAGCCTACAAAAAAGTAGGCGGAACGCCACACCTAGATGGCAACTACACTGTTTTTGGAGAGGTTATAGAGGGTATGAAGGTGGTTGATAAAATTACAGAAGCTGAAACAGACACACACGACAGACCTTTATATGATATTAGAATGGAAATTGTTTTACTTAGAAATTACCAATAAGCTTACGGCTAAAATTGCTTATATTTATAGTTAATTAAACCCCATGAAGCAGCCCATTAGTATATTTTTATTTATTTGTTTTTTCCTTAGCAATAGCTTTATTAAAGGACAAACTGTTGATTCTGCTCAGTACAAAAAAGTATATACAAATTTTGCAGAGGCTTTAAAGGAACCTACAAAAGTATACCGGCTTAATTTAAGTAAAATGCCACTTGACAGCTTCCCTATTGATTTATCTAAATTTAAAAACCTGCAATATTTATGTGTAAGTAACGACCAGATAGAATTTATACCCAGAGAGATTGAGCATTTGCAAAACCTACGTGGCTTACAATTAGTAGGCGCTAACCTTAAAACACTACCGCCTGAGTTTGCCGAATTGAAAAATTTAGAAGAGATTTATTTGAATGTAAATAAGAAAACAGATTTTACACAAAACGTAAATGTGTTAAGCACTATGCCAAAATTAACCATACTGCATTTAGAAAATGGTGAACTAATGGAGCTACCGGGCAACTTTAGTATACTAACACATTTAGAAAAATTATACCTGAACGATAATAAACTTACCGATGTACCCGAACAGGTTAACGGACTTAAGAATTTAAAATATTTAGATATGCAGCATAATAAAGTGTCGCCTATAAAAATGAGCAATTACCAAAACTTTGGTTTAAGAGTGAAGTTTTAAATCTCGATTTTAAGGGATTACATAAGCTCCCAAATCAGGAGTGCCACTACGTGGGGTTTGTGAAATATCAAGTGTATAAATGCCCTCACCTGAAGAACTACCCCATTGATAAGCTGCAGAAGTACGGTTTGTAATTTTGAAATCGTAAGTCCCAGGGTTATTGAAGATCATTTGGTTTGCGCTACTTGTTATTATCTCGCACGAATAAGTTGGTGGTCTATTCGATTGTAAAGAACCTGTTTTAAAGGAACAATGGTCAAATTTTAAAAGCCCAAAAGCAGGTATAGCAGCTGCAATAGTATCAAACTGAAATTCTTCGGCCATACTACCATCCATAATACAATTACCAAAAAATAAACTATCTGTAAGTTTAGAAAGTTGAGTATTATTCTCATAATCTCCAAAATAGAAAGAAGGAGTAGTACGTGCATTAGATGCCTGACTGTTATTAGTTTGGTTCCAATAATTAGCAAAGGTACTTTGGAAGAAACTATAACTGCCTCCAAACTCAAAACGACAAAGATGTTGCCCACAGTTAACCACCACATTATTGCCGCCGCTTATATTAAAAAAATGTCCTAAAATGCCAGCATAAGAGCAATTTTGTATAATAGTATTGGTAAGAGTTAGTTTCTTAGGGTCATTAACATTAACTGTATTGCCGACTCCATCAAAGGCAGAGTAGCCCGCGTGTACACCTATATAGCCGTTTTTTATAACAGCATAATTAATTATGTTGTTTACGCTGCCTTCGTTAATCCAAATCCTATCCCATTGCCCCGGCACATCTTTATATTCCTGTTCTAATCTATCTCCTTGAAAAGTAACCAAATTTGTAGGAGAGCCACCAACACCCACATTAATGGAGCCATATCTATACACCCAAATACCTGCACTACTATGTAAGTATATTTTTGCCCCCGCTTGAATAGTTAGTGTACAAGCAGAGTCTACAACAGCATAGCCGTATATTAAATGAGGTTTATCATTTTTCCATGTTGCGCTGCAAGGTTCTACTTCATAGTATAGTGCAGATGAATTACTAAAGATAATTTTTTGGTTAGGCATATGGTAATAAGCATTTTGCCCAAAAGCAATTAAATCAAAGTGTTGTTCGCTACCATTTAAATCAAATAAAATAGAGTCGCGGTAAATAAATGGGTTAAGTTGGTTGTTAGGGTCTATGGTTACTTCTACAAAAATATACATGCTGTCTTGAGCAGCAATTTCAATGTTGCTAAATGATTTTCCGGGAACGCCATCTACATTTAAACGATAAAACGAGGCATCACCTCTGGCCAATCTAATAGAAGAAATATTTACTTTTCCATTGTTACGGTTATGTACCCTAAATAGCTTAGTTGTTGAGCCAATATGTGTAAACACGGTATCAAACAAAACAGAGTCTTGCGAGAAACTTAATTTGGCTGATGAATTTGTTATAACCTTATCTTTTTTACAGGAAATAAAAAAGCTGAAAAACAAAGTCAGCGCTGCTATATAGAATAATTTTTTCAATGGGTAGAATGAGGTAACGAAAATACTTGTTTTTTATTTTATGGCTACCAATTTTTTTAGCTTATTTAAATATCAAGAGCTGCAAATTGCCTTGTAAGCTGCCATTACCGTATATTTTTACCAAATACATGCCGGCTGTAAAATCAGTACAATTTATTTGTTGCGATGTTGTAGTAATGTTTTCTTCTTTTAAAATCCTGCCTTGCATATCGCATATTTGTACAAAACTTTTTTCGGCTAAATTATCTGAGGCAATAGTAAACATACCTGTAGTTGGGTTTGGGTATATGTTATGCGATGCATTCTGCAAGGTTTGTACATAACTAGTTTGTTGATTAAAAAAGAAAATTAAAACGTCTTTCATCACCGTATCGCGCATGGTAGAAGGGTAAATGGTTTCGAAAGGATAAGCTATATAAACCATTTTACCGGTTGCTGTGCCCCCACTAAAAATACCTGCATAATGCAAACAAGCATAATCTGTGGCAGAAGTTGCATAATGCAAATCGGGCGAAGAGCCATTTATAGTGGTTATAACATCAGGATAACTTACATTGTAGGTACCGTGTGTTCCGTTATCAAAATTAACGGTGTCGTTGCTTCTATAAATTGATGTTGGAATTGTTTGTACAAAACCCGAATAGTATGTGTTACTTGTTCCGCCCGGTGCATCGGCTACATAACTAGCCTTTAAATAATTATTGTAAAATTGTTTATCGGTGGTGGTGCCACTATGGTCTAAATCCCAGCCAATTTCACTGCCCGAGGTAAAAAAATAACCACCTTGTTTTAAATAGTTGCTTACATAGGTTTGCTCTGTACTACTATAAGTTTCGTCAGCCGTGCTTTCTTCTCCTAATATCCAATCTACTACACGATAATTGACAAGCGACAACAAATTATCTGTAACTGCCTCATTAGTACAAGACTCTACATATTTGTTATTGTTATAAAAAGAATTGCCATGCTGTATGGTAAAATTATAGGTGTTGCCTGTAATGGCTCTATCAAAACCATTCACTAATAAGGTGCTATCGGTGTGTGTGGTTGGTACAGCTGCTAAAACTTCGGATATACCGGAGGTAATTGTATTAAGAGAATCATAGGCCGAAATTTTAATAAAGTATATTTGATTAGTAGTTAACCCTGTTAACATCAAGTTATTTTTTGGGAGTTGAATAGGAGAGCTAAAAGTAGTTCCGTTGGTGCTTTTGTAAACATTGTAGTGAGTTACACTAGGGTCGTTTTTTACTATCAGTTTTAAAGAAGTTGAGTTGTTTTTTAACACAGCAAAAGATTGTGGAGTACTTATTGTTATTCCATAAGGATACCAAGGTTGCGCAATAACACCCTCATCACTCAAAATAGGGTTTAAAGTAGATGATTCTAAAACTGCCTGAATGGTTGTTGGGGTTGTACCATTAAGCATACAACTATTCTGTACTAATCGTATACCGTGGCTATAATCCATATACGTATCGGCATGTACATTTGTCATAGGTTGTATATAAGTGCCATTTTGATAGTACCAGCCAAAAATAATTACACGATTTGCCGTATTATAAATTAGGTTAGAAATTATAACATCCTTTTTATCACCACTGGTTAAACTGCCTAAAGGGTTTGAAAAAGTAGAGCGTTGTTGCCCCACTATCGAATCGTGATGAGCAAAATATGGCACCGTGCTCATTTGCGAACCGGCAGTTAAAGGTTGTGGTGCTAGTTTTACACTTGCGGCCGACCAAATATCGCCCACCATTTTACGGGTTGGCAAGGTAGTTCCGGTAAGCGTGCCTATTTTAGTGGCCAACATAGGGCTCATAGGCATTAAAAAATAATCGGTATCGCAGCCAATGGCCAAATAATCAGGAGCTACGTAATACGTAACACTTTGCGGAACAGAACTAATTGTAGCTGTTGAGGTTACAGCTACTAAGGTGCGGTAGAAATTTGGTACGTTACCGGCCGAAATCTGAGTATAAATCATGTTTTCGCGATTAGTTAAGCTAAGCGTAGAAGATGCTATGGTTGCCTCGAACTGACTACCACTAAGTGCATTAGTTTGACGTGCAGGTAAATTTAAAGTTTGAGAAAACAGGGTTACAGATCCAAAAAAAAGACAAAAAAGTAAAAGTTTCCGCATGTTATTATTTTAAGCTAAGATACGGTTTACAGCGTTAACAGCAACTTGTTTAAAAGTTAAAAGTTATGGCATAAAACAATGCTGCTATTTTTTTAAAATTGAGGGTTATTATGCACTATAAAAAAATCATAGCCATTACTGTCTTATTTTTCTTGCTTATACTTTCGCTTTTTTCATGCGGAGGTAAAAAGAATGAGAATAGCGATAAAAAAATATTTCATTACAACGAACTCGCAGGCATCAGCTCTTTAGACCCCGCCGCATCAAGAAATACTGAAAATATTTGGGCGGTAAATCAATTGTTTAATGGTTTGGTGCAAATGGATGATAAACTTAGCATTGAACCTTGCATTGCTAAAAGATGGGAAATATCTGAAGACGGAAAAACATATACTTTTCATTTAAGGAATGATGTTTTTTTTCACGATCACAAATTATTTAAGGATGGTAAAGGCAGAAAAGTAACAGCAACTGATTTTGTATTTAGTTTCAGTCGCTTGTTCGACCCAAAGGTTTCAAGTGCTTTATCTTTATTAGACAATATTGATAGAATACAAAAAGGTGGATTTGAATCTACTAACGATAGCACCTTTGTTATTTATTTGAAAGAAAATTTTAGTCCGTTTTTAGGAATACTGACGATGAAATATTTCTCAGTGGTTCCGCAAGAAATTGTAAACAACTATAAAGAAGATTTTCGTAAAAATCCGGTTGGCACAGGCCCTTTCAGCTTTAAAATGTGGGAAGAAGGCACACAGCTTACCATGATTAAAAACCCTAATTACTTTGAAAAAGATGCCAATAATAACCCACTACCCTATTTAGACGCGGTATCTATTTCGTTTATAAAGGACAAGGAAACTTCTTTTATGCAATTTATGAAAGGCGATTTGGATATGATATCGGGCATGGATGCTTTTAACCCAAGTGAAGTGCTTGATGATAAAGGCAAACTAAAACCTTTTTATAAAAAGAAATTTGTACTACAAACACAACCTTATTTAGGAACAGATTACTTGGGTTTTTTAATTGACGAAAAAGAAAGTTCAGTAAAAAATAGTCCAACCACAAATCGTAATGTACGCAGGGCCATAAATTATGCTATTGATAGAGAAAAAATTATCAAGTATTTTCATAAAAATTTGGGCGTGCCAGCCACAGCAGGTTTTATACCTGCGGCTTTACCATCATATAACCCAAACAAGGTAAAAGGGTTTAATTACAACCCCGATAAAGCGCGTGAATTATTATTAGAGGCAGGTTACCCAGGTGGAAAAAACTTGCCGGAGATTTATTTATTCTGTACAGAAACTTATACGGATATGTTTGAGTTTATACAGTCTGAACTAGCTGAAAGTGGCATTAAAATAAAAATTATGGTTGAAAAACCATCTGTGTTAACACAGGCAATTGCCAGTAATGAAATTCCTTTCTTCCGTAAATCGTGGATAGGCGATTATCCGGACGAAGAAAATTTTATGAGTTTATTTTACTCAAAAAACTTTTCGCCTAAAGGATTTAACTACACACATTATAGTAATCCTATATTTGATAAGTGTTATGAGCAAGCACGCAACAGCTTAAATGATTCGATAAAAATATCCCTTTATCAAAAAATGGATCAGATGCTGATAGATGACGCACCCATCGTTCCTTTATATTATGGAGAAGTAGTTAGATTGGTTAGTCATAAAATAAGCGATTTAAACACCAACCCCATGAACTTGTTAAACCTAAAACAGGTAAAGAAGAATTAAGCAATTTCTTTTTTTAGTCTTGCTTTAACTATGGCGTTTAATAAAATTACACCTAAAATTATTGATGTGCCTGTGTAGAAAAAACCTGTCATGTGTTCTGTTTCGGGCCAAATTAAAATGGCGAAAATAATTCCATAAACGGTTTCTAAATTTAACGTAAGTGCAACTGTAAACGGACTTAATTTTTTAAGTAAATTAGTACTTGCTACAAAAGGAAAGGCTGTACCCACTACCGATAAAACAGCTAAAAAGAAAAAATCAGATGAAGAAATAACAAAGAACTCCTTACTGAATTCTCCTGTAAAAAAAAGATAGCCTGTTAAACAAATCAGCCCACCACTTAACTCGTAAAACGTAATTACTTCAGATGTGGTATCGCGCACTAATAAACCATTCCACACCGTGAATAAAGAAGAAGTAAGTGCAGCTAACATGCCAAAAATAAAACCCATGTAGTATTGTATTTCTACTGAAAATATCATAGCAATGGCACAAATAATAAGTACACCAAATAACATTTCGTACCAAACTATTTTTCGTTTATAAAAAATGGGTTCTATAATAGAAGTAAATAATGCTCCGGTAGAAAAAGCTACCAGCGTAACAGATACATTTGAAACCTTAATGGCATTGTAAAAACAAAACCAATGGAAAGCAATTACTCCGCCTATGGAAAATAACATCAAGAACTTTTTCTTGGTTACCCGTAAATTAGTTTTTTGCGAAGAGAAATAAATAATGAGCGCTACCAGTGTAATTAAAATACGAAACCACACCAATTGAAATGCCTGCACAGATATACTTTTACCCAGTATAGGACTCCATCCCCAAATAAAAACAATTAGATGTAAGAGTAAATGATGTTTGCTGATGTTCTTTGGAATCACGTTGGCGAAATTAATGTAATTTTGAAAACATAATGTCACAAGATTTTATTTATCTGGATTATAACGCCACCACCCCTGTTGATGAAAGGGTAATGCAGGAAATGCTACCATGTTTTACGACTCATTTTGGCAATGCAGCCAGTAAAACACATGCTTTAGGTTGGCAGGCAGAAGCCGCCGTAGATAAAGCCAGAAAACAAATAGGCTCTTTCATTAATTGTGAAGAAGGGGAATTAGTTTTTACATCAGGTTCAACCGAAAGTTGCAACCTGGCCATTAAAGGGGTGTTTGAAAAATATAAAGCAAAAGGCGATCATATAATTACTGTTGCTACCGAGCACAAAGCCGTTTTAGACACTTGTGCTGCGCTTGAAAAGCAGGGTGCTATTGTCACTTATCTTTCTGTATCGCCCGAAGGGTTGATTGATTTGGATGAATTAAAAAATTGCATAACAGATAAGACTATTTTGGTTTGTGTGATGATGGCTAATAATGAAACCGGTGTTATACAACCCATTGAACAAATTGCAGAAATAGTGCATGCGCATAAATCTATTTTATTTTGTGATGCTACACAAGCTGCCGGAAAAGTGATGATAGATGTAAATGAATTGGGAGTGGATTTACTTTGTCTATCTGCACACAAATTTTACGGGCCAAAAGGCATTGGGGCATTATATGTTAGAAGGAAAAATCCGCGTGTGAGTTTGCAAGCACAAATAGATGGCGGAGGCCATGAACATGGTCTTCGCTCAGGCACACTAAACGTACCCGCCATTGTTGGTTTTGGAAAAGCCTGCGAAATTACTCAAAATGAAATATGGGATAACAACACTAAACTATCAACACTACGTGCCAAAATAGAACATCAGTTATTAGACATAGAAGGAGTGCGCATTAATGGAAGCACCCGTTACCGTTTATATAATACTGCTAATATTTGTTTTAGTGGCATTAAGGCTGATTCACTTATTTCTAAAATAAATCACAAACTATGTGTGGCAGCAGGTTCCGCCTGCACATCAGCTTTAGCGCAACCATCGCATGTTTTAAAAGCCATGGGTTTAAGCGAAGCTGATTGTTATTCTTCTATCCGATTCAGTTTAGGGAAATATAATACAGAACAAGAAATAGAAACAACCATCTCCTTAATTAAAGAGATGGTTGAAAAACATTTTACTGTTTAATTTATTCCTGCTTTTTTCTTTTTAGGAGTTGAAGGAGTTTCAGCGGCCGTTTCAACTTTGTTTCTAAACACCAGTTTATTATCAAACATATCCAATACAATTTCTTTGTCTTTTTGTATCGTATCTGCTAATAATTGTTTAGATAACTCGTTAAGCACCTGTCTTTGAATAACACGTTTAACGGGGCGCGCACCAAATTGAGGGTCATAGCCAAGTTGTGCAATCCATTCGATAGCCTCATCGCTTGCAGTCATTTTAATATCCTGTGCTGCCATACTTTTTATTACACTTTGTAATTGTATGCGTACAATGTCATTCATGTAATGGCGAGATAATGGCTCGAACATAATTACTTCATCTATACGGTTTAAGAACTCAGGGCGGATAGATTTTTTCAATATTTCAAAAAGCTCGGTTTTTGTTTTTGCAATAACTTCATCACGATTTGCGTCGGTTATTTTCTCAAAATTTTCTTGTATTAAATGAGACCCAATGTTAGAAGTCATTATAATAATGGTGTTTTTAAAATTAACCATACGACCTTTATTATCAGTCAAACGGCCATCATCTAACACTTGCAACAAAATATTAAACGTATCAGGGTGTGCTTTTTCTATCTCATCTAACAACACTACGCTGTAAGGTTTTCTTCTAACAGCTTCGGTTAATTGCCCACCTTCTTCGTAACCTACGTATCCCGGAGGGGCACCTATTAAACGACTCACACTATGACGCTCCTGATACTCGCTCATATCGATACGAGTCATGGCATTTTCGTTATTAAATAAAATCTCAGCCAAAGCTTTTGCCAATTCTGTTTTACCAACACCGGTTGTTCCTAAAAATATGAAAGAACCTATAGGGCGTTTAGCATCTTGCAAACCTGCGCGACTACGACGAACCGCATCAGCAATGCTTTCAATGGCTTCATCTTGACCGATAACACGTTTATGTAACTCCGCTTCTAAGTGTAATAGTTTTTCCTTATCGCTTTGTAACATTTTAGTTACAAGCACACCGGTCCAAGCACTAATAACACCTGCAATGTCTTCGCTATCTACTTCTTCTTTTACAAGTTGACTGCCACTGGCTTTTTCAGTTGCCAATTTTTGCTCATGCTCTACCAATTTAGCTTCGGCATCTTTTATTTTACCGTAACGAATTTCGGCAACTTTACCATAATCGCCGTTTTTTTCGGCGGTGTTAGCTTCTTGCTTATACTGTTCTATATCAACTTTTAGTTTTTGTACTGTTTCTATTAAATCTTTTTCGCCTTGCCAACGTGCAGTTAAAGCATTACGTACGTCATTTAAATCAGCCAACTCACGATTAAGCTCTTCTACCTTTTTGTTCTCCCCCTCACGTTTCATAGCCTCACGTTCAATTTCCAACTGCATAATTTTTCTATCAGCAGCATCTAATTCAATTGGTTTAGAATTTATTTGCATGCGTAATTTAGAAGCAGCCTCATCAATTAAATCGATGGCTTTATCTGGTAAAAAGCGGTCAGAAATATAACGTTGCGATAATTCAACCGCAGCAATAATGGCCTCATCTTTTATGCGCACTTTATGATGCGCTTCGTATTTTTCTTTTATACCACGTAAGATAGAAATAGCATCTTCTGCCGAAGGTTCATCTACCAACACTTTTTGAAAACGACGTTCTAAGGCTTTATCTTTTTCAATATATTTTTGATACTCGTTTAAAGTTGTTGCACCAATAGCACGAAGTTCACCACGTGCCAAGGCGGGTTTTAAAATATTGGCAGCATCCATAGCACCTTCACCACTGGCACCTGCGCCAATTAAGGTGTGTATTTCATCAATAAATAAAATGATATCGCCGTTGGCAGAAATAACTTCTTTTACTACGGCTTTTAAACGCTCTTCAAACTCACCTTTAAATTTAGCACCTGCTATAAGCGAGCCCATATCTAAAGAAAAAATTTGTTTGCTTTTTAAATTTTCAGGTACGTCTCCATCAT
>PLYA01000026.1 GCA_003153315.1 Bacteroidota bacterium
GTTATACATAACATGCCCGACTTCTCCATGGGACAAGTCTCGTTAGACAACAAAATTTTAACAGCCTTCGACCATCGTACTGTTACAAATACATATATTTACATAACAAATAAAAAGACGATGGAAAATGTATTAGAGAAAAAATTAAAAATAATTGCAGAAGAACATGCAGGATTTTTTAATGAAACCAAAACAACCCCATTAGAATATATTCAGGTAATAAATACACCAACTGGAATTACTTTTAATACAGATTGGGGAACAGAACATAAATTGCCGAATGAAATTCGGGTTAAGATGAATAAATTGATTAACTCCTTTGATTCTGATTACATTTTGGTAAATGACATTAATGCACTTAAAGCAGCTAATGCAAAGAGAAACGAAAAATGAAAAAGAAAATATTTACAATAACATTTATCTGTGCATGTTTTTTTAATATGCAATCGCAATCTTTAGTACAAGATATTTCTCCTGGACTGGCTTCAAGCTATCCACACGCATTTTATCCTTTCAAAAATGGACTTGTATTTGGTGCTGATAATAGTTTTAATCGTAATCAATTATACTATTCTGATGGTACTGGAACAGGTACAGTTATGTTAACTAATTTTCCTAACGCAGGTAATCATAATTTTTCTTATAATTCTCCAATAGGAAGTGCCGAGACAGGCGGCGGATTTTGTTTTACCGAGATAGATAGCTTAGGTTATTTTTTTGCTTATGATTCAGCACAATATTATTATGCACTTTATAAAACAAATGGGACGGCTTTAGGAACATTACCTATAACATCTCCTTTAGTATTATATGGTACTTCTCGATTGTTTAAGTTGCAAAATAAAATCTGTGCTTTTATTTCTTATGGAAGTTCAAGCAATAATAATGGATTATTAACTTATGACCCAGCATTACAGACAACAACTATTATTCCGACTCCTTTCCCATTTAATTCACAAAATGTAATAACCAACAACACATCTTTTCCAACAAATAATACTATTTCTACTGAATATGGTATTTCAATGCAAGATATTTATGTTTATAATAATAAGTTCTTTGTGTTCAAACCCGATGTACACGGGTATCAAGATTCTATATTTAGTGTAGATATAAGTCTTAATACAAATTTTGTTGGGGCGCTTCCATACGGACTAATGCCTTCAGGTGGAACTGGAGCTACAAACCAGAATACAATTATTATTAATAATAAACTTTTAATACCTACCTCTGGTTATACTGCAACACCAACAATTGGTAACGAGCCTTATTATTTTGATTTTACAACTAATACTGCGGGACTATTAAAAGACATTAATCCATACTTTAACCATAGTTCAGATGTGTATTTGGTTAATTTTCCTTTCTTAGACATAAGTTCGCATCATTATGCTTATTTCACAGCTTTTAACGATAATACTGGCAGAGAAATGTGGGTTACGGATGGCACACCTACAGGAACACATATAATAGAAGATTTCACACCAGGTCCAAATAGTACGTTTGGCAATAGCAGCGCGCCACCCTGTTTTTTTCATGGAGATTCTCTTTATGGATTTCCAACGGATACTTTAAGTCTTATAACAACTACTGGTATTAACCCTGTTGCTTATAATTCAAATCTTAGTTATATTTTTTCACCTCCAACATCTCCATATTATTGGACTTCCGCGAATGAAACCTTTTTTCTCTATAATGGAGGAGGTACTTTTAATGAAGGTCAGATATATAAAATACCAAGTGCTTTTACATTTGCTCCCGTTGATACTTTGAATAAAATGAGTTGTAGTTCAGTAACTTTAGGAGCTAATACTGGCTACGCTATTGAAGGTATGGTGTTGCGTGTAGGATGTAATTTGTATATAAGTGATAACGATTGTAATTACACAGGACAAGAATTATTTAAAGTAGATTTATGTTCGTTGTTTCCAAACGGTATCCATGAAATAAATGAAATTGTAAATAGAGTTATTGCCTTTCCTAATCCAACAAGCGACCAATTCTTCATTGAAGCAAACACGACTGGCAAACTAACCGTGGACTTATATGACGTAAACGGCAGACACGTGTTTAATGCAAGTATAAATGACAAAGAAAATATTAATGTCTCCACCTTAGAAAACGGCGCATATACGTTGACAATAAAAACAGCAGACCGCGTAATAAATAAAAAGTTAGTTATACTTCGGTGACAAATTATCCTTTGCATGGTAGACATTTTTGTCCAGCAGACGCGTAATCGTTGTGTAAGCAGAACAAGGGCATGCTATGTATAACAGCAGTCTGAATTTCAAGCGGGCGAAGTCGGTAAACGAAAATTTGTATCTTTAACTTTAGTTTTGTACTCGGTTGAGAGTTGGTTGTTTCAAATCCGCTCGAAAATCAGGCTGCAAAACGTTAGTGGCAAGGCTAAACAACAGACATGGACAAAACAATAGACTGGATAAACACAATAATTAACGAACTTGTTGACCCTAAAGCAAAACTTAAGGACACATTACTCAAGGTTCAAGTTCTTTCGTTTAAAATAAAAAACGACAAACTCAAAGCATGGGTAGACTCAGAATTAAACGGCTTCATGGGAAAAGAAGTCCCTTCATATAGAAAAATTCCCTCTGCAATATTTGGAAATCTAATTCAGGATAGAGGTTTTGGTGGGGCTTTAACTCGAAAGAATACAGCCTTACCCATTGAATACATAAAAAATAAGGTTGTTAGAGAAACTCTTCTGGGCGGTTTTTCTCTCAACTCTTCCGTTTCTGAACTTGAACTTATGTTGGAAAAGGGCGGAGATTATTTCATCACAATTCCCCACGCAATTCATCAAGAAATAACAGAGATTATTCAAAATGGTTGGGTAGTTGACTCTGCTTGGCAAAGAGTACCTTTAGCAAGCATTGAAGGGATTTTAGGTTCAATTAAATCGACACTACTCACATTCTTACTTGAACTTGCTGACGAAATAGGTGAAAAGGACAACATTAACATTATGAAAGAAAAAAATAAAATCGATAAGTTGTTTGATAAAACAATTGGTAACTTGACAGGTGAAACGATAAATATATCTATCGGTACTGATAATGTTCAATCAGTTAATACCGGAAAAAATGCAAAAGTAAATGTTGCAAAAGGAAAGAAAATAAAGCAGACAATAAAAGGTGATAAAATTGCTGAACTTGAAAAATTCACGACAGACTTAAAACTAATTCTTGATAAACTATCCTTAAGCACCGACGACAGTCAAGACATAAAAAATGAACTTGCAAGAATAGACTCGCAAATCGAACGAGAAACTCCAAAGTACACTATTATCAATGAGGCACTTCATGTTATAAATGGTATTTTAATTGGAGTTGCAGGTAACGCGCTGACGACACCTATTTTAGAAAAACTTGGGCTTGTTATTACGCTTTTCACTGGACAGTAGCCCAGCCACTAACAACGGCTTGCTCGGCAGTCGGGCGACGGTGGAAAACAAAAAGTGTTATCTTTATAAAAAGTTTATCGGTAAAGTTAGTTGGTGCTTCGTATCGCCCGACCGCCAAGCCGTAGAACGTTAGCACTAATTGCCGCTTTGACAAATAGGACAAATCTCATTCGACAAAATACACACTAAAACTATGACACGACTTTTTCTTATATCATTTTTCTTGCTGACAATTGTTGCTACCATTGGACAAACAATCCCAAAAGACGGTGCTATAAGATTTAATTTTATCGACACTAATAAAGAAGAAATAGTTTATTTCAATATCACCATTATCTATGACGACAGTATAAAAACTAATATCTTTTCAGACCCAGCTAAAGGTTGGCCAATAGTAAAAGTAAAACCCGGTATACATACTTTTCAAATTAAGACAGCGGAATATAAAGAGGTTATTATTTCGGACATAGAAATATCAAGTGACAAGATGCTCTTTTTAACAACAACTTTAATTCCAAAAGTCTTAAAGACAAGAAATGATACAATAAAAATTAAATGGCAAAAGCCAACTATAGACCCAGATAGACCACAAGAGTAAAGGCGGACAAGGGGAACAGCACTACGTGTACGTGCTTCGTAGTGTTAATGGGCGGCAAAAAGTGCTAACAACGGCTAATAAAACATGGCAGGCGACTTGGGAAACAAAACATTATTTCATTAAATTTGCTTTATCGGTTATCAAAAGTGGTTTCATTAAACGCCACGTTTTTTAGCCGTCAAACGTTAGGGGCAATTAATGCGGACGACCTTCGACCGTCCGACAAAACACTTATGACAATACAAAATAATTTATCTTTGACAATATTATGAAGACAATCGGATATATTTTATTAGTAGCAGGTCTTTTACTTGGTGCATATGTAAGCTCCCCTGAAAGTTGACCATTTAAAAGTTGATTAAATATATAATAATTAACTTTAAATGACAATTTAAGATGAAAAAAACAAGATTTACAGAAGTTCAAATTGTAAAAGCAATTAAAGAACATGAAAATGGAAGAGATGCAAAAGATATTTGCAGAGAGTTAAACATTACTACGGCAGCCTTCTATAAGTGGAGGCAACGTTATGGAGGAATAGAAGTAAGCGAGCTGAAAAAAGTAAAAGAACTCGAAGCAGAAAACTCAAGGCTAAAGAAGATGTACGCAGACCTTAGCTTATTGCATTATGCATTAAAAGATGCTATGGAAAAAAAGCTTTAGTGCCTGAAGAAAAGGGTCAGCTTGCTCAGCACATGATTCATGAACATGGAGTAAGTTGTCGTCAGGCATGTAAGCTGTTAAGCCTACCTAGAAGCACATTCAATTACAAACCTAAATTCAAAGACGATTCACCTATCATGGATGAGCTACATCAACTCGTTGATAAACATCCCGCCATTGGGTTTTGGCAAAGCTTTTATCGGATACGAAGAAAAGGATTTATTTGGAACCATAAAAAAGTTTATAGAGTATACACAGACTTAAAATTAAACATCAGAAGACGTTATCGAAAAAGATTACCGGCACGGGTTAAGCAGGCATTATTCAAACCCGATCGTATGAACCAAGTGTGGTCAATCGATTTCATGAGCGATAGTTTATGGGATAGAAGAAGATTTCGTTTGCTTAACATTATTGATGATTTTAATAGACAGGTGCTATCCATTGAAGCAGATACTTGCTTGCCTACAGTAAGAGTTATCAGAGTGCTTGAATATCTAAAAGAGTTCCGTGGCTTACCTGAGATGATTCGTGTGGATAATGGACCTGAATTTATCTCTCACAAACTCGATATGTGGTGTAAAGAACATAAAGTACAGTTAGTATTTATACAGCCCGGGAAACCCATGCAAAATGGNNATCAGAAGGGAATTATTAAATGCTTACATTTTTAAATCTATATCTGAGGTTAAAGAAAAAGCAGAGGAATACATGGATGATTACAACTATCATAGACCACACGCATCTTTAAATTTTAAAACACCGATGGATATTTTAGAAAATGTTTAACTTTGAATTATACTTTTGATTGGTACAATAATCGGGGGAGCTTACACTATAAGATTACATTCCTCAACTAATCTTTGTATTAATTCAGGCTTTCCCTGAATTTCGTTCCTATAATACTGAACAGAATATGGAAGTTTATCTTCTGTTCTTTTCGTACCCTCAATTTTCCAAAACTCCTCAAAGAATCTCTTAAATTCTTCAATCGTTAAATTTCTTGTGAAAATGTCTTTTTTAAATTTCGGATGATAGATTATTTTAAAAGAACGTGATAAGTAAAGAAAATCTAACATTTTGCCTACTTTGTCAAGAAAAATTTCATCTTCCAATTTGTCTGCAATAAAATCCACAGTTCTTCTTATATAGGATTGTGTGCCAGCAACTGTTCGTGAGTTTTCTCTTCTAACTCCTAAATATTTATAAAAACCACCTTCTTCAGATGTACTTGGAAATTTATCCGTTAACATAATGGTACAAGCTAATATTCTTTCAGGGAAAACAGCTTGCGATAAATCAGGCTCAAGTATTCCATCAATTGAATATGAAATATTATCTTTTCTTTTCAAGATAACAACATCAGTATCTATGATATTAATATTTGTAAAAACATATTCTTTTTCCCCTACAGTATATCTTAATCGAAATTTGCCTATTACTTCATTNNCTCTCTCTTGAGATTTTAATAAATCATCTATATCTACATAAGAAAAAGTCATATCTCCAAAAATATTATTTCCCCTAAGCTCTAACTCCAATAATCTGAAATTTACATCGAAAAAAAACATATATTTTTTTTAAAATTTTATTTAAGCTAATAACAGATGCTTCTTAACAGAAATAATAATTTCCTTTTGAGGCTTTTCCTCCTGAGTTAGTTTATGGAACTCAATGAATGCATAAATCTGGTGTGTGTAATTTTTACAGATTAAAGCTAAATGCATCGCCATATTAACCGCCTCG
>PLYA01000030.1 GCA_003153315.1 Bacteroidota bacterium
TTACAATTTGTGGAAATGAAACTCATATTGATAGTAATGTTACCACCGGTATAGTTACCCGTTATGATACCTCCCTTAATATTAATCTGGATATTACACACCTGAATAGCTTGAATAATATAATTAATAAGCCCTCAACTTTTTTTAATAAGGTTCTAAATATTAGTTATGGTAATATTTGTGTAATAGGCAGTAAGTTTGCGGGGTCAGGTGGTTTTGGATTTTTTTTTGGAGGATTTAATACCCAGCTTTCCAATATGTATCCAGGTTATGGTATTTCATACTCAACTGTCGATGGCTTTTACCCTACTGATGGGGGAACTCAAGATGATTATGGATATAGTGGTGTATATACATCAACCGGAAGGGTAATAGGTGTTGGAAGTACACAGAGTACGCAAGAATATTGTACAAATTCTAATTTAGGGTTACAGGATGTTTTTTTAATTCGATATAATTCGGATTCTATTCATACACAAGGTGTAATACCTGAATACACTTGTTATGCAGATACACTACTCTTATCGCAAGCATCAATAAAAAATTATACTACAAACTTTAAAGTAAATCTTTTTCCAAACCCTATAAACTCTACTGCACAATTGAATATTATAGGCAATGAACAGAAAACATATATAGCAAAAATTATTTCTGTTTTAGGAATAGAAGTAAATAGCTTTAAAGTGCAATCTAATCAAAGTAATNNGGGAGTATATTTTCTGAAGATTGAAGATGAAAACGGAAATTATATTTCTGAAATAAAATTCATTATAGCTTATTAATACAAACTATAGCAAATTAATGAGTAGATATCGGGAAATTAAGATATTATTACTTTATTCATTATGCTTTATAATTTTACTCTTCTCATTAAATCAGTTTTTTTTTCTAAATATATTAGATGAACAAAACTTTTTACACTGGGATGCTGCTCATTATGATTGGATTAGGAATTTTGGATATAAAGACTTTAGAGTAGCTTTTTTCCCTTTGTTTCCTATGTTATGGAAAATATCTTCTCTAAGCGTTTACGGGGTAGTTTTATTAAATAGTTTTGTTTTGTTAGTTTCCTTTTACTTCTTAATCAAAACACTAACTGTATCACCTCTTGAAATTATACTTTATTTAAGTATTCCGAGTTTTTGTTTCTTTCTTCTCCCTTATTCGGAATCTGTTTTTTTTGCAAGCTCAACCATTCTTATAATCGGACTTAAAAGTAAAAGAATTTGGTTGATATTACTTGGCTTATTTTTAAGTACCTTATCAAGACCTGCCTTCACAATTTTTGTACCCGCTATTATTATTGCTGAATTGTTAAGTGAAGAAATAAATAAGAAAATGCTTTTTAGAATTATGTTATACTTGCTTACTGTATTATTTGGGATACTCTTTGTGGGAATGATACAGCATTACTATACAGGCATTTGGTTTAATTTTTTTGAAGTTCAAAAAGGTTGGGGGAATAAACTTCAAATTCCTAATTTACCATTAACTTCCTGGGCAGGGGGATTAATAGTTCGTTTAGACGGAGCGGCCATGTTGTTGGGAATTATAGCCGGTATAATGATTAGCTTTTATGCTCTTAAAGTAAAATTTATGAGACACCTATTTATGCCCAAGGAAGTTGTTTTTTCACTTTCTTATATTGCGGGTATAACCTTATCTGTTTTGCTTTTTAGAGGAGGAAGTTTATTTAGCTTAAATAGATTTGTTTTTGCTGCTCCTTTTATAATAATAGCCGGCAATTTTTATATGAACCAAAAGATAATTTTTAATAAAGGGCAGATGGTTATTGGTTTTGTTTCAATTTTTGCTTTTTGGTTACTTTTTGGTTCTTATGTTCATATACAGACCTTATTAAAATATCTACTGTTATCAGTATATTTGTTTTTATTGGTTACCGTTAAAGCAAATAATAAAATTGTAAGCAAGGTATCTATAATTATTTTTATTACTATAAATATAATCTTTCAGTTTATCTTCCTTATTAGATTTCTTAGAGGAGAGTGGGTTGGATAAACAAACTGAAACCCTAATACATTTCATACTTGCAAAACTTGCAAGGCAAACCGCCGTTATACAAACTTATTTTACGCGAGGTTTTTAAACCAACACTTTTAAAGGCTTCCATATTAGAACTAATTATCCAGGCAGAAGAGCCTTTGTATTTATGCTTTAAAGTATCGCCAATAGTTTTATATAAAACCTTTATATCATCTTTATTCATGCGTTCTCCATACGGCGGATTCATGATGATGGTATATTTTTTTTCTTCACCAAATTTAGTCTCAAAAAAATCTGCCTTTTGAAAGGTTATCATTTCATTTACATTAGCAGAAGCCGCATTTTCTTTGGCTTTTTTAAGTACATGTGGTGATATATCCGTTCCTAATAAAACAGGTTTATTATCATTTATTTTATTAATAACATTTTCGTAAATTTTTTCGTACAGGTCTTCATTATAATCTGGCCAGTTTTTAAAGCCATAACTACCTCTAAAATACCCGGGAGGAACGTTAGCTGCAATTAGTGCCGCTTCAATTAAAATAGTACCAGAGCCACACATGGGGTCGTATAAAGGCAAGCGGCCATCCCAGCCACTTAATAAAATAAGTCCTGCTGCTAAAGACTCATTTAAAGGGGCTAAATTGGTATCGATACGGTAACCACGTTTATATAAAGGAATGCCGGAACTATCCAGCATAATATTTACTTCATCATTAAAAATATAAACGTATAAACTAAAATCGGGATTCTCCCTGTCAACCGACGGACGTTTACCTGTTTTAGACCTGAATTGGTCAACAATAGCATCTTTGCATTTTTGCGCTACGTATTGGCTGTGATTAAAATACTCGGTGTTTAAAGCTGCCGTAACAGCAAGTGTTTGATTTAGACCTAAAAATTTGTCCCAACTAATGGAATCAATCAAATCGTAGAGTTGATGTTCGTTTTGTGCTTTACCGCTTGTAAGAGGTTTTAATACGCGTATGGCAGTACGTAAGCATAAATTGGCTTTATACATAAAGCCCTCATCGCCATAAAAACTAACCGCGCGGTTATGTTGCTCTATATTTTTTGCTCCTAATCTTAAAAGTTCTGCTGCCAATACTTCCTCTAAGCCTAAAGTGGTAGTGGCAATCATTTTAAAATCATTGGCATCTTTTATCTTCTTCATGTAGCTTTTAATTAGGGAACAAAACTAATCTTCTGTCCCGATATGAATAAGTGCATCTCCCTGATTTACCACAGGCTGATTGTTAACACCTACAATATACCCGTCAAATGGAGATGTAATTCGGGCTTCTACTTGCCCGAAGGGGTTACAAATAGCTCCCAGTACATCATCTTTATTAACATAAGCGCCATTAGGTTTTGAAATATGAAACAAGCCTGAAAGTTTAGCGCGCACCCAAGCGCTTTTTTTAAGCTTTACAAAAGGGTTTGGCGGAACATCTTCATGAATCATTTTATAATGATGAAGTAATCGCAGACAACCATTCATTCCTTCGTTAATGGATTGGTAATCAAAACGCAAACTTTCACCACCTTCATAGACCAAAATAGGTTTGTCTCTTTTAGCAGCTTCTTTACGTAATGTGCCATCCCTATAAACACTATTAATAATTAAAGGGGCAGAAAATACTTTGGCTATTTTTAAACTTGTCGCATCCTCAAAGTTGCAACGAAGTTGTGGGTAGTTATTAATCTTAGCACCTCCTGTATGAAAATCAACCCCTACATCAATCAAAGAAATAATTTCTTTCATTAAGTCATAAGCAATTCTACCGCCTAAAGAACCATTTTTAGTACCGGGAAAGCAACGGTTTAAATCTCTGCCATCCGGTAAATCCCTGCTTTGGTAAAGAAAAGAAACTGTGTTCATTACGGGAATAGCAATGAGTGTGCCGCATAACAGATTTTGAATTTCTTTACGAATAATTATCTTTCGAAGAACTTCTATACCGTTTATTTCATCGCCGTGCATACCTGCGCTCAATAAAACAGTTGGCCCCTCATGCTTAGAGCGAAATACGTATATAGGTATTTCTATTTTTGTTTTGGTAGGAAGCTCGTACGTATTGAGCGATACAATTTTATTTTCTCCAAGAGCAATGGTTTCTTCGTGAATTTTTATAGAACTCATACAGCACTATCCCTCAGTTCCATTAAATTCATTGCGCTCTACATATTCTATAATTTTTCCGGCAATGTCTATTCCTGTTGCTTTTTCAATGCCTTCAAGCCCTGGAGAAGAATTTACTTCCATTACTAATGGTCCCCTGTCGCTTTGCAACATATCAACTCCGGCAATGCCTAATCCTAGTTTTTGAGCTGCTTTAATGGCCGTAGAACGTTCTTCAGCAGAAAGATTAATAACCGTAGCAGAACCACCCTGATGTAAATTAGAACGAAACTCACCTTCTTTGGCCTGTCTTTTCATAGCGCCTACTACTTGCCCGTCAACTACAAAAGCTCTGATATCAGCACCTTTAGCCTCTTTTATAAACTCTTGTACCAACATAGCGGCATTTAACTTCATAAAGGCTTCTATCACAGACTTTGCTGCTTTATGATTCTCAGCCAATATAACTCCAATACCTTGTGTACCTTCTAAAAGCTTAATAATACAAGGCGTTCCGCCAACAGCTTCAATCATTTGATCTACATCTTTTGTTTTGTTGGCAAAAATTGTTTTTGGCATACCCATACCGGCACGAGCCAGTAATTGCAGGCTGCGTAGTTTGTCTCGCGAACGCACTAATGCCTGTGATTCTACTGCGGTAAAGATTTTCATCATCTCAAACTGACGTAATACAGCAGCTCCGTAAAAAGTAACAGAAGCTCCAATACGTGGGATAACAGCATTTACTCCTGTTATTTCTTTGCCACCATAGTAAATGTGCGGCCTTGATTTTTCAATACCCAACACACATTTCATGTGGTCTAACTGAAGTACTTCGTGTCCGTGTTTTTCAGCAGCCTCAATTAAACGTTTAGTAGAGTATATCGTTTTCCCACGAGAAAGAATGACAAGTTTCATAGAGTGTTTTTATTGTTTTAAAGATAAGTATTATTTTGAAAATTACCCCCCCCTGTATGTATTTTAGCCACATCTATAATAAATTTATTCTTTATCATTTTACGCCCGATTAATACTGGATAACGCATATTGGCTCTATCGGCAAGAGATACAGTGGTTCTTATTCTTTTACTTCCTATGATAATTAATGTTTTAATAATATACCTCAGTTCCTTTTCTCCCGATGAACTCTTGATGTGTTTCTGAATAAAGTCCTCAAAGCAATGTTCCTGTTCATTGTATTCAGGGTGCGTTTCATCCAATAACTTAAAGCATAAGATGTCTTTACCTTCAATATGTTTAATGTTAATATCCTTGCAATGCAAAGCAGAAGTATAAGCACCGGTATCTATTTTAGCTTCTTTACGGAAGATGTTAAGCTCAGGAAAATCAACATACTCTCTTCTTCCTATCAATCTTATTTGTTTTTTATCAGGCATAAAATCTTTTTACATCAATATCTCTAAATAGCTCTGATTTATTTTCTATAAAACTACAAAAATGTTTTGAAAAGTAGGGGACCAGCATAACTGCTTTGGTGCCAAAGCCATTAAATAAAAACATGTTTTTATGTGTGGGGTGATTCCCCATAACAGGCCTTCTGTCAATAGTAGCAGGCCTTACACCTGCTTGCTGGTTAATTACTTTGTAGCTAAATGGTAAAAGTGCGTTTAGTTTATCTGTTAAGGTTTGTTTGGCTTCATTGCTAATAGTGTCTGTTAAATCATCCCAGTTGTAAGTAGCTCCAACTTTAAAGTGATGTGCTTCAGGCAGAGGAAGAATGAAGAAATCTTTGTTTAGAATAGATGTAGTATTTAATTCCTCGCAATAAATAGTAAGCACTTCGCCTTTGGCAGGTTTAAATTTCAGTTCTTTAAAGAAGGGGTTCTTGGTTGCTAAATGCCCTTCGCAGAAGATAAGTTTACTACAGGAATAATCTTTGTAAGTAATCTCGTACCCATTAATGGCAATATCTTCATAACTAAAAGTCTCGTTTAAATATGCTTTATGTTGTTCTAAATAGCTTAGTGTGTGGCTTAGAAATCCTGTTACATCAATATATCCTGCCTGAGAAACAAAACCATAGTTATTATGTAAGAAAGCATACTCACCACTCGGAGAATGAACCTCAGCTTCTATAAAATCGCTTAACTCATTTACTGCCTTTTTCTTCCATAAGGCTTCTTCCTCCCCGCTTGCAAACACACGAGCAATTTTAGTAGGGTATATTAGCTTGGTATTAAACAGTTTTTCTGCTTCTTTAAAAAAATCAAACATAACAGGCAGAGTTTTATCTGCCATCCAGCTTTGGGTTAAACGCTTAAATACTATAGGATTGTAAATACCTGCGGCCACTCTCGAAGATTTACTTAGCGTTGCATTATCAATAATCAACACACTTTTATTTAGCTTCAGTAAATCTAAAGCTAAAATGCTTCCGGCAAGCCCTTGGCCAACTATAATAAAATCTATTTTTTGCAATGCTAAAAAACCTTTAAACTTGTAGAAACAAATGTACTATGATTATTGATTTAAGAAGTGATACCGTAACCAAGCCATCTGCACCCATGTTGCAGGCTATGCTTACCGCACCTGTGGGCGATGATGTGTTTAACGAAGACCCTACCATTATTCAACTCGAAGAAAAACTGGCAACTATGTTTAACATGCAGGTTGGTTTGTTTTGCCCCAGCGGCACCATGACCAACCAGATTGCCATTAAAGCACATACCCAACCCGGAGACGAAGTTATTTGCGATGTTAACTCGCATATATATGTTAATGAGGGTGGGGGAGTTGCCTTTAACAGCGGCGTACAGGTACGTTTGCTTAATGGCGACAGAGGGCGCATTGCTGCCAAACAAATAGAAGAAAACATTAACGGAGATTTTGACTGGTTGCCACGCACGGCTTTGGTAAGCCTTGAAAATACCATAAACAAAGCAGGTGGAAGCTTTTATACCGCTAAAGATATTGAACCCATTGCCCAACTCTGCAAACAAAAGAACCTACCCCTGCACTTAGATGGCGCTCGTATTTTTAATGCACTGGTGGCAACTAATGAATCAGCACAACAGCACGGCAGTTTGTTTAATAGCATTTCGGTTTGTTTATCTAAAGGTTTGGGTGCGCCGGTTGGCTCAGTATTGTTGGGCGATAAAGCCTTCATTAAAAAAGCACGTCGCATACGCAAAGTGTTTGGCGGAGGCATGCGCCAGGGTGGTATACTTGCCGCAGCCGGACTGTACGCCATTGAGCATAATATAACCAGACTTAAAGACGACCACGCCCGTGCCAAGCAATTAGAAAAGATGTTGCAAGCCCTGCCTTTTATAGAAAACATATTGCCTGTAGATACCAACATCGTTATATTTAACGTAGCCGAGAAAGTAGGCAGTCAAACATTTGTGCAGGCATTGCAAAAGCACAACATAAAAGCCGTTGCCTTTGGCAAAAACACCATGCGCATGGTGACGCATTTAGATTTTAATGATGATATGCTGAGTGAGGTTGGGAAGGCTTTAAAGGCAATTACTTTGTAGGGCATTCCCCCGCCCGTCATATTGAGCATAATGTGGTTAACTAATGTATAAACCATATCTACATTTACCGCTTCCTACAAAGAGAATACTGTATTCCCTAAAGAGAACGCGACAAACTACAAAAGGAACATCATAACCTATAAAGGGGGCATAGCAAACTACGAAGGGAGTGCAATATTCACTAAAGAGGGCTCAACAAACTACAAAGGGGAAGCAGTATTCCCTAAAAAGGGTGCGACAAACTACAAAGGGAACATCATAAACTATAAAGGGGGCACAGTAAACTACGAAGGAGAAGCAACATTCCCTGATATGGTTTTTGCAAAAGCATTTCATTATGCTCATGCATTGTTTTACTATGAGCAACCATTGTTTCATTTCGCTTATGCAATTAATAAACAGCAAAGGCAATCCATATTTACGGGCATATTTGTTTGAGTGTCAGAAATTATTATTAGGGTAATCTCCTAAAGGAATATTGTCCTTACCCGGCTCAGTCTTTGGTTCTGTATAAGGTTCTATATCCGGTTTTGGGGCAGTCTCCGGCCTGTTCTTTCCTGGATCAGGAATAATTTCAGGAGCAGGAACTGTAGGAGGAGGAGAAGGAATCGGTTCTATTTCAGGATTGGGTTTTCCCTGTCCGCTGTTTTGTTTGCTTAGTATTATCATGATTCTATTTTTTAACTTCTATTTTTTTAAGCCTATCTCTTAGTTTTTGTAGAAGAGCCTTTTCCTTTTTATTGGTTCCATAGTAAGCAGCGGCCAGCTCTTCTGTAATATGCAAGCAAGTATCTTTCATTTCTTTTGTAAAGGCCGTATGATGATCTTCCATAAAATCTATAAACGAATTGAAGGCAGTTTCCGGTTCAGCTATCTCTTCATCTTCCACATCAAATTCAAACTCCGTATAAAAAGCCACATCTGTTTGATATTGGTCAACATGCTTTTCTGTAGGCACAAGTTCTTTCCTTACGATGTCCTGCAACCTTTTCTTTTCCTTAGGGGTTATTACACCGTCAACATCGGCAACGGCATAAAGCAGTTTACCTATTTCTGAATATAATTCTTTGTATACCATTTTATGTTTTATTTTTTAATTAATAGTTTGAAGAACTGGTCTAACTGAGGTAAAATTATTATTCGGGTTCTGCGGTTCAGTGCACGGCCTTCAGCCGACGTATTGGCAGCCACAGGTACATATTCGCTATGACCCGAAGCAGTCATTCTTGCCGGACTGATGTTATATTGTTTTTGTAATATTCTTACAACCGATGTGGCGCGCTTTACACTTAAGTCCCAGTTGTCATCCATACAATCTGTACGAATAGGCACTGTGTCTGTATGCCCTTCTACCATAAATTCAATGTCGGGATAAGCATTCAACACTTTAGCAACTTTGCCTAAAACTATTTTGGCATTTTCGGTTGCCTGAAACTTTCCGCTGTTAAATAACAGCTTATCTGAAATATCAATGTAAACAACGCCTTTCTCTACTTTAATGGTTATATCCTTATCGTTTATGTCATTCAAGCTACCTTTAAGATTAGTTACCAGTATCATATTTAACGAATCTTTGCGCGCAATCGCTGATTGCAGGTTACGGATATAAGAATCCTTCTCGGAAATATTCTCTAAAGATTGCTTAATACTCTCTGCCTGTTTAGATGATACAACCGACATGTCCTGTAATGCACCCAATACCTGTGTGCTGTTTTGTTTTAAATAATCTACCTGTGTCCGAAGAGCCGTATTCTGATTAGCTAAGTCATTATTTTTTAACTGAGAATTCTTTAATTGTTCATCACAACTTTTTTGACTCGCGGTTATTTTTTTATAATCAGCATCCAATGATGTATATTTCTTCTTGCTTACGCAGGAACTTAAAACAACAGATAAAGAAAGACCAATAAGGATAATACGTTTCATTTTTTCTAATGTTTAATGGTTATGTTTTAAATATTTTTATGCACCTTTTACAATGACAAGATATTTTGAAGCATTCCAGAATTTCTCTGCGTTTGTAATAAGCACATCTTTAACCATTCCTTTTTCCTTTTCTATTTTATAAGAATCAGTAGGATGGCTGGAAATGATTTCTATACTTTTACTGTTAACAGGAATGGAAGTTATTTGCGTATAATCAATCTGTGTAAATCTATTCGCTTTAAAGTCATTCTTTAATTCAGATGTTTTGCCCATACCAAGCACCCCACCCTTTTTCTCAATAACTTTATCTTTCACAAGGTCTTTTGAGGTACCTATTATATAAAAAGCTTTGTGTGCATCCGCTACTTCATTTGCAATTATCTGTGCCTGAGAAGCATTTTCGGCATTAAGCGTACCTAAAGCTGAATTAAGAATTAAGAGCTCTACATTTAAGCTATTTAATTTTATATTCAGCGTACCAAGTTCTTCTTGTTTTTTAGTCAACTCATCGTTTAGTTTTTTAACTGCCGTTTGCAATTTCTCATTTTTATTGCCTGAGGTTTTTAACTTATCATTTAGATTGGTTATTTGCTTTTTGTTCCTTTCTATCAAACTATTTATAGCAGTAATTTCTGCATTAATCTCTTGCACAACACTGGTTTTTAGTTCATTTGTTGTTCCTGTTTTAAGTACAATGTTCTTTTGCTTTACATTAATAGAATCCAGCGTGTATTCTATATCATTAAAGGATGTAAGGTAATTACTAAGCGCTGAATCACGTTGATTGATTACTGTTTGAAGAGAGTCTTTTTCGTGTTCTGCTTTTTTCTCAGCTGTTTCATTATTACAGGCCATAACTGTTATAGCAGTTAGTAAGATAAATGTGTTCTTTTTCATAGTTTTATTTTAGATTATTTTCTTATTGCAAAAGAATAGCAGGTTACTGCAAAAGCCTATGATACCTATCATACAATGGGATGATGCAAATCATTTACAATATCCATGAGCGGTTCTACATTCGCTTCGTTGAATATTTTATATAAAATTAAATGGCACTAATGAAAGCAGTACAGATTAATGAGCGAGGAGGCGAGCTAACGCTTGTAAACAAAGAAATTCCTGAACCAAAAGAAAACGAAGTTCAGATTAAAATACAGGCATGTGGCATTTGTCATGGAGATGCTGTTACTAAAGAGGGGTATTATCAGGGCGCTATAGCTTATCCAAGAGTTCCGGGTCATGAGGTTATTGGCATAGTCAGCAAGGTAGGTTCTAAGATTGAACTTTGGAAAGTTGGTCAGCGGGTTGGTGTTGGCTGGCATGCAGGGCATTGCATGAAATGCAAAGCTTGTATGAAAGGTGATTTTTGGGCATGCGAACATACTATGACAACCGGTATTTCAACTGATGGAGGTTATGCAGAATACATGGTGGCACGTAATGAAGCTATTGTAAGCATTCCTGAAGAACTCGACTCGGTAGAAGCTGCCCCCTTACTTTGCGCAGGTACAACTACTTTGGGTGCTTTAAGAAACCATGGCATTAAAGGCGGAGAATTGGTTGCCATTCATGGACTTGGTGGCTTAGGTCATTTAGCTTTGCAGTATGCTGTAAAGCTTGGATTTAAAACAGTTGTTTTATCGCGTGGAAAAGAAAAGGAAGCTTTGGCTTATAAACTTGGTGCACATGTTTACATGGATACCACTATTCTTGATGCTGCCAAAGAATTAAAAAAACTGGGCGGTGCGCGTGCCATTATTTGCACAGCACCCAATGGCAGTGAAATAGGCAAACTTATTGGCGGACTTGGAAAGGATGGACAAATCATCATTATTGCTGCCGCTACGGATATGATGCAAATTCCACCGGCTGCTTTATTGGGCGGCAACCGATCCATTACTGGATGGGTGGGTGGTAATATGGAAGAGACGTTGAACTTTAGTATTCTAACCAAAGTTATCCCCATGGTAGAAGTATTTCCTTTAGAAAAAGCAGCAGAGGCCTTTCAAAAAATGATGAGCGCTAAAGTACATTTCAGAGCCGTATTAAAAATGACTAACTAAAATAAAAAAATGGAATCATTATTAAAATTAATTCGCCAAAGGCAATCAGCTAGAACGATATTCGACTCTAAAAAGAGAATCTCTAAAACGAACTTGGATAAAATTCTGGAAGCAGGAAGCTGGGCACCCACTGCACACAATATGCAGAACTTTGAAGTGCTTATTGTGGATGATAAAAAAAAGCTGGAAGCTATTGCCAATTTAAAGAACCCCATCTCGCTTACTTTTATTAAAGAGAATTATCAGCAGATGTCTTTTTCTAAAGAGGAGTTGAAAAAGAAAGGAAGAGGTGTATTAGGAGCCATGTTCCCTCCTGCATGGAGAAAACCCGATGTAAAAGCTGAAGACTTGGTGGGTGAAGACCATAACTCCTTTATGAGTGAAGAAATCAAATCAAGTTCTGCCTTAGCCATCGTACTTTACGATTCAACTAAAAGAGCGCCCGCATCCGAAGGAGATTTTTTAGGCGCTATAAGCTTAGGTTGCGTTATGGAAAACATGTGGCTGATGGCAAACTCACTGGGTATAGACTTTCATATACTAAGCGCACTTAGTGAGGGTACTATTGCCAAAGAGATAAGAACCATGTTCAACATCCCCGAGCATTTAAAAATAGCTTACTCATTTCGTTTGGGTTACTCTATTGCTCCTGTAAAATACCTGCGGGTACGCAGAAAGATTTCTGCCTTTAAGCACATGAATGGATATGATACTAAAAAGTCATAATTCCTAATTCTGTTTCATTACAAATGAAATCAGAAACAAATAAAAAACTGGCTCAGATATTTAATCAAATGTCTGCCATCTATAAATACGAAGGCAGTGATGAGCGCTTTCGTGCAGGGGCTTATAGTAAAGCAGCCAAAATAATTGGCTCTCTTGCCGAAGATGTTTCTGTGTATGTAAAAAACAATACCCTGAAAGATTTACCCGGCATAGGCGAGGGCATTGCAGAAAAGATCGAGGAGTATTTAAAGACGGGCAAAATAAAAAAGTACGAAAGCCTGAAGAAAGTAGTTCCGAAAGAATTGCTGGATATGATGGAGATAAGAGGCTTTGGTACTCAATCCTTAAAACAGATAAGAGATCAGTTAAAGATAGATACCAAAGAAGATTTGGTGCAGGCGCTTCAAAACGGAAGTGTTTCAAAATTAAAAGGATTCGGAAAAAAGA
Organism: Bacteroidota bacterium; assembly: GCA_003153315.1. GTDB lineage: Bacteria > Bacteroidota > Bacteroidia > B-17B0 > Aurantibacillaceae > PALSA-968. Next base: position 12,789 of record PLYA01000030.1, read on the forward strand.
AAGTAGAGGGCATGTCGCGCGGACTGAAACTTCATAAAACTATTGAAGACAGAATGCTTTTATGGGACGCGCTTGAAGCAGGAGAGAAAGTACTGGCTTGGTTAAAGAGCATGCCCGAAGTAAAGCAGGCAGAACTTGCCGGTAGCCTGCGCAGGAAAAAAGAAATCATTGGTGATATTGATATACTGGTTTCCTCAGGGGAGAAAGACAGAAAGAAAATAATCAATCATTTTACCGATGCTTCTATAGCTAAACAGGTGCTTGCCAAAGGCGTTACCAAAGCAAGCATTATTTTAAAAGATATCGGCCGACAGGTAGATTTGCGCATTGTAAACGAAGAGGAATGGGGCGCTGCGCTACAGTATTTTACAGGCTCTAAAGAGCATAACATTCATTTGCGCACGATAGCCAAAGAAAAGAACTATAAGATTTCCGAATACGGCATCTTTCATAGCAACAGCGAAAAAAGAATTGCCGGAAAAACAGAAGAAGAGATTTATACTACACTCGGCTTTCAGCTGATGCCCCCCGAAATGCGCGAGGACAGAGGAGAGATTGAACTGGCCAAAAAGAAAGAAATACCAAAGCTTATTGAATTAACAGACATAAAGGGCGACCTGCACATGCATACTAATTGGAGCGATGGGATGTATTCTATAGAGGAGATGGCAAACTATGTAAAGAAAAACTTCTCGTATAAATACATAGCTATTACCGACCATAGTAAATCATCGCGCATTGCAAACGGAATAGATGAAAAGAAGATTCTTAAACAACTGAAAGAGTTTGAACGCGTGAACAAAAAGCTGGGAGAAGATTTTATCAAAGCAGGTATGGAATTAGATATACTTGCCGATGGCGCGCTTGATATTGCGGATGAAGTGCTCGCTCAATTAGATTGGGTGGTGGCCTCTATTCATAGCGGGTTTACTAAGGATAACACGGACAGGATTATCAGCGCCTGCAAAAACAAGTATGTGCATTGCATAGGGCATCCAACCGGGCGACTGATAGGCACACGCGAAGCGTATAAGTTTGATATCCATGAAATACTGGAAGCAGCTAAAGCAACTAATACCGCCTTAGAGATTAATGCCCAGCCCCAACGTATGGATTTGAATGATGAACTGGCCATGCTAGCGCGAGAGAAAAAAGTAAAGCTGGTTATTAATACCGATAGTCATAGCTACGATAACCTTAGTTATATGAAACTGGGTGTGTTTATTGCCCGCCGTGCCTGGTGCACCGCTAATGATATTTTAAATACAAAACCCTGGCACGAAATAGCTTCTTTTAGAAAGAAGCTGAGCAGGCAAATGATTTGATTTCTTGTATAGTCTAAGAAACGGAAACCCTGTCTATATCGCTCAAAAATATTATTTAATACCTGCTATAGTCCTTTGACAATTAGCATAATTAGGTGTATCTCCTTTGGCAAGGTAATATTTGGCAAGCTCCTGATTTGCATACACAAAGTCTTTCTTAATTTTTAAAACCTTTTTCCATTGCTNNTTCATATAATCGGTTGCCATGTTGTTATGAAACATCACTAACGTAGAATCTACCTTTAATCCTCTTTGATAGGTAACAATAGCAGAATCATATTTCTCAATCTTTTCGTATTGTTTGCCGAGTGTTAAGTAGGCAAAGGTTCCATATTCAGATGTTTCAGTACCATTTTTATAAAAGGAAATTCTGTCTTTAAATACAGGTAATCGGTTATTGGTAAGAAACCAGAACAGGACAACAAATCCCAATGGAACGCCTGCTGCCTTTAGGTTGCTTGCACTAATATCATTAACCCATTTCGTTTCTGCCATAATAAGTAAGAAGCCAAATATGGGTAAGTATATTCTATGCTCTAAACCCACAAAAGGAGAAACTAAAGCAGGAAACAGGAATAAGAAATACCAGAGCAAACCAAATATGATGTAGTTCCATCTTTTATTAGGTGTAAAGTATATGGCAACAGCAACCAAAGCTACCGCAAGTATACCCCATAGGTAATGGGNNAGGGTATCTCTGATGGTTGGCAATACACTTAAATCGAAAGGGAAAATGGTTTTGCCTATATATTGAGATATCATAGGAGCATTGGTAAAGATGTTCTTAAATACATTCGTTACATAAATAGAATTGTTGGCATCTAAAGCGGCTTGTCTTAGAAACCACCAGGGGAGAATACAAATTAAATAACCCAAACCTAGTCTTGTATAAAGAGCTTTTTCGGTAGAATTGGTTTTATCTTTTGCTATATACTTCAGGTAAAAGAAGGTAAGGGGTACTAACATAATACCATTCTCTTTGGCAAAGAGTCCGCATACAAACATGAACACATGCAGGACAAGTAAGTAGGGCTTCTTTTCTTCTAAATAACGAATGAGGAAGATGAAACTCGCTAAAACAAATACAGCTAATAGAGAATCATTCCTTCCGGGAATCCAGGCTACGGCTTGTGCAAGGGCAGGGTGTACCAAAAAGAACAAACAGAGTATAAATGAGGGAACAGGTGCTACGCCCCACTTCTTAAAGAAAATTAATAAGAGTAAACCTGTTAGTATATGTAGCAATACATTGGTAAGATGATAAAAATAAGGCGCCGGGCTACCTGCAATATGCGCATCCAACATAAAACTGAGTGTCATTAAAGGGCGGTAATAATCATGCGACCTATCTGCTTGCCCATCTACTTTAAATATATGCTGACTAAAAGCCTTGGGAATGTTATTGTAATCTGAATTGAGTTTGTATTGGTCAATAACCAAAATAGAATCATCCAGATAATTAAAACCGAACTTTAAAGCCTTGCCATAGAGAATAAAAGAAAGCACTATCAACACCACAAGCTGCAACTTTATATTACCCCAAAAGGCAGCACCCACAGGTTTAGCAGTTGGTTTAGTTGTTGCAGTTGGTTTAGGCTTTGCCATTGACGCAAATATAATTCAATTAAAGAATTTAATAAATAGACTTGTAATGGATAGAATTAATTACAAAAGAAACCTAATAAACGTGCTGTCCGCCATTTATTGAATAATTAGCTCCAGTAATAAAGCTTGATTTATCGGATGCCAGGAATGAAACCAAATACGCTACTTCATCTGTTCCGCCCAACCTACCCATGGGTATTTGCGCTACAATTTGAGTAAGCACTTTTTCAGGAACAGCCATAACCATATCTGTACCAATATATCCCGGAGATATTGTATTTACGGTAATTCCTAATTTAGCAACCTCCATGGCTAAACTTTTTGTAAAGCCGTGCATACCTGCTTTTGCTGCACTGTAGTTAGTTTGTCCAAACTGACCGCGTTGTCCGTTTACGGATGATATATTAATAATGCGTCCAAATTTCCTGTCTATCATCCCCTGCAATACATTACGAGTGCAATTAAATACACTATTTAAGTTGGTATTAATAACTGCATTCCAATCATCTTTACCCATATTAATTAAACGCATATCACGCGTAATACCGGCATTGTTTACCAAAGTATCAATAGGACCAACATCGGTTTCAATCTTTTTAATCATCTCAGCAGTGCTGTCAAAATCACTCACATCGCCAAAAAATAATTCTACATCAAAGCCCTCCTTCTTCATTTGGGCAAGCCAAGCATCAGCTTTAGATTTTGTATGATAATTACCCACTACATGAAAACCATCTTCATATAGTTTTTTACACATTGCTGTGCCAAGTCCACCTGTTGCGCCTGTTACTAAAACAACGCGTTTATTATGCTTATCCATTTCAGTAGTTTTTTAACTGCCATGAAATTAGGGTTTCCTTATGATATATTCAACTTTTTGAGGCGAAATGTATGTTATCTTATTGTTAAGAATTGAAGAAGTAACTGAAACCGTTAGTTTTTCTGCTTTTACAAGCGTTTGTTTATAATCTACATAAGCCTTCATTGTACTAGTATTCAGGCTATCAAATAAAGTATAAGGAGCTGCAATAGTTACCTTAACAAAAGAGGGGAATGTTTTAACCGTAGTATTGAGCGGAGCATTTAATACTTGAATGGGTAATGAAACCATTTTTTGAACATATTCATCTAAATTAATTTGTAAAGTAACTTTTGAATCGGATAAAGAAACCAACCCATCTAATGCCTCAGGTACATCAATAGTCATTTGTTGTTCTACCCTTTGGTTTAAGGTGTTTAATACAATCTTTTCGGTATAAAATGTATCTATCTTAGCAAGAATAAAACTATCTGAACTAACAGTAATATATTCAGGGTTAACTTTAATTCTTTTAAAAACGCCCTGGGGAATGGTATAGTTTATTTGAACCAAAGGTTTAATATAAATTTTTTTGGTATAAGTCTTTCCAAATACAAAATGTATACTGTCAGGCTTTACCTTTAATAAATCCACTTCCACATTTAATAACTTAGATAGGTTTCCTATACTATTTGCAGTATTTATAGAAGTGTTTCTTGTGGCTGATTTTATGTTAGGAATATTACTAACATCAATAGTAACCTCTGCAATAGATTTTTTCATTAAAAGCATTAATAGTTTTGCACCAGTAGTCTTTATATCTGCCATGATATAAGGAGGCAGTTTGTTTACAATACGTTTACCAACAGGATAGTTAATGAAATTTACAGGAATAGCAACCGTGCGCGTATAACTACGGTTTAATGCATTAATAAGCCATAGGAAAGCAGCGATTAAGAGGCAAATAAAAAAAGAAAATACCCTACGCGAAGGGTACTTTCTTTTTATAGCTGATAAAGACTTGCCTCGCAAAACAAATTATTTTGTTTCAGCAATGCCTACGCTGTTATCCATAGAAACAGCCGCTTTAGAAATTTTTAGTTTAACGCCGCCTTCTACTTCGATCATAAAAGTAGTATCGTTTATCTCCGCAATCTTGCCATGTATGCCGCCAATGGTAACAATTTTATCTCCCTTTTTAATTTCAGCCATAAACTTTTTAGCTTCTTTTTGTTTCTTCATTTGCGGACGAATCATAAAGAAATAAAATACCACAACTATTAAAATAAGAGGTAAAAAACTGGTGATAGATTTCATATCAAATCCACCTGCTGCCGGCGCTGCCGCATCTAATAACATAAAACTTGTTTGCATTTTTTTTATTGGTTTATTTATTGTTTAACTGATAATTTATTTCTTTTCTGATGCATCATCCGGCACAATAACATTGCCTGTAATGGTAATAAACACGGTATTGGGTTCGCAGTTGGTAAGTACGCTTATTGTTTTAGTAACCATACCGGATTTCCCATTACTGTCAAACGTTACATCAATAGTACCTGTTCCACCCGGTGCAATGGGTGCTTTGGTAGGTTCGGCTATAGTACAACCACAACTTGCCTTAGCAGACGTAATAATCAGATTTGATTTACCTTCGTTGGTAAAAGAAAATTTATGAGCTACCTTTTCTCCCTGTATAATCTTCCCAAAGTCATGAGTGCCTTCGGTAAATTTAATAACGGGCAATTTTTCTTTATCTACTTTGCCATTTGCTGTTTCAGAGAAATCTACAATTTCTCCATCAATCTTCCCGTCTTTTCCACCTTTGTTTCCACAAGAGAAAAGAGCAAGAGCGCTTAACATAATTACTATTTTTCTCATCTTGAAAATTTTGGCAAATATAGAAAACAATTCAGTTTCACATAACCCACCAATCCTATTATATTTGTATTCTTTTAAACAATAATATTTATGTTTTCTGCCATTTATGAAGGTGTTTTACTGGGTATTTTCCTAGCCTTTTCAATAGGGCCTTCCTTTTTTGCGCTTGTTAATACCGGTATTTCTCATGGTTTTAAATCGGGTGCAGCAGTAGCTTTTGGCATTTTATTCAGCGATTTGTTCTTTGTTGCTATAACGGTTTCCCTTATTCATTTTGGAATGGCTGATTTAATCAGTAATCCCAAACACCAGGCATTTATGGGCATTATAGGAGGAATTGTTTTAATTGTTTATGGTGTAATTCATTTCATACAAAAAGACCCTAAACATGAAGCGGATACAGAAATAGAGATAAAATCACCTAAAACCTTTGCGCTTATAGTAAAAGGATTCCTTTTAAATCTGTTCAATCCTTTTGTTTGGATATTCTGGATGGCTACCTCCACAGCCATCAGCAGTAAATACGAGTTTCATATTGTAAATACAATCGTGTTTTTTATATCTACTTTAAGCATAACAATCGGTACAGACTTATTAAAAACATTTGTAGGATATAAGATTAAAAACTGGCTTAACCCTAAAATACTACTTCGTATTCGTCAGGTATCAGGTGGTTTACTGATTGCTTTTGGGTTATATTTAATTTACAAAGTATTCTTCCTGCATCACTAAATGAAATTTATTAAACAACTTTCTCTTGCCATATTATCGGGGTTATTACTTGGTGCATCCTGGCTTCCATCCTGTACTTTTTTAGCTTTTATTGCTTTTATCCCTTTATTAGTATTAGGTAATGAGATTGAAAACAGTAGTATCAAAAGAAAAAAGCTTCGTGCTTTCCTGCTTAGTTACCTTGCCTTTTTATTATGGAATATATGCGATACCTGGTGGATTTGGTTCGCTTCAGATGGAGGTGCACTAGCAGCCTTTGTCGCAAACTCCCTATTAATGGCATTAGTGTATTTACTTTATTTCTCCCTTCGCCGCAGGTTTAAAAACTCTGCGCTCAATATTCAGGACTGGTTGTTTATTCCTGTTTGGATGTCGTTTGAGTATTTGCACACCAAGTGGGATTTAGCCTGGACATGGCTAAACCTTGGAAACGTGTTCGCCTTTCAGCACAACTGGATACAGTGGTATGAATACACAGGTGTTTCAGGCGGTACACTATGGATACTTGCCGTAAACATCCTACTCTATCAGGTAATTAAATTTAAAATTCAAAACTCGCGTGTACGCTTAGTTGCTGCTGCTTTAATTGTTCTAATTCCTATCGGTGTTTCTCAAATAATCAAAGCGCAGATTGCCAAACAAAGCCTTCAGGCTATCGTAAATACACTAATTATCCAACCCAACATAGACCCCTATAATGATAAGTTTGATGGCGACTTTCAGGGGCAACTGCAAGGCGTTTACAACAAAATAAAAAACAAGATAACCCAAAAGACAAAATACGTTGCTCTTCCCGAAACCTTTTTAACCGAAAACATGTGGGAGAATGATATTGAAAAATCTTTCTCTCTCCGGTTTCTAAGAGATAGCCTATTAAGCAAATTCCCGGATTTAAACATTGTAATTGGCGCAACCACTTTTTATAAGTACGAAAAAGGCGAAAAGAAATCTGAAACCGCCCGTGCCTTTCCTAATACCGATATTTATTATGATGTATATAACACCGCCCTGCAAGTAAATAAAGAAGGCTTGCAGATTTACCACAAGTCTAAACTCGTACCCGGTGTAGAGCAAATGCCTTACCCCGCGCTGTTTAAACCCTTAGAAGGACTTGCCATTAAGTTAGGCGGGTCTTTTGGAAGCTTGGGTACACAGCCTACACGGACGGTCTTTTTTAATAAAGACAAAACCATTGGCGTTGCCCCTGTGGTTTGTTATGAAAGTATTTTTGGCGAGTACGTTGCCGATTATATAACCAACGGAGCCAACCTTATTTTTATTATTACCAACGATGGCTGGTGGCAAGATACCCCCGGCTATAAGCACCATTTGGCTTATGCCCGTTTGCGCGCCATTGAAACCCGCCGACAAATTGCCCGCTCGGCAAATACCGGTATTAGTTGTGTGGTTGATGAACTGGGCGAAGTACACGCACCCCAACCTTGGTGGAAAGAGGGGTACATTATGGCTAACCTTGCACCTAATAACGAAAAGACTTTCTTTGTTCGCTTTGGCGATATATTTTCTAAACTGGCAGTGTTTCTTACCGCCTTTGCTATTGGGTATAGTATCTTTTTGCGGTTTAAGAAGCATTAATATTTTATTAATTTCGCCTTCATAAATTAACTTGCTTATTCAATTAAAACTATATGGAAAAATTTGATGTTACCGTTATAGGTTCCGGTCCCGGTGGTTATGTAGCCGCCATTCGTTGCGCACAATTGGGCATGAAAACTGCCCTTATAGAAAAGTACCCCAGTCTGGGCGGTACCTGCCTTAATGTGGGTTGTATTCCTTCCAAAGCTTTGTTAGATAGTACCGAGCATTTTCATAAAGCCACGCACGATTTTGAAGAACACGGCATTGAACTAAAAGGATTGAAAGTTAATCTTCCTAAAATGATTGAGCGCAAGCGTGGAGTGGTAAAACAAACCGTTGCCGGTATTGATTATTTGATGAAGAAAAATAAAATTACGGTTTATACCGGGCATGGTTCTTTTGTAAATAAAACTACCATAGAGATTGCCAAAGCAGATGGAAGTAAGGAGCAAATAGAAAGCACTAAAGCCATTATTGCGACAGGTTCAAAGCCTGCTTCTTTGCCCGGCATAGAAATAGATAAAAAACGCATCATCACTTCTACCGAAGCTTTAGAGTTACAGGAAATACCTAAACACCTGATTATTATTGGCGGAGGAGTTATTGGATTAGAGCTTGGCTCTGTTTATGCCCGTTTAGGCGCTAAAGTAAGCGTGGTTGAGTTTATGGATAGCATCATTGCTACTATGGATAGAGGCTTAGGTAAAGAGTTGCAACGCCTGCTTAAAAAAGATTTGGGCTTTGATTTTTATATGAAACATAAAGTTACCGGCGTTACTTCTAAAGGGAAAGAAGTTATCGTTAGTGCCGATAATGATAAAGGTGAAAAAATTGAACTAAAAGGCGATTATTGTTTGGTTGCTGTTGGTAGAAAACCTTATACCGAAAACCTTGGCTTGGATAAAGCAGGGGTTAAGGTTGATGCCCGTGGTCGTATTGAAACCGATGAACACCTGAAAACAAACGTAGATAATATATACGCGATTGGTGATGTTATTAAAGGAGCTATGCTGGCCCACAAAGCTGAAGAAGAAGGTGTGTTTGTAGCAGAAACTATGGTAGGACAAAAACCGCATATCAATTATAACCTAATACCCGGTGTGGTTTATACCTGGCCGGAGGTTGCTTCAGTTGGATTTACCGAAGAACAATTGAAAGAACAAGGCAAGAAATATAAAGTTGGTTCATTTCCGTTTAAAGCAAGTGGTCGCGCGCGTGCCAGTATGGATACCGATGGTTTTGTTAAAGTATTGGCAGATGAAGTAACCGATGAGATATTAGGTGTACACATGATTGGTCCTCGTTGTGCCGATATGATTGCCGAAGGCGTAGTTGCGATGGAGTACCGTGCTAGTGCCGAAGATATTGCACGTATGAGTCACGCGCACCCAACCTTTACCGAAAACATGAAAGAAGCCTGCTTAGATGCAACAGCAAAAAGGCCAATTCATTTGTAAGGATTAAGCAGAAACTTTATCCTTACTAACCACCTCTTTTAAAGGACCTGCCACAAGTGCTAAAGTAACTACCATCAATGCCAGCATCAGGTAAATGGCTTTTGTCCACAATGCATCATCTCCACTAAGGATAGGCATAAGAGCAATAACTACTACAGCACCTGCATTTCCGCTCATCATAAAAACACCCGTTGCAGCACCTGCTTTATCAATACCAGCCATTTCCTCGCACATAGAGAGTAATAAAGCATACCCGGGAAGGAAGAAGAAACCTAACAACCCACCTAAAACATAAATAACGGTTGCAGAATGCATGGTGCATAAAGGGTAAATAATTGCCAAAGCTGCCACACAACTAAGTATAACAAATGGTTTTCGTTTTTTAATTTTATCTGATATCACAGGAATAATAAGCGAACCTACAATGCCACCCACAATTAATGATGCGCCTACCAACCCAATTTCTTCTGCATTTAATCCATTGGGAGTTATCAGTTTATCAAGCCATGTAGTTAATCCATTAAACACTCCAAAAGCAAAAAACCAAAGCACAAACAACACTACTAAGTTTTTATTCTTTAATAATAGTTTTATTTCGCCCATAGCACTCTCGGCAACAGCGTGACCTTTTACCAGATTATTTTCTTTACCAAATACAATAAATATAAGTGTTAACAGAATTGATAAACCTGCAAACACCCAAAGCGTTGATGTAAAGCCCATACTCTCGTTCAAGGCAGGGGTAACACCCATACCAACCGCCATACCAATAAGCATACCTGCCGTACCAATACCGGTAGCCATAGCGCTTGATTCTTTATCAAACCAATCTGATACCAGTTTGGATATGCCATTAATAATATAAGGTTGCCCGATGGCAATACCTGTTTGCCCTATAACCAGCATATAAAAATTACTATCAAAACTACGCACGCAGGCAAATACCGCGCTTATTACGCTTCCTAAAATAATAACAAAACGGTAACCTTTTTTGTCTATCAAAGTACCGGAGTGTATGGATAGCAACACATACAATAATGGGAAGGAAAGCAACAGCGAACTTACGGCTAGTTCACTAACCTGATATTTGTTTTGGATAAACGTTACGATAGGTGCAAAATTCAGCCATAATATCTGACTCATGGCAGCTACGCCAAAGTAAGCCATAAGAACTCCCCAGCGTTGTGGTTTATTAAAAGTATTATCCGTTGTCATAACTATTGTTTTTTAATTAGGCAGACAAACATAATTAAATTTTTATTTATTTGGGTTTGTATCGTCATTCGTTTTTAGTTTAGCTTTGCTTAAACTAATAACCCAAACAAACCATGGATTTAAAAACCGGACTATTAAACGAAATTAAACACGAAGCTACCGTTACACGCAGAATGCTGGCACTTGTACCTTTTGATAAAGCAACCTGGAAACCACACGAAAAGAGTATGGAAATGCAAAAGTTGGCAAAACACATAGCCAGTATCCCAACCTGGATTAGCCGTATAGTTACAACCACCGAGATGGATTTTGCCAATGGCCGTCCTTCTGCAGTTGCTGATTTAAAAAACACAGAAGAGCTTTTAGCCTTATTTGATAATAATACAGCACAGGCTATTAAAGATGTGGAAGCCACCACCAACGAAGCCCTTATGGAAACATGGACTATGCGCGATGGGGAAAAGATATTTTATTCTCATCCCCGTGTGGCTATTATACGCAACATGGCGCAAAACCATAACGTACATCACCGTGGTCAGCTAAGTGTTTACCTGCGTTTATCGGGTGTGGCATTGCCAAGTGTATACGGATCTACTGCCGATGTACCTATGTAAACCTTAAAATTACCTAAACTCAATAAAAAGCCTTGCTATCATGCAGGGCTTTTTTATGCCCTTTAGCAAAAAACTGACCGTTTATTTGTTAAAAACGACCGTTTAAAAAGTTTAGGAAAAATAATGCCCTAAAAATGAAACTTTTTTTCAGTTTTTACGTCTAAGTATATTATAAGCAAAGTATGAGTTAAATACGCCTGTATAATCTAAATAAAAGCAATTAATAACTAAAAACCATAAATCATGAAAACACAAACAATCACCAAAAAAACAATGAGCATAGTGCTTGTTGTTGTGCTGTTTTCTGCTAACAGCGCTTTTGCCCAAAAGCAAAACATAGGAGCAGAAGATGACGGGCCAATGCATAACCTGATATTTTTGGGTGCTGCATTATTCTTTATAGTTGGATTTACTGTTCTCTTCGCATTAAAACTGCGAGACGACAATAAAAATCACCCTAAACAAAACAAGAACCCGCAAATGCCTGCGCGCCATCCAAATCATTATGGGCGCAGGCATCAGTTGCACCAGCGTTAAATAGTTGCGCGTATAGGTTTTGTATGTAATTTTAGCGCATGAGCTATAACGAACTACAAAACCACATGCAGCGCATTGCTGATGTAAACTATGCGGCCGCCACCCTCGGCTGGGATCAGGAAACGTATATGCCACCCGGTGCGGCAGGCTTTAAGGCAAGCCAGTTATCTACGCTGTCGGGTATTACGCATCAGTTATTTACAGGCGATAAAACAGAGGTTCTTTTGCGAGGCTTAAAAAACAATGCGCAACTAAGCGAAGCCGAGAAAAAGAACGTAGCACAGATTGAGGAAGACTTTTCTCGTCAGAAAAAATACTCTACCGAGTTTGTAGAGAATATGAGTCGTGCCGTTAGCGATGCTTTCAATGCATGGCAGCAAGCCCGTAAAGAAAGTAACTTTAAAATCTTTGCTCCTTATTTAGAGAAGCTTATTGCCATTAAAAAACAAGAGTGCGAGTTGTTGGGTTATGAGGGGCATCCTTATAACGCACTATTAAACCTTCACGAAAAGAATGCTACGGTTGCCGAACTGGATGTGTTGTTTACCGATGTGCGTAAAGAGCTGGTTCCTTTTGTAAAGCAGGTTCAACAAGCCAAGCAGGTAGATAATAAGTTCTTCTTCCAGCACTTTGACAGAGATACCCAATGGCAGTTTGGTATTGAACTGCTTCAACAAATGGGCTTTGATTTTAACCGGGGCCGTCAGGATATATCCTCGCATCCTTTCACCACCTCTTTCAGTCAGAATGATGTGCGTGTAACCACCCGCATAAACGAGAACGATTTTAGCGAGATGATTTGGAGCTGCATACACGAGGGCGGACATGCATTATACGAACAAGGACTTCCGGCAGAGCAATATGGCATGCCTTTAGGCGAGGCTATTTCTTTAGGTATACATGAATCTCAATCGCGTATGTGGGAAAACAATGTAGGCAGGAGTTTAGCCTATTGGAAGCACAATTTTGGGTTGGCTCAAAAACATTTCCCCGAACAATTGAAAAGCATTTCTACTCAAGATTTTTATAAAGGCATGAATAGGGTAGAGGCTTCCTTAATTCGTACCAGTGCTGATGAACTTACGTATCACTTCCATGTAATGATACGTTATGAAATTGAGAAACAAATTTTTGAAGATAAACTAAAAGTAAACGACCTGCCCGATTACTGGAATGCCAAGTATAAAGAGTACCTGAATATTGATGTGCCCAATGATGCACAGGGCGTGTTGCAGGATGTGCATTGGAGTCATGGTTCTTTTGGCTATTTCCCAACCTATTCTTTAGGCAGTTTTTATGCGGCGCAGTTTTTCCATCAGGCTCAAAAGGAAATGCCTACCCTGCTTACCGAAATTGAAAACGGAAACACCCATAACCTACTAAACTGGCTCAGAGAAAAGATACACAAACACGGCAAGTTTTATACCGCGCAAGAGTTGTGCATACAAGTAACCGGAGAGAAACTAAACTTTACTCACTTTATGCACTATGCCGCCACTAAGTATGGCGCTATGTATGGTTTAGGTTAGACTTTTGTTTATGGGGCGTTCTGCACCTTTAAGTAAAGGGTATCTTAACTAAAGAAACAGGTATCTGCACAAACGTTTTAGCTTCTTACACAAAAGAAACAGGTATCTGCACAAACGTTTTAGCTTCTTACACAAAAGAAACAGGTATCTGCACAAAAGTTTTGGCTATCTACAATAAAGAAACAGGTATCTGCACAAGCGTTTTAGCTTCTTACACTAAAGAAACAGGTACCTACACAAACGTTTTAGCTTCTTACACTAAAGAAACAGGTACCTACACAAACGTTTTAGCATCTCGCACAAAATGTTTGGGAGGTTTTGTTAAATTTTAGGAGAGGTTTTGTTAAAATGAGGGGTGTTGCACCCATCCCCAACCCTTCCCAAAGGGAAGGGAGAGGATTGCATGAAAAGAAAAGGTGAAATAACCTTGAGTTTCCTTGTTTTATTGGGGAAAAAGAGCTAACTTGCTATAAAAAAAGCCATGGACCAGAGACAAGAAGATAGCCTAACGATGTTAAGCGCCGTGAAGAAAGTAATGGCGAATGCAACATACAGCTCTATATGGGCTGGGAACCCTGTGTTTGTAAGTGCTGTGGGAACACACACCAACAACCTGAACACTATAAATTTAACTGCGGTGAACCAAGACCCCAATGTGCAGGGGGCTACGGACACTAAAGAACAGTTGAAGGAAACGCTGATTGATAATGCCGTTGCCCTGGCAAAGGGAGGAAAAGCTTATGCTGCGGCAAATAGTAATGCAAATTTGAAAGCGGCATGTTCTATAACCCGAAGTGATTTGACCCATACTGTGGAGGCAGGACTGGCGAGTGTGTGCCAAACTTTATATAATGCGGTGAACCCCTCTATTGGAAGTATGGCAGGCTATGGGCCGACTACTGCAACACAAACCACGCTACAGGGAAATATTACTGCGTTTGGTGCATTGGTGGGAACACCTCGTGCTGTGCAGGCTACGGGAGTAGCGGCTACTACGCTGATTGAAGGACAAGTGACTGATGCCATAACTTTTGTGGAAGAGCAACTGGATGGTTTGATGGAGCAATACAGAGTAACACAACCTGCTTTTTATGAGGCTTATTATGCTGCACGTAAGCGTGTACACCACGGACACAGAACACGAGTTGTTGCTGAAGGTTTGATTACATTAAGCGGAGTTGCTGTGGCGGATGCGATAGTAACATGTGAGGACGGAACACACAAGCACCATAAGAAAACAGATGGGAACGGGAAATACCATTTTTTGCTGCACCCACCCGTGAATAGTGTGGTGAAGGTGGAGTTGAGTGGACACCCTACACAAACGAAGCCTGTGGTTTGCAACACGGCTACTAATGTAACTATAGATTTTAATTTTGGAACGAGTGGTGGTACTACGCCAACAGGTGGAACTACAACAGGAACTACGCCGCCGCCAACGGCTTAATTAGCTTTTATTTAAACGGGGCGAAAGCCCCGTTTTTATTTCTTTTAATACTTTCTTTTTCCTTAACGAAAAAGAAACAAAAAGTCAAGAAAAAACGATTGCATCCGCACATGCCAGACGACCTGGCGTTTTTTCGCCCCNNCCGCGTTTGGTCGGGCGGCGCGCTGAAATGAAGGGGATTTATGAACCTTGCTGAATGGCAAGGGATTTATTTTGTATGTTTGCTTTACTAAAAGCAAATACCATGAAAAAATTAATTACTCTTTTAGCCTTAGCGTTTTGTTTGAATGCAAAGGCGCAAATTATAACCACCGTTTGTGGAAATGGGACAGGTGCTTGCGCTGGAGATGGTGGGCAAGCGACTAACGCAGAATTATATTATCCTATGGGATTGACCTTTGATGCTTTAGGTAATTTATATATTGCTGATGATCAAAATTATCGTATACGAAAGATAAACACTTCTGGTATTATAAGTACCTTCGCCGGAACTGGCTCGTTTGGCTATTACGGAGATGGCAGTAACGCGATTTCAGCAGGATTACAGAATCCTGAAGGGTTAGCTTTTGATGCCGCCGGTAATTTATATATTGCTGATTATAGTAGTGCACGGATACGCAAGGTAAATACATTGGGTATCATAAGCACAGTTGCCGGAAATGGTACGCAAGGCTTTAGCGGAGATGGCGGGGCAGCGACGGCGGCAGAATTAAATAATCCGGCTAGAGTAGCCTTTGATGCCGCGGGTAATTTGTATATAGCAGACGAATATAATAACCGCATACGTATGGTGAATACATCAGGAATCATAAGTACTGTTGCAGGGAGCACAGGTGGCTATAGTGGAGATGGTGGACAAGCAACGGCTGCAAAATTATCTTATCCAACCGGAATAGCCTTTGATGCCGCGGGTAATTTGTATATTTCTAATGGTGATTGCATACGTAAAGTAAACGCAGCAGGTATTATAAGCACGTATGCCGGAAATGGAACAGGTGGTTATAGTGGAGATGGTGGGCAAGCCACTGTTGCGCAATTAAATGGGTCAGATGGAATAACCTTTGATGCCGCAGGTAATTTGTATATAGCCGATGGAAACAATTTTCGCATACGAAAAGTAACTAATGCCGGCATTATAACTACGATAGCAGGCGGGAATACTCAAGGATTTAGTGGGGACAATGGATTAGCAACTTCCGCTGAATTAACTGGTCCTTTGGCAGTAGCTCTTGATGCACATGGTGGTTTATATATTGCTGATTATAGTAATATGCGTATTCGTAAAATATCAAATGTTGGGCAAGCAGCAGGTATAGAACAGTTTGCAAATAAAGAGGAGCAAATAAATATTTACCCTAACCCTGCTGCAACTAGTTTTATGGTGTCATACACAGGCAGCATAAAAGAAATTACTTTAGTTAATGTGTTGGGCAATGAGGTATTAAACACCACCCAAACTAATATAGATGTAAGCGGTTTGGCAAATGGTGTTTACTTTATTAATCTCAACACAAGCGAGGGGCTTTTAACTAAAAAGCTTATTGTGCAGCGTTAGGGATTGTAGTGGAAAGCCCACAGCCGTAATCGGCGAGGACTTGGAACATAAAGCCCGACCTTTGTAATCAAAGGGAACGCCCAAACTTTGACATTTCGACAGGCTCAATGTCCAGCATAAAAGGCAAGGAACGCCCTAAAAGAATAATGAGTAATTTTGTACCAAATTATATGTATGAAAAACAATAAAGGCATTAGTTTAAGAACAGCGGTTCTTTTTTTATTTCTGGTATCCATAAGTCTCACATCTCATATCGGCATGGCACAACAACCTTTACAGTTTACTCAAAAGTCAGATACCTTTGCCTTGGTGGTTTCGTTTATAAGCAAAGGCTCGGGCATTGATGGCAAAACAAAAGATAAGGTAGATGCTTTCATAAAGAAGTTTCACAAAAAGGTGGCATTTGAGGTTTGCCAGATGGGCAGAGAAGGAGAAACCAACTACCTTTTTCATTTAAAAGAACTGAAAGAGCACGAAAAGAAGAAGTTTATTAAAGAAATAAAGGAACAAATTTTAGATAAAGAGATGGTGCATGTGGAGGAAAATAAGTTCTTCAATTCGCGCTGCAGAGGTTAATAAGTTCCCCTAAACTGTTCATTACATCTTTGCCATAGCTTTCAAAAAAAGCTTACTTTTTTTATCTTTGCGCTCTAAATTTTAACCTTTTATACATGAACGAATTCGGAATTAAACCCAAAGACCAAAGTTTATCCCAATTAGGTTTAGGTAACGTAGAAGCCGCCTATTGGAACTTACATCCTGCCGAACTGGTGGAAGAAACCATTATTAGAGGAGAAGGCGTACTAACTGATACCGGAGCCCTTGCTGTTGATACCGGAGAATTTACCGGACGCTCGCCAAAAGATAAGTTTGTAGTATATGATGATAACACAAAAGACAGTGTTTGGTGGGGCGATGTAAACAACCGTTTTGAAGCTGATAAGTTTGATTTGCTGCACAACCGTATGCTTGCCTACCTATCAGGTAAAGAGGTTTTTGTGCGCGATTCATATGCCTGTGCCGACCCAACTTATCGTATCAATATCCGTGTAGTAAATGAAACTCCTTGGAGTAATTTATTTGCTTACAACTTATTCTTACGTCCAACAGCTGCTGAATTAGAAACATTTAAACACGAGTGGCTTATTATTAATGCTCCCGGTTTTAAAGCAGACCCTAAAATAGACGGAACCCGTCAGCATAACTTTGCTATTTTAAACTTCACTAAAAAGACTATCCTGATTGGTGGAACAGCTTATACAGGAGAGATAAAAAAAGGAATATTTGCTGTGCTTAACTACATCTTAGCGCACGAAAAAGGTGTGTTGCCAATGCACTGCTCGGCAAACATTGGTAAGGATGGAGATACTGCTATATTCTTTGGGTTATCAGGTACCGGTAAAACAACCCTTTCTGCCGACCCTAACCGTAAACTGATTGGTGATGATGAGCATGGTTGGAGCGATAAATCGGTATTTAACTTTGAAGGCGGATGCTACGCAAAATGCGTAAACCTTTCGGCAGAGAAAGAACCTCAGATTTTTAATGCAGTTAAGTTTGGTTCTTTGCTAGAGAACATTAATTTTAACGAAGGTACGGTTACGGTTAACTATGATGATATTAGTAAAACAGAAAACACACGTGTAAGCTACCCTTCTTCTTATATTGAAAATGCGGTTGAACCTGCGGTTGGTGATATTCCTAAAAACATATTCTTCTTAACCTGCGATGCTTTTGGCGTATTGCCTCCTATATCTAAACTAACACCTGAGCAAGCTATGTATCACTTTATAAGTGGTTACACAGCTAAAGTTGCGGGTACTGAAATGGGTATTACAGAGCCTACATTAACGTTCTCGGCATGCTTTGGTAAAGTATTTTTACCATTGCATCCTGCTAAATATGCAACCTTACTAGGTAACAAGCTTAAAAAACATAAAGTAAACGTTTGGTTATTAAATACCGGCTGGGTTGGTGGTAAGTATGGTGTGGGTAGTCGCATAAAATTATCTTATACGCGTGCTTTAATTGGTGCAGCACTTACAGGCGAATTGGATAAAGTAGAATATGGTGTAACGCCTTATTTTAAATTAAAGTTCCCGAAAGCTTGCCCGGGTGTACCTGCTGAAATATTAGAACCAAAGAATGCGTGGAAAGACAAAGCAGATTTTGATAAAACAGCACAAACACTTGCAGGTAATTTTGTAAAGAATTTTGAGCAATATGCAAGCGGCACAAGTGCTGATATACTAGCAGCAGCTCCTTTGGTAGCTGTTACGGCTTAAATAGGATTCTTCATTATAAAAAGCAGTAAGGAAAACCTTGCTGCTTTTTTATTTAAGCTAATATCTCTTTTAAAATCTGTATTGATTTAATTTCTCCAAAGTTTGGAAGATGTAATCTGTAAAACATAATTAGCAGATTAAGTAATTCTGCTCTTGTTTTAGAATTACAGTTAAAGTCGCTTTTATGGCTTAGCAATTCGCTTAAGTGAAAAGATAATTCACTATCAGTATAATACAAATGGATAGGTACATCGGGGGTAAAGATGCCATCCTGCAAATCAAACAAACAATTTTGTTTGCTGTAATTATTGTTAGGATAAAATCCCAGGTGCTTAGATAGTTCTATCATAAAATGCAAATGAAAGTTGGTGGCTTCATAATCTTGGCTATCAAACACCATTAAACTTTCTAAAATAAATTGGTAAAGCTCTTTGTTTTCGTGTTGTTCTTTCAAGGCTTTTAAAAGCACTTCGTTCAAAAAAATGGCAATCGTGCTCTTTACCGGGTTGCTAAACAAGTGCTGGTAGATGTAAGATACGTGTATATCATTAATACGCTGTATGCTTCGGCCTTGTTTGGTTTGCTCTATAAACTCTATTTGATTAAGGCCTAATACATGAGCGGGCTTAATTTTAGATTTGCTCGACTGCCCAATATTCACCATATAACTCTGTATGCCATGTTGCAGGGTATATACCTTTAGGATATTGCTTTTATCCTGATACTTGGTATTCTGTAAAATAATACCATTTGTTTTTTGTCGCATGCTTAATTAAGCAACAATATTTTGGTCATTTTTTTCTGTGAACCATCAGGCGTTTCACAAATTACCATATAAATACCTGATGCTACACGTTGCCCTTTGAAATTTTGCCCGTTCCAGGTAGCTTGCCCACCTTCGGATGTTGTGCTGTAAACAAAGTTCCCTCCTGCATCAATGATTTTTACATCAGCTCCTGAAATCATCCCATGAATTAAAATAGGACCTGAGTATCCTGGTTTTACAGGATTAGGATAAGCGTATACATCAGTAAAGTTTGTATTGCCTTCGGTAGTTGTATTTTGAAAAGATAACAAACCTTTATCTGTAGCAATAAATATTTCCCCTGTTTTAGGATTAATTTTTACATCAATAATGTTATTAGAAAATATCGGACTGTTTTGCGTGTTGAAATTATATATTTGTTTTTGCCCATCAGGAGAAAAACAAAATAAACCACTGGTAAGGGTACCCACCCATTTATTATTGGCACCATCTATAACTATGCATGTTATCATATCGGTATGTAAGAGAAGTTGCGTTTGTCCATTTTGTGTAACATATATTGGTTGGGCGTCCCAACCACTAGTTTGGGTTAGAATATTACTTGGATTATAAAACACATAAATACCCTGATCTGTGCCTACCCATAAATCTCCGGTTTTATCTTTTGCTAAGCAAGTTGGGTATGCACTAGGTAAGCCGCCACTACCTACTATATTCGTAGCCAGTTTAGAATTACTGGAGTTTGGTTGAGTAAAATTACCATCGTTTTTATATACAAAAACACCTCTTCCATAGGCTGCCACGTATACTGTATTTGTAGAATCTACTAGTATTTGGTCAGTATTCAGGTATTGTATATCAGGTACCAGATTTGAGAAATCTAATCGAGTCCAGGTATTATCACTCTTTTTAATGGTAATAAAGGTTGGGTTATCATTGGTTGTAATCCATAGGTTGTTGTTATAATCAGTATAAAGTGATGTTACTTGTATTTCACCTGTGTCGGGTACGTTAGCGGAATTAACAAAATTTCTATGAGAGAGAAGAGGGGCATTATAATAGGTGTAATGAGCTACCACGCTGTCATTTTTCACTTCCACTAAACCATTACCAAAAGAACCTGCATAAAAATGGTTTTTATCGTTATAATCAAAGGCAACACACTCTATATCATAAATAGAATTAGAATGAATATCCGTTGTCCATGTGCCACTATGAAAAGAGGATACACCGTATGTTAAATAGGAAGGCCCCTTTTGATAGCCCAAAAAAGTAGGTGCAACAATCACTTTATCATCTTTAATTTGTATTTGAGCACAACCTACAGAAATAGGGCCGTTAACCTGGTATCGCTTAGGGTTATCTGTGGTGTTTTTTAACCTTATCAAACCAGCTACAGAATTTGCTTCCCAAAACCACCCTGCTTCAGTTGGATCAGGTATTACATCTTGCGTATTGAATACCCCATTATTAAGCGGTAAAACCCATTGCAAATTTGTAGCATTATTCAATAAATCATATGAAACAAATCCAATGTTATCTATTACAATGAATTGTTTATTGTCATCTGATACCGAAATATTTCTAATCGCATCAACCGTATTGAAAGGATTTTTACCCCAGCTTGTTCCATTAAAACAATACAAAGTGTCTTTATTTGAACTTGCCGCAGATAAACCCGCTGTTAAGCAACCCGAATAACTGGCAATTATATTATTACCAAAATATACAACACCATTATATACCCCATTTGGTTTTGGAAGTGATTTGACTTGATACCAATTTGTATAGCTATCTAAGTTAGAAGAATTTAGCGAAGCATGATAAATCCCTTTTGAAGTAGCTGCATAAATTGAATCATGTGAAAATGCCACCTGATATACATCTACGTTTATACCACCCGGGCCAATAATATAAGTATCTCCAAATTGAAGAGCATCCATATCGTATATTACAATACCAAAACCACAGGATAGATAAGCCAGTTTACCATTAAATGTAACAGAATTTATAGTTTTATTTCCTACATTTTGCTTATTAAATAAATCGGGGGCATTGGTAATACTTCCGTTTTTTATAATATCAATATTTGAGTTTTTATATAATACTAATAAGGCATTGTTATATGGATTATTTTTTACAATTATAGGCTCCACGTCATTAAGCCCGGTTACTTTATTAAGCCGTTGGTATGAGTTATCATCTTTATTAAAAGAAAAAACACATTCATTAGCTGCGGCATAAATTTTGTTGCCTTGATGCGTAACCGAATAAGCCTGATTATAGGGCAAATGATCGCTCCATTGAAAAGCTTTCAGTTCGTTTTGTGACATTAAATCGGAACAAAAAGAAGCTAAGAATACAATAATTAACAAAATTGGTTTCTTCATTGAGTTATAAACGCAAAATAATATCAGTTAGTATAAAAAACTCATAAATATATTGTTTTATCTTTGTTTGCGAAAAAATGGTTCCGTAGTTCAATTGGATAGAATGACAGATTCCGGTTCTGTTGGTTGGGGGTTCGAGTCCCTTCGGGACCACTTAAAATAGAAGCCATTGGTAATTACCTAATTATCAATGGTTTTGGGGTTCGATATAAATCTCTATATTTTACAGTTAAGTTTATATACACATTATCAATAAGTTAATGTTCGATTCCTTTAGACTTTCCATATTTATTTTCATTAGAAACTAAAGGATACTTTAGCCATTATTTCCCACTCTTACCCTGAAAACCTAATATTAATAAAATATTCATTAACGTTTTTGGTGATGCGTTTTAATGTATTCTTCCAATTAGTCTTTTAATGTTGAATAAAGGAGCAATGGCAGTAAAGTTCATAATTTGCTCTCATTTTAAAACCCGGTTTACTGTTCCCTCAGCCAAACATACCGTTCCCTAAATCAAACCTACTGTATAATAAAACTCCCATTTTAATTGATTTGCTGTTTATATGTTTGTTGAAATTTAAAAACAAACCAAATGAAAAAAACAAAATTAATTATAGCCCTATGCCTTAGTGCATATATGGGCTTTGCCCAAACATTCACAAACCCATTTACAGGTGGAACTACTCGTTTTGCCGGAAATGGAATTTCTTATGGTACTACAGTTGAAGGGGCAGTTGCCACCGCTACACCTCTATATTCGCCATGGGGTATTGTGGTAAACAAATTAGGAGAAACCTACATAGCTGATAATGCTAATCATGTTATTTTAAAAGTGGATATTTTTGGCGATATACATATTATAGCAGGTACTATGGGTGTGAAAGGCTATTTTGGAGATGGCATGCCTGCCTTAGGTACCGGTGCAAACTCTGTTTACTTTAATCAACCTACGTATTTAGCTTTAGATAATGTTGGCAATTTATATATAGCTGATTGCGGCAATGCCATAGTTAGAAAAATAACAGCTCATAAT
This sequence comes from Bacteroidota bacterium, assembly GCA_003153315.1. Lineage (GTDB taxonomy): Bacteria > Bacteroidota > Bacteroidia > B-17B0 > Aurantibacillaceae > PALSA-968. The sequence goes on from PLYA01000030.1 coordinate 35,562, forward strand.
GGGACTATTAATCCTGTTCCAAATAGTTATGTTTATACTATAAGTACGGTTGCCGGTGTAGATCCTACGATACCCGGTGGCGGACTCTTTAATAATGGTGTTCAAAAATGTAATAGTGGAAGCACTGCTTGTGGAGATTTAGGTCCTGCTAATAATGCTATGCTTAATCAACCTACAGGTTTGGCAATAGATAATAACAATAATCTTTTTATTGTTGATGGTATTGGTACAACAATTAGAGAAGTTCTCGCATCATCATCAACATTCTGTTTTGGCACAACTACTTATGCTGCAGGAACTATAAATACAATTGCAGGAGGTTATGGAAATATTATGACTGGTTGTAGCGTTTGTACTAATATTACTGCCACAGGAAATAGTTTTCCAGGTGTTCCTGCTCTTTCAACAAACTTTAGTAGTCTAGTAGGTATTGCTTTTGATGTAAATTGTAAGAATTTATATATTGCTGATCAAAATATTAATCAAGTTGATAGGTTAGATATGACAGACCATACCTACAAAGGTTACATCTATGGTTTTGCAGGTCAATATTTAACGGGAGGTACTGCGGCAGATGGTTTAACGCAAGCGCATGTTACTTTTCCTGGCGCTAATGGGGTAACATGTATAGCTGTTGATGGAAATAACAATGTGTATGTAGGTTCAACTGATCCTAGCGCTAATATTAGTGGAGTTGTAATGATTAATAACGGCAATCCACTTAGTGGTAAAGTTGAAACAGCTAATTGCTTTGGTGTAGCGGTAGATGCCTGTAACAATTTATACTATACAGACGAAAGTTATTATAGCGTTTATAAAGCATTAAATGGTGCTGCTGCCAGTTTTGCTCCAACTATTTCAATTCCTTCTCCAATTTGCAGTGGTAGCAATATTAATGCAACAGGTAGTTCTGGTGGCACTACACCCGATAGCTATACTTGGGAATTACAATCTTGCACACCTGCTGGCGTATATGATGGTGGTCCTATTATTGGCCCATTTACTAATAATAGCGCATCTTATAGTTTTCCAACAACTGGTTTACCTTGCGGTCATAACTATTTAGTATCATTAACAGTAACAAAACAATGTCCTGTAGCTGTTTCAACAACTATTAGCCAAATAACGTATATTAACTGCAACCCAACCCCAGTAATTACAGGTAATTTAAATATTTGTTCGGGTAGTAGTACTACCTTATGTGAAAATAATTATCCGGCAAATAACCCCTATACAGTTACGTGGGATATTATAACTTCTCATGGTGGTTATACATATGTAGGTTCACTTCCTTGTATTATAGAAAGTCCAACAGCAAATACAACATATAATGTAACAGTTGCTAACACAAGCACTGGTTGTTCTGGTTCTGCAAGTGCTTTGGTTACGGTATCTACTAATAACACATCCTTTAACCTTACAGAAGGTAGCCTTCCTGCTAATGCAACACTTAGTGCTCAAATTAATACTACACCATTTACAAGCAGTGCTGGTTTTGGCTATTTTTGGGGTGTAGAAGAATTATCAACTTCAGGTTCTGTTTATTGGGCAACTTCTGCATCCGCTCATCCTTGCTATTGGCAGAATTATCCTAACGGTGTTACAGAATTTAATGGTATTGCTAATACGCCAAGTGATTATCCTACCGGAACTTTTAGTAGTACTTTCTTACCTCTATGTTCTGCTGCTACTGGTTTTGTTACTGGCTACACCTGTAATACTCCTTCAGCTGGCAAATTTGCTTACGCAAAAACATATGTTGTAACACTTACTTCGTGGAGTAGTGCTTGTACAACCGGAGTTTCAACTGCATATACAGTTACTATGCCCTCTGCATACAGAGAAGCTGAACCTGCAATTATTACAAAAGGGGGCGTTTACCAATCTACTGCTACCACAACTGGTATTGATAAGATTAGTGCCTCAACACAGGTTTCTATATATCCTAACCCAAATAACGGTAACTTTACTATAGAAACTTTTGTAACAACGCCTCAATTAGTAGAGGTATATGATTTAACCGGTAGGTTAGTACTTAGCCAAAACATAAGTGGCACAGCTACTATTAATGGCATTAGTTTAACAGATGGTGTATACAACATTAAAGTTTCAGGCAATGATAATGTAGTAAACAAACGGATAGTTATTTCTAAATAATTTCTTTTGAACAACAACAAGAAAACCCTTTAACAAAGGGCTAACAACAAGTGAACATTTAAATTTCTTACTGCTCAAAATGAGAAGAGCCATCCGAAAGAGGTGGCTTTTTTCGGTTACATATATCCAGTCTCCATATACGTAGTGTGTAGCTCCGTCAACGTAAGTTGCTTTATGTGCGTTTACAGTTGCTACCGGGCTCGCGCATCGGGAGTCAGGTATTTGCATTTAAATTACTAAGCAAATTGCTAAATTGCACCTTTACAAAATGCGTTTATCTTTTAAATATTATCAAAAGCGTTATTGCCTGAGTGCTTTTTGCCTCCTGTTCTTGTTTATAACAGGAAATGCCCAGCAGCTCATCTTAAAAAATTTAAAGATAAAAGATGGCCTTCCAAGCAACGAAGTTTATTGTGCCTTTCAGGATTCTAAAGGCTTTATTTGGTTTGGTTCTGATGGGGGAATAAGCAAATATGATGGTTATACCTTTAAAAATTATACAACCGAAGATGGTCTTGCCGACAATGTGGTTTTCGGCATTATAGAAGATAAACACGGGCGTATTTGGTTTCGTTCTTTATCGGGTAAATTATGCTATATTGAAAATGATTCTATATATAGAATAGGTGCAAACGAGGCCATTCCACAATACATGAAAACCGGAACGATGACCTCATTTTATATTGATAAAGGAGATACCCTTTGGTGTGGACTTAGAAGGTCTGAATTTATCTTTAAAATATCTCCGGGTTATACGGTTAAAGATTTTCAAAAAATAAAGGCTGGTTTAGGACCTTACTTAATGAATATTGAAGGGGAAAATTATATTTCCGGTATGGGTTTTTTTAATGAAAAAAAATTTTGTCCTTTTATTTCATTCTATAACCGGCAGTCATTCCAAAAAAAAATTAACATTCCTAATTTAAGTTTTTCAAGCGTGTATTATAGCAGACTGGCGCCAGATACATTTTTGCTTGCCGATAAACAGAGATTACTTTTAATTCAGCAAGGCAAAATTGATACCTTATTAAAACTTAAACAATTATTAGGCGCTAATCCAATATTTTTAAAAAAAAGTGGGAATTATTTCTGGTTAGGTTTTTTTGGAAGAGGAGTTTTAAGGTGTGCAAAAAACGACAAATTATCATGGAAAAAAACGGAACAAATTCTTCCCTACTATTCTGTCTCAGATGTTATGACTGATAGGGAAGGAGGTACTTGGTTTACTACCTTAGAAAACGGCATCTATTATTCTACTCCGGAACACTTTAGCTCATATCAAAATAATAATGAACCTTCTACTAACTATACTATTGAAAAGGTAGGAGAAAATAATTTCTTAATAAGCCATAAACTTAATAAGGTTGATATTATTTCTTCCAATTGTATTGAAAGAGATGTAAATATCACAGATGGCATATTAACCCAACTTTTGGAACATACTGATGCTTCATCTATGTTAATTACAACAGGAAACACATCAAAACAAGATAGCTTTTCAACCTACTTATGGATAAAAGAAAAGCATAGTTTAATAAAATTAAAAGATTCCTTGAATAGTAATTGTTTTGCTAGTTTTTATACAAGTAATAATATAAAAGAGAAAATATATTTATTTGACAAGATTTGGGTATATACTTTAAATAATTCAGCTCCCTATTTAAAAGTTATTACAACTATTCCCTCCCGAACATTTACCTATTATCAGAACAAAAATGGAATTATTTGGTTAGGTTGCTTAAATGGTTTATGGAGTTTTGAGAAAGAGAAATTTACATACCATGGAAACGAAAATGATTTGCTTAAAAATACTATAGAAGATATTAAAGAAGGTGCAGATGGTATGCGCTATTATGCAACAAGAGGAAAAGGGATAATTATTTGTAAAGATGGAANNACGGGTTAATTTCTAATAATTGTAAATGTCTTTATATTGATGAAAATAATGTTATTTGGGTTGGTTCTAAAAACGGAATATGTAAAGTGAAGAAGGAGCTTCAAGGTTGGATAGCTTCAAAATTAAATTTAACGGATAACGAGTTTGGTTATGAAATATCTAAAATTGAAAAAACAAAAAATACCCTATGGCTATATACAAATAAGGGCTTATTAAGTTATGACTTAAACAATAATGAAGCAGAATTCCCTCCAAGCGTATACATAACGCAATTTTTGGTTAATGAAATATCTCATTTTAAAGACAGTACAAGGATTTTTAGACATGATGAGAATTCTGTCAAACTATCATTCATAGGGCTTTCGTTTCAAAGCATGGGTAAATTATCTTATGTATACAAACTGGAAGGATTAGACACAATTTGGCACAATACCCAGAGCACATTCCTGCAGTATTCTTTTCTTCCTCCAGGTGAATATAGATTTTATGTGAGAGCTATTTCCTTTGGAGGAACCGAAAGCAAAGATTTAGCTTCAATAAGTTTTATCATTAATAAACCATTTTGGAAAACAGCTTGGTTTATTTTATTAAGTCTTATTATAATAATTAGTATTGTTTCTTATATATTTTATTACCAATTAAATCGAATTAAGAAGAAAGAAAAGGAGAAAACAATTTTTAATAAAAAATTATCTGAATTAGAAATGAAGGCACTTCGTTCTCAAATGAATCCTCATTTCATTTTTAATGCCATTAACTCTATACAAAACTATATAGTTAAGAATGAGAGTAGAATAGCACAAGATTATCTGGCAAAATTTGCACGGCTTATCAGAAATGTTTTGGAAAGTTCTAAGCATGAGAATATTCCTTTAAATGAAGAAATAGAAACTATAAAACTCTATATAGAACTAGAACAATTAAGAAATCCTTCTAAGTTTACATTCAGTCTTACTATTCAGGAAGGATTACAGCTAAACAATTTTTTAATACCCCCATTGATACTCCAACCTTATATTGAAAACGCCATTTTACATGGACTAATGCCTTTAGCTGAGAATAATGGGAAACTAATTATTAAGATAGAAAAAAGAGAAAATAAATTAATATTTATTATTGATGATAATGGAGTGGGGAGAAAAAGGGCAGCAGAGTTAAAGCAAAAGAAACAACTGTTTCATCGTTCAATGGGTTTGTCCGTTACAGAAGATAGAATAAAATTGATAACCAATTTGGAGAAAGAGCAATCAAGTATTGCCATAGAAGATAAGTTTAATTCAATGGGAGAAGCAGATGGCACCAGAGTTATTATTATAATTAATTTAGCTAAATAGGTCTTTAATTTAAATAGAGAATAGAATGTTGAAAGCTATTATAATTGATGATGAAATAAATGGCGCGGAAGTTTTACAGCATCTTATCCGGGAAAATTGCCCTAATATTTCTATTAATTCAATAGAAACTTCACCCTTAAAGGCAATTAAACTAATAGAAAAACAGGTACCAGATGTTATTTTTTTAGATATAGAGATGCCTGATATGAGCGGGTTTGAATTACTTGAAAAAATCAAGCATCTCTCCCTTCATGTAATATTTACTACAGCATATGACAATTATGCACTAGGAGCTTTTAAATATAATACGATTGATTATTTACTTAAACCAATTATAGTTAGTGAATTAATAAGAGCGGTAAATAAATTAGAAACAAAAGCAAATACTAACTCTGCGAACACAAGTATAAGTCAATTTTTAGAAGCAATACGGTTATCTCAAAATCAACAGAAACTAGCTATAAGCAGTTTAAATGAAATAATTTATCTTGATACGGAAAAAATTATCCGACTTGAATCTGATTGGAATTATACGAACATTTTTTTGGTAGATGGGAAAAATATAACATCATCAAAGACATTAAAAGATTATGAAAATCTGTTAAATCCAAATATATTTTTCAGAACCCATAAGGCCTTTATTATAAATCTTAACTTAGTTGAAAAATATGTAAAATCTGAAGGAGGATATGTTATTATGAAAGATAATGCAAAAGTTTCTGTAGCACGAGAAAAGCGTCAAATATTAATTAATCTGCTTTCAAAAAGGTAAATTGTGCTTTGTATTAATTAGCTATATAAAAGGATTATTCTCTCCACTATGGTAAAAGATTGGCGTAAAACTCAACAGGGTCTTTAGCTTCTACTAACTTTAGATGTATAATTGGAAATTCTATAATAATATGGAATATAATCTCTAAATTTGACTGTTCTTTGATTAGGTCTTTAAAGTGTTTAATCTATTGATAGGTAACCTTTTAAATTGGCAATTACCCTAATGTCATTTACATTAGGGTTGGATATTTTGTCGGTGGACTCCACTTATATAGTTGTTTAATAAGGGTATGTGAGCTTTTTATTGAAAATAAAATAGAAATATGAAGTTTCCATTATGAAAGAGGTTTTATCTGTTTTAAATATGTAAATCCTCTTTTATTCCACAGGATTTTCTGTTTTTCTTTAAGTTATGAGTTGTTATTTACATTCTTTCGGGTACTTCTACGCAAAGCAATTGCATAGCCTGTTTAATTACCAAGGCGCATTTATAGGAGAGTTGTATCCTGAACAATTTTTGTTGTTCATTATCGGCATTTAAAACAGATAACTCATGATAAAATGAGTTGTATGCCTTTGCCAGTTCATATATATAGTTGGCAATAAGAGCAGGGTTATAAGCAGTTTCGGCTTCTTTAATAACCTTCCTAAAATCTGATAACTGGTAAATAAGCTCTACCTCTTTTTGATGCAAAGTATAAGCGGCAGCAATGCCGGTTGCTTTAATTTCATCGATACTTAGTTTTGCCTTCCGTATAACCGATTGTATGCGGGCATGGGTGTATTGTATAAACGGCCCCGTATGCCCGTTAAAATCAATACTCTCGGCAGGGTCGAACAGCATTTTCTTTTTAGGGTCAACCTTCAGTATAAAGTAACGTAAAGCTCCTAAGCCAAGTATTTTATATAAATGATTGGCTTCAGTTTCGGTTAAACCTTCTGTTTTTCCAAGTTCGGTGGTGGTTTCTCTGGCAGTATCAATCATCCCCTCTATCAGGTCATCGGCATCAACCACAGTACCTTCACGACTTTTCATCTTTCCTGTTGGCAATTCTACCATGCCGTAAGAAAGGTGGTATAAATTATCGGCGTACTTTCTGCCTAATTTCTTCAGGATAAGAAAGAGTACTTTAAAATGATAATCCTGCTCGTTGCCAACTACATAAATGGATTTATCCAGTTTAAAATCACGGTCTTTCTCGTTAGCCGTGGCAATATCCTGCGTAATATAAACACTGGTACCATTGCTGCGCAAAACTAGTTTGTGGTCTAATCCATCGGCAGTTAAATCTATCCAAACAGAGCTATCTTCTTTTTGGTAAAATATGCCTTTTGCTAATCCTTCTTTTACGGTTTCTTTGCCTAAATCAAACACGTCACTTTCGTAATAGTTCTTGTCGGTTTTTATTCCAAGCGTATTATAAGTCTTATCAAAACCTTCGTAAACCCAGCTATTCATGGTTTTCCAAAGTTTACGTACTTCGGTATCATTATTCTCCCAAGCAACTGTTAAATTGTTTACCTGCTTTGCCAATGATGATTGTTTTTCAGCTTCCTCTTCCGATAAACCCTTTTGTTTCAGTTCATCAATCTCTTTTTTATAAGCGTTAGAATATTGCACATAAAAATCACCCACCAGCTTGTCTCCTTTTTTACCTGTGCTTTCTGGTGTTGCACCTTTGCCAAACAGTTTCCATGCCAGCATAGATTTGGAAATATTGGTGCCCCTATCGTTATACAAACAGGCATGAATAACTTTATGCCCGCGTGCTTTTAATATCTCAGCCAGCGAAGAACCTAAAAAGATGTTGCGTAAATGCCCCAAGTGCAAGGGTTTGTTGGTATTAGGTGATGGGTATTCAATCATTACAGAAAGCCCGGATGAATTGCTATTTTCAAAAGCGTAACCATCATAGGGTAGGGTAGAGGAGAAGTAGTTTACCCAAACACTATCGGCCACACTAAGGTTTAGAAAGCCTTTTACCACGTTAAAGCCTTTTACCAGATTAGTTTTGGTTTGCAAATAAGTGCCTATATCGTTTGCGGTAACTTCCGGGTTTTTGCCGGAAGCTTTTAATAAGGGGAAGACAACCAGAGTAACTTCACCTTCAAACTCTTTTCTTGTTTTCTGGAAAGAAATTTCCCCGATATAATTGTTCGTATATAGTTCTGAAAGAGCTTCTTTTACGGCTTCGGTATATTGCTGCAGGATATCCATCAGGTAAAATTAAAATTATTTTTTATCATCATCTTTAACCGAAATACTTCCGCTTATGTCTTTAATCGTATACTCCGAAAAATCTTCCTCAGCTTCTAAACCGGTTCCGGTGAGTACTTCTTTTTTAGTAGTAATTTTTACAAATCCGTTGGTGTATATTTTTCGTTTGGTTTCATCCCAAAATAGCTGCTCGGTATTTAAAACTTCTCCGCTGATATTAGTTACCACTACCTTGTATTTTACTTCGGTTTTTTTACTTACTTCATAGCGTATGCCGTAATTAGCTTTTAACGTAGTTTTTACTTTATTACTGTCATTGAAAAATTCCAAGTATAATCCTTCAGGCATTTCTATATAACGATCTTTAATGTTATAGGTATAATGATTCATAACAGGAGAGGTTAAACGCCATCGCACAGCACCCGAATCGGTGTATAGTATTTCTACTTTCTTTCCGTGGTCGGTAGGGAAAATGGAATCTTTTTTGGTTACTTCCGCAATTTCTTGTGTACTGTTTTGACAAGAGAAGAAAGTAAAGGTAGTTGTAAAAAGAATTAAAGAAAATAGGAACGCTTTTTTTAACAGATGCATTAATCGTATTTAGATTTAATAAACCAACGGTCGTTAAAGGTCAATCCAATTGTAAACTTAAAATACTTTTCTTGTATTAAATTGTATTGCGAGGTACCCATTACTCCATACTCTGCCGAAATATTTGCCATGGCAAACAACCTAAATCTTCCACCTCCTGCGGGTAATCCTAAGCCCGCGCTAAAAGCATAGTTGCTTAATGATTTACCATTTAAAACTATATTTCCGGTGTTATAGCGGGCACCAATGCGGTAATTTATTTTTTTAAAATAAGCCCAGTCGCCTATGGCTGCACGCTTTGGAAGGTATTGAATGCCAATGGATGCTTTATATAAGTCACGCATATGTTGATTATCGCCGCCAAATCCTAAAAACTTACTCCACTGTTGATAACCACCATCTAATAATACAGTAACTTTATCCCCACTTTTAAAGCCAAGCCCTACACTCTGCATAAGTGGTATGTATATAGAACCTTTTACAGAAGTTTTGTAGGAAAATGTATCAAAAGGTTGTATGACATTATTTGATTGGGATGAAAAATTATAAGCTGTTGTTTGAGATATGGCATCTAATTTTTTGGGAAGCGAAATAGAATAACCCAAAATTATTTTTAAATTATTTTTTAAGTTATAATGACCAATGGAATCTATATCAAAAGCCATTTGTGCTCCACCCTGATAATAGATATCATGTACAACCGTTTCCGTATATTGTTCGGTATTAAATACAGTCCCATAGCTATAAGGGAAATAGATGTATGAATAATAATCAATGGTTCCGTATAAGAAATTAAGATTTGTTCCTAAGGATAAAGTAGATAAGGCTCTTCTGAAAAACCTGTTGCGTTTAATGGTTTTATGATAACCGCTATCAAGCAGTGTTTTATGTTTTTTTGAATAAAATTTTTGCCAACATTTATCAAAAGGCCTGATGGCAAACCCTAAAAATACCTGATTGATACCTCCCTTACCCTGATAACTGTTTTTTACTTGCCCAACACTATCAACATTTGTATAAGTTGTTGAGTTATACCCTACACTGGAAAAAGGTTGAAGCCCGAAAGCAGCCCCCATGTTTTTCCTGATAGGAAAAGCAAGTGAAAGATAATTAAAACTTGCCGTATGTTTTTTAACATTCCCACTGTCGCTAATAAAATTGGTAGAACTTCCATGCATACCGAATTCCATAGTAGTTAAACGGTTGGTAGAATATGAGGCAGGATTTCCGGTATTTATAAATAAAGGTATTAATGTATCGTTTTGATATGCTGTGCAACTGCCTCCCATTGCGGTAATGGGTGCATAACCGCTGGGTTCTATAGTTCCAACACCAAAACGGGAATAGGGAGAGAATGTAGCTGATTCAATTTTTGGTTGAGCTTGTATAACAAAAGATAGAAATAAGGAAGCTAATACAGATAAAAATAAGTTAATTTTTATGATGATAGAGCAAAATTTCATTCAAACCGCTTAAGATTAAATCGGGTGCCGCAAAGATGCTATTTTTTAATCCATCAGCCAAAAAAGAAAGGTTGCCGCCTGTTGCCACCACAATACCATCTTTATTCTGTTCTTTAAATTTTTTTATAAAGCCTTCTACTTCAAACAAAGTACCCAGTTGCACACCGCTAATAATAGATGTTTTAGTGGATGAGCCAATTATTTTGGTGTAGTTTTCTTCTAACTGCAAATGGGGTAGCCTGTCTGTAAAAACATTCAGAGCTTTAAAGCGCATATCAATTCCGGGAGATATAGCTCCTCCAATAAACTCACCATTTGAAGTAATGAAATTATACTTGATGCAGGTGCCAGCATCTAATACCAACAAAGGTTTTTTGGGATACAAGGCTATGGCTCCTGCAACAGCTGCAATACGGTCTTTGCCTAATGTTTCCGGGGTCTTATATAATATTTTAAAAAACAAACGTGTATGAATATCAAAATCAATACAAAATGTTTTGTTCTGTAGTATGTTTATAATCTCTTTGCTATGATTAATAACCGAACTAACCATACTATATTTTATTTCGGAAAATTCGTTAAGTAGTTTTTTTATTTCCGATGAGGAGTTTTTATCGAAAACAAACTTTTTAATAAGCTCTTTACCAGTAAAAATGCCTACTTTAGTTTGGGTATTTCCTAAATCAACCACCAAATTCATGCATACAAAGCTATATTTAGCTTGCAAAATAAAGGTTTGGGAATAATTTTCTTATTCAAAACATACTAACAAAAAAATAATTTTGATGTAGAAAAATAAAATTACTAAGTTTGCGCTCCCAAAAGAGCTGGTACCTTAGCTCAGTCGGTAGAGCAAAGGACTGAAAATCCTTGTGTCCCTGGTTCGATTCCTGGAGGTACCACTTTTATAAAGCCTAATCAGTTGTTTTTAAACAGATTAGGCTTTTTTATTTACTATTTTAGTCAGCACTTAGTCAACAACACCCCTTATTTTTTGAAACCCCAACTATTTTGATGTTTTGCAAATAAGTGCATTAATAATGCTAAAGTAGTAAATATTCATATTGGTTATAAAATAGGTTACAAAAGTTTAAATACCCTCAGACATCCTTTTTCTCGCCGCTTGGCATTTATTGTGTATATTTAAAAAACCTGTGGGAGTACCTTTGGCAAAATGCTGAGGTTACTCTAAAACCTCATCAATATTATTTTCTAAAACAGTTGTTAATTCGGGGGATAGTACATAATCTGTAAGAGCTTCCCCCGTTTCAATATTTAACCAGTTTTGTTTTATACTATCAAAATGAAATCTTTTGTGTTCAGTTACTACTTTTGGTTCGCTATATTTCCTTTTATTTACTTCTTTAGGCAAATCAAAACCAAAGCGGTCAAAAATCCGGTGTCCTTTCATGGCAGCTATGATGTTATAATGTAGAATTCTATTTTTTCTTCTTCGCTATTTCCGCAAGGTTAAAGAATTTGGAAGAAACTGGTTTTCCGTAAATATTAAAGCTCACGACACAATAATAATAATTTGCGTTTTTAACTTCTGCCGTGAAAGATTGATTTTCACCTGCGTTTAATTTCAGATTTATACTTGCATCGTGGTTATAATAAAAGGAAACCTCTCCTGTAATATCTTTATTAGGGATTGGTTTGTTATTCTTATCATACAGATAAACAATAAAGTTTCTGTAAGAATTAATCACTTCTATTTTATAATCCCCTGCAGTGTTTAAAATCCCACCATGCATGAAGCCATTCTTAAAGTCTATATCCTGTGCCTTTATATTAAAAGCCAAAGCCAAAAGAAATGTAATTAGTATTGTTTTCAATTTTTATTGATTAGATAACAAAGGTAGCAACCAATTAAAAGCTATTTATGAGCAAGGTCATAAATGCAACTGATTAACCTCACTAAAGCATCGAGTTTATTAATAAACTGCCTTTATTAACATTATTTAGATCGTTTTCTATGATACCAATTTTTAATCTTTATAATAAAACTAAGCTTCGCTTTTTTATTTTCTATCTCACCTATCAAAAAACCATATGGTTTTAATGGCTCAATATGGTCGCAAACAATTTTAAATATAGCAATCAGGGGAATAGCTAAAAACACACCTGGTATACCCCAAACAAAATCGCCTAAAACTAATGCAATGATGGTGAATAAAGGGTTAATTTTTACCTGAGGCCCTAATATAAAGGGTTCAACTATCCAGTTCTGAATAAACTCTACCACAATATAAATAAGAGCTATACTACTTAACATTGAAAGGCTGGCTCCCTGCACGGCTGATATAACTATAGTTAGTATGGTACCAGTAATATTACCGATGAAAGGAACTATTTCCAGTATTCCACATAGAAAAGCAAAGAGGAGCGCGTTTTTTACTCCGATTATAGAAAAGCCGATTCCATACATTACCCATAAATAAATTATAACTTTAGCTAGTCCCAATAAATATCGTTGAGATACTTGAGTGGCATTATACACCACCAGTTTCATTTCATTTTGTTGGGATGATTTTGAAAGTTTGAGAAAAAAAGTTTTTATATGTAAGCGATAGTAAAGAAGGAAAAAGATATAGGCCAATATTAAAATTGAATTGGCAAAAACAGATACTAATGACCCCACAAGCTTAGGAATATTACTCGTAACGGATGATTGTTGCGTTTTAAATATTTGTAATTGATTTTCTGCTGAAATGCCTAAATGATTGATAAAATAATCCTGAATGCGATTGGTCAATGCTAAAACTCTTAGTTTGAGAAGCTCAATATCATTAGTCAATGCAGATATTTGCCAACCAAGCACCGCAACTATAAAGGCTGCGGTAAAAAAGAGCACTAATAAACATATAAGTGCTGCTAAACCTGTTGAAATTTCTTTACCTTCAAGCAATTTACAAAGGGGTAAAAGGAGTGTTGCTAAGACAGCTGCAATAGATAATGGCATGAGAAAGCCCTTAGCAAAATACAATCCTGCAAATAGGAGAAATAAAATAAGTAGTTTTTTTGCAAGGGAAGTACTTGTTGTTGACATAATGTAAAACAAATATTACCTATTTATTTCTTCAGATATATGATATAAAGTGTCAATAAACATGATAAGTATCAATCCGGGTCTTGATGGTTTAACTTAGTTTCACATATATTAAGGAATTAATCTTTTAGTGTTTAGTAAGTGATTTTATAAATAGGGGTAAATCCTTTTTTTATCAATTTAGTAATATATAATGAAGGGATTATCTACAGAAGAAGCAAAGGAACAGTTAAATAAATACGGCTACAACGAATTACCGTCTGCCAAGCCAAAGAACCTATTTAAAATTGGCATCGAAGTGATTAAAGAGCCAATGTTTATTTTATTAATTAGCTGTGGAGTCCTTTACATGTTAATTGGGAATTACAAAGAAGGTATGATTATGCTCTGTACTTTCTTTGTTATAATTTTTATTACATTTTATCAGTATCAGAAAACAGAAAAGGCATTAGATGCGTTGAAAAAGCTTTCCGCACCAATGGCATTAGTTATACGAGACGGAAAGGAAATTAAAATCTCCGGGCGTGAAGTAGTACCCGAAGACATAATTATATTAAATGAAGGCGATCGAATTGCTGCGGATGCCGGTATAATAGATACAACAAATCTTTCTGTAGATGAATCCATGCTCACAGGAGAATCAGTTGCTACTATGAAAAGTGTGCAAGCAGACTTAACGAGTCCGTTAGGATTGGTTTACAGTGGGACATTGGTGATACATGGTAAGGGTTTGGCTAAGGTTATAGCAATAGGGGCACAAACCCAATTGGGAAAAATAGGGACTTCTTTGCAAAAAATAGAGCAAGACTCAACACGTTTGCAAAAAGAAATGAAAGTCTTGATAAGAAACCTGTTTATTATTGCTATTTGTATAAGTGTTTCAGTAATAACAGCCTTTTACCTTACAAGGGGTAATCTTGTTCAATCATTGCTAAGTGGAATTGCTACCGCGATGGCTATTATACCTGAGGAATTCCCCGTTGTTCTTACTGTATTTCTGGCATTGGGCGCATGGAGATTAACAAAGAACAATGTGCTAACAAGAAAACCATCAGCCATCGAAGCTCTTGGTTCAGCTACCGTTCTATGCAGTGATAAAACAGGAACCATTACTCAGAATCAAATGGAAATCGCACTTTTATATGATGGCAATGACATATTTGAAAGGGATATTTTTTTGGAAAAGCAAAAACAAATTACTGATTTAGTTTCTACCGCTCATCGAGCTTCACAAAAGAATTCCATCGACCCCATGGAAAAGGCTATAAGCCAAACAAGAGATAGTATGTCATTACAAAACGAATCAGATTATAAACTCATTAAGGAATATCCATTAAGTCATAAATTGCTCTCAATGACCCGTGTACTTGAAAGTTTAGAAAATACCATTTCTGTTTCTGCTAAGGGCGCACCGGAAGCCATTTTTTTGCTTTGTAAAATGAGTGAACAGGAAAAAGGAAAACATTTATCAATTGTTCAAAAAATGGCAGAACAAGGATACCGTGTAATTGCAGTTGCAGAAGCTATTAATATAAGCAAACAGCTACCTGAAACCCAATCCGAATTTGATTTTCATTTTTTAGGTCTTATCGGACTGCAAGACCCAATAAGACCTGAAGTTCCACAGGCCATAAAAGAATGTAAGGAGGCGGGGATAAAAGTTATCATGATAACAGGAGATTTTCCGGCTACTGCAAAAAGCATTGCGGTGCAAATCGGTCTTAATCCCGAAAAGGGAATCATCACAGGAGAGGAATTAAAGAATATGAGTGATGAGGAATTAAAAACAAAGATTACTAAAACAAATATTTTTGCCCGAGTTGTGCCTGAACAAAAACTGCGTATCGTTAAGGCATTGCAAGCAAATAATGAGATAGTAGCGATGACAGGTGACGGGGTAAATGATGCACCTGCGTTAAAAGCAGCGAACATAGGCATCGCAATGGGAAATAAAGGAACTGATGTTGCAAGGGAAGCCTCGTCACTCGTGTTACTCGATGATAATTTTGCCTCTATTGTTTCAGCTATTCGTTCAGGAAGAAGAATATTTGATAATTTACAAAAGGCAATGTCTTATATACTAGCAATTCATATTCCAATAATAGGTATTGCTCTTTTACCTGCTTTGTTTTCATCACTTCCCTTATTACTAATGCCTTTGCACATTGTTTTTATGGAATTAATTATTGATCCGGTTTGTTCTGTAGCATTTGAATCAGAACAGGAAGAAAAGAGAATAATGCAACGAATCCCTCGAGACCCTAATGAAAAGTTTTTTGGAAGGAAGAGGATTTTATTTAGTCTAATGCAGGGTTTTCTTTTACTTATAATGGTTCTAATTGTTTATTTTATTTCCATTCACGAGGGACATAAAGATGGTGAAGTAAGGGCTATTGCGTTTACAGCGCTAATTATTGGGAATGTTGTTTTAATACTTACTAATCTTTCTAAAACACGTAGTTTTACTTCCGTCTTTAAAGAAAGAAATCATACCAGTATCATTATTGTGGGTATTGCAATGATTTTACTGGTTTTAGTTCTATTTGTTCCTTTTTTGGAAAGCCTTTTTAGTTTTCAATCTCCCAGTTATAATCACTTTATTCCATCCATTATAGGTGCTTCTGTGTTGCTTTTAATTCTTGAAACAATTAAATATTTAAGATACAATAGAGATATTAGAGCGACAAAATAATTTAATGCTGGCAGAGTGAGGTAACTTCCTTCGATACTATTTCTATTCTTGTATTCTTAATACCTGCTCCAATAAGCAAAGCACTATTTTCATATAGTTCTTTACATAGTACAATTTTATTTTCCAGCAATTTATGCTTTTCGGTTTTGGTAAGCGAAGTAAGACAGGTAATAGGGTATAATTTTAAAGCATCAATCAGGCTTCTGAGACTATTTTCATTCGGATAATTCCATCCAATTAATTTTAACCCGGCACAATTTCCATATTGTATCGCATCACTCGTAAACTTTGTATTAGTAACTACCCACCCCTGATGAAATTTTGTTTCATGTCCGGGAAGTTTAAGCCATGCTGATTCCACATCTTTAAATCGCGCTTGTATATAGAGTGGTATTTTTATATCACATACCGTTCCTGGGTGATTATGATATTTACATTCTATCATAAAATGTTCCTCTCTTTTTGCAGCTATCACATCGATTTCATGATTTATACATAGCCCTTTTACAATTTGTCCAATTTGAACTTCGTATCCCTGATGACTTAATATTGCAGCTACAAATTTCTCAAAGGGATAACCTGATGGCCCCAATTCCATAATTGCACCTTTAAGATGATACTTAGCTGCAACATGTTTTGATTTCCCTCTTAGTAAACTAAAAGCTGCTTGATAGATTTTCTTAGTAGAAATACCTTGGTACAATTTATTTGATATTTGCGCTACAATTCTATCAACTTCTTCATTAGTTGCCCCCGCACGTTTCATTGAGTTTCTTAATTTGGACTCTGAGAACTCAACAGATTCATTCGAAGCTTTGGTAACAAATATTTTATTCCCTTTTTCCATGCTCTAAATAAATGTTTTGTTTTTGCTTTCTCATTACCCAATATATTCCTTTAACATTTGCTTCCCATATCGGTAAAATTAGAATAAGTATTATCTCTTCTAATAAATCCAACATAGTTATAAAGGAGGCTATATAAAACAATGTATAAACAGGGTCGGGTAAATGGAAAATCAGAATAAGAAATATACCTTGGAGAATTGCTGCTACTTTAGCAAGATACGTATGAAAACTTGTCATTTTTTTGTACCGTATAAAGGCCAAAGTATTTTGTAAAACATTAAGGAGTTACTTTTCAATGACAGAATTTGATTATTTTTGTGTTATGGAAATGGATGAAATAAAGAAGAGTTTTAACCATATAGTGGAAATATTAAATATACCGATGAACAGTTAATTCAAATGCGTGATTGGTTAGACAATTTCGCTACTATAGCATTAGAATATCTTGAAAGAAATGGTATTGATTGTTTAGACGAACTTATAGCAAAGACAGAAAAAGAAAAGAAAAAACCTAAGCGTTCCAAATGATGAACCTAATCAATGTGCTGTATAAATAAAAAAATATACTTTTGTGCCGATGAAATTGTTTCATTTTATATTCAGTATATATATATATTGTTTCTTTGTTCTATGTCCTGCACAGACATACACAAAGACGAGAGAAAACAAATAAAATCTGAACTGTCCGGTGATTGTGGTAATCCACACGAACACGAAACTTGTTCTCCTTTTTGTATTTGCTTTTGTTGTGGCTCTTTAGGTGTAGATATAGTCGTACTACCTGAAATAATTGTTAGTAGTTTTGAATTCTAGACAGTATTTCAACCTGAAATACTCAAAATTAAAAATGTTTCTTTTTCCGTTTGGCAACCTCCAAAACAATTTAGTTAATCAACTTCCTTTTATAGATTTTTTAATCGCTATGCTATTCAAGTAGTACAGCACATTTTAAATTTTTAAATAAATGAAAAAAATAATTTTATCTGCATCCTTATGGATGCTCTTTATAAATTGCGTTGCGCAACAAGATACCGTGAAATTCACCAAAGAAAAGAAAGAGAAAAAAGAACTAAGAGAACTTAGCCCTGACAGACCACATCAAACAGAGTCCACACATACGGTTGATAAAGGGCATATCATGTTTGAAACCGACCTTGTAAATAACACCTTTTATAATAAAGACATTCCTCGTAGTTCTACTACAGGTTTGTTTTATTTTAATCTAAAGGTAGGCTTCCAAAAGAATATGGATGTAGAGATAATATCTAATGCACTTTCTTTTACACGCTATGAGAATAAAGCATTACCTAATACTACTTCTGCGTTTTCTGACCTTACTTTTAGATATAAACTAAACGTATTGGGCAATGATTCGGGGAATACAAGTGTTGCAATCATGCCTTTTTTAACTACAAGCAATTTTTTTGTAGATAACCCACAGGCCAAAACAGGAGGTCTTTTAGTTAACGTTGAAAGAATAATTGCAAAAAAGTATGAAATAGAATATACAGGTGGGCTTAGTTCCTTTTCTATTAATCCATTATTTAAACAGTATGAGTTGTTTTCTACATTTAGTTTTACCTATCCTGTTTACAAATCTTTAGCTCATTATGTAGAAGTAAGTGAAAGATTTAATCAGTTTACAAATGTAAGGAACAACTATTCTTTTGATAGTGGTTTTACTTTTACACCGACTAAAAACAATCAGTTTGATATGAGCTTTTATTATTTTTTTCCTGTAAAAACCCTCTATATCTTTATAGGGACTACAATTAGAATTTGAACTAAATACACTTAAGGAATGGAAACAAATATTTATGAGGTAAAATCGGCAAAAGAGGTTCATTTAGAATATCTGCATCAAGGGCTTAATAAAATTTTTGAAGATTATAATACAGACGGAGATTCTTCAAAAATTCAACAAGTTCCCGCCTTGAACTATTTACTATTAACTACAGGGAATCATAGATTTGTATTAGCTTTACTTAAAAGTGGTAATTATTTAATCAAAAAAATAAAATAGAATTGGCTACAAATTACTTCTCTATATCTGTGGTAAATAGGGGTTTAGTAGACTTTCCGCATTTATTTTCACTAGTCCCACTATCAAAACTGGTTGCGAGAAATATGCTCCCGTTCCTGATTTTCGAAGGGTTAGGACTTTAAGGATTAATTTTTTGTCCACTTAAAAGTAGAAACTCCAAAATTAAGCGTGTTAAATTATGTCGTTCACATACCTAATTCGGTCGTTTGTCACATTTATTTGTTTACTGTGTTTTAAATAGTGTGCTTTGAAAGAAACCAAGACAGCAATTTTTTGAAAAACAAGCGTATGAAAAAAATATTAAATTCAATTATCATTTCCATTTTTTTATTGGGAGGCATTCAACAAACAAAAGCGCAGGCAGGTGCTGCTTTAAATTTTAATGGTAGCAATAATTATATAAATGCCGGAACCCCAATAACTAATTTAACAGGATATACAAAAGAAGCCTGGATATATGCCAGTGCATCTGGAAGCAATAATATTATCAGTTCAAATCAATCTCCGTTTTGGTTAGCTGGTAATAAACTATCTGCAGCTCATCAGTGGGCTTCTCTAGGGACTATAACCGTTCAGGATCCTGCCACATTTCCATTAAATGTTTGGACACATGTGGCTATAACTTATAACGGGGCAACTAATACCATGACTCTGTATAAAAATGGTGTTGCAGTTGCAACAAATACAACCGCTCCTGCTTATGTTGCAGAAAATATTGAAATAGGTGCTTATAATGTCAGTAATTTCTTTGCGGGAAACATAGATGAAGTTAAAATTTTTAATTACCCGCTAAGTCAATGTCAAATTAATGCTGGTATGAATTGTGAATTTGCTGCCTCTAAAGCAGGATTGGCAGCCTATTATAAATTTAATGAAGGTGTAGCTAGTGGTTCTAATTCAACTATTACTACTGCTGTCGATTCATCAGGTAATGGCAATAACGGAACGCTAACTAATTTTACGTTAAGTGGTACTACATCTAACTGGATAACACCAGGTGCAGTTACATCAGGTGTTGCTTGTAGTAATATAGTTGGTGTTGCAACAAATACAGCTACCATTACAGCAGGCGGCACAGCTACTTTAACAGCTACCGGTGCCACTACATATACCTGGAGTACAGGTGCAACAACAGCTTCAATAGTTGTTTCTCCAACGGTAACAACTATATATACCGTTGCTGGTACAGAAAATGGCTGCACAAGTGGAGTTGTTACTACTACGGTATATCTTCCAGCAGCAGCTTTAAATTTTAATGGTACAAACAACTATATAGCTATTAGTGCAGGTAGTGCTTTAAATAATTTGGGGCTTGCCAATTTTACGATGGAAGCATGGGTTAATCCAGGCAGTATAAGTGGTGTTCAATCTATTATAAGAAAAAGCGGAGATTATAACCTGTATCTTAATAATGGTGTTTTATATGCAGAAGTATGGACTAATGGGATGGGAAATACTGCTAGACAAATAGTTTCAGGCTCTACAACTTTATCAGCCGATACATGGGCGCACGTTGCCTTTACCTGGAATAATTCATTAAATACAGGTGTATTATATGTAAATGGCATAGCACAAACTATAACAACAAATGCAAGTCCTATTTCATCTTCAGAATCTTTGCAAATAGGGGAGTCTTCTGAATATGGTCAGCCCTTTGCAGGAAGTATGGATGAGGTTAGGATTTGGAACCGTGCCTTATGTGGTAGTGAAATTTTAAATAATATGAATGCCGAATTAAAGGTAGTAGGGCAAACGGGTTTGGTTGCTTATTATCCATTTAACGAAGGCATTGCCGCTGGCACTAACCCAGCGGTTACTAATGCTGCTGATTCATCAGGAAATGGTAACAATGGAACGCTTACTAACTTTGCATTAACCGGTACAACTTCTAATTGGGTTAACCCAGGAGCGATTACCACCGGCAGTTATTCGCCAACATTTACGGCGTCAACTTCACCTATTAGTGTAACAACAGCTACTAATACTATTTGTTCAGGCAGCTCAACTACTTTTACAGCAAGCGGTTCATCCTATTATGCCTGGTTACCAGCAACAAACTTATCTTCTTCTACCAGTGCCACTATTACTGCAAGCCCAACTACCACTACTATTTATACTGTAAGCAACGGGTGTGCTGGCTCTCCAACTACTACTTTAACTCTTAATGTAAACGCATCGCCAACAGCGGTTATTAGTGGGGCAACTTCTATCTGTGGAGGTGGTGGTACCACCACTTTAACCATAAGTGATGGGGCGAGTACAGGTGGACCATATACATATAACTGGAGCAACGGTAGCATAGCGGCGGCAAGCAATTCTATCAGTACAGTAGGCACTTATACTGTTGGCATTACCAACGGAGTAGGTTGTTCTGCTACAGGTTTACAGGCAGTAATATTAAACCCAATTTCTGTAACTTCAACCGGCGGAACCGCATCTGCATGTTATGCCAGCTTGAATGCAGGTTTTACCGCTATTAATAATGGCACGCATACCGGAACTATTAGCATTACAGTGAATGGTAGCACAATTGAATCATCGATTTGCATTTTAAATGCATCAGGTAGCGGTTCTGCATCTTATAGCAGTATTATTATGCAGCCCACAGGAGCCTATACCATACAGGGCAGCTTTAGTGCAAACTCATTAATAACATTGAACGGAGCAAGTAATGTAACTATAAATGGGTTAAACTCCTTAATCCTTGCAAACACAAATGGTTCTACGGTGGCCGGAACGGGTACACTGCTTTTTATAAACGATGCTAGTAATAACGTCATTACCAATTGTACTGTATTATGTAACGCTTTAATGGCAGTTGGCACTACGGGAGGACCTATTATGTTTTCTACTACCACCGGCATCACCGGCAATGATAACAACACCATTTCGTATTGCAATTTAGGGCCGGTAACGGGTAATTCACTAACAAAGGTTATTTATATGGGTGGCTCATCTAATAATGACCCCGGAACTGCCAATAGCGGTATTGTAATTGACCATAACAATATCTATGATTATTTTAGAAGTAATGCAAACTCTGCAGGCATTGATTTGAATAGTGGAACGGTAGGAACTGTTATATCAAATAATAAATTCTATCAAACAGGAACAAGAACATATACTTTTCCAAATTTATTTCATCGTGCCATTAGCATCAATAATACAGCAGGCAATGGGTATCAAATAAGCGGTAACACCATAGGTTATAATAGCAATGCCGGAACTGGCACTTATTTTTTACAATTTAACTCATCATCAACTACAACCCAATTTGTACCTATTTATTTAAATGTTGGAACTACTACAGCAACCAGCGTGCAAAGCAATACAATTACTAATATAGGAATTACGGGAGCTTCTTCGGGAACAGCTGCCAATGCACCTTTTAAAGGGATATATGTGTTTGGCGGATTAACCAATGTTAGCGGAAATACTATTGGCAGCATGTCTGCTACAGGAAACATTAGTTACTTATCAACTAATGCAGCTGCAAGTGATATATATGGTATATTAAACATAGGCGCAGGCGATTGGGTTACAAATAATAACAACATTGGTGGCTTTACAGTAACCAAAGCCACAGTAAGCAATACTTGTAATTTTTATGGTATACGAAGCGTTACGGGAGCTGCACATAACTGGACTTGCAGCAACAATACTATTGGGGGCAGTGTGGCAAACTCTATTCAATCGCTTACAACCAATGTAGCTACTATTGTTGAGGGTATAGCAAACAATAATAGTACCTGTAAATTTACTAAAAACAGCATACAAAATCTTACATCGGCAGGAGGAAATACTAATGGCATTTATAATAATAGTCTACAGATAGATACACTTTCTCAAAACACTGTTTCGACTTTATCTTCCGGCGGAGTAGGAGGCGGAGCAGGAGTTTGTGGCATTTTGTCTGGCGGAAGCGGTCTTGGAAGTTTAATTGAACGTAACCTTGTTTATGGCTTGTCTGGCGTTAACAACAATTATGGTATATCGGTCAGTGGTAGTAATTCTACTTATCAAAACAATATGATAGCTATTAATACAGGAACAGCAAGCACAGTTTTGGCCGCCGGAATTTATGAGACTAATGGGAGCAATAATATATGGAATAACAGTATTTATATGAGTGGGGCACCCGTATCGGGTAATCAAACTACCTACGCTTTCTATAGTACATTTAACGGCGTCATGAGCCGCAGCTACCGCGATAATATTTTTGTAAATGCCGTAAGCAACAATGGCGCTACAGGTGCCAATTATATTGTTAGTGTAGCTGGTACGGCAGCTAACCCGGCAGGTGTAACTCTAAACAATAATTTATATTATGGTACTGGAACAGGAAGTGTGTTTGGGTACTTTAATAGTGCTAATGTTGCTAATCTTACTGCTTGGCAAACAGCTGTTGGGCTAGATGCCAATAGCTTTGTTGGCGACCCATTATTTATTGCACCTACGGCAACCCCACCTAATTTGCGTATAAGCACTTCAGGTAGTACATCACCTGCAGATGCAGCGGGTGCTGATATGGGGATACTAAATGATTTTGACGCACAAACAAGAGCGTCTTTAACACCGGTAGATATCGGAGCCTTTGCTTTTATTGCATGTGCTACACCTACCGTTACTATTAGTGGAACAAATACTCTTTGTGTTGGTAACACAACTACTTTAACAGCGGCAGGTGCTACTAATTATACTTGGAGCACAAGTGCAACGACTGCTACGGTTAGTCCATCACCAACTGTAACTACAAGTTATACTGTAACAGGCGGTGCCGGTACTTGTACCAATACGGCAGTTATAACTGTAACGGTAAATGCTTTACCTGCCGTAACTGTAAACTCAGCTACAATATGTGCAGGCAGCGCAATAACATTAACCGCCGGAGGAACACTTTTATCTTATACATGGAACACAGGCGCAACAACCACTACTATTAGTGCTACACCTACGGTAACAACAAACTATACCGTTACTGGAACTGATGTAAACAATTGTGTGAATACAGCAACATCAACGGTAACTGTAAATACTTTACCGATGATAACAGTAAGCACAGCCACCACCTGCGCGGGGAGCATAGCAACTTTAACTGCCAGTGGAACAGCTACTTCTTATACATGGAGTACAGGTACAATCGGAGCCACTATTGATCCTTCGCCAACTACTACTACATATTATACGGTAACAGGCACAGATTTAAACAACTGTTTGAATACAGCCACGTCAACCGTAATTGTAAACGCTTTACCAACTATAAGTGTAAACAGCGGAGCTATTTGTAACGGTCAGAGTTTTACTTTAACTCCAAGTGGTGCTAATACCTATACGTTTAGTACTGCTTCTGTAGTAAGTCCAACGACCACAACGTCTTATTCTGTAATAGGTACCAGTATAGCAGGTTGTTTGGGTTCAAATACGGCAGTATCAACTATAACGGTAAATGCCTTGCCAACAATAACAGTAAACACAGCCTCAGTTTGTGTAGGAAATGCAGCTACTTTAACAGCAAGTGGAGCAAGTAACTATACATGGAACACAGGTGCAACAGGTGCAACAATTACACCTTCACCAACAGTAACAACTAATTATACTGTTACCGGAACGGGTGCAGGTAATTGTATAAATGCAGCTACAACTGCAATTACCGTAAACTCATTGCCAACGTATAGTTTAACAGGTAATGTATATACCATCTGTAGTGGAGGCTCACAAACCTTCACGGTAAGTGGAGCAAGTACTTATACTTGGGCACCTGCTGCAACATTAACAGGAGCCAANNCAGCAGCAACAGTAACTGTTAATGTAAATTCAGCTCCCACTTTAACTTTAACAGCTAATACTTACAGTATTTGTAACGGAAGTACGCAAACTTTTGCAGTAAGTGGAGCAAGCTCGTATACATGGACACCTGCTGCAACATTAACTAACCCAAATACAGCAACCCCAACAGCTAACCCTACTACCACAACAGTATATACTATAAGTGGCACAGCCAGTGGTTGTTCGCCAAGTCCGGCAAAAACCTTAACCTTAACCGTAAATGCTTTACCTGTTTATTCATTAACAGCAAACTCTTATAGCATCTGTAATGGAAGTACACAGACTTTTACAGTAAGTGGAGCAAGCAGTTATACTTGGACACCATCTGCAACATTAACCGGAGCAAACACAGCTAATCCAACAGCTAATCCTACCACAACCACGGTATATAGCGTAACCGGAACAAGTTCAAACGGATGTACAAATGCAACTCCTGCAACTTTAATATTGACCGTAAATTCATTACCGACTATTTCAGTAAACAGTGGGGCTATCTGTAACGGACAAAGCTTTACCATGACACCAAGCGGAGCAAGTTCTTATACTTATTCAAGTGGAAGTTCTATGGTAAGTCCAACGACAACAAGTTCTTATTCTATAACCGGAACAAGCGCAACAGGTTGCTTGGGCTCTAACACTGCTGTATCAATTGTAACTGTTAATGCTGTGCCAACCATTTCTGTAAATAGTGGCGCTATCTGTAACGGACAAAGCTTTACTTTAACACCAAACGGTGCTAATACTTATACTTATTCAAGTGGAAGTTCAGTGGTAACACCAACTGCTAATACTACCTATTCTATAACCGGAACCAATGCAGCAGGTTGTTTGGGTTCGAATACAGCTATTTCAACTGTAACGGTTAAAAATGCTAGCACAGCTACTATAAGTCCAGTTGCTTGCAATAGTATAACGGTAAATGCAAATACGTATACAGCATCAGGTACATATACACAAAACTTAACAAATGCTCAAGGTTGTGATAGCACATTAACTATACATGTAACCATTAAAACACCTACAACCGCTACCATAAGTCCAAATGCTTGCAATGGTGTAACGGTAAATGCCACTACCTATACTGCAAGTGGAACTTATACCCAAAACTTAACGAATGTCCAAGGCTGTGATAGCACACTTATTATTAATGCTACTGTTAATCCTTTACCAATGATAAGTTTAAATTCATCTACAATATGCATAGGAGCAACGACTACTTTAATAGCCTCCGGAACGGCTACATCTTATACATGGAATACAGGTGCAACTGGAGCAAGTATTTCTCCTTTACCCACAGTAACTACAAATTATACAGTTACGGGAACAGATATAAACGGTTGTATAAATACAGTTATTGATACTATAACTGTAAATGCTTTGCCAAGCTTAACGGTTACACCTCAAACCATTTGTCCTTCGGCAACAGCTACTTTAGTTGCAAATCCAACCTCATTAGTATCCTACACATGGAGTCCTGGTTTAAGCAGCACTTCCGGTTCTATTATAACAGGAAGCCCTGTAGTATATACAAGTTATTCTGTTTCAGCTACCGATGCTAACGGTTGTGTTGGTATGGCAACTACTTCTATTAATGTAGTTTCTAGCCTTACAGTTACAGCTGTTGCAACAAATACAGCTGTTTGCGGAGCGGGAAGTTCAACAACTTTAACTGGTTTGGGCGCAAGTTCTTATACCTGGTCTTCGAGTGATGGAACCGTAAATGGAATTACCGGTACCAATATTACAGTTACTCCTTCAGGTACATCAACAACATATACTGTTAATGGTTCTTCAGGTGTATGCACAGCTTCTCCATATACTTTAACGGTAAATATAAATACTCTGCCAACTGTTACAATTACAGCTAGCCCTACTACAATATGTGCAGGCAATACAACTATCTTGACTGCAAGCGGAGCGAATACTTATACATGGAATACCAGTGCAACAGGAATTTCTATTACTGACTCACCAATAATGACGACAAGTTATTCAGTAACTGGAACAGATGGAAACAATTGTAAGAATACAGCAACATCAATGGTTACAGTTAATTCTCTTCCTACTTTAACAATTACTGCAAGTGCTACAACAATATGTATAGGTAACACTACTACCTTAACGGCAAGCGGAGCAAATTCTTATACTTGGAGCAATACAGGTGCAACAGGTACAAATATTAATACTTCCCCAAACGTAACTACTCAATATACAGTTACCGGAACAGATGGAAATAATTGTATGAATAGTGATACCGTATCAATTATTGTAAATAACTGTACTACAGGCATTGAGCAACCATCCAATAATGATAATCAAATCAGTGTTTATCCTAATCCTAACAATGGAAACTTTGTTATAGAAATATCTAATAAAATGAGCAATGTGCGCTATATTCTATATGATATAAATGGCAGAGAAATACTAAACCAAACTATAAATGGCAAAATAAATGTAGATGCCAGTAGTTTAATTAATGGAGTTTATAACCTAACTATAATAAGCGATAAAGGTCTAGTAAATAAAAGAGTGGTTATTACAAAGTAACTTATCTTTAATAATATAAGTATTTCATTAGCTAATAAAATAGCCAAATCTAAAAAATCAGAAATTAAAATTTAGGATCAATATGGGGTTAAATTCTAATTCCGAACAGCGTAATGTCATCCGTTTGTTCGTTAGTTCCTTGCCATTCCAGTAATGTTTTTGCTATTATGTTTAATTCTTTGTTAATCAAGGCCAATATCTTTCCAGGATCTTCATAGCAAAACCTCATAACCCGTGATAAAATATTTAACGCTAAAACTGAAATATAGGACGCAGAAATACCATGCCCTGTACTGTCTCCAATAACAACAGTAAATTTATTATCTGTGCGTTCTATTTTATAAAAATCTCCACTGATTATTTTTCTCGCTTTATACAAAAGGAAGGAATCCTTACATGTTTCTATTCCCTGATTGTTACTTAAAAAAGAACTGTGTATGTGCTTTGCGTAGGTAATATTCTCTAGCAATTCATTATCAACGTTTTTTTTAGCCTGCCTTAATTCTTCTTCAACTTGTTTTTGTTTGGTAATGTCATAACGCACACTTATATATTTTATAGGCTTACCATTCGCCCCCAATACCGGGGCTATAGTTGCAATTACCCAGTAATCTGACCCATCTTTAGCCTTGTTTTTTATTTCTCCCTGCCATACTTTTCCCTTTCCAATAGTATTCCACATCTCTTTAAATACAGATGAAAGCGTATCAGGGTGACGAATAATGCTATGTGATTTATTTAATACTTCATCCAAACCATATTTTGAAACACTACAAAAAAGTTCATTGGCATGAATAATGTTTCCTTTTAAATCTGATATGGTTAGTAAAGCCGATTGGTTCATTATTTCGATATGAGAAAATAATTCAGCCTCTGTATCCGACCATGATGAGCCTTGAAAGCGATTTCTGAGCGAATGAAAAAAATTAGATAAACTTTTTTCATTCGTAGGTTTGGTTAAAATAGCGGGCGATAATAACATAGAGGAAGTTTTAAGCGTTTAAATAATTGTATATAATAGTCAAAATCATTTTTGAATAACTATTTTAATTTTATCCTTATGATTATCTCCATCGGTATCAATTAATAAATAATATATCCCCGAAGTCAGCATACTTACATCAATTTGATTGTTAATAGCACCTATGGTAAAACCAGATGCCTCTTTTCCTAAAACATCCATAATTCTTGCGTTTGCATTTATATAGTTTTTGCTTACATTTATTTCTAAATTACTTGAAGCCGGATTTGGATAAACCGATAAGAAAAATGTTGCATTAAAATTAACGCTTATCATATTGGTATATTTGTATGCTCCGTTTTTATCAACTTGCTTTAAACGATAATACGAAGTGCCATTATAAGGCTTGCTATCTATAGCATTATACTTTTGCGTTAAGGTGCTGTTTCCATTGCCGTACGCTTTTACACTTTCTACATACTCAAACAAAGTTCCTTCACCGCTGCGTTCAACTTCAAAATGGTCGTCGTTCACTTCACTGGCTGTAGCCCAGTTTAAAACCACAGTATTTTCTTCCGGTTTTGCATTAAAATATAAAAAATCAACGGGTAGTGGGTTTGCTCCACTTAAAACATGCAAAACAAATCGTGCAGCACTTGTGGTATCCGCTATGGCAAATGCATAAGTTAAAGAGCCTCCTAAATTGGTTTTTGTACCTGTAACAAGATCTTCTAATACAACGGTATAACCTGTAGGAGTTATAAAAGAAGAATCAATAGTAATGGTATAATTACCTGTTACACCCACTATGGCCTTTACGGGAATATCAATAGCAGCAGTTATTGGCGGCATGCTATTAATAGATAAATCTGTTTTAGTAGTATCTTGTGTTGCTATTCCCGGAACGAGAGCGTTCGAACTAAATAATTTACGTGCATCTAAGGTTGGGTCGTAGCCATTGGTTGCACTACTGCCAAATTGTAAAACAGTTTCATCAATAAAGTTGTTTCCCTGTATACTTAATTTCATCATATTAAAACTTGAAGTCCCAGTTGTTTTTAAAAAAGCTGGGTTCGATGAAATTTTACAGTTTTCCGTACACGATAAAGATGGACTTAAAGCATTTGTTTGTACCCAAAAAGATTGTGAAGATGCAACAATGTTTGTTCCTCCATTAGTAGATACGCCACCTACCCAACTTGCATATTGTTGATTGGAGGAGTTCCAAATATAAATGGCATTATTAATATTGCTTTTTGTCCATGCAGCAGAACTCCAGTCAACTGATGATGGGTACGGATTGCCAATCATTACCCATCCGTCTTGCGTAACATCACCACTGGGAGTATAAGTAACAGGAAACGTTTGATTAAATTTTACGGGTGGACCGGTAACTTGAAATGTTAAGGGCACCGGACCAATGTAACACCAATATCCCTGTCCGGGAATTATTGGGTTGCTTGCATTTGTTGCGGCAACATATCCGTTAGCATAATTACCCGGTACTGTTTCATCATAGGTATAAACTGATATAAAAGGATTGCTTGGGTAGCTTGATCCGGGAAAACCCGTTGTATAAAAATAATCCTGCCAATTGCTAATGGTAGCACCCGAAACCGGTGAAGCTAAAACTCTCCAGTCAGTGGGGCCTGGCGGCAAATAACGTTGCATAGTAATGTTGCCTGCAAAATTCCCAACAATTGGTGCAATGTATGCTGTTCCGTTTGCATCCGATACAAGCGTAAAATTATACCCGGTTGTAGAAAAAGTCCCTGCTGTAATAGTTAATTCATTAGTTATTTTTTCATTTGCACTTAAATACGAACCCGATGAGTTATTTAAGGTTAAATTTTTAAACGCGGTAAGTGAGCTTCCTCCTATTTGTTGAGCACTGCTGCCTGCCAATGTAATTGCCAAACCCGAATCAATTAGCGTTCCATTATTTATTAAGTCTCCAAAAAAAGAAACCGTTCCACCACTATGTATGGTAAAATTACCGGTGTTTGTAAATTGTTTTTGTGCGGTTAACGACAAGCCACACAGAAGCAAACCCAATACGATTATATTAGTTATATTTTTCATGACTTATTTTATTGCAAGGTTCATACTAGATACTGTAATAGCTGAGTTATCTATATTATTTTGACCCCAAATTTCTATATAGTCGTTAGGTGCTAATGATACTGTACATGATATAGGTATAACATTTTGATCGGCTGTAGCATTTGATTTCACCGTCACCATTGATTCAGTTAATTTCACGCCGTTTTTAGTAACATAAAATGAATAAACTTTATTATTCCCTCCGAATATAATTGACATAGAACATATAACCAGAAATGTTTTTGTTTTAGCTCCGGTATACTGCAACCTGTTATTGGTTGGAGAGCTAACTCTGAATAAATTTGTTGAAGTAGTAGTGCCAAGTATTTTAGTTGGCGTGTTAACGGCTGAAAAAGTAGTAGTAACCGACGATGAAACATAAAGGTTACCCGATGATACATCATCTTTCTGTGTGTTTAAACCGCTTGCTTCCACTTCCCATGAGTTTGAAAATGTTCCGTTTACATAAGTACCTGCGCCTCTAAATACGGCTGCTTTAATAGTGCCATTTCCTAATGTGCTTATTCCGGTAATATTTAAAACTGTTTGCCCCGAACTTGCATCGTGGTTACCACCAAGAATTTGAATGACATTAAATGCCCCAACATATGTTTCATAGGTACCCGTGTTAGAAGGATCCCAAACAGAATTATTCATATACACATAATTGTTATTTTGAAAAGTAATGCCCGCTGTATTAGCATAATAACCAATATCTCCAAAATACACGTAACCACCCATACCCTGTACTGTTCCAATGCTAGTGCAGCTTAAAAAAAAGCAATTCTCAATTATTAAGTTAGCAATTGCACTGCCACCGCCATTAATATTAAAAGCTTTTCCGGCAGATGCTGTTAAAGCAAGATACCTGAGGGTTCCGCCATTTGAACCTGTAAATAATTCTGAAGAGCCTGTGTATATAAGTTTATCATTAGACTCATCCTTTCCTGTTACAGTACAATTGTTCAAATCAATTTTATTTGATAAAGTTATTGCTCCGTTTATCTCATAAACTGTTCCTGCTACAAGCGTAATAACGCCGCCCGATGGAGCAGGAAAATCAGTAGCTGATTTTACAAGCACATAATTGCTTCTGGTAGTTGATGTACTAATAGATAACCATTTAGTACCACCCCAATAATAATAACCATCAGTAACTGTACCACCACTACTATAAATAAGCATACCGGGAGTAACCGTTCCGCTAAGTGGTGAAGCAGAAGCTAAACTGCTTAAAGCCATCCTTGGGGGAAGAAACCCTTTATTGGTGCTTTCCAACTCAAGCATTGAGTTTACATTAATTGTATTGGGGTTATCTCCAATTTTTACCTGTGCCTGTATGTTAGAAATGCTTGCAGTAAGCAAAGCTAAACCGAGTAGTGTTTTTTTCATGATATTTAATTTTAAATTGTTTTATAAGTTTACTAATACAAAAGTGGGCATCTTTCTATTCCAAGTAAATGGGATTCGTTATATTATAGATTGATTTTAAACACTTTGCATCGGCACAAAAATAGTTTACGAGATATGGTAAGATGTTACATAGTTTAATTAAAGAGTTACATAAATCATTGTTTATATACGGGATATCATATTAATAATCAATTACTAATTTCAAATCTTCCACGTAAAAGTTCGATAAGTTGATAGGTAGGCCTACCTATCAAAACTGCTTCTAATAAAGGGGATTTTTATTTTAGGTTGGCTTTATGCGTAGCGCAGCCTCAATTATAAGGTTTAAGAGAACCTTAAGAAATACATTCAACTCTTTCCCGTGCCAGTCGTAATAATTCCTTTTGTTCTTTTATGTTCGGCATTTTTAGTGTTGGGTTATGCTCACATAAAAAGTTTAAAAATAATTCCTGTACCTGCATTTCTATCCTTAAATTAAGTATAGAATCTGCTAATGATATACCTGTTTGTTGTTCGTAATGCTCGTTAGTCATAACTTTTAAGCTACAAATCTCAATATTTTATTGCCCTGATGTATTACAAAATTTTAGATGAATCTTACATGTTTCACACTTTTTTTAAGAGGGGGCTTTACGCGCTGCATGGAAGAGGCTTTCTTTGCT
Source organism: Bacteroidota bacterium (assembly GCA_003153315.1). Taxonomy (GTDB): domain Bacteria; phylum Bacteroidota; class Bacteroidia; order B-17B0; family Aurantibacillaceae; genus PALSA-968. The sequence continues at coordinate 68,141 of PLYA01000030.1, forward strand.
TTATTTCTTGGCAGCCAAAGAAAAAATTACAGTACCTAACTATAAGATTCTACCAAAAGTAGGATAGTTGTAAGATTCTTCCGGAAACTTATAACATCTTAAAGAATTAAGGCCTATATTTTTGTTCCCTTAATATACTAATAACCAAAAAATGGAAAACGAAAAAGCTAATTCTAAAATTCTTAAACCCCAATATGTACCTACTGCTGAATTTTACAGCCAGGTGATAAGCTGTTTGGAAGATTATTCTATTTTCACTATGGATAAAGAATTAAATATTAACAGTTGGAGTTCAGGTTCAATAAAGTTATTTCAATATGAACCTGAAGAAGCTATGGGGAAACCGTTTGAAATTATTTTTACAGAAGAGGATAAGCAAAACAATGTTCCGAAAGTTGAAATCGAAAAAACTTTAAAAGACGGGAAAGCAACAGATAACAGATGGCATATTCGTAAAGACGGAAGTAAATTTTATGCTTATGGCTTGGTTTATCCACTAACTGCTGAAAACGGAGAAATCATCGGGTATGTTAAAGTACTACGGGATTTGACGGAGAGAAAAAAATCAGAGAAGTATGCAAAAGATATGGAAGAACTAAGTATACAGCGGGAGAGTATGCTTTTTGTACTCTCGCACGATATAAGAAGCTTATTGGCTGGAATTGTGGGAACATCTGAATACCTGAAATCGAAATTTGATAAAATGAAGCCGGAAGATGTAAAGGAGATGTTGGAAGAGCTCCATAAATCAGCAAAGGATGAATTAGACCTGTTGGATTATTTAACCGAATGGGCAAGAATCAAATACGCAGCAGAAGCATTTGCTCCTACAAAAATTGAACTCTTTCAATCTGTTCAGAAAGTTTTTGATACGTTTAAAGAAAGTGCCATGGCAAAGGGCATACATTTGTATAATAAGGTTGAAAAAAATATCCGTGTTTTTGCGGATGAAGAAATGCTGCTTTCTGTTTTTAACAAGTTGGTATCAAATTCCGTAAAAAGCATTCATTCAAAGGGTGATATTACAATTGTTGCCAGCCAAAAGGATGATAAAATCAGTATTGAAATTAAGGATACCGGAACAGGAATATCAAAAGAGGTACAACAAAAACTTTTTACCCCACAAATTACTTCACTCTCTATGGCAAGTAACTATGATAAAGAGACAGGAATGGAATTAATATTAGCGAAGGGTTTTGTAGAAAAAAATGGCGGCACCATGTGGGTAGAAAGTACAGAAGGCGAGGGCTCATCCTTTTATTTTACTTTGCCAATAGAAAAACCAATGAAAACCCAAAGCTTGGAACAGAAATAAGAAAACTAAGACTTTATAAGAAATTATCTTTAGTTACAAATCCGCGCGCGAGGGGGCGTTCCGGCGATTACGCCGTCGGGCTTTGCACTACAATCTTTTGCCGATTACAACAAAAGGGTTTTCGTTGCAATCCCTAACGTTTCGCGACTTGGTAAAGGCCGCTTTAATAAGCGTTTGGTTCGTGCGGCTTTTACCAAGTTGCTGTTAGCATACGTTGCATTATAATTAAATTTTAATTCCAATTATGCAAACATCGTCTATTTGTTCTAAGTCGCCTTTCCAGCTCTCAAATGTCTCATCCAATTCGTCACGTTGTGTTGCAGCATCTTTATGCACGATGCTCGCTAATTTTTCTTTCAGCTGTTTATATTTGAATTTTTTTCCATTTGGACCACCAAATTGATCGGCAAAACCATCTGTGAATAAATAAAATGTGGTATTCGTTGAGAACTCAATACTATGTGATTTAAAAGGAAATGAAAGGTCACTTTTCCCAATTGGTCGCTTTACAGGAGCAATTTCATGCAAGTCATTGTTCTCAAAATACCATAGCGGATTATTTGCTCCGCTCCAATGTAATTTTCCTTTTTTCTTGTTAATCGCAAGTAAGGAAATATCCATTCCGTCTTTTACCTCTTCAGCACTTTTTTCAAATGTTTTACAAACCAGTTCTGCTGTTTTTTCAAGGATATCACCTGGGTCAACCAGCTTATGTTCATGCACAACCCTGTTCAACGAATTACTGCATACTACGGATACCAATGCGCCCGGAACTCCATGACCTGTGCAATCTGCAGCTGCAATGAAAATGATGCCGTTCAATTCTTCCATCCAATAAAAATCACCCGCTACCACATCTTTTGGTTTGTATAAAACAAAAGCATCATTGAATTTCGATTTAACAAATTCTATTGGGGGAAGAATGGCTTCTTGAATGCGCTTAGCATAACGTACACTTGCCCCAATCTCATCTAATGCTGCTTTTAAAACCACATTGCGCAATTTAAAAATCTCTTTTTCCTTATGCATCGTTTCCATTTCATGATGCATACTTATTTGTTTGAGCTTACGTGCATTTTCTTGACCCATCACCTGATCTTTATTGCTGTCGTATCTTTTATAATATTCAAGGGCTAATGCCGGTTCCCCCATTGCTTCGTAAATGGTGGATATGGTAAGATCAGCTTGATATTTTTTAACAATAACATTGTGTTCTTTCGCAAGTGTTTCTGCAAGCAATGCATTTTTCAATGCTTCATCCAATTTATTTTGTTTCAAATAAAGTTCAGCAAGCTCAATATAATTAGTAATGAGCGGACTGGTTTGGCTTAGTTCTTTTCGGATTTTTAAACTTTTTAGCTGGTACTTGAGAGAGTTTTCATAATCGCCTTTTCTTAAATAATAATTGCCTATGTCTGAATAATTTTTGGTCTCCAACATGAAATGATTCTTGCCTTCAATATGTTTCAACGACCTTTGGAAATGATCAAAGGCGAGTTCGAGTTCATTTTTATATTTGTAAATGTTTCCTAATCCATTTAACAATCGTCCTTTAAAAGTTCCGGTATCATTCTCAAAATAGTCAAGACCTTTATTTAGAAACGTTAAAGCAGTATCATGATCTTTCAGGATTTGATTTATTTCTCCACCTTGAAAGTATGCTACGCCTAAATAATATACGTATCTACTATCTTCATTTAAATTCAAAATCGCATTATTCACACATTCCAGTGCTTTATCAAGTTGGCCCAGGTTTTTATAATTAAGGGCAAGCATGGTAAGAGCAATTCCTTCTCCAGGCTTGTCATTGATTTGCTGGAACAATTCAATGGTTTCGGTTAATTTTTCAAATGGATTTCCTGTCCCGGACCACAAGCTGTAACGCACAGCATGAGTCATCGTTCTCCAGGCTTTTGCTTGAATTGAATGCGGGTTTATTTTCTCAATTCTCTCAATTAATGATTCTGCTTCTTCTCTTTTGATATTTGGTGTGTTAATCCAAATTGACATATAGGCGTCAAAGAGTTCTCCCTTCCCATTTTCTGCGGCAGTTATTTTATCAGATATTTCTTTGTATAAACTCATTTGTATCTTATATATTGGAAATGAATTATTTTTTATATGCAATGTATGCTAACTACCGGCTATGTTCAACTTTAAACACTTGTAATTAATTACAAGTACTTAAACCACACTAAAGCCAAAACAAATATAATAAAATCCCTGCTTGTAAGTTTTCTTTCCGTGATGGAAAACTCTCTTTCCGTGCTTGGAACGTTTCTTTCCATGCGTGGCACAAACATTAGTTACTAGGCCACAAACCTTTACGTTTTTAAAAGCAGGCAAGCTGTTTTAGAGGCAAATAGTTATATTTTTGAGAGGAATGATCATTTGTGCGATACAATAATTCATTTGTTTGAAAGAAATGAGCATTTGTGCGACAGAATAATTCATTTGTTTGAAAGAAATGAGCATTTGTGTGATAGAATAATTCATTTGTATCGAAGAAATGAGCATTTGTGTGAAAGAATAATTCATTTGTATCAAAGAAATGAGCATTTGTGCGATAGAATAATTCATTTGTATCAAAGGAATGAGCATTTGTGTGAAAGAATAATTCATTTGTTTCAAAAAAATGAGCATTTGTATGGAAGAATAATTCATTTGTATCGAAAAATAATTTATTAATGGTTTAAAAACCAAAACGGATATAAATAACAAAGGCATCCGTATGATGGATGCCCTTGTGTGTAGAGAAAGAGTTGCCAGCTCTTATGCAGTAGGTAATGTACCTGCTGTGCTGTGTGTTCCGCCTCCGCCTAAATTGCGCCCACCGGGCCCAACTTTTAGAGGAAACCACGGACTCCAGTTGTAGGTTTTCTTTATGGTATCTACTTTTTTGCTTCTAAAGTACCAAGTGTCGCCGTACGTAAGACCGGATACACTTGTTTTAGAAGTTCTAGTAGAAGGTAAGTGGGTTATTGCAACCATGTCCTTACTCATTTCCCATTCAGTTTGCCCACCACCATCTGCTGTTATTATTACTTTGCCGGGTATTTGTGTGTTATAAGCTTCATTTTTTCTTTTACTATTTCCGCTTTTACCTCTCACAAATAACCCTGCACTCTCAATAATTGTTTTGGCTATACCCGGGTTTGCTTTTGCTTTGGCTTGCACCATTGCTACAACAAGTTCCAGGTCACCTTTCAGCGTATCAAAAGCATTGTCGCGTAGTCCCACCGCCCCTGCGATATGAGATTCAGCATCATTTGCTTCATTTACAAAAGCCAAAACATCAGCATCAAACTGGGTTTGGGTAAGCGTGCCTTGTGTCCATCCGGTTGGGAAGTACGTATTGTTGGTCAACTTCCCCTTGATGTCCTGCACACGCAACACCCTGTCAGCCCATTTGGAAGGCATTTTTACAACTGCCTTCACAGTTAAAGCTATTGTGCTCATGTTATTTAGGATTTTCTGGTTAATACTCCGTGTTGAGATTCATTCCGGTGTAGTGGGAAGAACCAATAAGAAACTACTTGTAAGAATGCTTTTACCCGTAAAAGAAATCTTAGTATCAGGTTTTTGGGTTTGTACGCTGCCTGGATATACTCTATGGTTGTTTATTTTACACCTAAGACTGTATGTTGGTATCCCCGTACGTTAGTTTTATAATCATGCAATGCTCCTTTCTTTTTGTGTTTCTGTTTTTTCCCTTTAACGTAAGAAATGGAAAAAAAGTTTCCTTTTTCTTCAAAAAAGAGGGCATTAGTTATTAACCCCTGTTGGTATTTTGGGTTTTGATTTTATTGGGAAAAG
>PLYA01000069.1 GCA_003153315.1 Bacteroidota bacterium
GAATTCCCTTAATTCAGAAGATGCTATTCTCATGGTAATAAATGGAGTTCATTATAAACAAAAATAAATTATAAATAATTAAAAATCAAGTAAATAATAAAAAATAATATTTAAAATTTAAATTATTTTATGGTAATTAATAGTTAAAAGTTGTTACAAAAAAGCGAAAATTAAACTATATTTGCTAAAACCAAACCAATAAACATGAAAAAAACACTATCAATAGTAGCCGCTTTATGTCTAGGCATAAATGGCTTTGCGCAGGTACCTTACTTACAAGATTTTGAAAGGACAAACCCGCCAACAGGTTGGGCTTTAACTAACACTGATGGCACAGGTTGGACTTTTGGAATCTCGTCGGCTGTTTCAAGCGGAAGCTTTGCACCTCCAGCACATACAACATTTGCTATTATGAATAGTGATGCGCTTGGTTCAGGTTCAGCTACTTGTGACGATACATTGAAAACATCTGTTATAACTGGTATAACCGCTGGAGCCTGGTTGAGTTTTGATTACTACTTTTTAGGTGCTCAAACTAGCGTAGGATTTGAACAGTTTAACGTAAATGTATCCACCGATGGTGGTACAACATGGGCTCAGCTTGCAAGCGTTCCTGCTATAACTACTAACGCTTGGGCAACCGTTCATTATGATTTATCTTCTTATGCTGGACAAAGCATTAATTTAGCTTTTGTTTATAATAGCACAGATTCTTGGGAGTATGGTGCAGCGTTAGATAATATTTCTATTGTTGTTCCTCCAAATAACTCAATACAGTATACTACTATTATTCCTGCAACTGGCGCCCCTTCTTCTTATACATTGGCAGGTTCTAATATATCTGTAAGTGGCGTAGTAAGTAACTTAGGACTTAACCCTATAACTACATATACAGTAAAATATACTGATGGTACAACTACTTGGAGTGATACAAAAACAGTAAACATTTCAACTTTTGCTACCTCATCATTTACAATCAGTACTCCATACACGGTAGCATTAGGTAGCCATCCTATCAAATCATGGGTTCAATTAACTGGTGATGCAAACCAAACAGATGATACATTAAACACGGTGTTAGTAGGAGCTTCTTTTATGCCTACACACCAAATGGTTGTTGAAGAAGGTACAGGTTGTTGGTGCGGTTGGTGCCCACGTGGTGCTGTTTTTATGGACTCTATGAAAGTGGTACACCCTAGTGATGTTACTTTAATTGCTGTACACGATAAAACAGGTGGTACAGACCCAATGGCTGTTACCGTTTATGATAGTGGCTTAACAGGTTTACCAAATTTTAATGGCTTTCCAAGTATTGTGGTTGATAGAAAAGAAGTTTTAGACCCATCTCAGATATTTGACGGATACACCGAGCATGGTGCTGATTTTGGTTTTGCTGATTTAACTTTAACTACTGTATCAAGCGGAACTACCTCAATAAGTGCAACAGCTACGGTAAGACCTGCTGTTAATTTAACAGGAACGTATCGATTAGCCTTAGTATTAACTGAAGAAAATGTACAAAATGCTGCCACTACTTATCAGCAACATGATTATTATTCGGGAGGTGCTTATGGTCCTTTAGGCGATGGAACTATTGGAGTAAACTTTGCAGCGGTTTATACAAATAGCTTTGTACCTTCTGCTGCTATGAAATATAATCACGTAGCCCGTTCTATTTCAAATTTTAATGGTGACCCAAGTAGTCTTCCAGGTTCTATGACCGCAGGAACTACCTATACGTATAACTTTGCCAGTACATCTATGGCCGCATGGAACTCAAATAATTTACGTGCTGTGTTATTACTTATTGATTCTACTTCAGGGCATGTGTTAAACTCTGTATCAACCAATATGGGCTTGACAGGTATTGCTAAAAATAACGGTAATATTACTGCAGTTAATTTGTTTCCTAATCCGGCAAATAATTCATTTAATATGGACATAAATCTTACAACTGGAGAGAAAACTGACATTACCTTATACAATGTAATGGGACAAGCAGTGTCTACCAAAAACTATGATTTTAGTCCGGGAGAAAATATTATTAATATCCCCACCGATCAATTATCTAGCGGTGTATATATGGTATTGGTTTCTTCGCCAAGTGGCATATACCAAACCAAGGTAAACATTATTAAGTAAATAATTTAGGAACAAGAAATCCCTCCGCTAAAAACGGGGGGATTTTTTTAAACCTGTTTTTACACAATTTAGTATGAAAAAAACACTTATTGCAATAGCATTGATAGCTATTTGCACGATGGCTTTTAAATTTGATGGGGGTAAAATACCCGTTGTAATCATAAAAAATTTAGATGGGTCTAAAGTAAGCACGGCAACCTTTACTAATAATGGAAAACCAATCATTATAAGCTTTTGGGCAACCTGGTGCAAACCTTGTAAAAAAGAATTAGATAATATACTGGATGATTATGCCGATTGGCAAAAAGAAACCGGTGTAAAACTCATTGCCATATCTATTGATGATGCACGTACTTCATCTAAGGTAATAACGGATGTGAAATCTAAGGGCTGGCCTTATGAAGTATATTTGGACGATAATCAGGATTTTAAGCGCGCTATGAATGTGAATGTAGTACCTCACACTTTTATTATAGACGGAAAAGGAGAGATTGTTTGGCAACATAACTCTTATGCCGAAGGGGATGAAATACAATTGTATGAAAATATTAAACGCCTTGTTAAAGGTGAAAAGTTAGAACATTAGACTAAGGCTTTTGTGAAAAGAATATTTTATTTAGGACTATTATTTTATAGCAGCTCTGCTTTTTCTCAGATTAAAGATTCTACTTCTACCATATCAAAAGTTAAAGATATAGTTGAGTCTATACATGGTAACTTTCAGGTAGATGCACAGTATTATAATAAAGATACTACCATTGGCGCACCTATTGTTCCACAAAAGGTATTATCAAACGGTTTTGGAAATGTAAATTATATCCGCGGAAATTTTTCGGCAGGTATACGATACGAAAGTTACAATCCTGTCATGCAGGGTTTCGACCCACGGTATCAGGGGGCAGGTATTCCTTATCGTTATGCCAGGTATAAAGTGGCCAATTTAGATATTACTGCCGGTAATTTTTACGACCAGTTTGGTAGCGGAATGATATTCCGTGTATATGAAGACCGTGGGCTTTTGTACGATAATACAATGGATGGTTTCAGGGCTATATACAATCCAATACGAGGTATTACTATTAAGGGTATGATAGGGCATCAGCGTACTTTTTTTACCACAAGTCCAGGCATAGTACGTGCAGGAGATATGGATGTGAATCTGAACGAATTGTTTAACCCATCAGGTACCATGAAAACTAAAATAACCCTGGGTGGTAGTTTTGTAAGTAAATACCAAAGCAATGCAAGTACTACGCTTAATTTACCTGCCAATGTGGGCTGCTATGGCGGGCGATTGTCCCTTAATAACGGAGGATTTAATTTTTACAGCGAATATGCTTACAAGATTAACGACCCTTCTTTAACCAATAACTACAGCTTCAAGAGCGGGCAAGGACTTTTAGCAACTGCATCGTATGCGGCAAGTGGCTTTTCGTTTATGTGGGCAGGTAAGTATACTGATAACATGAGTTTCAGGAGTGACAGAGACCAAACGCTAAATGCAGCTATGATAAATTACATGCCTTCCTTAACCAAATACCAAACCTACTTAATGGCAACCTATTACCCTTATGCCACGCAACCTAATGGAGAGATTGCCACGCAGGGAGAGATACAATACAAAGCTAAACGAGGTTCGGTGTTAGGGGGCAAGTACGGAATGGAAATTGCCCTGAATGGCTCTATGGCTTTTGGAACAGATACCACTAACTTAGCTCCGCAAAATGATGCCAGACAATATCATTATACCGTAAACCCTTATAAACTGGGACAGCAGTATTTTCATGATTTTAATATAGAGATCAATAAAAAATTCTCTAAAAAAGTAAAGACTACGTTTTTATACTGCAATCAATTCTATAATAAGAACATTATTATAGAGAATTCCTCATCTAATGAATTTGCCAATATTAAAACAAACGTGTTTGTTACCGATTGGACATTTAAATACAAACCCGCTTCCTCTATACGCATGGAAGCACAATGGATGCAAACCAAACAGGATAAAGGCTCTTGGGCTGAAGCGATGATAGAATGGTGGCCGAAATCTAATTTTTATTTGGCTGTGGTAGACCAGTATAACTATGGTAATCCCGAAAAAAGCAAACAAATTCATTACTATTTGGCAAATATTGGTTTTATAAGAGATGGTACCCGTATTACCATGTCTTATGGTAAACAAAGGGCCGGGGTGTTTTGCGTAGGCGGTGTTTGCCGAACAGTGCCTGCATCAGACGGATTATCCATGACTATCATGCAAAGTTTTTAGATGAAAATATTTTGTAACTTTACCCTAATGAAAAAGTTTATTTCTTACTTCTTGTTTCTTATTTCTTCTCTCTTGCTGTTTGCTGCCTGCGATTATATCGCTGCACCCTTATTGCCACGCTCTAATACTGTTACCAACAATAATAAAGATACACTTTTACAAAATATTTTAATCGAAGATTATACAGGAATGGCTTGTATAAATTGCCCTACTATGGCTAGCCGGGCAGAAGAGCTGATAGCCCAATACGGTAATAGGGTTATTTTTATGGAGGTTAATTTCGGTGGCTTTGCCGACCCTTCGCAATGGGCTTCTCCCTATAATGTTTGGGATGCTGAAACTTCTGTAGGGGATGCTTATGGAACCCTATTTATTGGGGGTGGTGCATATCCTAATGCAATGGTTAATCGACTGCATTATCCACTGGCACACAACTTAACCGATTCTTCCACTATGGGAGATACTGCGCTATCTGTTTTAACAACAAAAGTTGGTAGCACTATAACAACAAATACTGCTGTACCGGGCATTTATATAAGGCTTAGTACATCGTTTAATGTGGCTACAAGTGCCTTAAATATAACGGCTACAACTACCTTTTTAAAAGCTTATACTGGCAATTATAATTTGACTGTGTTGCTTGTACAGGATAGTATACAAGCACCCCAAAATGATAAGCCGGCACCGGTTGCTAATTACTGGCACCGTTTTGCATTAAGAGATAATATTACTGCTTCTCCTTGGGGAGATGCCATCATTATAGGAAGTGCAGCCACAAATCAGGTAGTAAGCAAAACTTATACATATACCTTAAGAGCAAGTTATCAGAGCCCCGATAACCCAAGTAAACCATCTATACCAAGCAATTACAAACAATCCTATGTAGTGGCTTTTGTATCTGATGGACTTTCAACAAGCCCTACCTATTATCAGATAATGCAGGTGCAGCAAAAGAAGATATACTAAAAGTAACATCTATATTGCTGTTGTTTTTATACAACACCCCATTCCTCATATCAAACATAACCAATTCAATTATGTTTTTGATATTGGTTTTTCGCAGCATATTATAGCGGTGACTTTCTATGGTTTTCATGCTAAGAGTTAATTTTTTGCAATCATTTTTTGTTAAAATCACCTGCCACTAAAAAATTTAACATTTGCTTAACATTAATTTTAACAAAAAACAGCCTACCTGTAAATAAAATAATATATGCAATAGGGGTTTCCACCTATATGGTATAACCTACTAGGTGGAAACCCCTATTGCGCAGAATGTAGCGATGGCATAGTTTTGCTATATGAACAGCAAACTACTTAATGTAATTTCTAAAGAGGTTTTAAAATTTAATTGCTGCGGGATGACCTTCAATATCATTCTGAATAGTTTATTCTCTCGCGCAAATCTTTTATCTCCACGTTCAAATAGTTTATTCGCGTCTGCGCAACTTTTCTGTGCACGCGCGCAACTTTTATTCACGCATGCGCAACTTTCGGGCGCAGATGTGCAACATATATCCGCAGATGCGCAACTTTGTTGCACACGCACTAAACTTTTCTGCGCACATGCGCAATTTTTATTCGCATGCGCACAACTTTATTGCGCACGCGCGCTCAAACCCATTTTATACAGTTGTAACCCCTAAACAAAATATATAATATGTCACACTCAAGAAGAATTGCAACCAGCAAACCTTTATTTTTTACCTACATGGCAAATACCAATACCTATTTGCTAGCAGGAACGCCATTAAACTGGCAACGTATGAATTGGCTATCGACTGAGCAAATACAATGGCAAGCTTATGCCACCTCTGCTGCAGGCTATGCCATGCAATGGGCAAACAAAGCAAACCGTACCGAAAACCTGCGCATTGATATTGAAAAACTAATTACTGCTGTACATCAGTACGACCATGATAATCATCTGCTTGACCGCATTGCGGCACAAAGCCCTACTTTGGCGCAAACTGAAGATTTTACTACTTTTAATATTATCCACAACCTGCCCGTGCCCCATGGCGGATTGCCTATCGCACGCATAGTGCCTACCGAAATTACCGTTTACTTTAGTATAGAACATGGCGGTACCGGGCAAATCATCTGCCATTGCAAACCCACCGCAGCAGGCAAACGCAGCCATTTGCTAAAAGGCTATAACGTAGAAATTTTTTACGAAATACTGGCACAAAACGCCGCTTCGCCCAACGCCAGTCAGCTTACCGAGCACGAGGTATTTACCAAATCTCATTTTGTACTAAACCTTGGCGCGCAATACAGCGGGCAAAAACTGCACATAGCCATGCGCTGGCGCCACAAAACCAACCCTGCCCTAAACGGGGGTTTGGATGCTATACAAAGCATTACCATAGGCTAACGATAAAACATAAATAAACCAACAAAAGTGCGGCGTCAGCACGATAAAGTCCGACAAAATTAAAATGAAAACAAAATCGCTAATTACTGCAATTGCAGTGGGTTGTTTTGCTTTAGGCAGCCATGCGCAAACGTTTAATAATGTAGGAACCAGTTATCCCGGAACACCGCCTCCATTAAACGGAACTAACGCTCAATTGCAAACAGCCCAAGATAACCAGTTAATCTTTCAGGGAGATAATGTATTTGGCAGCAACGCCTTAAGAAACAATATCAAAGTAGGTATCGGCGTGTTTAATGCTCCTATAAATGGTGTGGTAGAAAGATTGCATTTGAATGATATAACTGCCAGTAAAGTTGCTATGCGTATGACAAACCTTACCACCGGACCAACCATTACCGATGGTTTTGCCTTAGGTGTTAACCCGGCAGGAGAGGCTTTACTTGTTCAGGAAGAATCTCATGCTATGCGATTCTACACCACGGCCTTAGAGCGCATGCGTATTCAGCCAAATGGATATACGGGTATTAATACAATTGGTCCTGGAAATAGGCTGGAGCTAAATACCATTAACGGAGACCCCTATTTTATAGGTACAATACAACCGGGTGGTAGTAGCGGACTTAAGTTTACAAACTTAACAAGTGTATCAACTCCTCTTACAACGCCACCAACCAACAATGTGTTAAGTGTTGACGGAAGCGGAAATGTTATTTTAATACCAGGCAGCACAAGTAGTATAACAGGTGCTAATGATGGCTTAAGTGTAACGGGTGGAAACGTTCAATTAGGTGGTTTATGCGGCAGCGGTTTGGGAGCTTTATTAAATACCAGAGAAGTGCCCATGGCAGGTTTTAATATAAACTATACTATGCCTGCTCTTTCACCTTCACAGATTCTTATCGGGGTGCCGGCTTGTACCACCGGTATAGGGGCGAGGGTTGCTGTTTTCTCTGATACGTATCAAATTGCAGGAGCCTATAGAACTATAGGTAATTTTGGAACCAATACTGCCGCAGGAGTTGCTGGTTCGGCACAAAATTTAGGTTCGGGTAATGCTACCGGTCTTGCAGGAGTTTCATTAGGAAGTGCAGGGGGTATAGGAACCGGTGTAAACGGAACTTCTACATCTACAACATCTAACAGAAATTACGGTCTTCATGGAGCAGCAGCCAACGGAACATTTCAGAGTATAGGCGTAACGGCTAATGTAACCAGTTCATCCTCTTCTCAGAATTATGGAGTTACAGGAAACATACAATCAGGCACAAATACCGGCGCAACTAATTATGGTTTTTGGTCTAACGTGGCAACTTCCGGATTAACCAATTATGGTTTATTTGCTAACGTTTCGGGCGGTACATCAAACAATTATGGGGTATATGCTAATGCGGGGCCAAGTACTGGAAACATAGTTGAAACGAATTATGCAGGTTTCTTTGTTGGCGATGTTGTAACAAGTGGTGGAAATATTTTAGTTTCAGACAGGAAATTGAAAAAAGATGTTAAACAAATAGGCAAAAGCATAGATATTATAAAAAAACTAAATCCTGTATCTTATTCATTCGATTTAGAAAATCACAAGAACTTAAACCTATCTAACGGAACTCAATATGGATTTATCTCACAGGAAGTTAAAGATCTTTTGCCTGAACTTACTACCCCTATTGTTTTCCCGGCAAAATTAGATAATGATGGTAAGGAATTATCTAAGAAGGAAGAATATTTAGGGCTAAACTATAATGGATTTATTGCTATAATGGTTGATGCTCTTAAACAACAACAAACTACTATAGAGAATCAGCAAAAACAAATTGACGAGCTGAAAGCACTAGTGATTGCTAGTTCTACAGATGCAAACACACAATCGGCTAATCGCATGGCGGTTAATTTAAGCGATAAAGATGTGGTAGTATTAAACCAAAATCAGCCAAACCCATTTGCAGAGCAAACTGTTATTAACTACAGTATACCACAAAATGCAGGATTAGCACAACTGGTGTTTTATGATGCAAGCGGCCGTCAAATAAAAACAGTAGATATTACTACCAAAGGTACAGGGCAACTAAATGTATTTGCTAATGATTTAACCAATGGCATATATAGTTATACCCTTGTAGTAGATGGTAAAGTAATTGATACCAAAAAGATGGTGAAACAACAGTAAACAAAGTAGATTTATTCCTCAAGTTGAAATGAAAAAGCCGTTCTCTGAAAAGGGGCGGCTTTTTGTTTATGCAACAAATACCATAAAATCACTACTTTTGCTTGTTTTTAAAGCTAATTGATGATGGATAAATTCTCGTACGTAGGAACCAGTGATGTAAACGCAATAGAGGCATTATTTCAGCAATATATAAAAGACCCCAATGCCGTAGATGCCAGTTGGAGAGATTTTTTTAAAGGTTTTGAGTTTGCACAAACCTCTTATAGCGATAAAGGCAGCGCTGTTATACCCGAAAACGTAAGTAAAGAGTTTAAAGTAATTAACCTTATAAATGGGTATCGTCAGCGCGGGCATTTGTTTACCAAAACAAACCCCGTTAGAGACCGCAGGCAATACAGCCCTACCTTAGATGTAGAGAACTTTGGCCTTGCCAAAACCGATATGGAAACTGTTTTTCAGGCAGGGAGTGAAATTGGTATTGGTGCAGCTAAACTGAAGGATATTATTGCGCATTTAGAACAAACCTATTGCGGCAGTATTGGTGTAGAGTATTTGTTTGTGCGAGATCCTAAGGTGGTAAAATGGTTGCAGGACAGAATGGAGAAAAGCAAGAACACGCCTTCGTTTTCTAATGCCGAAAAGAAAACTATCTTAAATAAACTTACCCAGGCTGTTGTTTTCGAGAATTATTTGGCCACTAAATTTGTAGGACAAAAGCGTTTCTCTTTAGAAGGAGGCGAAGCCTTGATACCTGCCATGAATACCCTGATGGAACATGGCGCCGAACTGGGAATTCAGGATTATGTAATTGGTATGCCGCATCGCGGAAGGTTGAATGTGCTTACCAACATCATGAACAAAACCTACAAAGATGTTTTTACCGAATTTGAAGGCAGACCTAGCGAGGATAGTTTGTTTGACGGGGATGTAAAATACCACATGGGTTATTCATCTGATCAGATAAGTGATACAGGAAAAAAGATACATGTTAGTTTAACACCCAATCCATCTCACTTAGAAACTGTTAACCCGGTTGTGGAAGGAATTGCCCGCGCCAAAATTGATAACTTATATAAAGGTGATAATAATAAAGTTTGCCCTATTTTAATGCATGGTGATGCCGCTATGGCAGGACAAGGTATTATGTATGAAGTAGTACAAATGAGCCAACTGGATGGATATAAAACAGGAGGTACCGTTCATTTTGTAGTAAATAACCAAATTGGTTTTACTACAAATTATATGGACGGGCGCTCATCAACTTATTGTACCGATGTAGCTAAAGTTGTTCTATCTCCGGTATTTCACGTTAATGGAGATGATATTGAGGCGGTGTGTTTTGTAGCACAACTGGCCATGGATTTCCGCCAGACTTTCCACCGCGATGTTTTTGTTGATATTTTATGTTATCGTAAATACGGGCATAATGAAGGTGATGAACCACGTTTTACCCAACCTTTGTTATATAAAATAATTGCTTCGCACCCTAATCCCAAAGATATATATGTAAAGAAATTAACGGATGAAAACTCTCCGTTAGTTGCCGAAGCAAAGGCTATTGAAAGTGCTTTTAAAGCTGAGCTTGATTCTAATTTAGATGAAGCAAAGAAAACAGAAAAAGCAAAAGTTACTTCATTCTTAGAAGGAAACTGGCAGGGAATAAAAATGGCTACGGATAAGGACTTTGATAAATCTCCTGATACAGCTGTTAGTGAAATGCTATTTCTTGATTTAGCTAAACGTACTACCGAATTACCAAAGGAAAAAAAATTCTTTAATAAAATACAGAAGGTATTTGACGATAGAAAAGCCATGATTGCCGGTGATAATTATGATTGGGCAATGGGCGAATTGTTGGCTTATGCATCTTTAATGAGTGAAGGAAACCATGTGCGTTTTAGCGGACAGGATGTAGAGCGGGGGACCTTTTCACATCGCCATGCCGTTGTTAAGTTAGAAGATAGCGAAGAAGAATATGTGCCTTTGAATAGTTTAGGTACAAAAGGTGAGTTACGTATTTACAATTCTTTATTAAGTGAGTATGGTGTGCTTGGTTTTGAATACGGCTATGCTTTTGCATCACCCAATATCTTAACAATATGGGAAGCTCAGTTTGGAGATTTCTTTAACGGCGCTCAAATCATCATCGACCAATACCTTGTGGCTGCTGAGTATAAATGGCGTCGTATGAATGGCTTGGTGCTTTTGTTGCCTCATGGCTACGAAGGACAAGGACCTGAACATTCTTCGGCACGTATGGAGCGATTCTTACAATTGTGTGCCGAAAATAATTTGCAGATAATTAATGCGACAACACCGGCACAACAATTTCATGCATTGCGCCGTCAGTTAAAAAGAGATTTCCGTAAGCCTTTGATTTGCTTCACTCCTAAAAAGTTATTGCGTTACCCAAGTTGTGTAAGTAAGCTGAAAGACTTTACCGCAGGCCGTTTCCAGGAAGTAATTGATGATAGTACAGCCGATGCAAAGAATGTAAAGCGTGTTGCATTTTGCACAGGTAAAGTGTATTATGATTTAATTGAGCGCAGAGAAAAAGAAGGTGCTAACGATATTGCATTTGTGCGTATTGAACAACTATATCCTTTTCCACATAAACAAGTGGATACTATCTTAAAGAAATATAACAAAGCAAAAGATTACTTGTGGGTGCAAGAAGAGTCTGAAAATGCAGGTGCATGGAGGCATATAGAACACACCATGAAAGGCACGAACTTAACCTATATTGGTAGAGATGAAATGGCTGCTCCGGCAACCGGTTTCTCTAAACGTCATGCTGCAGAATTAGAAGAAATATTGAGTAAAGTATTTGTAAAAGTATTAGCAACAAAATAAAAGATTATGGCAATAGTAGAAATAAAAGTACCCAGCCCGGGAGAATCTATTACAGAAGTAACCATTGCACGCTGGTTAAAAAAGACCGGCGATATAGTGGAAAAAGATGAGCCGCTTGCTGAGATAGATTCTGATAAAGCAACGTTAACATTAAATGCAGAAGACAGTGGTAAGATCGAGATTCTTGCGGCAGATGGTGATACAGTTAAGGTAGGACAAGTTGTTGTGAAGATTGACAACTCTTTTAAACCCGAAGCTAAAGCAGCACCTAAAAAAGAAGAAGCAAAAGTTGAGGTAAAAAAAGAAGAGAAAAAAGAAGTTGCTGCTACAGCTGAAAAATCTGCAACCTATGCAAGTGGCACACCAAGTGTTGCCGCTGCAAAAATAATGAGTGAGAATGGAGTTAAATCAGCTCAGGTAAATGGTTCAGGTAAAGACGGACGCATTACCAAACAAGATGTGCTGGCTGCTCTTTCTAACGGGTTGCCTAATGTACAGGAAGTTTTATCTAACTCATGGAAAGGCGGAAGAGATAAAGACCGTCAGAAAATGAGTGCGCTACGTAAAACAGTTGCTAAACGCTTAGTTGCTGTTAAAAATGAAACTGCCATGCTCACCACCTTTAACGAGGTTGATATGAGCGGCATTAATGCTATACGCGCCAAGTATAAAGATAAGTTTAAAGAAGTGTATGGCACCAACGTCGGCTTTATGAGTTTCTTTACCAAAGCAGTGTGTGAAGCCTTGTATCATTTCCCTGCCGTTAATGGAATGATTGACGGAGAAGAATTAATTTATAATAAATATTGTGATATAGGTATTGCTGTTAGTGCACCAAAAGGTTTAATGGTTCCTGTGTTGCGCAATGCAGAGTTAATGAGCCTTGCACAAATAGAAGCAGAAATTAAAAACTTAGCTATAAAAGCCCGTGATGGTAAACTAACTATTCCTGAAATGGAAGGCGGAACATTTACTATTACCAATGGTGGTGTGTTTGGTTCTATGATGAGTACTCCAATTATTAACCCGCCACAAAGCGCTATTTTAGGTATGCACAATGTAGTTGACAGACCAATGGCAGTAAATGGTAAAGTAGAGATACGCCCTATGATGTATGTTGCTTTAAGTTATGACCACCGTATTATTGATGGACGTGAGAGTGTTGGCTTTTTAGTAAAAGTGAAAGAAATGTTGGAGAACCCAACTCGTATTTTATTTGGAGGTAAAAACCCTGAAGAAGTTTTATTAGGCTTGTAATTAAAACTTTCTCAACTCAAAGTTTTGCCCCAAGTAAACACGGCGCACTTCCTCATCGTTAGCTAAATCATCAGCACTTCCTTGTTTAATTACACTACCTTCAAAAAGCAGATAGGCTCTGTCAGTTATAGATAGTGTTTCGTGTACGTTATGGTCGGTAATTAAAATACCTATATTTTTTTCTTTTAACTTTCTAACCACTTGCTGAATGTCTTCAACTGCAATAGGGTCAACACCAGCAAAGGGTTCATCTAATAAAATAAATTTTGGGTTAGTGGCTAAACAACGTGCAATCTCTGTACGACGGCGTTCCCCACCTGATAGTTGATCTCCTAAATTTTTACGCACATGGTTCAAATTAAACTCCGAAATAAGGGATTCTAACTTTTCTGCCTGTTCTTGCTTACTCAACTTTGTCATTTCAAGTACTGCCCGCAAATTATCTTCGATACTTAATTTTCTAAATACAGATGCTTCCTGAGGAAGATAGCCTATACCCAACTGAGACCGTTTATACATTGGGAAATTGGTAATATCCATATCATCTAAAAATATTTTACCGCTATTGGGTTTTACCATTCCTACAATCATATAAAAAGAAGTTGTTTTTCCTGCACCATTGGGGCCAAGCAAACCCACAATCTCTCCTTGCTTTACTTCTACGCTTACTTCTTTGGCAACGGTACGGCTTTTGTAACGCTTGGTTATTTTTTCTGAACGTAATATCATAAATTAAAGGGCTAAGGTAAGACAAAGATGCTAAGTTTTATTTTAATGCACATTTATGCTGAAATGAAACCTTAGGAGAGGATTTTACCTCAAAAAGCATATAAAGCGATAGGGATATTACTTATTTAAAAACTTTTCAGATTAAAAATTTTATATAAATTTGCAGCCCAATTGTCCGATGGTGTAACTGGCAACACGACTGATTTTGGTTCAGTAGAGTCCAGGTTCGAGCCCTGGTCGGACAACTAATCTATGTCTTAGATTAACCTCAAAGCCCTTGCTAGTCAAGGGCTTCGTCGTTTTGGATAATTAGGAAAATAATTTCTGGGTGGAACAGGGATGGAACATGAGCAATATTAGGGGTTGCAGAGCCTTACCTAAATCTGAGTTGTGTAATTGGGGCTAAAAGATGCCATTTCGTGAGACTGGTTTAGAGCAACCCTTCGTCTTTAAAAGAATAGAACTCCCGTCCTTTGGAAGGCACAATGACATGGTCTAGTAAGGCAATATCTGTATAAAGATAGGATTGGCACTATTCAGATTACATTATTTTACTTCA
Source organism: Bacteroidota bacterium (assembly GCA_003153315.1). Taxonomy (GTDB): domain Bacteria; phylum Bacteroidota; class Bacteroidia; order B-17B0; family Aurantibacillaceae; genus PALSA-968. Next base: position 14,354 of record PLYA01000069.1, read on the forward strand.
AAGATTTAATCGTGATAAACGTCACTGGTTAAGATGCCTTGCATCCTTAAAATTTTTTACCCAATTCGCGTAACATAAACTGTCAGCAAAATCTGGATTTAATCCTAATATCTTCTTTATTGTATTCTTAGACCTCGCATGGTTAGTTCTGCATTACTAGGGCTGTCTTCTAAAGAAGGACTTCTACTTCTATCTTCTTATACTATTTATATAAGTTTAATTTAAAGGCAATGAAAATTTAAAAATGGCACCTTTATTCTTTTCTCCTTCTGCTGAAGCACGTCCGCCATGCTTATTCATTATTCTTTGTACAATGGCGAGTCCTACCCCTGTTCCTTCAAACTCATCCATAGTATGAAGTCTCTGAAAAACGCCAAATAATTTATTTACGTAACGCATATCAAAACCTACACCATTATCTTTTACAAAATATATTATTTCTGTATCCGTTTTTTCAGACCCAATTTCAACAAGAGGTTTTTCTGTTTTTGCCGAGTATTTTATAGCATTAGACAACAAATTAATTACTACTTGATTTATTAAACCGTAATCACCTTTACAAGCATGGAGATATTTTAGACTTATTGTTGCATTATGTTTAATAGATTGATTTAATTCATTTAAAGCCGCTTCAACCAATTCATTCATATTAAGACTTGTTTTGGTAAGTTCTTTTTTTCCGAGTCTCGAAAAAGCTAATAAATCATCTATCAGATTACCCATTTTTTTTGCATTGTACTGAACTGCATCTAACAATCTGTTTCCTTCCTCGTCAAGAATTTTTCCGTAATCTTCTTCCAATATCCCTGCATAGCCGCCTATAGCCCTAAGTGGGGCACGCAAATCATGCGAAACAGAATATGAAAAAGACTCTAGTTCTTTATTAATTATTTCAAGTTGACCAACATTATCTTGTAAATCAACATTCAGTTGTTTGATTTTTTCGTCGGTAATTTTTTGAAACGTAATATCTCTTTCTGTAACGGCAATTGACTTTTTTCCACCGCCGGATTCCAATATTACAGATGCAGAAAATAAAACATCTATCAATTTTCCATGTTTAGTAATTCTTTTTGTTTCAATATCCCGTATTTTTTTATTAGAAAATACCTTATCTATTATATCCTCTGTTTGAATACGATTGAACTCAGGGATGATATTCCACACATTCATTTTAACAGCTTCCTTTTCCGCGTAGCCATATATCTCTTCTGCTCCTTCGTTCCAGGATATTATTTTCCCCTCCTCATCATGAATATAAATGGCATCATTTGATTGTTTTACAACGGTAGCCAGATAATTTCTTATTCTTTCTACTTGCTTAATTTCTGTTATGTCTCTGGCATTAACAAACCACTTGCCATACTTAACCACAACATTCCATTGCAGCCATTTTATGCTTCTGTCTTTGCAATATATCCTTGTTTCAAAAGATAAACGTTCTTTGGATTGTTTGCTTAATTTTTGAACAATTATTCTATCTTCATTACTGAGAAAGAATACTAAAGATGTTTCTTTTGCTTCTGCAATACCATATCCCAGTATAGTAGTAAATGCATGATTAATCTCTTCTATCTTAAATGTCTCAGCATCAATAATTCCAATAATATCTGCAGAATTGTTAATTAATAAAGCAGATTTTTCTAATGAAAGGTTTTTTTCAACCAATTCTTTCTTTTGCAATTGTACTTGTATAAGTACTGCAACTTTTGCCTTGGCAATTTCAGGATCCAGTGGTTTAAATAAATAATCGACCGCTCCTTCTTCATAACCCTTCATCATAAATTTGTGCTCTTTTCTTTCGGCAGAAGCAAAAATGATAGGAATATCTTTTGTTTTTTTATTTGATTTTAATATCTGAGCAACTTCAAAGCCATCCATATCAGGCATTTGTACATCAAGAATAATTAAATCAATGTCTTTATTTAAGGTGATTTTCAGCGCATCCTTTCCGTTATTAGCCATTAATAGAACCCTGTCTTCATTTTCCAATAAATTTTCCAGTGCAAGAAGGTTAGCAGGCTTGTCATCTACAATCAATATGGTTGCTTTATTCTTCTTTTTCATTTCTAATCAATGTTTACTTCCAATAAAAAGGTTTGAATTTCGGCAAGAGTTAAAATGTGTTTTATTTTTTTTGTACGCATAGCTGCAAGAGGCATGGCCGGAAACTTTGCTTCTTTTGGCTGTTGTACAATGGTCAATCCATTATGCCTAGCTATCGACTGTATTCCCAATGCTCCATCATTATTGGTTCCCGTAAGAATAATTCCAATCAGCTTATCCTTATAAACAGTTGCCGCCGATTCAAACAACACATCAATAGATGGCCTACTGAAACGAACAGGCTCATCTACTGATAATGAAAATGTAAAATCATTTTCTATCAATAAATGATAGTCGGGTGGGGCTATATAAACAACACCATTCTCAATCTTTTCTTTTTCATCTACCTGCTTTACTTTTACGTTGCATTTGCTTTGCAGTATTTCTTCAAGTAGGTCTCTTGGTTCTTTAGAGCGGTGCTGGACAATAATAATTGGAATAGCGTAATCAGACGGGATTTTTTCTAATAAAGTTGAAAGCGCAAGGAGTCCTCCGGCAGAAGTCCCTATGACAATGGCTTTATATTTAATCTTCTCGTCCAATGCTATTCTGTTTTCATAAATATTTTTTCCTTTCTGTCAATTTCTTCAAACCCTTTTCTTTTTTCTGAAAACAGAAGTGACTCTTTGCTCCCTAAACCAAGAAAACCAAAAGTGCATAGGCTTTCATGAAAAAGATTAATGACCTTGTTTTGCAGTTGCTGATTAAAATAAATGAGAACATTACGGCAAATGATAAATTGAAATTCATTAAAGGACTTATCAACAGCAAGGTTGTGAGGAGAAAAAACTATATTCTGTTTTAATGATTTATCAAACATGACAGAGTTGTATTTTGCTTTATAATAATCAGAAAATGATTCTATCCCGCCTGCTTTTTGATAATTTGCTGTATGAGATTTCATGTTCTCTACTGCATACACCCCTTCCTTAGCAATTTGCAGGGATTTTTGATTAATATCCGTAGCATATATTACAGAACGGTTCAATATTCCTTCTTCTTTTAATAGAATGGCTATCGAATAAACTTCTTCTCCTGTTGCACATCCTGCCACCCATATTTTCATAAAGGGGTATGTTGCCAACCGTTTCATTACATTTTCACGAAGACTTATATAGAATGAGGGGTCGCGAAACATTTCTGTTACCGTAACCGACACTACTTGTATAAATTCTTCGAATAGTTTTTCATCCCGTACAATCATTTTTCCGAATTCATCTAATGCCTCTATTTTTTTGGAAGCCATAAAATGAAGTATTCTCCTTCTTACAGAGGCTTCAGCATAGTCTGTAAAATCATAACCATATACATACCGTATGGATTCCAGTAAATCTTTTAATTCTTTGTTTTCAAAATTCATATTATAGAATCCATCTGTTTATTTTATCCATTAAAATAGTCAGATCAATTGGCTTTGAAACATAATCCCATGCTCCAAACTCAAGGCATTTTTCTTTATCTCCTTTCATGGCTCTTGCTGTTACGGCAATAACAGGGATTTGTTTTAAGGCATTGTCGTTTCTTAAAACATCTAAGGTTTCATATCCGTCCATAACCGGCATCATCATATCTAAAAGAATAATATCAACCAGAACCCCATTTCGTAGTATATTTATTGCTTCTTCTCCATTTTTTGCCACCTCAATTTTTATACCGAAAGTTTCAAGATAACTTCTTAACGCGAATGTGTTTCTTTCTTCATCATCAACAATCAAGGCAATTTTATTTTTTAATTTCTCCATAAAATATTAGCTATACAACCAAACACGCATAAGTGATAATAATTGTCCCATATTTACAGGCTTAGCTACATAATCAGACATACCCACATTCAGGCATTTTTCACGGTCGCCTTTCATAGCTTTGGCGGTTAATGCTATGATAGGAAGTTTTTCGAATTTGGTTATACTTCTTATTTCTTTGGTAGCCTCATATCCATCCATTTCCGGCATCATAATATCCATCAATATAATTTCAATAGATGGGTTTTCTTTAAGCATTTTAAGCGCAGCCTTACCGTTCTCAGCAGTTATACATTTCATTCCTTCCTCTTCCAGTGCATTTGTAAGAGAATAGATATTACGTATATCATCATCAACCACCAGTACTTTTTTATTTCTTAGTACTTCATCTGTTTTATGAAGTTTACGGATGATGTTTTGTTTTTCTTTTGGTAAGCGTGCTTCAACTCTGTGAAGGAACAACATGGTTTCATCCAGCAACCTTTCTTGCGAATCGGCAGTTTTTAATACAACCGTATTAGCAAACTTCATCAGGCGTGTATTTTCATCTTTTGACAAATCTTTACCTGTGTAAACAACAATAGGTATCTTTTTTAATTTGTCATTTGCCTTTATTTTTTCAAGCAAATCAAACCCTGTCATATCAGGCAAACCCAAATCAACAATTACACAATCAAAATTATCGTTACTTAACATATCATATGCTTCTTTGCCCGAGTATGCAGAGAAAGTCTTCACATCACCATTTCCTATTAATTCACGTATAGCTTTATTTTGTGTTTCATTATCTTCAACAATTAATAACTTTTTAAGTTTTTTACTAATGAAATCCTCAATCTTGTCAAACGTATTTTTTAAATCATCTTGAGTTATAGGCTTACGGATGAAATCAAAGGCACCAAGCTCCATTCCTTCTTTCCTTTTATCATAACCTGAAATAATCTGAACAGGTATGTGACGAATATCAGGGTCGTTCTTTAAATGTTTTAACACTTCTACACCATCCATTACAGGCAATTTCATATCCAGTATAATAGCATCTGGTTTATAATGTCTGGCATAACTTAAACCTACATTTCCTTGCCCTGCTATAATTCCCCTGTAATTCCGCTCTCTTACAAAATCAAGTATAATCTTTGAAAATTCTATGTCGTCTTCTAGGATAAGAATTACTTTATCATTTTCTGTAATGTTGTTACGATCGTCACTTACGTTATCTTCATTAAGCACATATTTCTTTACATTTTCAATAGACGGAATCTGGTTTTTCTTTTCTTTTATTTCTATTTTTCTTTCAACCGGAGCCATAATAGAAGGATCAAACTTAAGAGGTAAGTAAAGGGTAAACGTACTTCCTTTTCCCTCTTCACTATGTAAATGTATCTCTCCGCCAAGCGCATTGGCAAGTTCTCGACTAATGGAAAGGCCTAAGCCGGTTCCTCCATATTTTCTTTTAGTGGAGCCATCCGCCTGTTGGAAAGCTTCAAATATAATTCCTTGTTTGTCGTGCGAAATACCTATACCTGTATCACTTACTTCAAACATAATAATTGCAGGAACGTTGTTAAGTTTTTTGTTCTTGAATGAAATACCTGATTTTGATTCGCTGATGGAGAGCGTTACTTTTCCATTCTTACCGGTAAATTTAAATGCGTTGGATAATAAGTTTCTTAATATCTGTTCCAGGCGCTGCTTATCGGTAATAATAGATTTTAATTCTTTTACACCGGGTTCAATGTGAAAGTCGATTGATTTACTTTTTGCCAGTTCAGAAAACATGGCATTAACATCTGAATTAATTTCAGCAATAGGAACTTCCGTAATATCCAGTTCCATTTTACCCGATTCTACTTTCGAAAGGTCGAGTATTTCATTGATAAGGTTAAGCAAATCAGTACCCGAATTGTAAATGTTTTTAGAGAATTCAACTTCCTTATCTCCAAGTAATTTATTCTTATTGTCTGATAGTAATTGAGAAAGTATAAGTATGCTGTTAAGCGGGGTACGTAATTCATGAGACATGTTTGCCAGGAACTCCGATTTATATTTACTGGTTACCTCCAGCTCTCTTGCCTTGGTTTCAATATCCATCTTAGCCCCTTCTAACTTTTCTTTTTGTTCTTCCAGTAAGTTGGCTTTTTCTTCCAGCTCTTCATTGGTTTGCTGTAATTCTTCCTGCTGTGCTTTTAATTCAGCTTCTGATTTCTCTAACAATCCTGTTTTTTCCTGTAACTCTTCGTTAGATTGTTTTAATTCTTCCTGTTGTGTTTCCAGTTCTTCTGCCTGTCTTTGAGTTTCTTCTAATAGTTCTTTTAATTTAGTACGAGATTGCGCCGCATTAAATACTATAGCCAGGTTTTCGCTCACCATGTTTAAGAACTGCATATCCAATTCAGAAAACTGGCGGTTGGCGCCGATTTCTACCACTCCTTTTAATGCGCCATCTTGCAATAAAGGAAGAATGATGATGTTTTTTGGGCTTATATTTCCTAAACCTGAGTTAATCTTAATATAATCATCGGGTATTTCTGTAAATACAATGGTCTTTTTCTCCTGTGCAGCTTGCCCTACCAAGCCTTCTCCAAGCCTTATGCTGCTTGTGTTATGTTTGCGGTAATGAAAAGCATAGCTACCCGCAAGGTTCAATTGTCCGTTTTCAAATAAATAGATTACTCCAATTTGTGCTTGCATATAGGTACACAATTGGTCAATAACAGATTGTGCTAATTCTGTTTCAATACGTTCTCCCCTTGTTTTGTCGTTTAATTCAAAACTTCCAGTAAGCAGCCAATTTTTTTTTGCACTTTCTTCTTCGGCCTTTTTAAGTGCGCGTAGGTTTGTATTGATAATAAAGTAAACGCTTATCAGTACAATAGCTATAACCAGTAATAGTATAATAAATATGAGGTTAAAGTTTTTTGCATCCGCTTCGCTGGCACTTTTTCGTTCGGTCAATAAATCCTGTTCTATACGTTTGCATTTGGCAACTATTCTTCTTACCTCATCCTGAAATTGTTTGTCTTTTCCACTAGTAACTAATTTAAGGGCACTTTCAAAATCTTTCTTTCTTGAATCGACCATTTCTTTTCTATACATCAGCGAAGTATTTACGGCCTTATTTAAATCTTCGATATTTCTTTGTTGAGCAGGATTATCTTCGGTTAGTCTCTTTACATTATCAAGATGGTCGCCAAGGTTTTTTATTCCTGAGTAATAAGGTTCAAGAAAGGCTTCGTTGCCCGTAATAACATAGCCTCTGGTACCTGTTTCAACATCTATACTGGCTACTAATACCTGATCAAATTCATATAAAACTTCATGCGTATGATTTACCCATTGATTGGTATCAATAAATTTTTCGCTGTTCCTAAAAGAGAAAGCAGCTACTGCTGCGAGAATAATTGTACAGGCTATAAACCCGGTTAAGATTTTTTGGTTTAATGTCCATTTCATAATTATGAGAGTCTGAGATTATTTAACCCCAAAAGTAATATAATAATTTTTAATTATATAATAATCAAATAGTTGTGATTTTCTTACATATGTAAGATTTTGTCACTTTTTGTAGTTTTTAAATTATAAATCTTCAGCATAAAAAAGGCGAAACTTTTAGTTTCGCCTCTCTATATTTATCTAAGTTAATCAGCAACTATAAAGAGTTGTTTAGTTTGTCCAAAGTTTGAATCTCCTATTAGATAATAAACTCCTTTTTCTAATCCTGACTGTATCAAAAGCAAATTAAGTATTTTACTACCCCTCTAATTATAAAGCTGAAAATCTACTGAAACAAACGAAGGACTTATTTGATTCCAATTCGATAACCCAAGCCAAACTCTAAATTATAGGCTCCAATCCAATATGTTTTTAATGTGATAAGGGCTACTATATTGTTTTTAAAATAATAACGTACACCTACCCTTTGATAAAAAGAACTGTGTTCCTTGTGCTTAGAAATTACATAAAAACCTGTTTCAGCCGGAAGACTTAAACGACCAAGATTATAAGCATATGTAATTTTAACGCCCGTTTGTATATTTTGTAAATTATTTGATAGGGTTACTCCTTCTTCTTTCATCAGCTGAATATTACCCGGATTGTAAAATACATCTATTCCCAATCCAATTTTATGAGTATTTCTGATGTTATAATAATAGCTTGCAGAATAGCATTGTGCTTGATATTTTTTTCCAAAAACCTGTTCCTGAACTTTACCAATTCCTACCCATAAAAGGATTTCATATTTGGATTTTATTTTGGTACTAGAGTCAATTTTTGCAATTACGTTTTTTACCGGATTAGTGAATTTATAAACTAAGCCTGTATTTATTGTTATCATGTTTTCTCCCAAATTCGGGAGATTTGAATTACCATTCGATACATGAGAATAACTAAATCCTAAATCCCAGCATAGGTGCTTTCCTAAATTCCATCTAAAATACCATTTTAAATTTCCATATCCATTAATGGGAGTGCTTAACATATCATTATTTTGGTTTTCAATTGCGTTAAAGTGCACGGGAGCATAGGCAATTCCTGCAGCAAGTTTCATATAAACACGGAAGGGTTTTTCTTTTTTGTTAAGCGGAATATCACAAAAAATGTAAGTAGCATAAATGTCTCCCAATACTTTTGGGTTATTTAAATTAAAATAAGTAAATCCAAATCCGTGTTGTGGAAAATTATTTTCGTGATGCCATAACTTTTTACCGGTAGAAGGTTTAATGTAATCCAATTCAAATCCATTAATAAATTTGTTTATTGTAGTGTTTGAATAATAACCCTGCTGCAGAATACTGCCAAAACTATAAGCTCCACGTAAGCAAAAATCATTTTCGTTACCTATTTGTGCGTATGTTGCAAAACAAGAGAAGGAAAAAAAGATAAAAATATTCTTCATTTTAGAGGATAATATAAAAGAATTATTAATACATTATTAAAATCCTTTAATCTTAAAATTCCAAGGTAAGTTATTCTTATAATGCTTTATACTCTTGGTTGTGAAATTCTTCTAAAAGAAAAGTAAAAATTATGATATAAATCAACGTGAAAACTGATAGATGTTATTTGTATCTAAAATATCCGTATAAGGATTTATATTTTAGTGATTAAATAATAAAACCTCAAAATTTCATTGGAGTTTTTAAATAATCAAAGTTTTATTTTAAACCCTTTTCACCGTCCAAGCCTGAGGTTAGTCAGCAAATAGTTTTTTAGTGGCTTGCCATACTCCTTTAAATAAATCCGAGTTCCGATATGTTTCCAAATAGCTCTCGTCTTTCCAGTAGCTATAAGTAAAATAAATGTTGGGGGTGTTTATATCATTCAATAATTCAAGGTGTGTGCAACCTTCAAAGCCTGCTATTTTGGTTTTGTTCTCATTAAACAAAATTAAGAAGCTTTGCACTTCATTAGGGTTGAAAGTCATTTTTACAATGCGTATAATCATCAGCTAATCTTCAAACTGTATGGAGATATTAAAATCGGTATTGGTATTCATCCCTCTTGGGAATAACATTCTGCTGGCTTTCTCACGGTTGATGGCAATTTCTAAATAGCCAAAGGTGTTAAACAAAGCCAGGGCAGTATTGGTACTTACATCATCATAATCTCTTACAATTCTGTCTATTTCCACACCGGGCAAATTAATAATGAATTTGCGCCCCGCACGCTCCTTATCAAAAAAGGCTTTGGTAATGTTGGTTACCACGTTGCCAAAATCATCTATATGTAAACACCTGCCAATAATAGATTGCGGCGTAACGGTTGGCTGAAAGCCCATCAACTGCATATAATCTAAGCAGGGCTTTAAAGCCTTTGGTTTAGTAGCTAAAGCAACTAATGCTTGTATCATGGCATCTTTCAAAAAGAATAAACCGGCTTCAAACTCTTTACCATCAAAATACGAGATAGTTGCTTTATCTATATCTAGCAGTAAAGTAATAAAGCCATTATCAAGACAAATTATTTTCTGGTTGTTTATTTCAATGTATAATAAGCGCTTGGCCGTTGTCTGGTTTTTAACTCCCACCAAATGAATAGTATTGGCTGGAAAGAATTTATAGGCATTGCCAAAAATATAAGCGGCATGGGTAAGGTTAAATTTATCAATCTCGTGACTAATATCAATAAGCTGCACATTTTGTATGGTTGATAAAAGGGCTGCCTTTACCAAAGCCACATAGTTGTCTTTGATACCCAAATCGCTGGTAAGAGTTATTAGCGGCATGTTTTACCTTGTTAGTAACAACAATAAAATTGTTGTAAATTAATACATAATTTTACTCCCATTCTTGCACAACTTGTTTTTTGATTAACACATTTGTAAACAATTATTTTGAGCGAAAAGACTATAAATATTGATGCTTTTGAGCCTGTGGAGTTATATGGTGTTAACGACCAAAAGCTGAACACCATCAAAAAGTATTTCCCTAAACTGCGTATTGTGGCACGTGGTTTCGAGATGAAACTAATGGGTGATGCATCTGAGATTTCCCGTTTTGAACAGAAATTAAAATTACTCTCTGATCATTACCATAAAGCAGGCACACTTACCGAAGCCTCTATTAACCGACTTCTCGGGCAAACAGGAGATAATATGTTGGAGCAAGTCGTTGATAATGGAAGCGATATTATTTTATTTGGTGTTACCGGCAATGCCATTAAAGCCCGTACAGAAAACCAGAAGCGTATGGTATCTTCTATCTTAAAAAATGATATGATGTTTGCCGTGGGTCCTGCCGGAAGCGGTAAAACTTATACGGCTGTGGCGCTTGCCGTAAGAGCTCTAAAGAACAAAGAAGTAAAACGCATTATACTAACCCGCCCTGCCGTAGAAGCCGGAGAAAATCTTGGTTTTTTACCTGGAGATTTAAAAGAGAAGTTAGACCCTTACCTGCAACCTTTATATGATGCCTTGTATGATATGCTTCCTCCTGATAAACTGAACCAGTATATAGAAAGTCAGGTTATACAAATTGCACCCCTTGCCTTTATGCGCGGCCGTACGTTGGATAATGCCTTTGTGATATTGGATGAAGCGCAAAACACTACCCAAAGCCAAATGAAAATGTTTTTAACCCGTATGGGCAATAGCGCCAAGTTTATTATTACCGGCGATACCTCTCAAGTAGATTTACCAAGGAATCAATCATCAGGCTTATTGCATGCCATCAACCTGTTGGAAAAAACAAAAGGCATAGATTTTATATTCTTACGGGCAGAAGATATCATCCGGCATAAACTGGTAAAGGACATTATTGCGAGATATGATGAGGAGAAAAAATAGTTATATAATTTAATATGAATACTGACATCCAACCCATGAATGCATTAACGCAAACAAACTTCAAGTTTAAAAATCAAACCTCTTTTTATAAAGGCAAGGTAAGAGATGTGTATACCATTAATAATAAGTATTTGGTAATGGTTGCCTCCGACCGCATCTCTGCTTTTGATGTGGTATTGCCCAAAGGCATTCCTTATAAAGGACAGGTGCTTAACCAAATAGCTGCTAAGTTTTTGGCGGCTACGGCCGATATTGTTCCTAACTGGATGCTGGCAAACCCAGATCCTGTGGTTACCGTGGGTAAAATGTGCATACCATTTAAAGTAGAAATGGTTATCCGTGGGTATTTATCCGGACATGCAGCACGTACTTATGCAAGTGGTTTGCGCGATTTATGCGGAGTGAAATTAGCCGAAGGTTTAAAAGAAAACGATAAACTGCCCGAGCCTATTATTACCCCAACCACCAAAGCCAGCGAGGGGCATGATATGGATATATCGCGCGAAGAGATTTTAAAACAAGGGATTGTTAGCGAAGCGCATTATCTGCAACTAGAGAAATATACCCGCGCTCTTTACCGGCGCGGCACCGAAATGGCAGCCAAACAAGGCTTAATTTTGGTAGATACCAAATACGAATTTGGTTTGGGCGATGACGGTAAAATCTACCTGATAGATGAAATTCATACGCCCGATTCATCGCGTTATTTTTATTTGGAAGGCTATGTCGAAAGGCAGGGCAGGGGAGAAGCCCAAAAGCAATTGAGTAAGGAGTTTGTGCGTCAATGGCTTATAGCCAATAATTTTCAGGGTAAGGAGGGACAAACTGTGCCTGAAATGAGCGAGGAATGGGTAAACGAAATATCTAACCGCTATATTGAATTGTATGAAAAAATAAGCGGAGAGAAGTTTGTACGCCATGACGCTAAAGATTTGGCAAAACGTGTAGAAACAAACATTAACACTTATTTACAAACTTTAAACTAAAGCAATTTTGGTAAACCCGATGCTATTTGTATTTTCGCACAAAATTTAATCATGGCACATATACACATTACAGGAATTGAATACGTTGAGTTGAATCAGGATGAGGTTACTTTTACCTACAAACCCGATGTACCTAAACTAAAATTGGTAGGTACCATTTATGAAGAAAACGAAGAAGATGAAGAAGATGATGTACAAAGCGTAGTATTCTTAACCCAAAACCAGCTTAATAAGGTACTTTTAAATAAAGAGATAGAGCTAAAAACCACCGATGATGGCAAATGGCAAACTCCAAAACCGCTTACCCGTGAACAAGTTAAAAAAATAGGTTTAGTTTCTTTAGAAAGCGAATATTTGGGCAAAAAAGGAGATTATAAGTGCTTTGAAGTAACCAAAGTAGAACAATAGACCTTTATAGTGTTGATTTTAAGAAGCCTTTCAGCAATGAAGGGCTTTTTTATTTACTAATATGCAGGGTAGAGTAAGTACCTTATACAAATGAGTTAATTCCTCTATTCCTACTTGTTGTTTTCCTCATTATATTTGCTATATATTTGTTGTGTAATTCTAAAAAAATAAAAATGAAAAAAAATCTACTTAATTCAATAGAGTGCTTTCTTTTAATTTTAATGGTAACTGTTCTTTCTGTTGAAACAAAAGCTCAAAGTACATATCAGCAAGTGTATAATGTTTTTCAAGCTAAATGTTCGGGTTGCCATAATACCAGTACGTTTTCCGGACAGCTTAACCTTTCTGCTGCTCCTGCTACAGTATATGCTAATATAGTAGGGCATAATCCTGTCAACCCAGCAGCTCTTACAAGGGGGGATAAACGCATTGATCCTGGTTACCCGCACCGAAGTTTTTTGATGAGAAAAGTAAATATTGGTTTGGATGCAGACAATGACATCAATCAACCTCAAGAAGGTGCTGTAATGCCAAATTCACCAAATCCTCCATTAAGTAGTTACGAAAAAGAATTGATACGACAATGGATTTTACATGGTGCACCACAAACTGGAATTGTGGTAGATACTTCCCTTATTAACACATATTATACTGTAGGAGGTATCAATGGTGTTTCAACCCCACTTACTCCCCCAAGTTCAAATGGGTTTCAAGTGCATCTCGGAAAAATATTTGTTGCTCCTAATAGTGAAACGGAAATTTTTATAAAATATGACCCAAAACTTACAGATACAACGGAGGTATATCAAATTGGTCTTGCACAGTCCCCTCAATCACATCATTTTGTTATTTATAAGTTTTATGCTGGGCAAGCTGTAAATTTTCCAGAAGGATTAAGAGATACCAGCCAAACATCACATGGAAGCGCAGATATACTTGCTGCTTTTGCTCCGTCAACTACTACTCATATATTACCACCAACAACCGCTTACCAACTCCCAAAAACAGTGATGCTTGATTTAAATTATCATATTGTAAATAGTAACCCTACCCAAGTGCTTGCTGCCGAAGTATATTTTAATATGGATACACAACCAAAAGGAACTGCATTAAAATTTATGTACTCGCGTTTCTTCCCTGATTTAGGCATTGTTCTTCCACCGCACGATACAACTATTGTTACACAAACTGCAACTGATTCTTCCGAAACAAATATGTGGGAAATTTGGATTATGTATACGCATACTCATAAATATGGAATTGACTATGACGTTTACAAAAGAACTCCGAGTGGAACAATGGGACAACAGGTGTATGAAGGTTTTATGGATTGGACCTACACATTTAACCAAGGCTACTATGCTACCGGAGTTGAGGCAACAGAAGAACATTTTACGAGTCCTTTTCTTGAAATAAACCCTTACGAAGGATTAATTCATCAAGCAAAGTGGTATGTTTCAGGCCCTGATACAATGTTTTTTGGATTGACATCACAACAGGAAATGATGGTGATGGGCTTTCAGTATACATATGGGCCTCCTATTCCATTATCGTCTATACAAAAAATTAATAACACTTCCTCTGATGTGAAATTTTATCCAAATCCTTTTAGTCAGAATACAACTATTAACATTGATACCAAAGAAATGATAGATCCAAAAGAATTGAACTTACAAATTTTTGATATGCTTGGTAATTTGGTTTATACCCAACGATTAAATTCTAAGCGAGAAAAACTTTATTTAACACTGAATGACGGAATGTATTTTTATAGGGTAAACGATGAAAAAAATATCTTTCTTTCAACAGGAAAAATAATGGTTGCGAAATAATGAATTTTTAAGCTTATAAGTCTCTTGATTATTAACTAATAATAAAAAATAAAAATATGAAAAAAGCACTACTTTTTGCGTCAACAACGTTATTTTTTTTTGGCAACTTAACTGCACAAAATGCTATTCCTAATCCGGGTTTTGAAAGTTGGACGAGCCAAGGTAGTTATGATGATTGTGCCGGTTGGGGAACTATTGACCAACCTGTATCTTCAGCATGTTTTTGTAAAGGAACGGCTGTAAAAACTGCCGTTGCAGGAGAATTTCATGGTGGATTGTTAGCCATGAAATTAAAAACATTAAGTGTATTTGGTCAAACTGCACCGGGCATTGCAGCAACAGGCATTATCAATCAAACTACGCAGGCTGTTGATGGTGGTGTTGCTTATAATCTTCGTCCTGATTCTATTGTAGGGTGGTATCGTTATACTCCTTCCGGCACAGATACAGGTTCTGTAGAAATTACATTAAGCAGATGGAGTGGAACTGCACGTAATGTTGTTGCACATGCAAAGTTTATACAAAACGCAAGTGTTGCTTCTTATGTAAGGTTTTCACAACCTCTTACCTATTCTTTAACCGGTACCCCTGATACAATGGTTATTATATTGCTTTCCAGTTCAACCACAGCCGCTCAGGTAAACAGCACAATGTTTGTTGATGATCTGGGTTTAATTTTTAATTCAACAGCAGGTATTTCCCCTTACAATAATTCAAATTCGTTGATTTCAGTTTATCCTAATCCCGGTAATGGAAATGTTACTGTTTCTTCAAATACAGGTAAAAATATAAATGAACTAAAAGTAACCGATATGCTTGGTCAAACGGTTTATGAAGTAAAGCCAAATACCGAAATTACATCATTGCAATTGGGCAATGCGGGTGTTTACTTTATTACTGTTACAAGTGGTAAAGAAACAAATACTAAGAAGGTAATCGTAAATTAAATAGTATCAAGATCAAGCCCATAAAAAAAGCCTTTCGGAAACGAAAGGCTTTTTTGTTTTTTGTAAAAGCAGAAATTATTTTTTGCCTTTTTTGCCACCTTTTTTAGCAGCTTCTTCTTCTACTTTTTTCAAAGAATCAGCTTTAGCAACTGTAGCTAAAGAATCAGCTTTTGCTTGTGCAGCAGCAGCTTCAGCTTGTGCTTGCGCAGCTTTAGCAATAGAATCTTGCTTAGCAACTTCTGCGATAGAATCAGCAGTAGCTTTTGCTTTTTTCTCTAATTCAGCTTTGCTTGGTCCGCAAGCAACAACAGCAACTGCTAAAGAAGCAATTGCAACTAATGATAGAACTTTTTTCATGTTTTGGTTTTAGGTTTTTTTAATTTATGGCGGCAAAAGTATGTGTTTTTATATAATCGGCAAAAAAAAGCATAGAAATTGTTAGCATGCCTCTGTTCATTAATTTATAATAACGGGGCTGTGTAGCATCTATAAAAACAGAAAATTTACATAGATGCGAGCCGAAGAGACAGAACCCATAAATATAGCCCCTAAACCCAGGCGAAAAAGAATAGGTAAAATCCTGCTTTGGTTTATGGGTATTCTGTTTGTATTGCTTGTTACGCCTGTTGTTTTGGTGTTTGTGTATGAGAAAGAAATAAAGGCGCAAATTGTTACCGAGCTTAACAAGCACCTTAAAGTAAAAGTCTTTATAAACCCCGATGATATAGATTTTACTATCCTTAAAACCTTTCCAAAGGCAGCCGTATGGTTTAAAAATGTAACCATTATGGGTTCTTTGCCTGATATGCCCAATGATACTTTGCTTAAAGCCAAGAGTATTTACCTGTTGTTTAATGCCAAAGACATCTGGAATAAAAAGTATATTATTAATCAGATAGAAATACAACATGCCGCGCTTAGGGTTGTAGTCAACTCATTGGGAGAAGTGAATTACGAAGTATGGAAAGCCGATGAGAATCTTACCGAAGAAAAGAAACAAGCTACACAATTTAAACTGAATAAAATACTGCTGACTGATTTTGAATTTGCCTATAAGAATTACCAGACAAAAGTAAAGCTGGCGTCAAGCTTTAAAGAGGTAATCTTTTCGGGTAACTTTACGGATGAGGCGTATGAGCTTACCTTAAATGCACAGGGCTCTATTTCTTACGTAAAATCAAACAAAAAGAATTACCTCAAAAATAAAAATATCAGCATTGATTTATCTGCGGCGGTAAATAAGAACACCTATCGTATTGATAAGGCAGAAGTGGCTCTTAATAAGTTATCTTTTTCGGTGCAGGGTAATCTTACCAATGCTGATACCGCCATGCCCTGTAAAATTGCCTGCAAGGGAAAGAATATAGATATACAATCGGTATTGTCTTTGTTGCCCGAATCTTTTCACAGCAAAATAAAAGATTATGAAAGCAATGGTGTGTTTTATGCAGAGGCAAACCTGGAAGGAAATTTAATGGATTATAATAGCCTGAATGTTTCTTCGTCTTTCGGGATTAATAACGCAAGTGTTACCTACAAACCTTTAAAAACAAAACTAAACGAAGTAAACTTTACAGGCTCCTTTACCAAGCAAAAGTATAAACCCGAATTACTGACACTTAAAAACATTCAGGCGAAACAAAATCAGAATTACGTTTCGGGAAATATGGAACTGAAAAACTTTGCAGCACCAAAGCTGACTTTTGATGCCAAGGGAAAGTATAATCTTCAGGATTTACTGGCCTTAGTTCCTATAGATACCCTGGCATCTGCCAAAGGGATAATAGATTTTGATTTGAATGCAGCATTAAATCTGAATGAACTCTCTTCTAAAAAGCATGAAGCAGGAACTTTAAACGGAAAGGTAAAACTAAATGAAGTTGAACTTGCTTTTAAAAATGGTATGGTTATACAAGTGCCTGAAGGACTTGTGAGGGTTGAGAACGAGAATGTATATACAGAGAACTTAAAAATTATTCATCAAACATCTTCCTTGCAAATTAGCGGAAATGCAACCAACTTATTGAACTACCTCTTTAAAGAAAATCAAAGATTATACATTGATGCGGATATTACATCTCCTTTAATTAATGTAAACGATTTTTTATTCAAGGCTTCGGAAAGCACTAAGGATAAGCTCTCTGCTGCTAATAAAAAGATTGTAGTAATTAATAAGAATATATCGGCAAATATAAAACTGAATATTAATAAGATTGCGTTCAACAGTTTTAGTGCCAAAAATTTTGCAGGAACGCTTGAACTAAAGAACAGGAAATTACTGGCTAAGAATTTTTCATTCGCGGCTTTTGACGGAGACATAACCTTAGATGGTTTTGCCGATGCCAGCGACAGTAATTTTGTAAAAGTGAACTGTGCAACCAATTTGGTGGATGTGGATATCAATAAAATGTTTAGTGAATTGAATAATTTCGGACAAACGATTGTTACAGATAAAAACCTGAAAGGCAGAGGGACTGCACAAATTGATTTCTCTGCTGTATGGAATAACCGGTTGGAGTGCGATTTATCAAGTATCCTGGCAGGAGCTGATATAACCATTGAAAAGGGCGAGTTGATAGATTATGCTTCTTTAGAAAGCCTTGCAAAATACATTGAACTGAAAGAATTAAAACGTATTAAGTTCTCTACGTTGAAAACCCATGTGGATATAAAGAACCAGTTAATTTCTTTCTCAAAAACAGAATTGAGTAACTCGGCTCTTAATTTGGATATATGGGGTACGCATAGTTTTAATAACGATATTGATTATCATATAAAATTATTATTGAGCGAATACCTGGCTAAACGCCCGGGGAAAAGCAAGCAGATGGATGAAGAGCTTATTGAGAATGAAAACGACCCAGAATCTAAACGCTGTGTGTTTTTGCACATGACGGGTACGGTTGATAATCCTGTTATTAAGTACGACCGAAAAGCGATGAAGCAAAAAATAAAACAGGATATTAAGGATGAGAAGAAAAACCTGAAGAAATTATTGAACGAGGAATTCGGTTGGTTTAAAAAGGATACTACGATTAAGAATCAAGAGAAAAGAGACAAGAAGCAAGACCAAACCTTTAAAGTTGAATTTAATCCTGCTGATAAAAAGAAAGCTAAAGAAGAGGAGGAGGATTTTTAATTTTTCTTATTAGAGTTGTAATGACGCCTACATAAAAAAATCTCCCTCGGGCAACCGAGGGAGATTTATGAACTATTTAGCTGCTCTATAAAATAATTGTGCTAATGCAACCATTCCATGGGCCATCCAAATTAGGATGTTTGCTGTGCGCCCAGCGGAAAAAGATAACCAGCACTTTACCACTTCTGAGAGTCTTACCCTACAGACGAAGGTGTTAGCTCTTATTATATAAATCATTATTATCAACTTTACGGTCTTAACCCACAAGTTACAGGTCTCTGCCTTCAACTTATAGGTCTTCACCATTAACTTACAGGTCTTAACCCACAACTTACGGGTCTTTGCCTTCAACCTATAGGTCTTCACTATCAACTTATAGGTTTCTACCCTCAACCCATAGGTTTCTACCTTCAACTTGTAGGCCTTCACCTTTAACTTACAGGTCTTAACCCACAACTTATAGGTCTCAGCCTTCCCCAATAAAACCTCTACCCTCATCATGAAAGCCTTCACCTTCATTATGAAAGTCTTAACCTTCGTCATGAAAGTCTTCACCCTCATCATGAAAGTCTTTACCTTCGTCATGAAAGTCTTAACCTCCAACACGAAAGTCTTAACCTCCAACACGAAAGTCTTTACCTTCGTCATGAAAGTCTTAACCTCCAACACGAAAGTCTTAACCTTCATCATGAAAGTCTCTAACCTCATCATGAAAGTCTTCACCTTCATCATGAAAGTCTTTACCTTCACCATCAAAGTCTTTACTATTAGCTTGAGAATTTCCATTTTTAGCAGCAAATTCTTATTTGCTAATGCTAATGCTAATGTACTACATCAAATAGCCAAAAAGTAAATTATTAATTAAACGGTGGGAAATTTTTTTTTAACGGTCTATTTTAACAAAAATACGGTTAAATCGGGTAGAATTTAAAATGAAAAAAACAGTAAAAAACCTTTTTAAAGGTTGTTTGCTTAAACACAAAAATAATCCGGCAGCATTATTTTTAAAAAATATCCGCCTTTTGAAAGGCCATATTGTATTTTTTATGATTTGTACAATAGCAGTTTTCTACTATTGCACAGCGGTTATACCTACCCTAATTTTACCCTATCAGAACATAAAAACGGAGTATGCCGAAAAGCCGTTAAATGAGTAGGCAAAGAAAAGTGCGGCGTCAGCACGATAAAGTCCGACAAAATTAAAATGAAAACAAATATAATTACAACAAAGCTGCTTGCAATACTATTCGCAGGCGCTTTAAGCGTTTTTAACGCAAAGGCACAAACGCCTTGGATTGGTGGGGGTGGATCTACTATTGAAAGCGATCCTTCGGGTGGAAATGTAGAGATTACCGCCCCCTATAATTTTTCTGTAGTTGGTGGAAATGCTTCAATAAGTGGGTCTCTTTCTTCTGGTGCTATAACTTCAAGCGGTAACTTCTCTAATGGTAGTAATACCCTTGGTTGTGGGCCTATAACTTCCAGTGGCAATTTTTCTTGTGGTACTCATGCTATTACCTGTGGTGCTATAACAGGTAGTGGTGCTTTTTCTTGCGGCAGCAATGCAGTTACCTGTGGAGGTATAACCTCCAGTGGTAACTTCTCTAATGGAAGCAATACCCTAGGTTGTGGTGCTATTACTTCTACCGGCAATTTTTCTAATGGTACACATGCCGTTACCTGCGGTGCCATAACCTCCAGTGGTAACTTCTCTAACGGTAGTAATACTCTTGGATGTGGCGCTATTACATCAGGAGCGATAACTTCTAGTGGAAATATCACTACTACCGGTGTATATCAAATAAGTGGTAGTACAATATTATCACAAACTGGCGGTAATTCAAATATGTTTATAGGAATTGGTTCCGGCGGAAGTAATACTGGCTCATATAATAATGCTATGGGGCTTCAATCTCTTTATACTAATTCAACGGGAGCAAATAATTGTGCCTTTGGTACACAAGCGCTTTACACCAACAACGGCTCTAGCAATAGCGCGTTTGGTATACAAACGCTTTATAACAACACATCGGGCACTCATAATGCTGCTTTTGGTGGTGGTACTATGGGTGCAACTACAACAGGCAGCTATAATACAGCCGTTGGAGACTTAGCGCTATACAATAACAATGGTTCTAATAATACTGCCCTGGGTTATTATGCAGGTGCAAATTATGCGGGCGGCTCTAACAATACTTTTATAGGTTATGGGACTGATGCTTCATCATCTGGTTTATCAAATGCAACAGCTGTTGGTTCAAATGCAAAAGTATATTCGAGCAATAGTATAGAACTTGGAGATAATAGTACCGCAGTAAGTATTGGTTATAGTGGTTCGGCATTAACAGCTCAAACAAAATTTGATGTGCTTTCTACAGGTACTTCTTTGTCATCTGGCAGTGCGTCTTATGCTTCACATAGTATAAATTCAAATACCGGTCCAGGGAGTCTTTTTAGCCAAACTTTTATAACTGGTGTGTATGGCGAGTCAAGTGGTTCTTCTACCAGTGCCTTTACAATAAACCGTGGCGGGGCTTTTAATGCTTCACATGGATATAGCTGCCAAGCAGTATACGGTTTAAGTACTCCAAGCAGTTCGGGGAATATATCTATGGCGGGGGCTTTTAATTCCGATTTTGCTGCTGCTGCCGCAAACGGAACTTCTTATGGTGTATACTCTTATGTAGGTTCTAATGGCACATTGGGCAATATTGCTATTTATGGTGCCGCACCCTCCTCAGTTGGTAATACAAAGCCTAATTGGGCAGGGTATTTTTCTGGTGATGTTTACGTAAATGGAAATGGCTGGGTAAGTGGTACCTGGACAGTATCTGATAAACAGTTTAAAACAAACATAAATACTATTCAAAGCCCTACAAGTATTCTAAAAAAATTAAAACCAGAAAGTTATTATTATGATACAACTAATAGCACTGGGATGCATTTTTCGGGAAAAAAACAATATGGTTTTATTGCTCAGGACGTGCAACAGGTTTTGCCTGAACTAGTGAGCTCTGTTACCAGACCCGCTGAAATAGATATTACAGGGAAAGTTATACACCCTGCTCTTACCCACTTAGGCGTAAATTATACTTCTTTTATTGCTTTATTAACGGCTGCACTTCAAGCAGAACAAGCAAAAAATGACACTCAAGATTCTGTTATTGCTGTTATGCAAAAACAAATATCTCAGCTTTTAGCTGCGAATGGTTCAAACAACAATGCAAACAGCACTATGGCTATAAATGCACAAAACATAAACCTTAGCGATGCTGATGTGGTGGTATTAAACCAAAACCAACCAAACCCTTTTGCAGAGCAAACCAGTATTACATATAACATTCCACAAAGCGCAGGCACTTCCCAAATTTTGTTTTATGACTTAAACGGTAAGCAAATAAAAAGCGTAGATATTACTGGTAAAGGCAAAGGTGCTTTAAATGTATATGCCAGCGATTTAAGCAATGGCATGTATAGCTATACCCTTGTTATAGATGGTAAAATAATTGATACCAAAAAGATGGTGAAACAGCAGTAATTCACGTAAGAGTAAACAATAAAAGCCGTTCTCTGCAAAGAGGCGGCTTTTTGTTTTATGGAGACTGGTTTAACCGGTATCAACTATATTTACCTACACAAATACCCTGTTCACAGATTTTAAACAATGGGGTATTGAAAAAAGCCCCGACAGTGCTTTTTTGCTTCAAATATTTTTCCTACATTCGTAAAAGTGATATTTGTGTATATATGAAGATATTTTTACGCTCCCTTTTATTTGTTTTTATAGTACTGCTGGCTCAGGGTGCTTTGGCTCAAAAGCTTTATTGGATAGGCGGTTCGGGCAATTTTAACGATGCCGCGCACTGGAGTTACGCAAGTGGCGGAACAGGGGGGGCAAAAAGCCCTACAATAACAGACGATGTTTATTTTGATGAAAATTCTTTTGCGGGTGAGTCGGTAATTAACTTTATTGGTAATACACAGGTACATGATTTTATCTTTTCTACATACACGCCCAAAATAATCTTTCAGGGCTTGCAGCATGAAAAAATAAGCATAAGCGGTAACATACAGTTAAACCCTTATATAGATAACCGCTTTGCGGGCGATATATGGCTTACATCCAATATGGCAAGTACCAATGTTTATCTTTCTGTTACCAATACAAAGGGCAACATTTATTTTAACGGAAACACTAACTGGAATATATGGGGTAGTATAGTTGCAGATGATAATGCCACCGTGCATTTTAAGCAGGGTGTTTTTAATTTAAACAATACCCGCATCAATAGTGGTAATTTAATAGCATCAGCCGGTGTAATCATTAATAGCAATCAAACTACTTACAGGGTTACCAATAAGTTTGTTTTGCCAACGGGTATTGTTTTTAATGATAACGGGTCTGTTATACGCGCTTATACCAAAAACCCTGCTAAGTTTCAGGTTTCTCCAACTATTAATTTTAATAGCAGCAGCCGTTTAAATAACCTGGATAATGTAATGAGTTGTAACATAACCCAAACGGGCTTTACACCGCCAACCTGTGCAGGTATATGCGATGCCACGCTCACGTTTAATATTCCTGCCGCCTGTTCAGGCTCATCTAACCCCGTTTATGCTATTTGGACTTCAGGCGGGCTACCTTGCTCTACTATACCAACAGCAACTCTTACCCCGGGTTCAACTTATACTGTAGGTGGTATATGTGGCTGCGGAACATCTTATCAGGTAGATTTTACCAATAATCCCCTTACGGAAGATAGTTCTTATGCTATTACAGGTCTGCAGGTGCTTTCGGGTAATTCGTTTTCCATAACCGACCCGCAACCTCCTCAAATACAAAATTTTCCTTTTTTGGTTCAACCAAGCTGTTTTGGATTATGTAATGGAAAGATTACTATGGCTATTAAAGTAGGTACAGGTACTGCACCTCTTACTTCTACCTGGACATTGCCCAGCGGAGGAACTGTTGGGCACACCAACTTACATAACGTATTAGGTAATAACAAAGATACGCTTAAGAATGCCTGTGCAGGCACTTATTCTGTATTTTTAACGGATAAAAACGGTTGCGTTTCTGCTACTTCTACGGTAACTTTAAATCAACCTACCAAAGTTGTTTCTGCCCCTACATTTACTAATCCTTTATGTAATGGGGTTTGCGACGGTATTATTCAGGATAATCCGGGTGGGGGTATTCCTCCGTACATTTGCACGATGGATAGTGCAGGAGGGGCAGGGCCTAATCTGGCTATGCCGGGTTGTTCGGTATCGGGTTTATGTGCGGGCACTTATACGGTTTTTGCAACTGATGCACATGGTTGTAAGGATACCAACGTTGTTAATATAACAAGCCCTCCTGTTGTTGCATTTGTAAAAACCCCGGCTTCGGGCTTATTAAACATTCCCTGCAAAAGTGCCTGTAGCGGAAGTGTATCTGTTACCAATGTTACAGGAGGCGTTGGCCCCTATACATTTGTATGGACCCCTGCAGTTGGCACGGTAACTAATACACCAACTTCATCTACTTACTCAAATTTATGTACGGGTAATTATACCTGTACCATAACAGATGCAAATAATTGCGTTAAAACAACCTCTTTTACGGTTAATGCGCCACCCGCTATAACACTTACGCCAACTTTTACAAACCCTAAATGTAATGCGGCTTTTACCGGCAGTGCCAGTGTGGTTGCTAGCGGCGGTGCTCCTGCTTTTTCATTTACATGGTCGCCCGGAGGAGGTGTTAAAGGAGGGCTTAGCCCCGTATCTACCTACTCAAATATTCCTGCAGGCACGTACACGGTTTATGCAATAGATGCAAATTTATGCGAGGATAGCGCCACCGTTACTTTAATTAACCCTCCTGTTTTAACAGGAACTATGACCACTATTATTAACCCTACCTGTCCTAATTTGAATAATGGCCAATTATGTGTTACGGCAAGCGGTGGAACTCCTGGACCGGGTTATACATATACCTGGACCCCATCTGCCGGAACAGCCAGTTGCACCCCTGCAAACCTTGTTAGCGGTAATTATGTGGTAACGGTAACAGATGCACATAACTGCACGGTTTCTGTTTCTGCCACTTTGGTGCCACCCCCGGTGGTTGCGGTTTCCAGTTCTACCATCCAGCCAAGCTGTGTTGGTATGTGCAATGGTTCGGCTACTTTAACTCCCACATCCGGTTTGGCACCGTTTTCATACCATTGGTCTTGTTCGGGAACTACGCTTCCTATTGTAAGCGGGCAATGCGGCGGAACTGTTTGTAATTATACGGTAACAGATGCAAATAATTGTAAGGCAAACGGTTCGGTTAGTTTTATTTCGCCAAGTACCTTAACGCTTAACCTTGTGCCTACCGCGTTGGCTTGTGCAGGAAATTGTAATGCGCAAATAACAAGCAACGCTGCCGGAGGTACCGGTTTTGGAACCTATACCTATACTTGGACAGGTACCGGGGCAAACCCTGTTTCTGTAAATGCGGTAAATCAAACCAATATGTGTGCAGGCAATTATACCTGCGAGATTACAGATGCCAATGGCTGTACACAAACAAACACAACATCTATTGCGGCTCCCATCCCACTTTCTATGACTTTAACGCCAACTAACCCCATTTGTTTTGGCAATACCGGTTCTATTAATGCTACCATCTCCGGAGGTACCGGTTTGGGTACCTATACACATACCTGGACACCTTCAATTGGTGCCAATCCCCCAAACACTTTAAATCCTACTAATTTACCCGCAGGGATTACTTATAGTTTAGAAGTAACAGATGCCAATGGTTGTATTGATTCGGATACCCTAACACTGATAAGTCCCCCCCCTGTTTTAATTACGCTTACTACAACCAGTATAACCTGTAACGGAGGTACGGGAACAGCAACTGTTACAACATCCGGTGGTACGCCGGGCTATCAGTATAATTGGGATAATACCGGTTTTGGCCCTATAACCGGAACTATTTCCACTATAAATAATTTATCTGGTCCGCCTACGCATACCATAGTTGTTGAAGACAGCCACGGTTGTTTAGCTACCGCACAATTTTTTACTATACCTCAACCGGCATCTTTAATCGCTTCAGCTATTAATATAGCTAAAACCTGTAATGGTTTATGTAACGGAGGCGCTACTGCCAGTGTAAGCGGTGGCACTTTACCATACAAATATAGTTGGGATGTTGCAGGAGGCCCTTTTTTAGCAAGCGATTCGGTAATAAACACTTTATGCGTAGGTACTCATACTTTATACGTAAAAGATGCCAATGGTTGTCTTGCATCCACCATTTTTAATATTACTCCTTTGGTAAATATTGCCATATCTGTTTCCTCTAATACGGTTTCCTGCCGCAATGCCTGCGATGCAACCGGTACGGCAACAGCTTCCGGAGGTTTTGCACCTTATACAATACAGTGGGTTAACCCGGCAATTACCTGCACAGCGGTACCCTCTTCCTGTACAGCTACCAATTTGTGTTCGGGAACGCAAACTATAATTGCAACAGATTTTCATGGATGCTCTTCAACAACTACTATTACTATAGTTAATCCTCCGGCTTTAGCAGCTACAACAACTACTACACCTGTTACTTGTTTTGGGCAGTGCACAGGTACAGCAAGTGTAACACCTACAGGTGGAACTTCACCTTATACGGTTAACTGGAACCCTCCGGTTGGCTTTAGCGGAGATTCAGTCAGTAATTTATGTGCAGGTACTTATACGGCAAATATATTAGACCATAACGGATGTGCCCTTACACAAACAGTAAGTGTTGCTGTTTCAGGTCAGTTTACGGTAACACCCGTTTTAACTAATCCTTCAACCTGCGGAGCAGGAGATGGAAGTATTTCTATTACTATTGCAGGCGGCTCGCCAACATATACGGTGGTTTGGAGTCCCGCAGGAGGTACCCAAAGTGGTGTTAGCCCAATATCAACATACTCAAATATTCCGGCAGGCAGTTATACAGCAAACATTACTGATTCTCATGGTTGCGATACAACCATTGTTTATGGGTTAAGCAGCCCTACAGGGCCTGTTATAAATTATACGGTTACCAATGCCAGTTGTTTTGGGGCATGCGATGGTTCTGCCATAGTAGTTGCTACAGGTGCAAATCCTGCTTTTACAGTTACATGGCAAGGTGGGGTACCTACAGGTATTAGCTCAATAACCGCTACTAATTTATGTGGAGGAAATCCTATACCGATTAATTATTTGGTAAAGGCAACTGATGCTATTGGTTGTATAACTTTTACGTCAGTTCCTGTTGGTTCTCCTTCTCAAATACAAGCTGTTCCTACTATAACCCAACCCAGTTGCGGTGGCAGTAACGGCGTAATTAGCCTTGCTACCAGTGGGGGTAGTGGCGGAGGGTATTCATATAGTTGGAATGGGGGACCTTCTTCCCCTGCTAATAACCCTGAAACAGGCTTGCCTGCAGGGGGTTATACGGTTGTAATAACAGATGGCGCCGGTTGTACCCAAACATATACATATACGTTAAATTCCGGAAATGCACCAACTGTAAGTATTAGTACTACCAGTGTTACCTGTTCTTATTTAACCAATGGCACTGCTACTGCTACTGCATCAGGAGGAACCCCTGCTTATTCTTATACATGGACTACAAGTTCAGGTACCGTTATTCCACCCAGTGGAAAAAATATTTCAACCATCTCTAATTTGGCTTGCGGAAATTATGCATTAAGTGTGAGTGATTCTAATGGCTGTAGTACGCAGGCAACTTTTACCATTGTTTGCCCCGCTCCTATAAATCCAAACCTTGTGAAACACGATGTTTTGTGTAGTGGTGGTAGTACAGGTTCAGCAAGTGTTACCCCAAGTGGTGGTAGTCCCAATTACACCTATACTTGGACTACCATTGGTAACCCAACAACTCAATCTATAAGTGCAGTTCCTTTTGGCACTTATTCCGTTGTTGTTGAGGATGCCAATAATTGTACAGATACGGTTCAGTTTACTATTAACCAACCAAGTGCTTTAAGTATGACGGTAACATCAATCCCCCCTTCTTGTTTTGGTGGTACTAATGGAACTGCAACTGTATCAGTTTCGGGTGGCACCCCATCTTCAATAGGTTCTTATACATATAGCTGGTCTAATGGTTTTAATACGGCTGTAACTTCAAATTTAAGCGCAACTTGTTATACTGTTGTTGCTGCCGATTCTAATAGTTGTTCAACTGCTTCAATAGTATGTGTTTCTTCACCAACTCAAATTAACCTAAATATTACTTCAACCAATCCTACCTGTGGAGGAACTTGTAATGGTTCTATTATATCAACTCCTTTGGGAGGAGCCGGTTCTTTCACATTTACATGGACTCCAATAGGAGGGACTGTTAGTAGCACAACCAGCTCATCTACCTATTCAAATTTATGTGCTAATTCATATACGCTAGCCGTAACGGATATAAATGGGTGTTCAGTAACTTCAACTCCTATAATATTAAATGTACCAACTGGACCAAGCCTTACGTATACAACTATTCCTGCTACCTGTGGAGCAAGCCCATGTAATGGCTCTATTAGTATAACTAGCACAACAGGAACAGGAGCAGTAACTGTTAGTTGGCTCAATCCTATTGCCTGCGGTTCTTCCCTTTCATGTAATACTTTATGTGCCGGTACCTATAGTGTCCAGTTAACAGATGGGTCACTTTGTATCGATACGGTGGTGATACCTTTATCAAACTCTAACGGGCCAGTCGTAGTTTTATCTGATACAAATGTAACCTGTAATGGCTCCTCGAATGGAGCGGCCTTTGTTACAGTTATTAGTGGAACAGGCCCCTATATATTTAGTTGGACTACTTCACCTCCCGGAACAGTAACTACAACATCAATTACTTCCCTTGATTTAGATTTAGCTTCAGGAACAAATTATTTTTCAACTGTAACTGACGCAGCCGGATGTATAACCATAACTACATTTACTATCACTCAGCCAACTCCGATAGGTGACGCTCCGTCAATTACTAATGCTTCCTGTTTTGGAATAAATAACGGTTCTATTATCAGTAATGGTTCGGGAGGAACCCCGTTTGTAGTAGGAGGGTTACCTGCATACTTGTATGCTATTGATGGAGGTGCATTTAGTCTTGTACCCGGTACTTCCTTTACATTTACTGCGCTATCGGCAGGTTCACATACGGTATGTATAAAAGATTCCTTAAACTGTTCTAATTGTTTTGTATATTCCATTGTTCCTAATATAACCCTTGTCTCAACTATCTCTGCTACCAATATTACTTGTTTTGGTATGTGCAACGGAACAGCTACGGTAACAAGTATTGGTGGAGGAGCCAATCCCTATTTAGTAACATGGAACGACCCTAATAACCAGGTTGGGTTGGTTGCAAATAATTTATGTGCGGGTTCTTATACGGCAACTATTACGGATAACATAGGTTGTTGGGTTAAGGACACCATAACTATTATTGCACCAAATACCATAAGCCCTAATTCTAATATTACGCCTCCTTCCTGCGGGCAATGTAATGGTATTATTACAGTTACTCCGAGCGGTGGAAATGGTGGTGCTTATACATATAGCTGGACTCCATCGGGCAATACCAATACAATAAATAATGTTTGTGCCGGCCCTTATCAGGTAGATATTGGAGATGTTTTGGGATGCGAACAAACTTTTATAATTGCCGTAAGCAGTCTTAATTCCCCAACTGTTACTACAACTGTAACTAATGTAACTTGTAGTGGCTTATGTAATGGGGCTATAACTACAACAGTTACCGGAGGTACTACCCCTTATACATACTTTTGGCCGGTAGGAACACAAACCACTTCTGCAATAAATAATCAATGTATAGGAAATTATATTGTTGAGGTTAAAGATTTTTTAAACTGTATAACCACTCAATCAATTAGTATTACCTCTCCATCAACATTTACTATAAACAATACTAACACGTCTCCAAATTGTGGTGCCTGCAATGGAGTAATTACTACCACTGTGGTTGGTTCAAGCATGTATTTATATCAGTGGAGTGCTAATACAGGTAGTGTAACTACATCCAGTGTTACAGGTCTTTGTGCCGGTGTTTACACACTTGTTGTAACAGATAATGTAAGTGGTTGCAGTCAAACAAAAGCAATTGTGCTTAATAGCAATGCGGGTCCAACATTGTCTGTAATAACTACTGATGCAACTTGTAATGGCCTTTGTAATGGAACAGCTACAGTAACAGTAATAGGAGGTACTCCGATCACAACGCCTACATGGAACACAATACCTGTTCAAAACAGTTTAGTGGCTAATAGTTTATGCGGAAATACTCCATACCAGGTGCAGGTTAGGGATGGCGCCGGATGCTTTCAAACTTTACAGGTAACAATTAATCAACCTACAAAACTAACTTCAGGGCTCTCAATTGTTTCGCCAATTAAATGTCATAATGATAATAATGGAGCAATAAATGAGGTTGTTTTTGGTGGCACGCCTGTTTATACCTATTTATGGAATCCTGCAACTATTGTAGGTTCTGGTGGAATAAATTTAAGCCCGGGTAATTATAGCGTAACGGTTACCGATGCAAATGGTTGCCCTTCTATTCAGATATTTGATACCCTTGCAAACCCTCCGGTACTTTCTATCACAGGAACAGTTACTCCCGCAACCTGTAACAATGTGGCAGACGGTTCTATAATAACACTTACTTCGGGCGGCACACCTGGATATACTTGGCAATGGAGCGGAGGTTCATCAGCTACTACTTCAAGCTTACCCGCTATTCTGCCCGGAACTTATACTGTAGTGGCAACCGATTCAAGGGCTTGCACAGATACAGCTAAATTTACAGTTATATCTACCGTTTCGGTTACGGCAAATGCAGGAAGAGATACCGTTTTATGTAGCAATGTCCCAATTGTTCTTACCGGAACTGTTACGGGTGCTGTAACTTTTGATTGGCAAACAATTACCGGAACGGTAATCCCTCCGGCAAATACATTAACACTTAGTGTAAACCCCGCAACAACTACACAATATGTTTTACTGGCAGTAAACGGGGTTTGTACTTATCCGGATACAGTTACAGTTTCAATAGCGCCACCTGCCGTTGCAAATGCGGGTCCAAGCCAGTCTATTTTAATGGGACAAACGGCAACTATTGGCGGAAACCCTTCAAACCCAAGTGGCGGAACCATAGTTTGGCATCCTAATACGGCATTGTCAGATACAACAAGCAGTAATCCTATAGCATCTCCAAACATAACAACTACCTATACCTTACTAGTTACAAACTCGCTTGGTTGTAAAGCAACCGATACCATGGTAGTAACCATACTTCCGCCTTTTATTATTCCAACAGGCTTTACACCAAATGGTGATGGTAAGAATGATTCGTGGATGATAGACGACATGAATTTATTTCCAAACGTAGAGATTGAAGTATATAACCGTTGGGGAGAACAACTCTTCTATTCAAAAGGAAATTATACACCATGGATGGGTACTTATAATGGCAAGCCTGTTCCTGTTGGAACCTATTACTACATCATAAGGTTAAATGATAAAAGATATCCCGATCATTATGCAGGTCCTTTAACCATATTAAGATAAGGAACATGAAAAAATATATAAACATACTATCATTTTGGCTGTGTTTCTTATCAGGCATAAGTTTGTTTGCACAGCAATTGCCACAGTACACGCAGTATATGTTTAATGATTTTGTACTAAACCCTGCTATTGCAGGCCGTAGTGATTATTGGGAAGCAAAATCAAATAACCGTTATCAGTGGGCAGGTATCCCCGATGCGCCGCGCACATACATTGTATCTATGCAAGGCCCTTTAAAGAACCAGCACATGGGTTTGGGTGGAACTATTTATACAGATATTGTTGGACCTACCAGGCAGACCGGTATCAGTTTAGCTTATGCCTATCATATTAAGTTAGGTGCTAATTATAAGCTATCTATGGGCTTAAGTGGGGGGGTAGTACAGTATGCAGTAGATGGTTCTCAAATAACTACCCACGATGCCGGAGACCCTATCATGACTCAAAACTTCCAATCAGTTATAGCACCTACCATTGGCGGTGGGGTTTATTTTTATAGTAAGAAACTATCCATAAGCCTTGGTTTCCCGCAGATATACCAGTCTAATTTAAAATTCTTTGCCGATCAGGCTACCAATCAAAGTACTCTTGCCACACACTTTTATGGCTTGGCATCTTATAAGTTTGATTTAGGAAGTGATTTTGTTTTAGAGCCCAGTATATTGTTTAAGTATGTAGCACCTGTTCCTTTGCAAATTGACGGAGGTGTAAAAGTAACCTACAATAAAATGGTATGGATGGGTTTAAACTATCGTTCTGATAAGAGCACCCCCGATGCCATTAGTGTCTTATTGGGATATATGTTTAAGAACTGGCTGATGTTTGGTTATTCTTATGATTACAGCTTAACTTCTATTCGCAAATATAACAGTGGAACCCATGAGGTAATGCTGGGCATTAGGTTTCAGGCACCTAAAAAGAAAACCGAAGAAGAGGCGAAATAGTTTCTTTATTTACTTCTTCTTTCCTTTCACTATCGGGCAACCATTTTTATTTCCTTCTGCACACAAGGGGTATTTAGAAGTATCCTCCCCCATTGGTTTAATATAATTAGGTACACAATTAAACAGGTTTTTACTTATTTCTATGGTAGTTATGCCGGTGGGAATAGTTGGCAAACAAGTTAGCTTATTGTTGTAAATCAATAAATCTGTCAGTGTTTTAGGAAGCTCTGGCAAAGCAGTTAGCTTATTCTTAAAACAACTCAGGTTTTTAAGCGAAGGAGGCAGCTTAGGCAAACCGGTTAATTCATTCGAACTGCAATCTAATACTGTAAGAGATTCAGGGAGTTTAGGCAAACTAGTTAATTGATTGGAATTGCAATACAATTCTATTAACGTAGCGGGCAATTCAGGTAAACTGGCCAACCCGTTATTCTTACACTCTAAATAAGTAAGGTTAGTAAAAAATTGTATGCCATATAAGTTGGTAATGCCATGCCCGCCCACATCCAAAGAGTATGTTGCCGTAACCACAGGACTCTCCGTATTCAACTGGTCACCTATCATAGCGGCAGGCACAATATCCTGAAGTGCCAAAACCAAATTAGCATCCGGTATTTTTACCCAGGCTTGCTCTTGGGCATTTAGTTTACTAAGAGATAAACTAAAAGAAAGCACAACAACCAGCAAACTTTTATATACCCTCATCTTTTTAGATTTTATAATATACAAAAGTAAGGATAACACCCTTATTTTAAAAAGCTTTAACGTTAAATAAGATTTAGCGCTTATGAAATAAGGCAGAAGGGTTGAAGGATAGACAAATATTGGCTCCGAATGCAACATAAATACTATTCTTACCATTTTGATATTTCTGATAAACTATATTCTGATTGCCGTAACTAAAGCCTAATCCAAGTTCTAATGCAAAAACGCTTTTCCAAAAAGGAATTTTATATCTCGGATTAAGCATAACAAAATTAATGCTTTCCTTGTAAAATGTTCCAGGATTATAAGTTCCTCCAACAGGACCTGCTATCGAATAATATTTACTAAAACCACTACTATAAACATCATATATGTATATGTGAAAACCATCCTTTCGATTATTTTTAGATAACTTAAGANNAATTGGATTATCGCTTATACTAGTATTTTGATTACTAAGATTGGTGTAACCACCCATAATACCAATAAATTTATATTGACAGTATAAAGAATAATCTATTCCAAAGGAAGGGTCTGTGAGATAAGAGTTTGCCTTTATACCATAACTAAAACTTTGTTTAGCAATACTATCCTGGCAATACCCCTTATTAAAAGAAAACAAGCTGCATAAAAGGGTAAAACAGATAACAAAACCTCTTTTCATATCGCTAAGGTAGGCAAAACAGCCCTTTTAGTCTAAAAAACATTTTTTTCAATTAGAAAAGCAACCTTTTCAGTTAAAAAAGCAACTTTCTGACTTACGAAAGCAGTCTTCGAACTTACAAAGACAGTCTTCCAAGTTAAGAAAGCAGTCTTCACACTTACGAAGATAGTCNNGTCTTCACACTTACGAAGATAGTCTTCGCACATACGAGGATAGTCTTCCCACTTAAGAAGATAGTCTTCACACTTACGAAGATGGTCTTCACACTTACGAAGATAGTCTTCACACTTACGAAGATAGTCTTCACACTTACGAGGATAGTCTTCACACTTACGAAGATGTTCTTCCCACTTACAAAGATGTTCTTCCCACTTACAAAGATGGTCTTCTGAGTTAAGAAAGCAGTTATTGTAATCGCAAAAGCACTAAAAGGTATTAACCAAGCCAAAACTTATCTTACCGGTACGTAAGCTAATAGGGTTGTCGTATTGATGGCCAATGGCATAATTCATCTGAAAAACACCCGCCTTGGTTTGGAACAAAACCCCCGCACCAAAACTATATGGCATATCATGGTTAGCTAAGCCCGGAAAGCTTTTATCAAAATTATAAGAAGCATTCTCGTACCAACCACCATTGGCAAACAAAAGAAAAGCCGAGTTTTGTTCAAATAAAAAGTGGTACTCAAGTGTGCCAATACTGTATTTACTTGCATAAATAGATTGTTCGTTAATACCCGGTATGGTTTTTAACCCGCCTATGCGATACAACTCGTTGGTAAATAATTGCGGACTATTAATGATACCACCCTGTGCCGCAACCTTAATGCAGCTATATTTAAAGATAGGGATGTAATACGCCACATTACCATCTGCCTGATATTGGGTACTGTATAGTTTAATGCCATCATATAATTCAGGGTTAATTTGTACATTTTTTTTAACCTGTCGGGTACCTGCACTAAGCACCACATTAATAGATATGCCACTGCGGGGATTAAATTTATAATTCAACTTCTCAAAGAAAAAAGAAACACCGTAGCTATTCACACTCACGTTGGCATAATCGGGTAAGGAAGTAAGGCTTGATAAGCCACTGGTAGATAAAAGACTGGAAGTATTTTGCTTAAAGAATACCTTAAAATAATTCAATCCGTTAAATAAATACTGAATACCAAAATTGTTCTGAACGTTAAGATAGGTTGTGTCTCGTTTGTAAATGGTTAAGGAATAATCTACTCCCAGTGGGGTATTAAACAGATAAGGATATACAATGTTGGTGCTAAAATTTTGTGTTTGATATTGCAGGCGTTGCCAACTAAGGTTAAACAGCTCTCCGTTTCTAAAGATACTATTGTATAGTTTCAGGTTCACGTTTCCGGTAAGAACTGTTTTGCCCGTGGGTTGAGGTTGCAAACCTATAATACCATCTGTTTGATTGGCATTCTTTTTATCCAAAAATAAAATAAGTTTGGTTGTTTTGTCGGTTATCCTAACATTCTGTGTTTGCTTTTGGGATAAAAACGGAAGCTGCCGGATTCTTTTTTCTATTTGCTTTATCTGTGCTTCGTTATATAAACTACCCTGTTTTATATGCAAATACCTGTACAAATATTTTTTATGAATATTGGCAGTCCCTATAATCACTACGCTATCTATAGTAACCGAGCGATGTTTAGTTACATGTATTTTGGCACTGATGGCATTATCCTGTATAAGCACACTATCAAGTTTCACACGCGCAAAGGGATATCCGTTATCTTCATAATAAACAAGAATCCTGTTCATTAGTTTACCTACCTCATGAGGGGTAAAAACCAAACCCGCATACATGCGCTCATTAAATCCGGTTGAGGCAAGGGCATCATCATCTAAGTTTCCTTTATACAGATGAGCCCATTTGTATTTTGTACCGCTATGCATGGTTGCCTTGCATGATATGGAATCAAATACTAAAGAATCTATATCCGCTAATAAATAACCCGAACTCCTGAAAGAAGAAACAATGTTGTTTACTTCCTCTTGCGCATCTTCTTTGGTATCATAAGAAGGCTTAATCTTTAAGTTCTTAATGAAAGATTGGTTATCGGTAACATCTATGCTAAGCGTTATTTTCTTCTGCTCCTTTTTATCATCATAATGGGTGGATTTCTTCTGCCCAAAAGAAACAAAATGCAACAAACAAAAGGATAGGATATATATATAATTTTTATTCAATACGTTATATAACGCAATTTAAAGGTGAATATTTTGTTGGCTAAAATTGCAAAGAACAAAGTTAATAATAGTAGTTTTGTTCTCTGAAATTAATTAAACTCCTATAAAATGAAAGTCCATAATTTTAGTGCAGGTCCGGGTATTTT
Organism: Bacteroidota bacterium; assembly: GCA_003153315.1. Classification (GTDB taxonomy): domain Bacteria; phylum Bacteroidota; class Bacteroidia; order B-17B0; family Aurantibacillaceae; genus PALSA-968. The sequence continues at coordinate 50,089 of PLYA01000069.1, forward strand.
ACCACAAGAAGTATTAAAGCAAGCATCAGAAGCCTGTATAAACTTTGATAATCTGAATCTTTCTTTACTCGAAATTTCTCACCGCAGCAAGAATTACGAGAAGGTAATGCTGGAAGCGCGCAATATTGTGAAAGAACTTTTTGAAGTAGGCGATGAATATGAAGTAATATACTTAGGTGGAGGTGCCAGTACGCAGTTTGCTATGGTTCCTTATAATTTACTGCGCACCGATGGTTATGCAGCTTATGTAAATACAGGTGTTTGGGCAAGCAAAGCCATTAAAGAAGCTAAAATTATAGGCAATACAAAAGTGATTGCTTCTTCAGAAGATAAGAAATATACTTATATCCCTAAAGGTTACGATATACCAACAGATGCGGATTACCTGCACATTACTTCTAACAATACCATTTATGGTACACAAATAAAGCAATTCCCTAAAACAAGTATTCCTTTAGTTTGCGATATGAGTTCGGATATTTTTAGCCGTAAAGTAAATGCAAAAGACTTTGCTTTGATTTATGCCGGAGCACAAAAAAATATGGGGCCCGCAGGCGCTACTATGGTTATGGTTAAAAAGGATGCTTTAGGCAAAACCGGTAGAAAAATGCTTTCTATGTTAGATTACCAAGTGCATATAAAAGGAGACAGTATGTACAATACACCACCTGTGTTCCCTATTTATGTTACCTTGCTTACACTGCAATGGCTTAAAAAGAATGGCGGCATTGCTTGGATTGAGAAAGTAAATCAACAAAAAGCAGATACGATGTATAATGAGATTGACCGTAACTCTATGTTCTTTGGAACAGTTGTAAAAGAAGATCGTAGTAATATGAATGTTTGCTTTTTAATGCACAAACCAGAATTAGAACCTGAGTTTGATAAATTGTGGAAAGAGGCTAACATTAGTGGCATACGCGGACACAGAGATGTAGGTGGTTACCGCGCATCTTTATACAATGCCTTACCATTAGAAAGTGTGCAGGTACTGGTAGATGTAATGAAAGAATTTGAAAAGAAATTTGCATAAAACCTAAGCCGACTAAATGTCGGCTTTTTAATTATAAGTAATATGAGTAAGAAAATTTTAGCCAATGATGGCATTGATGCAGTAGGACAAAAGATGCTTGAACAGGCAGGCTTTACAGTTGTTACCGAAAAAGTAGCACAGGAAAACCTTGCCAAAGAAATTAATGATAAAGGTTATGTGGCTATAACAGTACGCAGTGCAACCAAAGTGCGTAAAGATTTAATTGATGTTTGTCCTAACCTAAAGGTGATTGCCCGCGGTGGCGTGGGTATGGATAATATTGATGTAGATTATGCTAAGAGTAAAAACATTCAGGTTATTAATACACCTGCCGCTTCATCTAATGCAGTGGCTGAATTAGTGTTTGCGCATTTGTTTAATGCGGTTCGTTTTTTATATGACAGCAACCGTCAAATGCCTGCAAACGGATTAGATAAGTTTGAAGAACTAAAAAAGAAATATGCCAAAGGCATCGAGCTTCGTGATAAAACCATAGGTATTATTGGCTTTGGGCGTATCGGGCAACAAGTAGCTAAAATTGCGTTAGGTTGTGGTATGAAAGTATTAGCCTTCGACCCTTTTGTAAAGGAAGCAGTTTTGCATTTGGATATTCATGGCTTAGCTAATGCAGAAGTTAATATAGCAACAGTAGCTTTGGATGATGTATATACAAAAAGTGATTTTATTACGGTGCATGTCCCAGGGGGAAAGCTGATAACAGAAACTGAAATAACCAAGATGAAGAATGGTGTAATCTTAATAAACACAGCCCGTGGCGGAGTGATTGATGAGACTGCACTTATAAATGGATTAAATTCTAAAAAGATTGCACATGCCTGCCTTGATGTATATGAAAATGAACCTAAGCCAAGTGAAGCTATTTTACATCATGCACAAATATCTTTAACCCCGCATATTGGTGCTGCTACTAATGAAGCCCAGGAACGTATTGGTGTTGAGCTGGCAGAAAAAGTAGCAGCAGCTTTAAAATAGTTTATTCATTCCAAATCTTCCAGGCTTCATCTGCCTGAAAGCATAACATATTATACCCATTACTTATTAAAGCACCCTGCTCTTTTGCTTTCATTAAGAATAAAGTTTCAGCAGGGTTATATATCAAATCATAAACTAAGTGCTGAGAAGTAATAGCAGAGTAGGGTAGGGGCAAATAATCTGTGTTAGGATACATGCCAACAGGAGTTGTATTTACAAGTAACTTGCAAGCAGAAATTATTCCTTCGTTTAGCTTTTCGTATGTAAAACTATTTGGTGTATTTTCATTTTTAGTACGTGTAACAAACCAAACATCAATATTCAAGTTTTTCAAAACATAGGCAACAGCTTTAGAAGCACCACCTGTGCCAAACACTAAAGCTTTGGTGTGATTAACATCTAAGAAGGGTCTTAGACTTTGTTTGAAACCAAAGGCATCGGTATTGTATCCTTTTAGTTTTCCTTTTGTAATTTTAATGCAGTTAACTGCACCAATTTCTTTTGCAGTTTCATCCAATTCATCTAAAAAAGGAATTACAGTTTCCTTATGCGGAATAGTAACGCTTAATCCAAGCAACTCTTTTTCTCTTTCTAATAAAGCGGGAAATTGATTAATGTTTTCTAATGGAAAAGTATCATATCTATAATTGGTAACTTGTAGTTTTTGAAACTTCTCTTCAAAGTATTTTTTAGAGAACGAATGAGAAAGAGGGTAACCTATTAAACCGAATTGTTTACTTCCCATCCCGCTCATCAACTATTTGATCAGCTTTAAAACTTTTGGTATCAAATACAAAAATAGCATCGGCAAGTTCTGTGTTTGGGGTCATGCTTTTTATCTCGTAGGTTTGTGTACCACCGTCTTTCATCAGCATTTTGATTTCATGTACTTGTTTTTTTGTTTTATCCACATAAAGCTTTATAGTATGAAACTTTTTCTTTTCAGGTTTTATAGTAGGGTACAAGTCAATTATATGATAAGTAGCTGCTCCAATCTTTTCTTCTTTATCGTATTTATATTTATAGCCCTTTTCATACATGGTAAAAATGTTGGTAGGGTTTAATCCTTCTTCATTGTTAGGTTCAAAGTTCTTTATGGTTACTTCCTGTGCATCTTTGTTGTGTGTCCAAACTGTTTTACCATCACACACAATAGTATTACCCGGTATTTCTAATTTAAACTTATTACCCTTAACTTGTATCTTACCTACTTCTTTGTTTATGGGTTTCTTTTCTTTATTTAAAGAAACCAACTCATATTCGGCAGTAATGGTTTTATAGGCTTTGGTTATTTTGCTTACTTCATCTAAAATAGTTTTTGCTTTAGGGTCTTGTTCTGCAGCAGTTGTTTGGGCAAACAAATAGGTTGATAGTAAAAGTAATAATGAAAGAGTTGCTGTTATTTGTTTTCTCATGATGCTTGTTTTTAATTACACAGTTAGTTTTTTATAGCGCACACGTTTAGGTTCTACATTGCCCAAACGTTTCTTTTTATTTTCTTCGTATTCGCTATAACCACCTTCAAACCAATAAGCGGTACTATCCCCTTCAAAAGCTAAGATGTGTGTACATACTCTATCTAAAAACCATCTGTCGTGACTAATTATTACCGCACAACCTGCAAAATCATTCAAACCTTCTTCTAAAGCACGCAGGGTATTTACATCTAAGTCGTTAGTTGGCTCATCCAGCAATAATACGTTACCTTCTTCTTTTAGAGCAAGTGCTAAATGTAAACGATTACGTTCTCCACCCGATAACACTGAGCATTTCTTTCCCTGATCTGAACCTGCAAAGTTAAATCGTGAAATATAGGCGCGTGAGTTCATAGGTCTGCCACCTAACATAAGGTTTTCCAAACCATCACTTATAACATCATACACCGTTTTGTTTGGATCTATAGCTTTGTGGGTTTGGTCAACATAGGCAATCTTAACAGTTGGCCCCACTTTAAACTCTCCTGTAGTTGGTTTTTCCTGCCCCATAATCATACGGAACAAAGTGGTTTTACCAACTCCATTCGGACCAATAATACCTACTATACCCGCAGGTGGTAACTTAAATGATAAATGTTCATACAATAACCTGTCGCCAAAAGCTTTAGAAATATCAATAGCTTCAATTACTTCATTACCTAAACGCGGGCCGTTGGGAATAAAGATTTCCAGTTTCTCTTCTTTCTCTTTGATGTCCTCATTCATCATTTTGTCGTAGTTGTTCAAACGTGCTTTTTGTTTAACCCCACGCCCTTTTACTCCCTGACGAACCCACTCTAACTCACGCGCTAATGTTTTTTGACGCTTGCTTTCTGTTTTTTCTTCTTGTTTTAAACGAGCTCCTTTTTGTTCTAACCAGCTTGAGTAATTTCCTTTCCATGGAATACCCTCGCCTCTGTCCAACTCCAATATCCAACCCGCTACGTTATCTAAGAAATACCTGTCGTGGGTTACGGCAATAATAGTTCCTTTATATTGAAGTAAATGTTGTTCCAACCAATCAACGCTTTCGGCATCCAAGTGGTTGGTAGGCTCATCTAATAATAAAATATCGGGTTCTTGTAAAAGTAAACGACATAAAGCAATACGCCTGCGCTCCCCACCAGATAATACTTTTACTAAAGTATCACTCTCAGGGCAACGCAAGGCATCCATGGCTTGCTCCAAACGGTTATCCAAATTCCATAAATCATGTCTGTCAATTTCATCCTGCAATTGCGCCTGACGGTTGATGAGCTTATCCATCTCCTCTGGCGTCATCTCTTCGGCAAACTTGTTGTTTACGTCTTCATATTCTTTTAGGATGTCAACGAATTTCTGAACGCCTTCACGTACTACTTCTATGCAAGTTTTGTTCTCATCTAAATGAGGTTCCTGCTCCAGCATACCGATAGAATAGCCGGGAGATTGATGTATTTCTCCCAGATAATCTTTATCAACCCCTGCCATAATACGCAGTAAGGTAGATTTACCCGAACCGTTTAAACCCANNCAATTTTAGCGCCGTAGTAAAACGAAATATAAATATCTTTTAAAACCTGTTTTTGAGGTGGATGGATTTTACTCACATTCACCATACTGTAAATTATTTGCCTTCCTTCTGTTGACATATTTATGCTATACTATTTTTTTAAATAAGAGAGCAAATA
>PLYA01000075.1 GCA_003153315.1 Bacteroidota bacterium
ACATGAAGGCAACGACCTACAACACTAAGGTGAAGACTTTCAACATGAAGGTATCAACCTACAACACGAGGGTAAAGACCTCTATAGCGAAATTAGCAAATCTTACCGCCAAAATGGACGGTATTAGCTCAAAAACGCAAGGTTTTACAGTAAAATTGGAGGGTAAGCCAGCTAATTAGCAAACCTTCAGCATCCAGCCAAAGGTATCGGTTATTTTGCCCTTGCGTATTTGGCGCAGGGTTTCATCTACCTTAGGAGAGAATTTACGTTCTTCTATAGGAGGTAATTCATAGTCTTTATCTTTATAACCAATGGTTTGTATGTGTGCAATGGTGGCTGCAGTACCTGTGCCAAAGGCTTCTTTCAGGGTGCCATTGTCATGGGCTTCCAGTACTTCTTTAATACTTACTTTGCGCTCCTCTACATCATAACCCCAAAGGCGGGCAAGTTTCAAAACTGTATCGCGGGTAATACCGGCTAAAATAGTGTCTTCTAAACCGGGGGTAATAACCTTGTTGCCTATTACAAACATCAGGTTCATAGTACCCGATTCTTCTACATATTGATGTGTTTTAGAGTCTGTCCAAATTACCTGCTGGTAGCCCTTCTTTTGGGCTAATATAGTTGGGTAAAGAGAACGGCCATAGTTGCCGCCATTCTTCACAAAACCAACACCGCCTTCTACCGAACGGAAATAAGAACTTTCTATTAATACACGCAAAGGCTCAGCATAGTATTTTCCGGCCGGGGCCATAATAATAACAAACTTATAAGTCTCTGATGGGCGAACACCTATAGCCTCATCAGTAGCAATAATAAACGGACGGATATATAAAGAACCAAACTCATCGGTTGGCACCCAGTCTTTATCAATTTTTAATAATTCAATTAAACCACCCATAAATATTTCTTCGGGTACTTCGGGCATAGCCATACGCACTGCCGATTTATTTAGGCGGGTATAGTTCTCATAAGGGCGAAACAAAACAGTTTCATTGTTAATAGTTCTAAAGGCTTTCATACCTTCAAAAATAGTTTGTCCGTAGTGCAAGGCGCTTACCGCATAGCTCATAGGCGCATTGCCATAGGGTTCTATAGACGTTTTACCCCATTTGCCATCTGCGTATTCGGCAACAAAAATATGGTCGGTAAACACTTTTCCGAAAGGAACTTTGTTTACATCCTGATCGGCTAACCTGCTTTTTTTGGTTAGTGTAATACTGTCAATGTGCAATGGGGCTGTAGTAATCATAAGGCTTGTATTTATTGTCTGCCAAGTAAGTATATTTTTTCGTTAACTACAAATATTTTAGGCGAATTAACTTTAGCAGCGCATAAAGGCAAAACAACTAACTTTGCCCTTGTGATAGCCATAAAGCGATTATTATATGCCCTTTGGAAATGCCTTTTTATTGCTTCTTTTATAAGCATACTGCTTCTTTTATATCCTTTTTTAGTAGTGTTTTTAGCCAACAGAAAGCGCTATAAATATGCCTTTTACTGTCAAAAGATAATGGCAACATGGATATGCTTTTTCTCGGGTATCTTTATAAAGAAAGTGTATGAAATTAACCCTGATGAAATACCCAAACCCTGCGTTATTGTATCAAACCATGCATCCTATCTGGATATTATAGTAAGTTACTTTGTCATAAAAAACTACTTTGTGTTTATGGCCAAGTTCGAGCTTAATAAGGCGCCTCTGTTTAAGATATTCTTTAAGGATATGCAGATATCGGTTAACAGAGAAAGCCGTACAAACTCTCACAAAGCATTTATCCGTGCCGGAGAGGAAATTGATAAAGGGCATAGTATATTTATCTTTCCGGAAGGAACCATTTCGTCTTTTGGCGAGTTAAAGAATTTTAAAAATGGACCTTTTAAATTAGCAGTAGAAAAGCAGGTGCCCATACTTCCTATAACTTTTGTAAACAATTGGAAGCTCTTGCAAAACGGAGGCTTTTTTAAGAGTTATGGCAAACCGGGTATTTCAACTATTGTGATGCACAAGCCCATACAAACCACCGGACTTAAAGAAGAAAATATTGTAGATTTGCGCTCGCGTGTTTTTACTTTAATAAATAGCACCTTAAAGAAATATAATGAGCAAAATAGATCATAAAACAGTAGATGAGGTAGCACACCTTGCCCGTCTTGAATTTGATGCAGCAGGTAAAGATGCCATGGTAAAGGATATGAATAACATGCTTGCATTTGTAGAGAAACTAAATGAACTAGATACTACTGGTGTTGAGCCTTTGATTTACATGACAGACGAATCGAATGTACTGCGCGAAGATGTGGTAAAGGAAACCATTACCCAAAAAGAAGCCTTGCTAAACGCACCCAAAAAAGATAGTGATTACTTTAAGGCCCCAAAAGTTATTGATAAGTAATTATATTTGGCAATTCATTCACAACCTTTTAAAATATTCAAATAAACAAATATGAACAAATCAGCTAAACTCTTTATTGCTTTAAGCATACCTGTTGTAGCCTTTTCTCAAAGTGCAAAAGTACAAACTGCCTGGCGCAACCTGCAGGATTATGAAACCAGCAAAGATGTTTCTTCTTTGGTAAAAGCAAAAGAAGCGATTGATTTGGCTACTAATTATGAGGATACAAAAGATAAAGCTAAAACATGGGTTTACCGTTCTAAAATATATTACGCTTTGTTTAAAAATAATTTAGAGCAGGAAGAGAAGAAACTCACTACAATTTCTGATAAAAATGAAAGATTAACTAAGGCTTATGGAGCTGTATCTGTAGAGAATTTTAAAGAAACGGATGTTGCATCTACTAAAGCACTTACTTTAGATAAGGATAAAACGTATCAGGCTGATTTGGATAAGCTGGATATACAAATGCTGAATGATGTAAATAACTTAGCGGTTGGTAAATATAATGCGGGCAAATACAAAGAGGCCATGGGTTATTTTGAAGAATCTTACGGAGCTGCTAAAAAGATGGGTAAAAAAGATACTAGTCAGATAACTAATGCCATTATTTGCGCGCAAAAAGAAAAGGATAATGAAAAGATAAAATATTATGATCAAAAAGCCATAGATGAGAAAATTGCAGCCCCTTTTAACTATAGTTCTTTGTATGATGCAAAAATGAGTTTGAAAGATACGGCGGGTGCTATTCAAACTATACAAGCAGGGCGTGCAGCTTTTCCTAGTAATGTTGAATTGATGAATGTGGAAACAAACTACCTGCTTATAAAAGGTAAATATCAGGAGGCCATTGCTAATTTGGATAAAGCCATAGCAAGCGACCCTAAAAACTCCAAACTATATATAGCTAAAGGAGCTGCTTACTTCAGCATAGTTTATCCACAGGATAACGGTTCTAAAAAAGAAGCGGAAAAACCTAAGAACTATGACGAGTTAATGGGTAAGGCAGAAGATAGTTACAAAAAAGCAACCGAGTTAGATCCAAAGTATGCCGATTCCTGGGCCAGCTTGGGCGTTGTATATAATAACTGGAGTATTGAGCAGTCTAAGCGTTGCGATGATTTGATTAAACAGGCAACCAAACTAAAAGAATGTGATGAAAAAACAAAAGAGATGTACAACAAAGCTATTCCTGCATTTGAAAAAGCTATTGACCTGAATCCGAACGATAAATCAAGCATGAAAATCCTTCAAAAACTATACCTGCTTACCAATCAGCCCGATAAAGCAGAGAAAGTGCATAGTATGATGAAGAAGTAGTTTTTATAAAATAAAAATAGCGGCAATTATCATAATAAAAATAATAAGCACATATTGCCATATATCTACAAAGTATGGGTAATATTTTTTAAGTGATTCTTTAAAATTCATTCAGCGGCTAATTTAAGCGTAAATTAATAGCTGACAAAACCTAAAAAACGGGGTATAAATAATTTTTATTAATTTCGCCTAAACAAATTTTAAATATATTTTATGGATAAGACCACCGAACCAAAAGATTTAATCATAATTCCGATTGATTTTACAGAACAAAGCATATATGCTATCAGTCAATCTTATAACTTGGCTCGCTATACCAACTCTAAATTACTTCTTTTGCATGTATATGAAAAACAAGGCGACGAACATTTTGATGAAATTACTCAATTAACTAAAAAAACACAGGAAGAAGCTGGTGTGCCTTGTGACTTTATGAATATTAAAGGTAATATTTATAAAGAAACAGTACGTATAGCAGACGAAACCAATGCCAAGATGATTGTTGTGGGAGTGGAGTCTCATATAAAAAAGACAGACATCTTATCGGAAAGCGCTTCTGAAATGGTGCGTAAAAGCCCTTGCCCTATTATTACCATCAGAGGCAGAGAACAACGTGATGGTTGCGAAAGTATTTTATTGCCTATTGATTTATCAAGAGATTCCAGAGAGAAGGTTGATGTAGCTGTAGAATTTGCGAAGTATTTTGGTGCAGCTATTCGTATTTTGGGTATTTATTCTTTAAAAGATGAGAAATACGAAAACCAGTTACATGCATACGTTCATCAGGTAAAACAATACATTAAAGCTAAAGGAGTTACCTGTAGCAATAAAACTATGCCTAGTGAAAATATTGCAGAAACAGTTGTTGAATACGCCAATAAGATTGAGGCCGATTTAATCATGATTATGAATAAGCCCGGTTTGTCAGTAAGAGAAATGTTCTTAGGTACCATGGCACAGAAAGTAATAGACATTTCAAATATTCCGGTAATTACGATTAATCCGAAAGAGCGCGAGTCCCGCTACTCTTCGTCGGCTATGTAAGCGGGGTTAAAACCTTCTTCCTGCCAAATAAATCTAAGGGCGTTTACATTAAAGTAAGCGCCTTTTTCTTTGCGCTCTATATAAAATAAATCAGGCAGCAGGGTAGGGGTAGCACTCTCAAAAAAAGCAGGGAGTAATATAGTTCCGGTTTTATTAATTAACCCCGTGCCATCATCATTGGCATAGGTAAAAAAATTAGGCGCAATTTGCTTAATATCGTCTGCCTTTAGGGTAAAGAGCTTCTTTTTCAAATCTAAACTATATACGGTAATGCCTTTGTCATTCCGGACATACCAATAGGTTTTATCGGTAGTAATTTTGTTGAAGGTGGTTTTGGGTAAGGTTGCTTTGCCTGTGGTTATGAACTGGTACTTATTGTATCTGATGGCGGCTAACAAATCATTATCGCCTAACTGAATTTGCGTAAGATTTTCCTGCGAGAAATATTTTACACCATTCCTGTCCTGCAACTCCTCTTTATTGCTGTTGCTTTTTATCAGGCGCATAAACTCTCCGTTGCAAAGGTCTTTGGTTTTCAGCGAAGGATTGTAAGCATATTTTATCTCCGAGAGGAAACAACCCGAAGTATCTATAAAGCCATACAGATTGTTTTTAACTACCAGATACATGCCTTTGTAAGCCTCGTCAATCAAATCATACTGAGGCTGGATGATAAAATCGCCCTTCTTATTAATTACACCCAGACGGTTATCAACCTTTACACGACACTGGTTATTTTTAAAAGCAGAAACCCAACTATAAAGCGGTGCAATAACCGAGAAACCCTGCTTATTAATAAACCCATATTTATTGTTCTGCATATAAGCAGCCATGTTCTCCGAGAAATCGCTGAGGTAAGTATAGGTGGGTTTAATAAGCTCCTCGCCGTTATAGTTAATGGCACCAAAGGCATTGTCTTTCTTTACAATAGCGGCGTTATCTACAAAATCGGCAATCTCATCATACTCGGCAGAAACCTTTTTGCCGCTATGATCAATTAAATAAACCCCTTTGTTGCCGGGCTGCACAATAGCCACCTGATGATTGAAAGAAGTAGCATTCTTATAAGTAAAATCAATCTTTACACGGCCCGCTTTATTTATGTAGCCATACAAATTATTCTTCTCTGCCAGCGAAAAACCCTCATTAAAATCCTCCACATCATCATACAAAGGCTCTATGTATATTCTTCCTGTGGTATCGGCAAAACCGTATTTACCTTTGTGTTTAACCGAGAGCAAAGGAATTTTCCAATAGGTAAATTCTTCTTCCAGTTGTTGCTTATCGGGGTAGTCGGGATACTTATCCAAAAAGCCATGCAGGTTTTTTTCGGTATAATCTTTCACTTCCAGACTAAACAAGGTATTCCATGCATAGTAAGATGGGTTTATGTTTTTTATGCAGTAGTAAATACCCGCAATGCTTTTATGTTCTATGTAATAAGTAAGTAGCTCTTCTTTTGCCTGCTGGGTATATTTAGTGTTGGGATATTGTTTGATATAATTCAAATACGCACTATCATTCTTAGGCAGGGTTATTTCCTGATAGATGGCATATTCCAGCAATTGCAGGGCATTAGGCAGGTAACAGCTTTGCGGATATGTTTTTATATAATTTATAATGATGCCCGATTGCATATTTTTTTTTACCTCATTAAACACCAAACTATCTCTGCGGCACAGCACATCATTTATATAGTTCGATTCGTAATAGGTGCTAGCATATTTCTCTGCCGATGGAATGTTATTATTCTTTAAATAAACTATGTATGCCTTTATGCAAACAGAATCGTGGAGAGCTGCTATGCAGCTGTCGGTAAGGCGGTAGGTAGTTTTTAGTTTCAATGCTTTGTCGGCAGGCAAGGTTTTAAAATTATTCTTACAAATAAGTATGTATTTATACGCGCTATCCAGCTTATGAAAGGGGTTATCGTTTCGGTAATAAATAGTAGTCAAGCCATAGGCAGCCTCTGCGGGGCACCTCTTTAGTTGACTATAAAAAAGTTTTTTGGCTGTAAAATAATCATACTCGCCCAGCGCCTTATAAGCCTTATCAATAGTAGATGCGGGGCTCTTGAGGAAGTAGGTGCACAACAATAAAAAAACGAATAATCGTGGCATTTGTTTTTTGTGATGGCAAAAGTATATTTTTGTCGCGGCTTATCCCTCTAAATAAATGTTTACTACCGGGCGTATTATTTTTACCTTTAGTTTCTTAGCCGTTTTCATCATCGGCATGTTATATGCCTACCGAAAGGATAGTAAGATTACGCACCGGCATTTCTCTAAAAGTTATCTTATAATTGTAGGTATTTTGTTGATATTTAGTGCATTATTTTTAATAATTAAAGTTAAATCTTGGTATTTTTAATAAAATTGCGTTACTTTTGCATATCTTAAAATTAAAATGAAAAAAATAGTTTGTATTTGTTTATTGTTTTTCTGTTTCACTTGTGTGTTTGCTAATGCAGGTGTGCTTATTGTAGAAGGAAAATACCAGCAAAAAAACCTGTACATTCAAAATGGTTTTTCCAGCAATGGGGTTGGTTTTTGTGCCTATGAAGTAAAGGTAAATGGAGAAGTAACTACGGATGAGGTTAACTCCAGTGCTTTTGAGATTGATTTTACCCCTTTTAAGCTAAAAGCGGGGGATAAAATAACCATTGAGATTGGTCATAAAGACGGTTGCATGCCTAAAGTGCTTAATCCGGAAGCCATTAAGCCACGCCCTACCTTTGATTTGTTGAGTATTGATATTAATAAAGATGCCGTACTTACTTGGGGAACAAAGAATGAATTAGGCTCTTTGCCATACATTGTAGAACAATTTAAGTGGAATAAGTGGGTATATGTAGGCGAAATTAGCGGCGATGGCACACCTACACAGCATATTTACAATTTTAAAATAGCACCTACCAGTGGAGAAAATAAATTTCGTATAAAACAAGTTGGTTATGGTGGAATTCCACGTTATTCTAAAGAAGCTACTTACACATCGTTAATGGAAAAACCTTCTTTTAAGTTAGAAGATGGTTCCAAGGTGGTTAGTTTTAGTAACGAAACTACTTTTGAAGTATATGATTACTATGGAAACGTGTTAAAGAAAGGCTTTGGCAGCAGCGTGGATATATCTAGTTTAGCGAAAGGAAAATATTATCTCTGCTACGATAACATAGTTAGTGAAATAGAAAAGCGAAGGTAGCCCTGTTTTGCAGCAGCAGTTGCTTGACCTCGCTTAGCAACATAGCAGTAGCACCCCACAATACATTGCCCTGTACGTTAAAGTACGGGGCTTTTATTTTTACACCCTCTATAAGTTTTACGGTAGTTTCAGCTACGATGCTTTCATCCAGAATATCTTTTAGTTTGTATTCAATCAGTTCTACCACTTCGTGGGTATGGGGGTTAAACACGGGGGGTGTATCCAAGCAAGCTACTATGGGTTGTATATAGAAATTGCTTACGGGTATATAGAGGGGGGTTAACCTGCCTGTAATATGCTCCTGACTAATAACTACGCCTGTTTCTTCAAACAATTCTCTAATGGCAGTTTGCTCATAGGTTTCGTCTCCATCGCAGCTGCCACCGGGTAAGGCAATTTGCCCTGCATGGTATTGGTGTGTGGCAGGGCGTTTAATCAGCACAAAACAAACCTCGCCGGCTTTGGGGTAGAACAGCAGACAAACAGCACTCTTTTTATAATTGCTTAGCGCGCTAAGGTTTATTTTTTTGTGCTTAATGTTCTCTCCTGCCATAATATATTGCGCATCTTGCCCGGGCAGGGGGTGGTTGGTAAGCCGCTCTTTAAGTTGTTGGGTGAAAGTGGTAAAGTGCACGCTAATGTTTATGTAGCTGCAAAGGTAAATATAATTGCGCGGGGTAGGTTTTGCTTTGTACACTTGCCAAACCATCTTCCAGTCTTAGATAATATCTGGCAGTGGCAGAAAATAACTTTCTAAGCTTGGATGACCATCTTCTACGAGCAAAGAAATGAAGGTGAAAGATTTTGTTTTCAAGACAAAAGAAAGTATTAAATATATATAAACTCTCCTTTATCTGTCTTAACAGTAACTTGTTTTTTAGGAGAGGCTTCTACGCGCCCGATGATTTGGGCTTCTATATTGAAGCTGTGAGCAATGGCAATAACCTGTGAGGCAACTTCTTTAGGAACGTACAATTCCAAACGATGCCCCATGTTAAATACTTTATACATCTCCTGCCAAGAGGTTTTAGACTGTTCTTGTATCAGTTTAAACAAAGGCGGAATAGGGAAAAGATTATCTTTTATAACATGCAGGTTCTCTATATAATGCAGCACCTTGCTTTGCGCGCCACCGCTGCAATGCACCATACCATGTATTTGTGTATGTAGTTTGGATAGAATTTGCTTTACCACTGGTGCATATGTGCGGGTAGGGGATAGGACGAGTTTTGCAGCATCTATTTGTTGCGAGATATGTGAGCCGTCAATGCCTGTATGCTCAATCAAAACTTTATCGGTAGGTTTTAAGTTGCCGCAATACACTACTTCTTTAGAAAGGTTGGTATCGTAAGATTCAGGATATTTATCGGCAATGTATTTAGAGAACACATCGTGTCGGGCAGAGGTAAGTCCGTTGCTACCCATACCTGCGTTATATTCTTTTTCGTAAGTTGCCTTACCATAAGAAGATAAGCCAATCACCACATCTCCGGCTTTGATGTTTGCGTTATCTATAACCTCAGATTTTTTCAATCTTACAAAAGCTGTGAAACCCACATCGAGGGTGCGCACAATATCGCCTACATCGGCAGTCTCGCCACCGGCAAGGGTTAAGCCAACCCCTAATTTATTCAGTTCTTCAATATATTCGTTAGTACCGTTAATAAGATGAGAGATAACCTCACCGGGTATCAGATTTTTATTTCGCCCGATGGTTGATGAAACCACAATATTATCAATAGCTCCCACGCATATCAAGTCATCAATGTTCATGATAAGGGCATCCTGAATGATGTTTTTCCAAACGGAGTTATCTCCGGTTTCTTTCCAATAAACATAAGCCAAACTTGGCTTAGAGCCTGCGGTATCAGCATGCATAATATTGCAGTAGTTGGCATCTTGGGCAGCAATATCGGGCAGTATTTTGCAAAATGCTTTCGGGAATAATCCTTTATCAATATGGGCTATAGCTTTGTGTACATCTTCTTTTCCAGCTGATACTCCGCGTAAATTATATTTATCACTCATGCCACAAATTTATAGTTATTTATGTACTTTTAACCCGTGTTATTATGCCTATAGACAAATTCGGGAACAATTATTTTGATATTGAATTCCCTGCCATCAAGTCGGCAAGCGTCTTTTACTTCAATACTCCAAGCGGTCTGCGCTATGAGGTTCGTTTCGGGCGCAGACAAGACAATATTTTGCATGCTACGATAGTTTTTGGTGTTATTAATGATGAATTTGAGGGCGAGGAATACGTTACTACTAATCGCGGAGAAGTATATGGAGTAATGAGCACCATATCTGAGATTGTACGCACCTTTATGACCGAACATCCTAAAATTACTACCTATGAGTTTCATGCCATTGATAAGGAAGGCGAAGAAGACCTAAATACCAATGCACGTATGTATCTATACCGCCGCTACCTTCCCCGCATATTTGATAAAAGTTGGCATATAGACATACAAGGAAACTTTGCTTTGGTGAAAAAGCAAAGTTAAAAAGCCTTCTGAAAATAAATTTGGCAGAATCCCCCTCTTTTACTACATTTGCATCCCTTAAAAAAAATAAAAAAGGTAAAAGTATGAGTAAACAATATGAAACGGTTTTCATTTTAACTCCCGTTTTGTCTGAAGAACAGGCAAAGGAAACCGTAAAAAAATTTAAAAAAGCGTTAAACGACTTAGGTGCCAAAGTTATTGCAGAAGAATTTTGGGGTCTTAAAAAACTGGCTTACCCAATTGATAAGAAGTCAACGGGTTTTTATCAGTTATTTGAGTATACCACTGATAGTATTACTTTGGTTAACGAATTGGAAGTAACTTTTAAACGCGATGAGCGTGTGATGCGATACATGACAGTTGCTTTAGATAAGCATTCTATTGCTTGGGCAGAAAAACGTCGTACAAAACGTAAAGGCGGAGAAGTAGTAACTGAACGTAAACCAAAAAGAGAAAAAACTAGCGCTAATTAAAATTTTAAAACACAGAACATGGCATCAGGAAAAGAAGTAAGGTTTTTAAATCCGCCTCAGGCAGAGACCAAACGTAAAAAATATTGCCGCTTCAAGAAAAGCGGTATTCAATATATCGACTATAAAGACGGTGATTTTCTATTGAAGTTTATTAATGAGCAAGGCAAAATATTACCTCGCCGTTTAACCGGTACTTCATTAAAGTTTCAACGTAAAGTATCTCAGGCTGTAAAACGTGCCCGTCACATGGCCATTCTGCCTTATGTAGCAGATTGTTTAAAATAATTAATCTTTAAAGAGAATTTATCATGCAAGTAATATTAAAACAAGACGTATCAAAATTAGGCTTTAAGAACGATGTTGTTAAAGTACGTCCAGGCTACGGCCGTAATTTTCTTATACCACGCGGTGTAGCAACATTAGCTACCGATGGTAACCTAAAAGCTTTAACCGAAGTTAAGAAGCAACAGTCTTTTAAAGAAGAAAAACTTAGAAAAGAGGCTACTGCTAATGCTGAAAAACTAACTGGTTTAGAATTAAAGGTTGGTGCAAAAGTAGGCGAAAGCGGTAAAATATTTGGTTCGGTTACCAGTATACAGGTTGCTGACGCACTTAAAAAAGCGGGCTTTGATATTGAACGTAAAAACATTGAAATTAATGGCGAAGCTATTAAGCAAGTAGGTTCTTATACAGCTAAAGTTAGGTTGTTTAAAGAAATTGCAAGCACCATTAACTTTGAAGTTGTTGCTGAGTAATAGGTGATTTATTTTGAAAGAAAAGCCTCATAGAAATATGGGGCTTTTTTGTTACCCATCAATTTGTATTAATAAGATAAATGGGGGTAGGATTTCACGACTCTTAAAAATGCAAAATAGTACCACCTCCACCTACAGCATAGGCATGTTGGCTTATAATATAAACACCAAACAAAATGTTAGATGTGCCGGAAGGTTCTTTATACCAATTAGAACCGCCATTGTTTGTTGCCAAAATAGTGGCTCCAACCCCCACAGCATAACCATTGTTAGCATCGGAAAAACAAATACCTTGTAATTCATTGCCCGTGCTGCTGGTTTGTGCTGTCCATATAATACCGCCATTGCTTGTTACCAATATAGTGCCACCAACACCTACTACATAACCTGTAGTACCAACAAAATAAATGCTATTTAGATTGTTAATACCAATAGTCTGCCTAGTCCAGTTAACTCCATTACTTGTTGTCAAAATTGTTCCATTATCACCCACTGCATATCCTGTAGTACCAGTAAAACAAACACTATTTAGATTGTTAGTACCAATAGTTTGACTTGCCCAATTAGTCCCATTAAATGATAGAATAATCCCATTATTACCTACTGCATAACCATTATTACTATTTGTAAAATGAATACTGTTTAAGTTGGTACTTGTGCCGCTTGTTTGGGTTGCCCAAGTATTGCCGCTGTTGTTTGTATATAAAATAGTTCCATTATCACCTACTATATAGCCATTAGTAACGTTGGTAAAATAAATACTGTTTAAATTAACAATAGTACCGCTGTTTTGTGAGGTCCAATTAACACCTGCATTAGTTGTTTTTAAAATAGTGCCATTATTACCCACCGCATAACCATTATTAGCATCTGTAAAATAAATGCTGTTTAAAATATTTGTTGTACCGCTAATTTGTTTTGCCCAACCGGCAGCAGTTTGAAACACTATTGTGTTTCCGTACGTTGTACCCGATGCATTGGTAGCATATGCTCTTATATAATATGTGGTGTTCTCGTTAAGCCCTGTTAAACTACTGTTATAAATTCCGGTAGAAGTTGCGTCATTGGTATATTTGTCGGTTGCTAAAGTTGGTTGATTATTAGTACTACTATAACATGTACCTGCAGCCGTTATGTTTTGATTCCCATTTGAGAGAACATCAAAAGTAATGCTTGCTGTAGAGATAGTTATAGAACTTACATTTAAAATAAGTACCGAAGGCAAGGCAGGTGTAGCAGTTTTATTACAACTACTTGCAAACAGCAATAGCAAACTTGATATTACCAAATCTGTTACAAGTAGTTTAAGATTCCTCATTTGTTTTTTATTTTCTGAAATTGCCCTGCAAAAGTAAACAAAAAAGTGACCCTTTATAGAACAGCTTTTTCAATGTAGTATGCAATAAGAGTAAAGTATACTTAAAATCAGAAATCATTCTTAATGATATAATTCATAATTTTGAAGAGATATGTTTACTGGAATTATAGAAGCACTTGGTAAAGTAGAAAAGCTTGTACCCGAACAAGATAACCTGCACATATATTGCTCTTGCCCTTTTACTGATGAGTTAAAGATAGATCAAAGCCTGGCTCACAATGGAGTATGCCTTACGGTGGTAGAAACAAATAATAATCTGTATAAAGTAACTGCCATTAAAGAAACGCTTGATAAAACAAACCTTACTGCTTTAAAGGTTGGTGAGGTTGTAAACTTAGAACGCTGTATGCCTGCTAATGGCAGGTTTGATGGACACATTGTGCAAGGACATATTGACCAAACAGCTGTTTGCACCCAATGCAAAGAACTAAACGGGAGTTGGCTCTATACATTTACCTATGATGCCTCTAAAGGAAACATAACCGTTGAGAAAGGCAGTATTACTGTAAATGGCGTTAGCCTAACGGTTGTAAACTCTATTAGAGATAGCTTCTCGGTTTGTATTATACCTTATACATACGAGCATACTAACTTTAAAAATGTAGGGATAAATACTATGGTTAATCTTGAGTTTGATATTGTAGGTAAGTATGTAGCGCGCTTGATGAAAGAAAAGTAGTTTACTTTTTCTTTTTGTCGCGTATAGTTTCAGCAGCTTTCTCCTGTCTCTTTTTCAGCTTGTGGTTATAGTTCATACTATCCCAATAGTCTTTGGTATAATCTGTATAAATCTCTTCTCCTGCTTTTATATCGCGTGTGGCAACAACAAAACACTTGTCTCCAAATATTTCATACTGAGAATTGTTTTTTAACCCCTTCT
The DNA here is from genome assembly GCA_003153315.1 of Bacteroidota bacterium. Lineage (GTDB taxonomy): Bacteria > Bacteroidota > Bacteroidia > B-17B0 > Aurantibacillaceae > PALSA-968. The sequence continues at coordinate 13,958 of PLYA01000075.1, forward strand.
TGCGGGTAAATCCATTGGCATCATTAGCATAGCGTGCTTTGTATTGTGGTGTATGAAAAGCATCTACGCAACGCTTCTTATTAAAGTAGAATAAGTAACCATCTTCATCACGTTTCACACGCTTTTGGTATTCACCCCATCCTATCTCTTCACCGCGGTATTGAATAATTTTCGCGTCTTTTTTTAGTGGTTTGTCAGTAAATAAGCCTTTGCCAGCACCGGGTATTCTAGATTTCTTTACGATTAACGCCATAGGAGCGCAAAATTAATATTATTTATTACATTTGTGCTCGTGTTTGGTTTTATCTTGTTATCATCAACAGGAAAAATTAAAAGGGAATGTCGCGAAAATCGACAACAGTGCCCGCTGCTGTAATCTCGTTCATGGCAACATGAATAAATAAAACTACTAACCACTAATGCTTAATGCATTGGGAAGGTAATTGAAGAGAAAAGTCAGAAGACCTGCCATACACATAAACGTAAAAACCTTCGTGGACAAGGGTTTAAAACGATGAAATGTTTAAAGTAAAATATAGTTTAGTAGTTAGTTTGGTATGTTTTTGTTGTATTGCTTTCTCACAACAAAAGAAAGATACTTTGCTATTAAACGAAATAGATATTACAGATTACCGTATAAATAAATCTACCGATAACTTCTCTCAAACCAAAATAGATTCAACTTCTCAAAGTGCGTTTCTTACCTCAACCATGCCTCAATTATTATTACAACAAAATGCCTGTTTGCTAAAGTCTTATGGTCAAGGTAACATTGCGTCATTAGGCATAAGAGGCAGTACGGCGCAAGAAACAGCTGTGCTTTGGAATGGGATGAATATTAACAACCCTATGCTTGGGCAGGCAGATATATCTTTATTGCCTGTTGGATTCTTTAATACTATATCTATACAAAAAGGTGCGCTTAGCGGCTACTGGGGTAGTGGTGCTATGGCAGGTGTATTAAACTTACAAAGCACGCCCCAACAAACAAAAGGATTAACGGTACTGGCTTCTACCTCCTATTCCTCTATGCAAAATAGTACACAATGGCTTTCTGTAAATTATGCGGAAAGTAAATTATCATCTTCTACTAAATTGCTGTCAGATATTTCTCAAAATAAATACCAGTATTATAAGAATACGGACACATCTTTAATTAAGCAGACACAACAGCATGCACAGGCAAAACAGTTTGCTTTGATGCAAGACTTTGCCTACAAACTAAAAGCTAATCAACAGTTAGGTTTACATTTATGGGTACAGGATGCAGACAGAAACAGCCCTTATACAACCAGTGATTTACTACAGCAAAATGCTAATCAAAAGGACTGGATATTTCGCTCTATGTTTGATTGGAAAGTAACCAAACAGAAAGTTATTTTCAATACTAAGCTTGCTTTTTTTGACGAAATGCTTATTTATAATGATACAACAACTGCTACGTATACCAATAGTAATTTTAAAACATTTGCCTTAGATGCAGATGTGCAATACCAAGTTGGTAAATGCTTTGCTTTAGGTGGCGGAACAAGCAATATGTTTTCAGTAGCAAATTCACCAAACTACCTAATGCAGAAGCGTATGTTAAAAGACGCCTTGTTTGAAAACATTAGTTGGAATAGTAACAACAACTTTTTTATAGCGAATATTTATGCACGACAAGAAGTATTTAACAGTATCACTTTTGTACCCACAGGAGGGTTTACCACTACTCTAAACATATTTAAATGGCTTGCCTGGAAAACAAATATGGGTACTGTATATCGTTATCCTACTTTTAATGAACTGTATTGGAACCCGGGTGGGAACCTTAATTTAAAACCGGAACAAGGGCATAGTGAAGAAACATCTTTACAGGTAAAGCAACAGATAAAGAAGTTATCTATTGCTTTTACAGGAACCATATTCAGCAGAGATATTCATAATAATATTATGTGGCTTCCGGGAAGTGGGGGCAACTGGAGTCCGGTAAATATTTTGCAGGTGTGGAGTAGGGGAGTGGAAACAAATACAGAGATAACTTATAAAAGCAACCGATTAAAAACATCGCTTAACGTACTTACAAATTACATTCAATCGACTTCTTTGCCTGCCCCCGATAATGGCTTGTATTTACAAATGCCATATGTGCCAATGTATTCGGGTTCTGCTATTCTTTTTGTAGAATATAGAAACTGGACACTAAGAGGTGCTTATACTTATACCGGTTATCGTTATTTAAGTACTGATAATTATAGTTATTTATCACCCTATACTTTGTTGGACATTCGCATAGCACGTACTTTTACATCCAAGAATTTTATACTGAATATTTTTGCGGAAGTAAACAATGCTTTAAATGAATACTACCAAAGTATTACACAATATGGTATGCCTTTACGGAATTATAAAGCAGGATTAATTATTCAATATCATAAACCAATAAATAATAACCGTACATAAAAATAAATAAACCTTAAATGAAAAAACTAATATTATCAATTGCAATGTTTTCAAGTGCTTTAATAGTATCGGCACAAACGCCCACAACACAAACCAGCACGTTTGAAGATGTAACCAATTTACCAAACTATCATAACAAAGTGTATAATGATTCTACCGGTGGTGGAGGCTTCATTAGTCATAATGCCTATTTTCCAACACAGTGGGATCCTATTAATCAATATTGGGCTGGTGGATGGGCTGCCAGCAAAGTTTATAATAATACCACGGCTGGCTATACTAATTTATACGGTTGTGCTGCTTATAAAGGATATGCTAACTCAAATACTTTTGCAGTTGGTACAACATCTGAAAAGCTTATAATTAGATTAACGGATAGTTTGATAGGAAAAACAGTTTCAGGACTTTATGTGTGTAATAGTACTTATGCATATTTAAGTATGAAGAACGGCGATACTTTTGAACCTGCTTTTACAGCCAGTAATAAAGACTGGTTTAAGCTTACCATCCGGAATTATCATGGTGGAGTTTTAGCTGCTGATAGCGCCGAAGTTTACCTTGCCGATTTTAGATATGCTGATACTAATCAAAATTATATTTTAAATACCTGGATGTGGGTAAACTTATCATCTTTAGGGAATACAGATAGCTTGGCATTTTTTCTGCACTCCACTCAAAATGGAACTTTTGGAATGAATACTCCTGCATTCTTTTGTATAGATAATCTTACACTTAATACTCACTTAGACACTACCGGATTAGGTATTAAGAATTATTCTTCCATGAATGATTTAAGTGTTTATCCAAACCCTACTGCTAACGAAACAGAAATTGCATATAACACAAGTACTCCTGTGCCTATAAATATGAAACTGGTTGACATGTTAGGTAATGAAATTCTCTCTCAAAGGTCACAATCCTATACAGGATTAAATAAACTCAGGATTGATGTATCTTATTTACCTGCCGGTGTTTATTATATAACACTTAATACAGGAAATAATTTGCTCACCAGGAAGCTGATTAAACAATAAAGAAAATGAAGCGCCTGTTTCTTTGTTGCTTGGTTTCTCAATTAGCTATTGCTCAGTTTGCTCCGCCTCAAGGGCAACCGGGTAGCACCGCAATGTATAAAGACAGTAGCGCTTTTGTAGCATGGGCAACGTCAAGTAAAATTATACGCGGCATGCAAAATATTTCTAACTCTTCATTAGGCTATGCAACTGTTGGAGATAGTACCAGTCCTATTGGTATTGCTGATGGTACCGTAGTTAGTTTGGGAGATAGCGGCTATGCTATATGTTCTTTTCAGAATGAACTATATGATGGCCCCGGGTATGATTTTGCCGTGTTCGAAAATTCGTTTGACGGAAATTATTTGGAATTAAGTTTTGTAGAAGTCAGTAGCGATGGGATTAATTTCTTTCGTTTTCCTGCCATTTCAAATACACAAGATACTATTCAAACAGGCCCATTTGCAGATACCGAGGCCACCAAAGTAAATAATTTGGGTGGAAAATATAAAGCGCAATACGGAACCCCTTTTGATTTAAATGAAATGCAAGGCATAAGTGGTTTAGATATTAATCATATTAAACAAGTAAAAATAATTGATGTGGTAGGAAGTATCATAAAGCAATATGCCACTTATGATAAAAACAATAACAAAGTAAACGACCCCTGGCCTACACCTTATCCTTCCTGCGGGTTTGATTTAGATGCTGTGGGTGTTATTAATCAGCATATAACAGGGATTAATCAAGTAGTGGATATTACTAATCAGATAAAGGTTTATCCCAATCCTGCTTCAAATAACTTACATATATTATCTTCAGGTGATATTATAAGAATAGAAATTAAAAATATAGTAGGCGAATGTGTGAAACAATTCAGCGTTCAAAACTCAGATATTAACATAGATGTTTCTGATTTAGAAAATGGAGTATACTTCTTTCAATTAAATGGCAACTCGGGTAATGCTACTAAAAAAATAATCATCACAAAATAATGCACTATATTAAAAATATAATCTTTCTTTTACTGATAATCTTCACTGTTTCCTGCAGGAAAGATGCCCCCCCTGTTTTGCCTCAACAGGGGAGTGTAAGTTTATCTGCCGGTAAGCACTTGTTAATTTGTGATGAAGGTAATTTCGGGCAAAACCTTGCAGCCGTTTCTATATACGATCCCTTAAGCAATGCCGTTGTGGTAAGTGCATTTGCAGCTGCTAACCCTACCTATACATTGGGTGATGTTATTCAATCTATCAGTAAAATAGATGGGAACTATTATCTGGTAATTAACAATTCTGGGAAGATAGTTGTGTGCAATGGCAACTTTGTAAGAATTGCTACCATAACCGGTTTTATATCTCCACGCTATATGCAGTATGTATATAATGGCAAGGCTTACGTAAGTAATTTTCAGCTTGATAGTACAAAGGCTAATTATATTCAGGTAGTTGACATTAGCACTAATACTATCAGCAAAACAATACGCTTGGATGGTTGGACAGAAGGCATGCAACTGGCTAACGGAAATGTGTATGTATGCAATCAAAGAAAGAATTATGTGTATGTAATAAACACCCAAACAGATGCTCTTACTGATAGTATTAATGTGCATGCCACCAATGCTTATATAGTAAAAGATGAAAACAATAAACTATGGGTAAGCTGTAATTCTGATTCTATTACGCATACATCGGCTAAATTGGTTAGAATAAACCCCGCAAATGATTCCATAGAAACTACAATTAGTTTACAGACTATTAATAATGCTATTAGTCGTTTATGCATAAACGGTAAGGGTAATACCCTGTATTATTTAATGAATGATGTTTATAAGATGCCTGTTAATGCTACAACCTGCCCAACTTCAGCAATTATACAGCAAGGCAGTCGTAACTTTTATGGTTTATGTATAGACCCTGATGATGAAACTATTTATATAAGCGATGCAGTTGATTATAACTCCCATGGTAAACTGTATCGTTATCAATCATCTAATTATAATCTGATAGGTACTTACATGGTGGGTGTTATACCCGGCTATATGATGATGGATGAGTAGTTAAAACTTATACCCCAGCCCTAACTGAGCGTAAGAGCTTTTTATATTGAGCGCTGTGGGGGTAAAAATTTCATGTATGTTAAATTGAGCTAAACCATACATGAACCCAATTTGTAAGAACCAGGCACGGTGTGTTTTCAATAAATTGTGCTGAACGCCTACATTTATTTTTAAGCCCGAAGAAAAATTATTGCCTAAGGTTTTTCCTATGAAATCAGCTTGCGTATTTCCGTTAAAAAGATTTTTACCATTGGCGTCATCAGTTACTTTCATTTTGGTATTAATAAAATAGCGCAATATATACCCCATTTCGGCATAAGCGGAAAATGGGTTTCTTAATTCATCTCCTCCTGTATAACGCAGCAAAAGGTTTAAACGCCCTTCTTGTAAAGCTAAATTATAATTGCAATTATAATGTCCGTTATATAAGGGCTGATAACCCGGTGTAAAATAATATGAGTTAAAAGACATAGCACTATGCTGATACTCTATACCACCTACAAAAAATATATCCTTATACATACGTATTTCTTCAGATACATTTCCGTAAAAAGCAGGTCCGGGTCTGGTGTTACCTGAATGTAAATTGTTGTTTGAATAAAAACTAAGCGCAGTTCCTGCCGAAATACGCGTGTAAACAAGTTTAGGATCGCCGGCTTTTTGTTCTTTTTGTAAAAAATGTTGACAAAAAACAGATAAAGGAACAAGAAAGCATAGCACTATGTAAACAGGCTTCCTTAGCATTTATGCCTTATAGGTAATCCATTTAATCATTTCTTTCCAGGTTACTTTTTTACCATACATTAAAATACCTGTTCTGTAAATGCGTCCTGCTATCCAAGTAGTAAAAATAAAGCCTGCTACCAATAAGGTTAACGATGTTATTAGTTGCCATAATGGAACACCTGTTGGAAGCCTTACTAACATTACTACCGGAGATGTAAACGGAATCATAGAACCCCAGAATGCAATATTCCCTTCTGGGTTTTGCATTACGCTGATGGACATCATGTAAGCAATTACCAATGGCAGTGTTATGGGCATAATGAATTGCTGGGTATCACTTTCGCTATCTATAGCAGAACCAACGGCAGCAAACAAGGCGCTGTAAAATAAATAACCGCCAATAAAGTATAAGAAGAAACAAATAATAATAGCAGTAAAATCTACTCCTTTTAAATCACTTATCATTTCAAGCGCTTCAAGCCTGCTATCTGTTTTTTGAAGTTCTTTAAAGTTACTGCTGCTGCCTTGTTTGTATACAATCTCTTGTTGTGTTTTTTGCATATTGGCATCGGCAGTTATTTTCTTTAATAATGTTGCAGAAACAGCTGTAGTTAGAATAGTGCTTAATACAATCCAAATTAAAAACTGGGTTACACCCACCAAGGCAATACCAATTATTTTACCAATCATTAATTGAAAAGGGCGTACACTGGATACTATGATTTCTACTACGCGGTTTGTTTTTTCTTCCATCACACTGCGCATAACCTGTGCTCCGTATATAGTTAAGAATACGAAGATTAGTAATCCACAGGCAAAACCAATATAACTTATCGTATCAGTTTTACTTTCTTTACTTTTCCCACTTTCTTCCACTTTCTCTTTGAGTATTTGAATACTTTGTCTGGCATTCTTTATCACATCAGGGTTAATGTTGTTGGCAGCCAGTTTAAACTCATATAACTTTGTTTCCATTACGTTTTTAATATACTGTGTAACGGCAAAGCCAGGTGTTTTTTTATAGAATAATTCTACCGGAGAATTACCACTTTGCGCAACATTATAGGGTATATATAAGATACAGGTATAATCTGTTTTATAAAACTCTTTTCTGGCTTGCGGTAGTTTTATATCCGGATAATAGAAACGTACAAAATCATTATCAGGCATGTTCTTATAAAACGCCATAGACTCATCTATCACCAATACCTTTTGTTCTGTTTTATCGGCGTTGCTAAGCCATATCATTAAAGCAAAGCCGGCGGCCACTAATACAGGGCCTAATATAGACATCACCAAAAAGCTTTTCTTTCTGATGCGTTCAAAATATTCTCTCCAAATAATTAAACCTATTTTATTCATTTTGTTTTATTCCGTATAATTAGATTGCGTTCCTATAACCTGTTGCTCGTTTACCTTGGCAATAAAAATGTCATTCATGCTGGGTATAACTTCCTTAAACGAGTTTATTTCTGCTACCTGCATCACAGCCTGTAATAAATCGTTTGGTTTATGATTGCCTGCCAGTTTAATGCGCACATCATGTATATCGCCGTCGCTGTGTTTCTCTAACAATTCTGCACCAGCCCACATGGCATTGGTAAAGCCCATCAGGTTGCCTTTAAAGTTTATATCATAAATATTAGAACGATGCGCTTTTCTAATATCTTTCACTGCACCATCCAGTATCTTTTCAGATTTATTAATCAGCGCAATGTTATCGCAAAGCTCTTCTACCGAGCCCATGTTGTGGGTAGAAAATATAACTGTAGTACCCTGCTTGCGCAAGTCAAGTATCTCGTTACGAATAATGTTGGCATTAATAGGGTCAAAACCACTAAAGGGTTCATCCAGTATCAGCAACTTGGGGTTATGAATAATGGTAACAATAAACTGCACCTTTTGCTGCATACCCTTGCTAAGCTCTTCCACCTTTTTGTTCCACCAGCTAACCATTTCAAACTTCTCAAACCACATTTTAAGCTCTTTCAGGGCATCGCTTTTGCTCATACCTTTCAGGCGGGCAAAGTACAGAGCCTGTTCGCCCACCTTCATCTTTTTATATAAGCCACGCTCTTCGGGCAGGTAACCAATGTGTGAGGTATCTTCAGGCGACAGTTTTTTGCCATTCAATAAAATCTCCCCTTCATCAGGTGCGGTTATTTGATTGATGATACGTATCAACGATGTTTTGCCGGCTCCGTTAGGCCCAAGCAAACCAAAAATACATTGCGCGGGTACCTCTATGCTTACGTTTTTTAAAGCCACATGGGTGGCATAGCGTTTGGTAACGTTTTGTACCGATAGTAAACTCATAAGCGCAAATTTAGCAGGAATTAGTTAAGAGCAGGTAGCCCCTAAAAATTATTGCCCCCTGTGTGTTGTTAATTATTTATACTTAAATTAATTTTGTTTTAGCTCCACCTACTTGAATTTTCTTGAGACCTTACTATTTGTTAACTATACCTCCTGTTTTAGTATCAATACCTAAAGTTTTATTCGTTTCACCGTAAGGTCTTCTTGTTAGACCGCACGGTCTAAGTCCTATACCCTCCGGTCTCGTGTTTAGACCTTACGGTCTAAGGTCTGTACCGCACGGTCTGAGAATTTCACTGAACGGTCTAAAGGTTTCACCCTCTGGTCTTACGTTAAGACCTTACGGTCTCGTGTTTAGACCGCACGGTCTAAGGGTTCGACCTATGGGTCTAAGACCTTCACTGAACGGTCTAAGGCTTAGACCGGAGGGTGAAAAACCTTGATTTGACATTAAAAGCTTCCAAAACCGTTTTTTTAGAACCAAGCAACAAACAGAAATAAATTAATTTTTTTAAGTTGCATTGCGTTATGGGATTGGAGCAAGCTGCCTTGCAGTGCGTAAAGCCCGACGGCAGTAATCTGCCGGAACGTACAAACAAACTAAACTTACAAATATCCCAGCTTATGCCTTACTCTTATTAAAACAGGGTTAGCAATGGCAGCAGCTTTATTTGCTCCTTGCTTTAGTATGGCATCCAACTCTTGGGTATTAGCCATTAGGTAATCATATTTAGTTCTTGCAGCAGCAAATTTATGTAGCAATGCATCAAACAAAGCTGTTTTGGCATGGCCGTAACCAAAATTACCTGCCAGGTATTTAGCTCGTAGCTCTGCTGTTTGGCTGGCATCGGCTACCAGTTTATACAAATTAAAAACATTGCAGGTATTGGGGTCTTTGGGTTCTTCTACTGTTTTAGCGTCGGTAATAATGCTGTTTACTGCTTTTTTCAGCTCTTTTTCGGGAAGGAAAATATTAATAAAGTTGTTATATGATTTGCTCATTTTTTGTCCGTCAGTACCCGGAACAATCATTACACTTTCTTCAATTTTGGCATTGGGTACTACCAACGTTTCTCCGTACTGATGGTTAAATCGCTCGGCTATATCGCGTGTAATTTCAAGGTGTTGCAATTGGTCTTTACCTACAGGAACCAAATTGGCATCGTACATCAATATGTCGGCAGCCATTAAAACCGGGTAGGTAAACAAGCCTGTATTTACCTCGCTCAACCTGCTTGCTTTATCTTTAAAAGAAGTTGCATTGGCAAGCATAGGGTAGGGGGTAAAGCAGTTCAAATACCAGGTTAGCTCGGTAACCTGTGGCACATCACTTTGGCGATACAATATGTTTTTTTGTGTATCAAAACCCAAGGCAATCCATGCAGCGGCAATAGCATTAATACTATTTTTTCTTGCTTCGGCATCTTTTAAACTGATTAAAGAATGAAAATCGGCTATAAAATAAAGCGACTCGTGTTCTGCCTGATTGCTTAATTCTATTGCAGGAAGCATAGCGCCTAAAACATTCCCTAAGTGTGGTATGTTATTGCTTGTTATTCCGGTTAGTATGCGTGCCATTTGTATTGTGATTGATTATTTAGGGAAGATACTATCTCCTCCCAAATTAGTTCTGTTTATAAAACCATTGCTAACTTCTACCTCTATGGTATGTACTAATGATTTGTGCAGCTTGGTTAAGTTAAAATCTGTTGGTTCAAAATTAAAAAACAAACCAATGCGCAAAGGATAAACACTATTACCTACTGCAAACTCATCGTTATTATTAAAATTATATACCTCAAAACTATAACTTACTTCTTTGGTTACGTCAAAAATGGTAAGCATGGCTTTGCCCGTATATTCTTCAGAACTTTCGTTATCGGCATCGGTAAAGCTTAAGTTCTTAATAGGGAATTTTCCTTGCAAATAAACATATTGCTTCCCCATGCTGGCAAGTATCGAATCTGCCTTGGGTATCTCTGTAGTAATAGAAGAAATATCCATTTTAAAGGCAATTTCGCCGCTGGCTTCATTAACCTGTACAATGCTAGAGTAGCTTTCGCCATACCAGGTGCTATCAGCTATGATGGTTTCTATTTTTACTCTTGAAGGAAATAAGTTCTGCGCATAAGATTGTCGTGCTGCGCTCGTAATCACGAAAAGAAGAAATATACTTGTTGTTTTTAATTTCATGTTTATACCATCAAACCAACTTTAGAGGCAGGATATGCATTAAATGTTCCAATACCTTTTGATATAATTACATCTCTGTTTGTTGCCTTTATAGCGCCGCTTACTACTATAATGCGGTTTCCTTTTTGTTCTATAAATGATTCCCCGCTTAGTTCATCGCCCAGCAAAGCGGGGTTTAAATAGTTTAATTTAAATTCTACAGTAGAAACAATTTTATTATCTCCACACACCATAGAAAGAGCTGCTACGCCAAGTACCGCATCCATCATGGCAGAAACAAGGCCGCCATGTGCTGCCTGAGGAGTTGCCAAATGCTCTTTAGTGATGGTTAAGTAATGTTGCACAACGCCGGGTTCAACAATATTGAATTGTAAACCTAAGTGTCTGCCAAAATTATTATACTCTATATATTTTTTTATAATGGGATGCATCATATAACCTGCAAATATACTTTTCTTATCTTTGCGTAATTAAATTTTATGCACACCGGAACAGTAAAATTTTTCAATTACAAGAACAAGTTTGGCTTTATTATTGATGATGAAACCAAGAAAGAATATTATGTGCATGCGAAAGCGCTTACCGAAGAAATTAAGGAAGGCGACCGTGTTCAATATGAGTTAGTGCCTGCCAAAAGAGGCGATGAATGCGCACAAGTAAAGAAAATAGCTGCTGCAACTAACTAATTTATGATTACCACCAATCAACATGCGCGGGTGGTATTGGCACTTGTTTCACTTGTTCTTTTTACTGCTTTATACTTTAGCAGCCGACTAAGTTTTAGTTATGATTTTGAGTCTTTTTTTCCGGATAACGACCCTGCATTGCCCTTTTTTAAAGATTACCGTAAAGCTTTTGGGCATGATAATGAGTTTGTGCTTATCGCCCTGCAAAATGAGAAGGGAATATTTAAAAAGGACTTCCTTACTAAAGCAGATTCTCTTAGTAAACAATTAAAAAAACTTCCCTTTGTTGAAGAGGTTGTATCGCCAAGCATATTAAAAAAAACATCTTTACAGGGTTTTGCTTCTATACAAATATCTTTGCTTCATTCTCAGAATGAAGATTTATATAAAGATGATTCTGCTTATATATATAAATCTCCTCAATGGAAGAATAACTTCTTTTCAACCGATAGGAAGTCGATTTGCTTCTATCTAAAATCAAAAGATGGTTTATCTAAAGAAAAATCAGATACGCTGGCAGCATGTATTAAAAGGCTGGTAAGTAATTTTAATTTTAACTCGTTCCATTTGGGAGGAAGGATATTTGCAACCTCTGTATTCTTAGAGAAATTACAAAAACAGTTTACTCTTTTCATTCTCATATCACTTTTGTTTGTAACACTTCTGTTATGGCTTACTTTTAAGAATATACAAGCTGTGTTGCTGCCAATCTCTTTAATTGGTATTTCTACCGTTATAACCTTTGGAATAATGGGCGCATTAGACAAACCCATAGATATTATGACAGCAATGATACCTACCATGATATTTGTGGCAGGGATGAGCGATGTGATACATTTTTATACCAAATACAATGATGAAATACTTGCCGGTAATAACCAAAGCAATACCCTGAAACTTATCTTTAAAGAAGTAGCGCAACCTACCTTACTAACCTTAGTATCAACAGTAGTAGGCTTTCTGTCACTTTGTTATTCGGGTATAAAGCCGGTAAGAGATTTCGGTATGTATACATCTATTGGTATTGCATTGGCATTTGTATTGACCTATACTTATTTGCCCGCCATGCTTACTATATTAAATTTTAAATTTAAAAGTAATAAGTTAAAAGATAAACCAACCATAGATACTGCTTCGCACAAGCTGTTCTTTTGGGTAATACGCAAAGGCAAAGCTATAGCGCTTATAACCTGTTTACTGATGTTGGTATCGGTATGGGGTATGTTTAAAATAGTTCCTAATCAAAAGTTATTGGATGATTTATCGGATAAAGAACCCGTAAAACAGGACTTCCTCTTCTTTGAAAAACATTACGGAGGTGTTCGTCCGCTTGAAATTGATATTACCATAAAAGATGCAAACAAAACTATTTGGAATTATGAGTTAATGAAACAACTAAACGGGGTTGACAGCTTTGTTACTAAAACCTACCAACCCGGGTTTATGTTATCGCCTGTGGGGCTTGTAAAATCTATTAACGAGGCGTATGATGGAGATTATATTCTGCCAAAAGATACGGCAGATTATAACAGGGATATGAAACTTATAACAAACAATAAAAACAAAAAAGAGTTTAAGAAACTGATTACAACCGATGGTAGGCGAAGTCACATAAGTGCTAAGATAAAAGATTATGGCAGTCAAACAGTGGATAAATACAATACACTACTTATCAACTTTGTCAATCAGCATACTGATACATCGGCAATAAAGCTTACCATAACCGGTACTACCAACCTGATTGATTTAAATAATAACTATTTGGTTACAAATACCATGCAGGGCTTGTTAACGGGTATATTGGCTCTGGCATTACTCACGTTTATTATACATAGGTCGTTTAAAATGGTGCTGGTATTTTTAATTCCTAATGTAGTGCCTTTGCTTGTTATGGCAGGCATTATGGGTATATTTCATATTCCGTTAAAGGCAAGTACGGCTATTTTCTTTTCTATTGCCTTTGGTATTGCTACCGATGATACCATTCATTTTATATCCCGTTTCAAGCTGGAGTTAAAGAAAAGCACTTCTCCTTTACGGGCATTTAAACATACGTATGCCGAAACCGGAAAACCCGTTTTTTTAACCACTCTCATCTTATTAGGAGGCTTTATCAGTTTGGTATTATCAGATTTTGAGAGTATCCGTCTGTTTGGCTTGCTTACATGCCTTACGCTTTTGGTTGCCTTGTTGGCTGAGATAGTTTTACTTCCGGTTTTACTGATGGCATTGTTTAAAAAGAAGAAAAATTAACAGGGTAAGGAGTTTAATTTGAATTCAGATTGACTTCAGTTTAACTTAGATTGATATCCTTTTGACAAGAAAAATACGAATTAAACCTAAAAAAATTATGCTTTGGGGCTTTCGGTTAAGCTAGTTTCTTTCTTATACGCGTAAAATATTCCGCCAAAAGAAATAATCAACACCAGTAAAGAGCCTGCTAAGGATATTTTTTCGCCTATAAAGTAAACAGCGGGTTTAAAGTTAAACTCTATAGTGTGTTTGCCTGCCGGTATAACCATAGCGCGCAATACATAATCGGCATTTACATAGGGGCTTTCTTTGCCATCTATAGTAGCTACCCAACCCTTTGGATAATAAATCTCAGAGAATACAGCTAGTTGGTCGGTTTTGGCATTTGTTTCGTACACCAGTTTATTAGCCTGATAGGAGTTTAATTTTATGCTTGCATCAGCATCAAAAGCAGGTTTAAAACCTTTTAACACATCATTAAACTTATCATTAATAATGGCTGTTTCTTTGGTGTTTATATCCGATAGTTTTAAAATCTCATCATTGGCAGAATTTACGGGCAGTATGTTTTTTACAAACCATGCATTGCCATTAGCCTGCGGGTTAACCAAAGGAGGAGCTTCATCATTTACAATCACATATTTTGTATTCAGCATATTAAGCACTTGTGTGTTTGAAAATGCTGCCCGTAATGAAGAATCGGAAACACCGGCACTACGCAAGTTTTTCATTAGTGTTGCCGTATTTCTGTCAATCTGAAAGTCTATTAACTCCTGATAGCGTTTTAGTTTAGCTCCATGATAACCACCTATTGATTTGTGGTAGTAAGAAGTAGAAGCATCATTATATGTATTGCGGGCCATATTAAGCACACGGTAATCAAGTGTTTTATCTTCTAACACAAACTCATCTGCTTTAGATTTTGCAAAAGGAGTTTGCATTTGTGCTTTAGGTACAAAGTTAGAGTTGTTAAGGTAACGTGCCGCCACTGGCCACATATCGGTCAATACAAAAATGGCAAGTGCAGCAACCAATAACTGTTGGTTTAACTTCTTAGCAAGATATAACCAGATTGCGCCAAAAGCTAACAGGATAAAAATAAACGTGCGCATGGCATCTGACTTGAAGATGGCTTTGCGTGCAAGTTCGGCTTGTTCTAAAACAGGAGTGTACATGCTTTCTATTTGAGACACTTGCGCATTAGGATTCTGTTGTTGTACCTGCCCTACTATTTGTCTTAGTTCATTATCTGCCTGAAATTTATTAAACATATCAGGAGCTATGTAACACAATAATGCAAAGCCACCTGTAAGGGCTGCTGCGATAATAAGTATGCGATTAATCGGCATATCTCTTTTACCCAATCTTACTTTTGTAGTTGCTGTTGATTCATATATTTTTTGCAAAGCAAGAGCAGCCAGAAGAGGTATGGTTAGTTCAGCAATAACCAATATCATAGATACGGCACGGAACTTATTATAACCCGGGAAATAATCAAAGAATAACTCGGTAAACCACATCAGGTTCTTTCCCCAGGCAAGCATAATACTTAGGATAGTAATTACAAGCAATGCCCATTTAATTCTGTCTTTAATTAAAAATAAACCCAGCACAGCTAAGAATATCATAATGGCACCTGCATAAACAGGCCCTGATGTAAAAGGCTGGTTACCATAATATCCACTCATACTGCCTGCATATTGTTTCATTTGAGGATCGCTGATAGCTTCTAAGGCACTTTTATTATTTGCCATAGACTCGGAAGCCCCTCCTTTAAAGTTTGGAATTAACAACGTAAACGACTCGCCTATTCCATAACTCCATTGGGTCGCATAATCTTTGTCTAATCCACTGGTTTTAATACCTGCATTGCTTTCTCTGTTTGCTTTTATGGTTAAGTCTGATGTGCCGCGAGTGGTATATTTACCATACTCATAAGTTGCCCATAGGTTAGATACATTAGGAAGAACAGCAATTAATATGGCAGCAGCTACAATAGCACCACGCTTAATAAAATCGGGAATGCGCTTTTCTTTAATGGCAGCATAAAACTCTACCAGCATAATAACTGCTACTATCATAAATAAGTAATAGGTTATTTGTACGTGGTTGGCATACAGCTCGAGTGCAGCAAACAGGGTAGTTAAGGCTCCGCCTAAAATAAAGTTCTTACGCAGGGTAAGAATAATGCTGCCTAATAAAGGAGCCATATAACCAATGGCATGCGCCTTGGTATTATGCCCTGCTTCGATGATGATGAAAAAGTAAGAGGAAAACCCATAAGCTAAAGCACCCACTAAGGCAATCCAAGGGTTTACACGCAAACATAAAAGCAAGATATAGAAGCCCATAAAATATAGAAACACCATGCCAATAGGATGAGGGAGCCATAATTGAAAAGCTCTATCTACATATTTCATCAAATTAGAAGTATATAATACTGATATTTGATAGGCAGGCATACCCCCAAACATGCTGTTAGTCCACAAAGGTTCTTCGCCCGGATGCTCTTTACGGAAATCGGCAATTTCTTGTGCCGCACCACTATAATTTTTTATATCACCTTGTTGGATTTGTTTTTTTCCATCTAATAGCGGACTAAAATAAAACAAGGATATGGCTAAAAAAGCCCCTATGGCAACTATGTGCGGCAGAAATTTCTTAATGTTCATACGTTTTTAATATTATGTGCGAATGTAGTAACGATTAATAAGCGAAATTATTTTACTTAATAATTTTTAATAAGTTAATCTTTCACTTCTTCGTAATCCACATACTCTCCGCCTTTATCAGAATTTGGCTTCCTTTCAGTATGGTGCTGCTGAGGCTTTGAATCAATTTTTACTTCGCCTTCTTTTTGGGTATTGTAAGTATGGTTATGCTCGTGCTTTTGATAGATATAAACTTTGGAAGATTTAATGGCTTCGTATATTCTGTAAACAACCCATATAACAATTATGGTCCAAATTACATCTCTCATGATAGAAAAATAAGGCTACAAATATACAATTTAGTAAGATGTAAGGGAAAGTAAGGATGCTTTATCCTACAAAATTCTTACTGCTTNNATTTGCCGCAGCAATTACTTCATACTTTACATAGAATGAGTTTACAAAATCAGTAAACGCCCTAAACTCATGTGTAGGAATGTTAAACTCATCAAAAATAAGAATATCACCCTTTTTTAAGTATGGATAAAACATAGTTAATACAAACAAGGTAGCCGAATAGATATCAGCATCTAAGTGAATAACATTTGTATTCTTATTGTCAAAAGTCTTAAAGAAAGGTAACAAAGTATCCTGAAAAAGGCCTGCGTAATAAGAAGCTCTTGCATCATTGGTATCCGGTATTTTTCCCCCGTTAGACATATCCCCCTGATTGAACAAATTCCAATGCTCCGGCAGTCCTGTAAAAGTATCAAAGCCATAAAATTTAGACTCGGCATTCTTGTTTTGATCTAACCACCATCTAAAACTTGTTCCCGTAGCTACACCAAATTCAAAAAAATTCACAGCATTACTGCAACCTTCTTTATCAATAAGGTACTTATACAAGTCAAACCTCGAATTATAACTCCATTTAAGGTTAAGGAAATCATTAAACGGTAAGTTTTTATGCTGAGCCCTAAACTTAGACAGCTTAGCCATATAGGCAAGATTAAGCAGAAAACTAAAAAATGGAAGGAAGATAACATCTAACCTAAGCCACATAAAAAAGGCTTTGGTTTTTCTGATGAAGAATAGAATAGTTTGTTTAAGACTCATAAATTTAGCTTAATTTAGCTTGCAAATATAAACTTAGTTTAATTTAAAATAACTTTTATGAAAAAATCATTACTAGCAAGCTTATTACTTCCTTTTGCAATAATGGCTCAAACGCAAACACTGACACTTCATCCTAATGCAACAGTTGGTAAGGATGCTTATGTAACGAACCTACACCCAACAACTAATTATGGTACCTATCCTGAAAATGATGCCATAGATTGGACAAGTGGCGGAACCCCATTTACTTCAAGAAGTTTTATCTATTTTGATTTATCTGCATTACCTGTAGGTGCTACTATTATTTCTGCAAACTTAAATTTGTACGGGCTTACTTCCAGTAGTAACTCACAATTAAGTGCAGGCAGTAATTCTTGTTATTTACAAAACATAACTTCTTCTTGGACTGAAAGCACAGTTAGCTGGAATAATCAACCAACTACTACCACTACCAACGAAGTAACTTTAGCTCAAAGCATAACTACTTCGCAAAACTATGTAGGTATAAATGTTTTGAATCTTGTAAATGACCAAATAGCCAATTCTTATTATGGTTTTATGCTGAAGCTTTTAAACGAAACCACCTATAACAGTATGGTTTTGGGTTCTTCTGATAATACAGATACTACTAAATGGCCCATGTTGCAGGTACAATATAGTGTTACGGCAACCTATTCTACTTGTATTACACTTCAACCAGATACTAGTGGTAAGGATGCTTTTGTTACATCACTTCTTCCTACAACTAATTTGGGAACCTATGCGGAGTTAGATGCTATTTCCTGGACTAATGGTGGAACACCTTTTAACTCTAGAGGCTTAATTCAATTTAATTTATCTTCTATTCCAACATCAGCAGTTGTTACAAGCGCTGTTCTTTCATTATACGGAGATACAAGCACATCAAACTCAGAGGGTTCTAGCGGCTCTAATGCAGCCTATTTAAAGATGATTACATCTACTTGGCAAGAAAATACAGTTACCTGGAATAATCAACCTACCACAAGTACTACAAATCAGGTTACATTGGCTCAAAGCACATCAACTTCTCAGAACTATCCATCCATTAATGTTTTAAACTTTGTACAAAACTGGGTAACAAGCCCTACTACCAATTACGGTATGATGCTGCAATTGCAAACTGAAGCTACACTTAGGTCTTTGGTTTTATGTTCGAGTGATTATCCGCATCCGGGGCAACACCCAAAACTTGTAGTATGTTATAACACCGCTACAGCTATAAAAAACAATTCATCACTGGTAAGTGATATAAATATCTATCCAAACCCTGTAAATACTAACTTAACTATTTCTTTAGGCTCGTCTTTAAAAGCCAACAATACGGACATTAGTATTATGAATGTTTTAGGGCAAAGCTTTAATCAAAGTATAACAAAACTTGATAATTTAATTCAAGTTAATACAGAGAGTTTAGCTACAGGAAATTACGTTATTCTTATTAAGAATATGGCAACAGGAGAAGTTGTTTATAAGAAAGTAATTAAAGAGTAAGTCTTTAGTTACTTCCTAAATGCCTGTGAAACAATAAAACCGGCAAAGTACATTCGTTTAGAAATATGTTTATATGTTGAAAAGCACACTTCAACATTGGGAAGTTGCTTTGCGGGGATACGACAAGTTATTCTAAAGAAAATATACAGCAGCTTTATTAAAAACCTTTGCCACTGCGGACTTTTATTATTCAAATAGAAGTCAGCATAAAGCCACATTCCGTTTGGTTGCAGACTTGCATCTAATTTGGTAAACACCTGTTGCCAGGCTGACTGAGAAAAGCAATCTGCTATAAAGGGAGTAATGATGGCATCATACAGGTGGTCGGTGTAAAGTAGCAGGTAATCCTCTACAGATGTTTCAATAAACTCAACTTTATTGGCAGCATAGTTTCTTTTCTTAGAACGTTCAATCATTTTGGAGGAAGAATCTACATAGGTAATTTCTAAGCCTGATGGATGGAGCTTGGTTATTTCTTCCAGTATCCAACCCGTGCCACCGCCCACAATAATCACTTTCGAGTTGTTGGGAATAAGGGGCAGTAAATCTATCTGTGCTTTTTTTATGCTTGAACCAAATACCAAACTGCTAAGCCCGTCATAAAACCAGGCAACGGCGTTATAATTAGTGCTGCGAGGCATACAGGATAAATAAAACAGGGATAAAGAAGATGCCATCGCCAATTACCCTGTATGCTTCATTTTTTCTGAAAAAGGGATGGTTCTTAAATATCAACCACAATATACCAAACATCAGTAATAGTATAGCCTCCATAATATGCATAGGTTCGGCCTCTGCGCCTGTATTATTTTCATGAAGAGGAAAAACCATCGTAAAAAGACTTAGCAGCACTCCTGCCACAATAATAAGTATGATACCAATTCTTGCCCGCTTTTCGCCCCAACGTATAACCATTGATTGGTGCCCGTCTTGCTTATCATTACTCATATCAAACCAAGAGAAGATGAGCAGGTTGGCAAACACCAGCAGAAACACCTGCGGTATTAATAACAGTTGTACTAAAGCTAATTGCCCCCAATTTATACAAACAGGAGCTAAGCATATACCCCAGGTATAGCCTATGGCAACGCAAACTTCTTTTTGCCAGAAAGATTTGCTTTGCAATAACAGAAAATAAATACCCGTAAGCAACACACCAACCAAGCCATTGTATAAGATAACTCTGGGCAAGAAGTAAGCAATAACCGCACCTATTAACAATAATAAAACAGCCATTACTACAAGCGGCTTCCTAAATTGTTTATGAAACTGATGCCTGAAGGTTGCAGGCTTATCTATGGTTTTTTGGGCATCCAGCAGGTGGTCGGCCGTATAAATTAGCCATATGGCTATGGCCAAACAAGTCAATGCGCTATAGGATATGGGCGATTGAAAGTAGAGGCTTATGGCATAAGAAAATATAACAGCGCCCAACACAATATCCAGCGATAGTGCCTGAAATATCTTATAGAGATTGGAGTTGCCTGACATAAGATTTGGTTTGCAAAGCTACCATTTAGCTCATTATTCATTTAGTAATCGTTATATTTTTGTACTTAACGCATCCTAAACTACAAAAACAGCCATTTTTACTCCGCCTTGCAGTATTCGGAGGGAGTGCTGCAAAGTTCCGAAGGGGTGCTGCAAAGTTCAGAGTGAGTGCCACAAAGTTCAAAATTGGTGCCACAAAGTTCAAAATTGGTGCCACAAAGTTCAAATGGAGGGCTAAAAAGTTCAAAGGGAGTGCTACAAAGTTCGGAGTGATGCCTCATCCTCGCAAACGGATGCCTCATCTTGGTAAATGAAGGTATTATGTTCACAAACGGAGGGATTGTCTTTGCAAAGGGAAGGATTATGTTCGTAAACGGAGGCATCATCCTCGCAAATGCATGCCTCATCTTCGCAAAGGAAGTGTTTTAGCTTTCTGAGGCTAATTGCTTGATGGCATTTAGTACAATAGTTTCCAGCAAGGCAGGCGTTATTTCGGCTAAATCATGTTGTTGCTCTGTTTTGTGGTAACTTTTGTTTTGCTGGTCTGTTTGAATAAATTCAAAATATTCGGTATCCACACAAACCTTTTTCTTATGGTAGTTGCCCAGCACCGAAATAATACTGTTCCGGTTTCCCTTAGCTATATAATAGCTTTGGTGATGATACCCGTCTTTCATTTTAATATTATGCACGTGTGCAGAGGTGCCATGCTTTCGCAGGTTATCAAGATGCGCTACCATGGTGGGATAAATAAGGGTATCGCGCAAATCTTTAAAGGCGTTATTAAACGCGTGTATCGCATTCTCTTCAGCTTCTTGCTTAGCCGCTTGTTCGGCAGCTTGTTTTTGCTTTTGCTGCTGTTGTTGGTTCAGGTAGTCATCTAATTCGTTAGCCATAATTTACGGTACTTTAAATATGCAGACGTAAATGTAGCTCTTAATTTATAACTTTACTATTGAGAACACAAAGAAAAAGGATAAGGATGAGTGAGATTCTTTTTTGTATGTTTGTTATAACTTTAAATAAATAACATGGAAGCAGATAAATTTGAAAAACATTTAGACGGGAAATACCGTGAGTGTATAAACAATAAAATGCATATTCATGTCTGGGATACAAAAAGCTTTGATGAAAAAGTAGGTGTTGGTGTTCAAGAAAATATTCTAAAAGCATTATGCGATGATTGCCAAAAGGATTTAAAAGAAGGAAAAATATTATTAAGTAAACAAATTGAATTGTGCAAATTAATGAGAAAGTTAGTTTTGTTAGCTGGTAGGCCACTAACACCTGGCGGTTTATGTAGCGAAATATGAAAAAAATACTATTTATTTTAGCAAGTGTCTTTGTAATAAATATAAATGCACAAAACATCATTACTATTGCTGGTAATGGAACATTTGGTTATAGTGGTGATGGTGGACAAGCAACTATAGCAGAGTTGGGTAAACCTGGAGGGATAACTTTCGATGCAACTGGTAATCTATATTTTGCTGATTCCGAAAATGATTGCATACGCAAGATAAATAATTCTGGTATTATAACCACCATAGTTGGTAATGGAACAAACGGTTTTACTGGAGATGGTGGACAAGCGACAAATGCACAATTATCAAATCCATATGGTGTTGTTATAGATGCCAGTGGCAACTTATATATTGCTGACGGATATAATAACCGTATACGCAAAGTAAATACTTTGGGTATTATAACAACAATAGCAGGGAATGGTACAACGGGATATAGTGGTGATGGAGGACAAGCTACTGCTGCGGAATTATATATACCAAGTGGTATAACCATTGATATTTTAGGCAATTTGTATATTGCCACTAATAGTAGTGTTCGCAAGGTAAATACGTTAGGTATTATAACAACTTTTGCTGGTAATGGAACAGGAGGGTATAGTGGAGATGGTGGTCAAGCTACTGCTGCTCAATTATATCCTAGTAGGGTTACTATTGATATTACAGGTAATTTGTATATATCTGATGGTAATAATAGGATTCGCAAGGTAAATACATCAGGCATTATAACAACTATTGCAGGTAATGGTATAGGTGGTTATACAGGTGATGGAGGGCAAGCTACAAATGCAGAATTAAATCAGCCATTTGGAATTGCAACCGATTCTTACGGTAATTTATATTTTTCTGATGATGGTAATAGTCGAATTAGAATGATTAATACCTCAGGCGTAATAAGTACTGTAGCAGGAAATGGTGTCTATGGCTTTAGTGGGGATGGTGCTGCTGCTACTTTAGCAGAATTAGCTAACCCATATTGTATAGCTACTGATGTCTCTGGTAATCTATATATTGCTGATCAAGACAATGAACGTATACGTAAAATAAGTAATGTTGCGGCAACAGGTATCGAACAATTTACAAATCATGAACAGATAAACATCTACCCCAACCCCAACAATGGCAGTTTTGTTATAGAGCCACAAAATACATTGTACAATGTACATTGTACCGTGTATGATGTGAATGGCAAAGCGGTATTAACCCAAACCATAAATGGCAAAACAAGTATAGATGCCGGCAGCTTAAATGAGGGTGTTTATAATATATGCCTAACAAGTAATGAAGGTGTTGTAAATAAACGCTTGGTTATTGTGCGCTAATATTTACGCGCAGCCCTGCAATTATTTAATAGTGTAGCTTGGTTTATTGGGGTGCAATGGGTTAGGCATTAACTTTTGTGTAGCAGGATGCACCACTAAATCCATATCTTCCATAGGCACGGCACCTAATAAAGTTTCATCGCCAATAACTAAAGCTCCTACAAAACAAAAACGGTTTTCAAAATCTACGCGCACCGGTCCTACATAAGGTGCTTGGTGCGAGCTGCCATCGGCAATGGTTACAGGGCGCTTATCTAATTCTTCTAAACCTAACTGGTATGCAACCGATTGAGGTATGCACAGCATTAAAGCACCTGTATCTACCAACGAAGTTAATTCTATTGGCAAAAGAGACGCATTGCGTGGGTTGCTAAGTTTTATTTTTGAATAGGTTAAGCCCATTGTAATACAATGATAAGTAAAATTAACTTAAAGGCAAAAAAAATCCCCCTATCATTTCTGAAGGGGGATTTTTAAAATTGGCATCGACTTACTCTTGCGGGCTTTAGGCCAACTACCATTAGCTCTATCGGGCTTAACTGCTCTGTTCGGAATGGGAAAAGGTGAACCCCGATGATATAGACACCAAAAATTGCGAGTTGTGGGGATTAGTATAACTAATCCTTGTTACTCTTAATATTTTTGATTTAGATAACAAATTGAAAAAAGACACAAGAAGAGATTTTTTGAAAGCATACGAGCAATTAGTATCACTTGGCTCTGACATTACTGCCTTTACACCTATGACCTATCGACGTAATAGTCTTTTACGGCTCTTATAAAGAAAACTTAT
>PLYA01000060.1 GCA_003153315.1 Bacteroidota bacterium
AACAGATACGGTTTTTAGCCTATCCGTTTATTACTTCTGTCTTTTGTGTACACAAAATTTCTAAAGACAAAGATACATTGGAGTTTTCCGATAATTACGCCAAGACTTTTTATGTGGATGAAAACAAACCTTTTCAGGATGAAGAAGGGTATTATTTCTATGGCGGTGAAGTAGCTGTTAAGCTTAGTCTTGCCGAAGAAATAACAAAAAAAGAATATGATGTACTGGAGAGGTTCCAGTATAAATAACTATACCTATAGATAAAACAATACTACTTTTTTGTATGGTATCCTAAGGATATGGTGATATTATAATATAGTAAAAATCCTTTATGTTTTAGGGGCTTTTTTGCGCCCGCATCGCACACCTGATGGTCTGGCAGCGTTTACCGATGGCATTTTAAAAATTTACTTTTCGTTCCGCTTATGAAACTGCTAGCGAAACGAAAAGTTAAAATCGGCATTATTAATTTTTGTAAAAACAAAAGCCGTTCCCTTTTACGAGAACGGCTTTAATGTTATCTGAAACCTGTTAGTTATTACTTAATCAATACCATCTTATTGGTTTTAATTTTTACACCATCTACAACAAGTGTGCAGAACATAACGGCCTGGTCTAAACTGCCTGCGTTTACGTTGATGTTGTTCTCACCTTGTTGCACAGTATAGCGGGCAATTTCATTACCTACCATATCAGTAATAACAATATACGCATTTTGTGTTTTCTCAAATATAACCGCTTTTACAAGGGTATTTTCTTTAAAAGGGTTTGGTGAGTTAACCAAAGTGCTTGCTGATAGTATAGGAGCTGGAGCTACTTGCGCAACCTGCATAGTACGTTCTGATTGCCCTTGTGTATTTGTTGCAATAGGGAAAGGCTGTATGTAAGGTATATAGGTAGATTTACCCACACTTTGCAACAGCATATTTACTTTCATATAACCTAACCTGTCGCTGCTGTCAGTAGCCATAGCCTGCAAAGTACTTACCACAGAAGAATTATTCATCAAATTAGGATTACTTAGGTTCTGCAATAAGATAGTGCTTAGGCTTACATAATTGCTTTGTCCTTCTTGATTTGCAACTTGTGTTAAAGCATTTGCAGCCATAGCCGAATCATGTAAACTTAAAGCTGTTTCAAACTGCGACCTTGCAGGTAATTCCAAAGCTTGGGTTTTCATCAAAGCATAGCCTTTTTGTATATTAGTTTGAATAGTATCGTGCATATAAGTTCTTACAAGTTCATTAAGTATCAAATGACGGCTTGAGAAAACGGCTCCCATTTCTGCGTGTAAACTAAATAGTTTTGAAGTTCCATTTTGTTGTGCTGCCAATTGAGATTTAAGACCTCCCGAAAGATTAGAAGCTTTTAAAGCCGTATTTACATTATCTGTAAGCGGAGAACAAGCAGATAATATTTGGTTAATATCAGCAGCAGGGTAATTACTATTGATGTATGCGATTAAGACACCATCGCTTATGTAAGGCGCTACCTGAGTTAAACTGTTTAATACAGCTTGATGATTATTGTTACCGCTAACAAGTGCAAGTAAACTTGTTGTGTTTCCTCCATCAATCAATGAGACTAAACTATCATAAGTTTGTTTATAAGCATCTGCATGATTTTGCATAACCAACAAAGGGTCTGATGTCCTGTATCCATTAGAATAAGGAGAAGTAGAACTGCAAACAACTGTGGTTGTATTAACTGGAGCTGCACTAATGTTTTTTCTTCTGGCAGGGTATAAATTGCCAGCACCACCCGGGCAAGAACTAGTGCAATAATATTCATAATTTGAGTTGTATGCATAAGCAGTAGAATCAATATAAAAATCGTAGGCGCTACTTCCTGAATGGCTAAACAGATTATCAGCCGTTGCAGGATAACCTGATGAACCACCTGAACCCTGAGCATATTGTATTCCTGCCGGAGTAGAGCTGTATGTTGTATTTGAGATATTGACTCCTGAAGTATAATCAGGCACATAAATATCTGCGTTCTTAATACTACCTGCTGAAAAAGTATTACATTGATATAATAGACCGCTTGAATTATGCGGAGTTCCCGACTGATAAATATAATTTATATACTGTGCCTGACAACCTGTATATAAATTCTTAAATATATTTCGGAAAATAGCATTTGCATGTGCGCCGGAGTTGTTGGCAATAATACCATATAAGCTATTGGTAGGAGTAGTTGAACCATATTTGGTAAAGTAATTATCCTGTACTTGGTAGCCTGTACAATTATCTAAATACAAACCATAAGTGGTTGGTTTTGTACAACTACCGGTACAAGTGGTTTGATAAATTCTAAAAGAATCACTTTCAACAATAGCATTATTAACAGCACCGGCATATATACCGTAGTAGTTATTTAAAAAAGTACTGTTTTTAACTGAAAAAGTAGCTGTATAGATAAATACATCTATACTATTAATACCATATAAAAAATTACTAAAAGTACTACGCACANNGGAACTTGGTCTACAGTATATTTTGAATTAAGAGTAAACAAACCTGTATCGCTATAATTTGCAAAAACTGTATCTATAAATGCACAGGCTGATATTGGAAAGGAGTTAGCCGGGGTAAAGTTATACATGCCCACAAAATAATGATTATGCTGGGTATGCGTCATTAAGGTAGTATTTTTAAAGGTACATTCAAACAGCTTGGGTGTACTAGAGGTTGTTGAACTATTGTAGGAATAAAAAACAGCATGGCGTTGGTTGTTTAAAAAAGTAGTGTTTGAAAGTTGTATCATTCCGCCACCGCCTTGGCCGGGGGTTAAAGAAGCATCCGAAGGATTAACATAAGAATAAGGCGGTCTTGGAGTTATTGCAGATAACCAAGTAGTATCATAACCTGCCAAAACACCCACATAAGCATTTTCTATTACGTTACCGCTATTGCTATTTGCCTGAAGCCAACCCTGATTAGTAGAGTTTTGCGCCGAGCCGGGTGTTCCCCATATCTGTACGCCAGGCCACATATCAGTTGCACAACGGTTATCTACCGTAAGGGTGCAATGGCTTAAAACAAGTTTTCCACCAACTTTACTGCCGTAACCGTTCTCTATAATTAAACGGGCTTGCGGAGAGAATTTAATCGTCATGCTATCAATAGTTATCGTCATACCTGCTGGTATGCGAAGTTCCTCAGCTATGGTTACGGTATGAGTTAAATTAGTAGATAATGCCATAGGGTTTAAGGGTGTTACTGTACTTGTATTTGCGTGCCATGTTTGGGTAGTGGATGTATTTGTCCATGTGGATACTGCTGTACCTGCTGAATAAGTTACTTTATCCCAAGGATGATAAAATATACAACAACCCGGGTTAGAAGTAAACAAATTGGTATAAACTTCTTGGTCTATTTGGTCGGGAAGCATATATACAGGAGGATTAAAATAACATTGACCGGGATAGTTTCTTTGGTTACCTCTTACAGATAATACGCCTGTAGTAAGGGATGCTGTTGAAGGGGTATTTGGGTTTGATATTTTAGCCAAGCTGGCTGCACCTGGACTTGCAGATGAGCTACCTAATACATATAAATTACCATCTGTACCTTTTTCTATTTGGCTATATGTAAAACTACTATCGCTACTTAGAATATGTGTATTTGGCGCAGGACTACTCCACGATAAAGCCTCAAGGGTACAATAGTATGCGGATGTATAGGAATGCGTAGCATATACCGTATTGCCATCAGGTGAAAATTCCACTCCTTCAATAAAAAAATTATACGTACTTGGGCTATATACGGTTGTAACACCTGTTATAGTTGTGCCTGATGTATCACAGGTAGCAAATACTAAAGTATTCATTGTACCTGCTCCAGCTGAAGTAGGTGCTCCAAAGGCTAATCGAATAGTTTTACTGCCTGTGGTTGTTTGGTATAATTCTAATTCGGTTAAATTTGAATATGGGGTAACATATTGACCAGCACCCGGTATTTGCTTGGTCGTAAGAAATTGTACCGGATTTGACCCTGTTCCGGTTATTTTGTAAGTCATTATTTCATCGTCGTTTATCACAAATAATAAACGGTAAGGAGGAATAAAAGTAGAACCGACATATGAACCTCCTGGATTATATACTCCCGTAACGGCATAATGTATGTCGCCGTTAAGTGGCGTATGACTACCGCCGCATGCAGCCGTTGTACTGGTTGTTGTGTAAAGATTCCCAGCGGTGGCATTTACCGATGCACCACACAAAGAATCAAAATTTCTTCCATATTCACCTGCGGGCATATATTTTCCTTGTTTCGACATATCAATGAGTGTATAGTAAGGTTTGACAAAAAAGTTTTTTGCCGCATAGCCACCTTTACTGATGGATGGGTCTGAGCAACAGTTTGCATTTATATCTTTTGCAGAACCCCAAGGTCCGCCACTACTTGGCCAAATATTACCATTATCAGTCCCAGGGCTAACTGACATAGCTGTAAATATGTAATACTGCTGACAGTTGGCTGGGTTGGGTACTACGCAAACTTCGGAATAACCTTGTATAACTTCACGAGTTTTATACAAAATTCCGTTTGAATAAATGTAAAGACTATCTATTAGGGTATCTATCAAATAGCCATGCTTATTAAATATATAACCACTTATAATGGAGAACAAAGGGTTGCCATTTTCATCGGCATACATATTATTGGGGCCGTTCATTATGGAATATCCGTCTGAATCGGTTAATGAATCCGTTGGGCTCCAATAATTAGTACCATACCCATAACCCGGATGTACCGTACCCATTCCCGGTTGTGTCCACGTATAGCTATTGGTGGGGAGGGGTGTAGAGGTTGGATAATTAAGATAATTTGGTGGTAAAGCCCAGTAGGGGTTTCCAGTCTGTGCCAATGCACAACTTGCAATCAGCAGTAAACAATATACTGCTAATATTTTTTTGAATGTTTGTCTTGTGTTCATGTTTTTGTTTTTTTATTGTTATTTAATTGCCGCAGGTTCTAACAGCTTTATTTAAAAATTAGGGCGTGAACCCCCACTTATTTTTCTTTTCGCTCGAGGTACCGCGAAGCACCCAGCAAGAATTGAAAAACAGCCAAGAGAACACGCCTTTTCAGACGCGTTACTCCTCCTGTTTCTCTCTTGCTTTCTAATTCGCGGTTTTCGAGCGAGAAAAACTTTCAGCAACGCCTAATATTTTCTTTTACTAATACAAATGTAGAACGATTTTTATACTTATAGCAAATTTATTATTCATATTTTGATGTCATGTTAAGGAATTGTTATATTTTAATGGAACTTATGAACATATTGATTTTACTACATTTATTGATAAAATCTTACATATGTAAGACTTTTTTGATTTTCGGAAAATCATTTATTCAAGAAGTCAATAGAATTAAGATTTCAATTAATTTATTTACATTTTTTGACCCAAATTACCATGTAAGAAATTTGGTGTTTTTGTAATAAATGAGTTTTAAAAAAATCATATATTTTTTATTGAGGAATAAATACGGCTTAAATCGTAACTTTGCTAAACGTCAAATGAAAGTTGTTTTTAGAATATTTTTGCTCTGTTTTTCTTCTTTTCAGCTAAAGGCGCAGGAATTATATTATCAAAGTACCTACAAAGGTGGAGTTTCTTACGACGGAAAAAGTTATTATTCACTTGATTGGTATAATGCGGATTCTATAAAATTTCAGAACTCGGTTCCTGCCGGATGCACTATTAAAAAAGCATTTTTAATTAGTTTGAAGTTTTCCTGTTCAACCTTTGGTGTTTATCCTGCTATTGATTACCCAATTTCATTTAATTATAATGGTCATTCTATTCAGTTTGACACGTCAGATAATGCAACACCTTTATTTTATACAAGACCTATTCAAGTTAATGCACAATGCTGGATGTGTGTGAAAGATGTTACTACTTTAACACAAAATAATAATAACATGTTGGTTACTCCCTGTCAGGGTGCTTGCTATGGGGTTAATGAGTGTACCTATTATGATTATGATGGTTTTTATCTTTTGCTTTTATATGAAAATAATACCTACAGCAATGTAAATGTGGCTTTATATCTAAATAATATGACCTATGTTCCTATTATGAATTATACCTTGAATAATCTAAACCCCATAAATACAGCAAATGATGTGGCTTTATCAATTGAATCTGTTGACGACCAAGTGTCACCCTATTTACAATATCAGTTAACCTCATCTGTCAGTACGTTTACATTGGGCACGCTTAGAGATGTTTCGTTAAGTGGGAGCACCAATTATGAAACGGGTATGGGCAGTTTTCAGTATCAGAATGGAGTTTTAACAGGTTTGAATGGCAATATAAACAGCCCATCTATTGACAGCACAGATGCTTTATGCAATATTAAAACCTACCTTACTAATAATACTGCCTCCTTTTCTCTAACAGCCAATAGTTCAACTGTTACTACAGTTAATGGCAGTGATGGTACAGAAGCCTTTATTTTAGCTTACAGCACACCCTGCCTCAGTGTGCCAAATAATGCAGATAGCTTAAAAATATATAAACTATGTGCAGGGCAAAGCACGCAACTAAATGCAAGTGCGGGTTATACCAATTATAATTGGTTTCCGACAACAGGTTTAAGTAGTGCAAGCATTGCTAATCCAAATGTACATACAACAGGTACTACCAATTATATATGCTATGTAAAAGATGCGGCAGGTTGTATGCACACCGAACATGCACAGGTTATTATACATACACCACCCACACCACAAAGCTTTACAGCTACTGCGGCTGTTTGCGGTGTAATACAAGGCACACTAACTATTACACCTAACTACCATAATTATGGTTATGGGTATAGTTTAAATAGTGCTACTACACAAACAAATACCACTTTTAGTAATTTAAGTGCAGGGCATTATACTTTAACCATTACAGATAGTATTGGCTGTATGGTTAAAGATACCTTTAACATTAAAGAAGTAAATAATGCTCAGGCACAATTTTATCTAACACCTTATAGTGGTTGCGAGCCTTTAAGTATTTATGGTAGTAATTTAAGCAGTAATACCAATGCATATGTATGGTATGTGAACGGTGATAGTGCCACAACGCAAAACCTTAGTTATACTTTTACTGATACAGGTATGTATAACATCACTTTATTTACTTATGAAAATTTAAGGGCTTGCAGTGCAACAGCCACGCAAACAGTTTTAGTAAAGTATTGCCCACCGCCACCACCTGACAGCATTAGCATAACAGTACCCAATATATTCAGTCCCAATGCAGATGGCACAAATGACACATGGCAGTTACTAATTTATAACCGCAATTATACTATTAGCAATTATCAATGTACCATATACGACCGTTGGGGATTAAAGATGTTTTCTTCTACCACAGCAAATGAAGCATGGAGCGGCAGAACCACCAGCGGAGAAAGTTGCAGCGCAGATGCGTATTTTTATATCATAAAATTTATCGAAACAAACTCTAAAGGCACAGCCGAACAAAAAGAGTTTAAGGGTTTTTTGGAGTTGGTTAGGTAAAAACTGACCGTATTTTTGTTAAAATAGACCGCTTAAAAAGTTTTTTCCCTTTTGATGCCTGCCTGATATATATTTGTATTAATAAAAACAAAAGCTATGAAAAACATCTATACGCTTATTATTACAGGCTTAATTGCATTCAATACTTATAGTCAAACTTCTAGTTATCCGGTAACTATTCCTTCTACCACAGTTCATGCCACAAATCTTATTCATGGCAGTGCTCTTGTTATTGATAACAGCAATAACAAATGGATAGGTTTTAATGCCGGAACTACTACATCTTTTCAATTATTAAGATATAACGGCAGTCAATGGGACACCTTTCCGGTTTTTAATGCCATTTCTGCTACCAATAAAGTAAATGCATTGGCAGTTGATGCCGCTAATAATATTTGGATAGGCTCTAATATGGGTTTAACCAAATACGACGGAACAAGTTTTACTACCTATAATACCACCAATTCTACTTTGATAAATGATACTGTAATTTCTTTGGCTTGTAATAGTGGCAATGTATATGCAGGCACATACAAAGGCTTATCGGTTTATAACGGAACAGGCTTTACCAATTATAACCACGCAGGCAATGGCATGAAAAGCGATACCATTTATTGCATTACCGCAGAAAGTGCCTCGGCTATTTGGTTAGGTAATAAATTTGGAATAGATAAATTTAACGGAAGCAACTTTGTTTTTAACTATGTAACGGCAGGTAATATAGCAGATACCGTAAACTGCATTTATTTAGATAGTATAAACAATAAATGGATAGGGACTAACGGACACGGGCTTATAAAATACGATAACACTAATTTTTACAATGTAGAGCAATTATATTCATATACACTTATAGAAGATTTGTATGAAGGTGGGATAGGTTATTGGCCTCATACTGTAAAAAGCCTTTGTAAAGGGCCAAGCGGTGGAGTATTACTTGGAATGACTGAGGGCAGTAATGCCCCACTATATTATACTCCTTTAGGAAGCATTGAACTTAAATCAAATACATTAAATGTTTATATTGGCTTCTCTCCTGCAGCGGCTAATTCTACAACAGTGGGTTATGCAGTAATGCAACATGATTTAGTTTCTGATAAAATATTTTATATTCAATATGATATCAATTACGGTGGTACCGCTGTTCACCCTGTTTTATATTCATTTGATGCAAGTTTATCTGTTGTTACTCCTCCTTCTATTACCTCCTTAGGTACCACAAGCTATAATTCAGCTTTTTTAGATATAAATAATGTAAATGCTTTAATAACTGATAACTCCAATCAACACTGGGATTTAACAGAAGCCAAATATTTTACTCCTAAACAAAATAATACAAGCCCTTTGTTTTCTTCCGCTATGTGGATTGGAGGTTATACCGCAGGTAATTTACACATGGCAGCTATGACTTACAGGCAAAATGGCTATGATTTTTGGCCCGGTCCGATTAATCCGGTAACAGATGCCATTGACAGTACAACCTTGGAAACTTATAACCATGTTTGGAAAGTAAACCGTTTTGATATTGCCAACTTTATGTATGCCTGGGCAGCAGGAACTGTGCAAAGTGGTGTTTTTGTACCACCTGCATCTATTGTAAACTGGCCGGGCAATTCTCCTTATACAGGCAAACCTTTAGCCCCTTATGTAGATTTTAATGGAGACGGAACCTATAATTATTTGCAGGGAGATTACCCGCTTATTAAGGGAGACCAGATGATTTGGAGCGTATATAATGATATTTACAATCACCATGGCGAAACAGGCGGCTTACCATTAGGTATTGAAGTTCATGCCAGTGCTTATGCTTTTACCTGTCCGGGTATTGCCGATAGCAACACCGTATTAAACAACACTACTTTTTATAATTACCAAATAGTTAACTATAGCTCAAATCAATATGATAGTACCCGTATGGGTTTATGGGTAGATAGCGATTTAGGGGATTATCAGGATGACTATGTAGGTTGCAATGTGATGAACAATTATGGCTATACGTATAACGGAGAGAATTATGATTATGATACAGGCCCAAACCCGGGTTATCATAGCAACTTACCCGTTTTTGCCTGCAATGTATTAAATGGGCCTAAAGCAAACCCCAATGATGGGATTGATAATAATAACAATGGAGTAATTGATGAAGCTAATGAGCATTGTTTGATGGATGGTTTTAATTACTATAATAATAGTGGAAGTTCTATAAATGGAAATCCAAGCGGAACAGCGGGCGGAATACCCTACTATAATTTAATGAATAATCTTTGGGAAAATGGCACACCGATGACTTATGGTGCTTCAGGTTTAAGAGCAGATACAGGAAGTAATAAAGCTTGCAGATTTTTGTACCCGGGTACTTCAGATCCTTATGGTATTGGTTTAGGTGGTTCTATAGCAAGCCCTGTTGTCCCACCCGGAGGAACTGTCACTTTTGGGCCTTCAGGCTGGACAGAAGCACAGGCAGGAAATCCTTTTGGAGACAGGCGTTTTATAGTAAATATAGGCCCTTTTACCATGAAACCGGATAGTATATATAACTTTGATTATGCCTTGGTATTTACACAAGACTCTGCCAATTGTTATGGGAATGCTATTTGCCCTATTACCCGTGCTGTTTCAGATAATCAAAGAGTAAGAAATTGGTTCAATAATAATACCTTTCCTACTTGTTTAAGTTTAGCGGGTTTGGGTATTAAAGAAAATAATGCGGCTCTGTCTTTAGATTTTAAGCTTTACCCAAACCCCGCCAATAATGTGGTATATATTGAGTTTGAGAAGCCCCTAAATAAGGTAACGATTGAGGTTTATGACATGCTTGGCAAAATAGTAAGAGGCTTTCAGTACAATGATTTGGTTAAATACGCCAGCATACCTGTAAGTGATTTACAAAGCGGTGTTTATATGGTTAAAATACAAACGGAAGAGGGGCCTTCTATTAAAAAGTTTGTGAAGGAGTAAGAAGTATAGAGGTAGTCATATTTAAGGGTTACAAAATAGCCTTACTGGATTCATCTAATACTTTACTTTCAAAACTTGCAGGCAGAGTAGAGTTTAAAGGATTTTGGAGTTGGTTAGGTAACTAAGCAGAATCAAAATATTATTCAACGATCTTTCTCATGGAAACATTTAATGCTTCGGCAATTAAAGCTAATTTGGTAATGGAGATATTGTTTTTTCCGTTCTCTACTTTATTAATAAATTCCCTTGTAAGACCCGTTTCGTAGGCAAGCTGGTTTTGAGATAATTTTTGTGCAATACGAATTTTACGAATATTGCCGCCAACAATATCATTAATTCTACTTGCTTTTTTTTTCACATAACAAAAATGTATCTAGTAAAAATTATTTATGTGATATATATTTCACTATTTGCAGCTTTGTATATATTTGTAAAAACTAATCATTTTATGAAAAAAGCAGTTTGCCTTTTACTAATAATAATAACAGCCTGTTCAGATTTTAAAAAATCCTATGGTAAGAAAACCCATGTTGAAAGCGCTTTATTGAAGGGAAATGTAAAGCAGATTAAACACACCTATTATAAAGCCTTAAATAAATTTGGTGAAATTATTCAGGGGGATATGGATACCACAAAGGCTGTTAATCTAATGGTGTATAATGG
Source organism: Bacteroidota bacterium (assembly GCA_003153315.1). Taxonomy (GTDB): domain Bacteria; phylum Bacteroidota; class Bacteroidia; order B-17B0; family Aurantibacillaceae; genus PALSA-968. Next base: position 11,149 of record PLYA01000060.1, read on the forward strand.
AGAGGGTAATATAATTCATGCGGTAGAATATGATAAAGAGGGTAATCTGTCACTAATTAAAAAAAGTAAATACGGTACTAATGGGAATATATTAGAATGGAAAGGTTATTTAAGTGATGGTTCTATTAAGGATAGTTCAATTTATGAATATAATGAAGAGGAAAATATCAAAGCGCTAAAGTCTTATTTGGCAAATGGCGAATTAAATTTTAAAGAAAGTGTAACCTATGATGAAAACGGTAATCAGTCAGAAATATTTCATTGTGCTTATGATTCTGATCTTGACAATACGTTTAGAGTATTTAATACATTTGATAATAAAGGGAATGTTACTAAAACTATTTTCACTTCACTGGGCCTTGATACCACAGCAAGGGAAACCCGTAAATATGACGAAAATAGCAGGCTAATAGAATATACAACATATAGCCCTAATGATAGAGTAACTTCAAAAACCCTTTATAAATATGATGAAAATGGCAATAATTGTGAAGTTAAATCCTATGGATTGGATAATGAATTAAAAAATATTTATATCTACAAGTATGAATTGGATAAAAAGGGGAATTGGATTAAACAATATACTTTCCATAATGATGATCCGAAAACAATCTGTGTACGCAAAATAACTTACTTCGAAGATTAAAGTTCCTCTTGTAGAATGAAAAAATAAGATTATTACCGAGATTCAGGATGTGTTCCGGTATGACCACAGTAGGGGCAAAATTTAATTTCCGTACTTTATTAAGTTCTGCCAATTAAGTTAAGCTTATTTAATACGGATGCCATAATTAGTTTCTCCAAGTTTTTCAAAAACATCTGAAGGAATAAATTGCGCAGGGCGGTTAAACGTATTTTCAATAAAATCTAAGGCTCTAGCTCGACTAGTAAGTGTGTTGTTTTCTATTTCGGAAACGTTATAATCAATTAAAAAGTCTATGTCGCTTTTTTCTGTAGCTTTATCTTTAGCGAAACTGCCAACCAGCCAAACATGATTAAATAACTTGCTTTTAAATATATTATTTTCCTTTACCGCGTTAATTATTTTTTCTTTTGTAGTATCCATGCTTATTACAAAGGTATAAAATTATTCTTTCGACTGTTATATAATGAAAACCCCGGTAGAAGGTAGAGGCTATATAAACCCCTGCTATTTTTTTTTAAATAATTTACTTTTCACTGCATTCAAATTTATAAAGTCATCCTTTTTACGGATGCCATTTATTCTTATCATATCTAGCTTATCTGCCGAAAAAGGATAGTTGAAACTGATTATTACTCTTCCGGTGTTTCTTAAAATTAGGATGTTGTGTTTTACCAAGACTGTCAGTTAATGCTTTTTCTAAAAACAACTCGGTTACTTCGGCAGCATTCTTTTTACACTCTTTAATGGTATCTCCCTGTGTAAAAACACAATCCCAATCCAAACACTTTACAGAAAAGCCTTTGGTTTCAGGAACTAATTTATAAGTGAACGTATAACCATCGGCTGGTATTTTAAAATTCCCCCAAGGTAACTTAGCTATATGAGTATGTACTCTTTTTCTTAACTCATCACCTGTAATACCTTTGCGCCACTTTTTTTCAAAGGCATCTTCTTTATTTTTGGTTGATTTTTTGGCTGTTTTACTATTTGCTTTAGACGATTTTATTTTCATAATTAGTTTATTCGTTTAAAAAATAAGAGTATTATCTATACCTAAAGTTGGAGGAGTTCTGTTTATCTTTAGTTTCTTATCCATTTCTATCATTTCACTTAATTGCTGCTTTACTTCTGCTTCAATAACATGGATTAAAGGGGCTAATGAGTTTTCTTTATAACTACTTAGCAATCCTTCATTAAAATTAGGGGTTTCTGCTTTAAACACAATAAGTGGTAATCCTGCTTCCAGTAATAAATAAACAACCACTAACCTTGCGGTTCGTTTATTCCCATCCGGGAAAGGTTGATTGATAAAAATTTGATACGCCAAATGCGCACTTCTTTCTATAACATGCTTTATGCTTTTACTTTCGGTAAAAACATGTTCCATGTTTTTTTCTATGGTTTCCGTATTTGACAAAGGTTCTATATTTCCTTGCTGCCCATCCAAAACATACTTTATGCCATTATTAATAACCTTATACTTACCTAATTCCTGTTTATGGTATTTAAAGGAAGCGTAAAACTCTTCAAAACTCCAAAGAGGGTATAATAAATCCGCATTAAATGCTTTTATGGTCTTTTCGGTTAAAGGGTATTTATTTTTAACCATGAATAAGCAATTATCCAAAGCTTTGGCGTGTCCTTTTACTTCCAATATATCTTTAAACCGTACTACATTTGTAAAACAGAGCCTATCTCTAATAACAGATTCCGTTCCTCGATGGTCTATTAAATTACCCTCTAATTTATTGGAGTTATAAATGAATTCAATCTTTTTATAATAAAGTGATTGGTCAGATATAAATATATCTTGGTTTTTATAGTCAGCTACAATCCTGTCAAAATCTTTAAACATACTTTAATGAAACGTATAATATGATATTGGTGCAATTACTTTACTAATATTTCACAGCTATTTTCAAATTTCTCATACGCATCTGTTGAAATTAATTGCGCCGGGCGATTAAACTTTTTTTCAATAAAATCCTGTACGGTATACCAACCATTAACATTAGCTTTTTCTATTTCATCTATATTATACTCAATTAAAAAATCAATATCACTTTTTTCTGTGGCCTCATTTCGAGCAAAACTTCCCACAAGCCATACTTTAGTAAATAGGTTACTTTCAAAAATTTGCCCATCTTTTACGCCTTGTATTATCTCTTCTTTAGTCAACATATTTATTATGAAGCATAAATTTAATACTAATTCCGGCTTTAAACAAAAGGAATGTTAAACATTTATATTTAGTACTCATAAAAGAATAAACATTATTTCTTTTGGTTCTTAATAGGTGTAAGCCTGTTTTCTTTCAAAACTTCATTAAGTGCAGCTATATGTAATCGCAGTTTAAATACCTTTTGCTCGGCAAGTACCTTGTCGCAATAAAAGTCTATTTCTCTTTTGGTCTTTGGTATTTTATCTTTCATCTTACACCCTTAAATTATATCAAAAATACATATTAGTAGGATATATACAACTACTTATTACAATAAATAGCAGGACTTTTGATTGGTGACAAAAATCAGGAATCAGAAGGCAATCAGCTCATTCGGCAAACGAGTAAAGGCGCTGAGAAAGGAAAAAGGGCTTTCCCAATATCAACTTGCTTTTGAAGCCGATATTGACAGAAGCCAGGTTATCTCTATTGAAAACGGAAAATTGAATACCACTATCAGTACGATATATGCTTTAGCCGCAGCACTTGATGTAAAGCCCAAAGATTTACTTGAGAATTAGAATCGCTTGTCATATTTCCTATATAAACTGTAATAATTAATTTTTCCTTATATGAGTACGACTATTGGTAATGTAATTACAAATATTGTAGGTTTTTCAATTGTCTTTTACTTACTATATTTATTAGGAAAGTTTATAATCAAGGTTTTTTCTCCCAGCACTTCAAGTAAAAAAGAGTTTTATAAATACCCTGAATCAGCACATAAATATGCTCTCTCATTAAGAGCAAATGACGGGGGATATATAAACATTAACAATCCATTCAGAGGAATTTTTGTTGCAGGTGGTGCAGGTAGTGGAAAAAGTGAGAGCCTTATAAAACCAATCATTTTGGAAGCTATACATTGTGATTACTGCGGTATCCTGTATGATTTTAAAGACCCTGAATTAAGTCTATACTTATATAACGCATGGAATGATAAAGTTGACAAAAGAACACAATTCAAAAGAATAAGTTTTACGGACATAGAAAGCTCTGCCCGTTGCAATCCTTTAGCACCAAGATATTTAAAGACATTGAGCCATGCCGAAGAGTATGCAACCGTTATCATTAACAACTTAGTACCTGAAAGCATTACCAAAATAGATTTTTGGAACAGGTCTGCCATAGCTCTATTACAATCTTCTATTTGGTTTTTTAAAGAACATTACCCCAATGAGTGTGATTTACCGCATATAGTTGATTTTTTACAAGGTTCACACCATGAAGTGATAAAAACCTTAATGAAAGATGCTACCTGTAAACGTCTTATCAGCAGCATTGTTACTGCCTATGAACAACAGGCAGAAGGGCAATTAGCGGGAACGATTTCTACCTTACAACTTGCCTTAAACAAAATAAATACCCCTGAAATAGCCTATATCTTAGGTAAAGATGATGTAAACTTAGATATTAATAATAAGGAGAACCCTACCTTTTTAGCTATCGGTAACAATCCCACTATACAAGATAGCATTAGTCCTGTTATAAGCCTTATCATAACAGTATCCTTACGAATGATGAACACAGCGAATAAGCATCATTCTATTTTAATTTTAGATGAAGCTCCTACTTTATATATTCCTAAAATAGAACAGGTTCCTGCAACAGCAAGGAGTAATAAAGTTTCCGTTGTTTTTTGCTGTCAGGACTTGTCGCAGGTAATTGACAGATATGGCAAAGGAAAAAAGGACATTTTGTTATCCAACTTAGCGTATCAATTTTGGGGTAGAGTAAGCCACTTTGAAACATCCAATTACATGATACAACTTGCCGGAAAAGATGATGTTTGGGTTGAATCCCGAAGTAATTCGAGTTCGTCATCGACTAATTCTGATTCCACGTCAAATAGTACAAGCCAGAGCAGGCAACTTAGAGATAACTTAAGAATACAAAATATACAAAGCTTTGCGCCGGGTAATTTTCTATGCGTGTTAGTAGAGAGAGAACGTCGTTATTTAGACCGTAAGTTTAAACGCCTAAGCCCAAGCCAATTGCCAAACGTGTTCGTTATTTTGTTTGGTACTGAGTATATAGAACAAAAGATTAATCATTTTACACGTGAATTTAGCCCCGATGTATATGCCTTTGCTGAACAGGTACGAAATGAAGTAGCCAACATCCTAGCACATGATTTAAGTTTTCAAAATAAAACAACGAATGAGCTAAAACAATCAGAGCAAAAAAATAGGGAGTTGTTAAGCCCGGTTATTGATATTGGTAAATTCCCCGACATAAATACCACTATAGACCCTGATAAGTATAAATGAGAATCTAAACTATATGAGTAAAATATTTTTATTATTCGTGTTAATATCACTAAGATTATGTAGTGAAGCTCAAACAAAGGAAAAGATTAATGATTTAAATCCGTCTCTATTTGATTTAGATTTTAAAAATTACGATAAAAATACCGCCTTATATTGTGCTCAATTATCTGATGTAGTTTATTGGGACAGTACAGAAATCAAAAGGTTTTACAAAAAAATGATTGTAAGTTACCCGGAAGAAAATATTCAATATAAAATTATTAATGATGATTCCGGTTCTAATTATATCCAAGCTTTATTGTGGTGTACAAAAAAATTTCTTGTTATAGCATTTCGGGGAACGGAACCCAAAAGAATAAAAAATTGGTATAGTGACAGTAAGTTTTTTTATTACGAAAACTTGCCAGAAAAAAATGAAGAATTATCATATATGCCTGGGGGGCATGCAGGGTTTAGGAGAGCACTAATAGGTCTGATGATTGATAAAAAAATATTTAATGAAATAGATGCAATAATTCATCAAAGTATATCCAGTGCGGATACAAAAAAGTTCCCAATATATTTGACAGGTCATTCTTTAGGCGCAGGCATTTCTCAGCTTTTTATTCATCCCTTAAATTATAGAAAATACAATTTCTCCGGTGCTTATCATTTTGCCCCGCCATTAGCAGTTTCTTGTGAAGTAAATCAACAAATGAGAAATGATTATGGTAACGTTACTTATGATATTGTTAATTATAAAGATTATGTTCCGCGGGCTGGTAGAAATAATGTAGCTCATTTTGGAAAATTTTATAGAATTTGTAACGATGGACTAATTTATAAAGAGAATGAAGCTTATGTTAAATTTAAGGTGACTGAATTAAAAGATGAATTTAAGCTACATTCTCTGAAAAATCACATTCTTTATATAAGTAATAATAAAAATAAAATAGAGGATATTATAAAACGTTCTACTGGAAATTTCCCTTGTATGGAGTTGGAAGGAAAGCTTTCGGATTTGTGTGGTAATTAATATAATTATTCTATAATTAAACAAGAAATTAAACCTTACGTATCTTAAAAATGAAAAAACAAGCTATTCTTCTAATTCTACAATTTTTATTTATCGGAAAGATTGCAGTTGCTCAGAAAAGTAATCCGATAGCTTGTGAGGATTGCTTGATAAAATGTATGTGTTATGAATTTTATAAAAATGAAATTGATACCAGTCTTAATAATGCAAATACAATTATAAATAATTGGAACGATTTTTTCGGAGAAGACCTAGAAACTATTTTCCCAATTAGGGCAGGAATAAATGTGGCCTCATTAAAGTTTGATGGACTTGGATGTATTTATCCAAATTCATTAACCACACAAGATTATAAGAATATAAAAAATAACTTTTTAGGAAAAGAAAAGAGATTTAGAAACGTTGCTTACAAAACATTTTACACATTATATAATAATGTATATGCAAAAAAAGGTGATACTGTAGAAAAAGCTTTCGTAAGTTCCCTAGCAATGAAAATAGACACTAGTAAATTGAAGAAGGTTAATAAAACTGAATATGAATATTTAAGTTTTAGAAATCAATGGAATGATACATTTCTTTTAGAGAAGATACGTGAATTGGATACTATTATTAAAACTAAAAAGGTAACAAAAATTATTTTTTTTATTCATGGATATAACGTTCCCTATAGTTTAGCACATAAGCAAGGAAATGTCTTGATAGATTCAATACTAAACCTTGATAAAACATTAAAACCTGCTGACATTCTTTTTGTAAGAGTATTTTGGCCATCAGGTAATTTTAAAAAGGATAATTTTATTGTTGGCGCATGTGATTATGATAATTACGAAAATTTACGGACAGCATTGCAGTTTACGTTTATAAGTAATAGAGCTTATTTAGCGGGAATAACTTTAAGAAATATTTTGCGTGAAATAAAAACAGATTTACCGCTGAATATTATTACTCATTCACATGGCAGTACAGTTGCAACAACCGCATTGATAAATACGGTTTCTAAACTTCAAAGGTCTTCTGTTTCTTATAGTATTAATAAAACACTTCATCCAAATACCGAAATTTTATTATTTCCCTTTGAAGAGGTAATGACAAAAGAAGACTTCCCAAATAAAACAATAAATGTATTTTTAAATGCCCCTTCCATACCAGGGGAGTATACTTTTAAGGATATTGATACCAATAATAAGAGGCAAAATAAATACAAATTCTTTGTGGGATATAACGAACATGATGAGGTTTTACAAAAGAAGAAATTCCATCTTTGGAAGCTATATTTAAAATTCATAAGAGTTCCAAAACTTTTAAGCGCAACTACATTAGGATGCAATTATAGAAACGAAGTGTATAATACACAGAAAATATTTAACTCTAATGGACTACAGGATAATTTTTGGAGTGGTGTAAACTCCTTTCAAAAACAACATGATTTTTTCTGTTATATAAAGCAATTAGAGTTTAAGCGTAATTTGAAATTATTTATTGAGGATAAATTATTTATTAAATAAAAGGATTAGTCTTATATTGAGCATAAGGAGTGATATCACAAGTACAGATAAATATTTTAGCGGTTTTCACCCTTGCGTTAAAAATTAGGAGTATGGAAATGGTCAAACCCCTTTTCATTAATAATTACTTTTAACGTATATCTATTTTTATTTGCAGGTCTAATAAAAAAAACGCACCTGATAGGATACACTAAAAACCTAAAAGATGCGTTTAAAAGGTTGTAGAGTATGAAAAAACAACCATAGTTTAAAAAAGAACGTATAACAAATATATAAAACTTAATTGGTTTATAAAATAAGTTTTGGCGGTTGCGCCCTTGTTCGGTTTCCTGTTAGTCGCTTTTACTCCGTTAAACCTTTCTTATTAATTCCGTTTCAGGTTTGCCGCTTCGCCGGCATTTCCTTTCACTTCATTTGCATGACGAAAGGCTTAACCAAGTAAAGAGCAAAAAGCCGATAAAAGCCTTTAAAATTATATTTGGAAATAATTTTGTTTTAAAGGCATTTAACAAAGGCTTTTTAACCTCAATCCAGCTACCGTGAGTTACCGCTTGGAAAATAACAAGCCTATAATGCTGTTACTTTAAGGAAAATATTTCTATTTCTTACATTTATATGACAAAATGACTTATTTGTCGATTAGGAACTATCTTTGATAGGTAGCTATTAATAATCTATAGAATTCAAAATAAAATCAATGGAAACTAATAATGAAAATGCCGGAGAAATAGCAGAACAATTAATAACACTCGAATCAGAGGTAAAAGGATTTGCTGACGGATTGCCTTATTGGGCAAAATTTCTTGCTGAGAAAATTTTATTAGGACTACCCATTTCAGATCAGGAGATTAATTTAGCCTATTCTTATTTATTAGAAGAGCTTAAACTTAATCCTGAAACCGCAAAACCTGAAATTGTAATTAATTATAATGGGGCTAATTCAGGGAATTATAAACTTGATTTACTTTTCACTAAACTTGAAAATATTGAAGGTGTAAACGCATTATTAGAAAATCAAACAATAGAGTTTAGCCCTAATGTTACTATTATTTACGGGGTGAATGGTTCAGGGAAATCCGGATATGTAAGATTGCTAAAAAAGGCTTTTTATTCAAAAGCACCGGAAGATATTATCAAAAATATTCATATAGAAACCGGGCACAAACCTATCAATGCAAAATTTACGTTTCAGTCTGCAGGAAAAACAATTGCCTTAAATTATCCTGAAAATTCTACTAATACAGAGTTTGAACAATATGCAGTATTTGATGGTAAGAGCGTTTTGAGGCATCTTGAGCAAAAAAATGAATTTGAATTTAGACCGGCCGGATTAGGTTTTTTTGGTGAGTTTACAGAAGCTATAAAATCAGTTGAAACGAAACTAAATGCTGATATTACAAGTAAACAATCTGAAAACATATATGCAGATTTATTTGAAGGTGAATCTGAAATAAAAACGATAATAGATACTCTTTCTGATAAAACAAAAATTGACGACCTGAAAAAATATACCCCATTTTCAGAAGAGGATAAGACACAGAAAACAGAACTTGAAAAGCAGTATGATGAACTTTTGTTAGCATCAAAGAGCAAAGAGAAAGAAATTAAAACGCTTGAAAGTATTACGCAACTTATTAAAACCAATAAGCAAAGTATAGAAGCATTAAATAAACATTTTTCTGATACAAATATTAAACAAGTTCAAACTTATATTACTGATTGTATAAATAAAGAAGCCATAGCAAAAGCAGAAGGGATTGAAAATTTTAAAACAGATAAAATTGAAAACATTGGTACTTCTGAATGGAAAAACTTCATTGTGGCTGCGGAGCAATTTGCTAAAAAACAGAAAAAGGAAAATGTAGTTTATCCTGAAAATAATGATACTTGTTTGCTTTGCCAACAGCCACTTTCTGTGGATGCTCAACAATTGATTATAAATTATTGGGCATATATTAAAAGTGTGGCGGAACAAGAGGCAAAGAATGCAGCGATTCAATTAGATAAATTAAAATCAGAATTAGATAAGTTAAATTTTAATCTATTTCCTGCCGATACTACTTTGACTGCTTGGCTTACGGAAAAATACCCAAAAGTATTATCTTCTTTACAAGAAATTCTTTTAACTCAAAAAGCGCTTTCAGCAAATATCATAGCAGATATTACGGCAAAGACTATAAACAAACGAAATGAAATAAAAGTAGGTGTTTCCGACCATGATACAATCATAGAAGCCATTAATGCCTCAATAAAATTGCTTCGTGATAACCAGCAAAGTACAGAATTAGATAAGTTATTGAAAGCAAAAACAAGTCTTATACATAAGGAAAAATTAGGGTTACACTTTGCTAAAATTGAAACACACATCAATAATCAAGTTTGGATTAAAAATGCAGGTAAAGCTAATTTTTGGAAAAGAAAAATTACAGATACCGAAAAAAGCCTTTCTGATAAATATTTTAATCAAAAATACATTGATACTTTTAATCAAGAGTGTACAACGCTGAATGGAAGCTTTGGAATTGAAATAAGTTATACAGGTTCCGGAGGTAAATCATACAGGCAACTAAAATTAAAAGGGAATAGCCCTCATGTTATTTTAAGTGAAGGGGAGCAAAAAGTTATTGCGATAGCCGATTTTCTGGCCGAAATGCAACTTTCAGAAGTAAACAGAGGGATTCTTTTTGACGACCCTGTTAATTCACTGGATAATGATAGAAAGAAGCAAATTGCTGAACGATTAATTATTGAAGCTAAGAAAAAACAAACTATAATATTCACGCATGATTTAGTTTTTTTCTATCATTTAAAAAACTACAGTAAGAAATACTTAAGAGGAATTGATAATTGTTTTTTACATCATTCCGTTGAGAAAGAAAGTAATTTAATTAGCGGAAAAGTTCTATTAAATAATACCCCTGCTAATGAAGGGCAATACAATGAACCAACTAAAGCAGAGGAATGGCTTAACAAAAGTAAACAGGCTGCTGGAAATGAAAAAACAGATTTTGCTAAGGCAGGTTTATCCTCTTTAAGAGCTTCGTATGAAGCATTAGCTATTTTTACTATTATGAACGGTGTGGTTCAGCGATTTGACCCACAAATTAGAATGGGAAGATTAAAAGAAATAAAATTTGACCAGGCACTAATAAATACAGTAGTTGAAAAACATGGGGATATATCAGATTTAATAGAAGCTCATCTTCAATCGGACGAATTCGGATTAACAGCAACTCCGGAAATATTAGAGCAGCATATAAAAGATTTTAAGGAGATTAAGGGGAAAATAAAAGATATAAAATATAACTGATATGTGAATCACCAATTGTAATCATTAAAACAGAAAATATGGCAAAATACACAGATGAAACATTAGACAGTTGGAGAAAACCAGCCAGTGAAACGGAAGAACAAAAAATTTCTAACGCAATTTCAATGATAAAAGATGCTATTAATGCACATGATTCATTGAAGAATAAAGATATTGAATTTATTGTTCAGGGTTCTTATGGAAATAATACCAACATAAAACTTGACAGTGATATTGATGTTTGTGTTATGCTTAAAGATACATTCTATTTTGAATTCAGAGAAGGTGTAAAAAAGGAAGAGTATGGTATTATTGATGGAACAAATTCATTTTCTGATTATAAAAAACTGATAATTGAAGCATTGATAAAAAAATTTGGAGTAGAACATATTACAGTTGGTAATAAATCAATAAAAATAAAATCCAATACTTATAGAGTTCAAGCGGATGTTATCCCTGCATTTCAGTTTAGAAATTATAAAAATGATACCGAAAACAAAGCGGGTAACTTTATAGAAGGGATTAAGTTTTTTTCGTCAACTTCAGATTCCATAATAAACTACCCCAAAGTTCATATTCTAAATGGTATTAACAAAAACACCAATACAGCACGAAAATTTAAAAGAACAGTAAGGCTTTATAAACGAATAAAAAATAAAATGATTGAAGATGGTAAACCTGTTCCTAATGGAATTACATCTTTTCTTATTGAAGGATTGTTATGGAACACTCCCAATGATACATTTGCATCAACTGCTTCTTGGAATGAAATATTAAAAAATAGCATCATTTTTCTGTACAATAAAACAAAGGAAGATTCTACCTGTAAAGAGTGGGGCGAAGTCAGTGAACATTTTTATCTAATCCATTCGGGTCGTAAATGGACTAGAAATGATATAAATACATTCCTCCATCAAATGTGGAATTATCTCGAATATACTAACTAAAGGAATCTTTTTAAATAAGAATATGAATTTTAAACACTACAACGGAAAAAAATTAGTCGTATGGATAATTATTTTATTCCTTATCGAAAGTTTTATTTTAGCAAAAATTAATCCCCTCATTGATGAGTTAGGTAATCCATTAAAACAAATAATAGATGTTAGTGAATTATTTGGTTCGCTATCCTTCGTTTATTTTATACTGGAATTATACGACAAAAAACTTTGGAAATATTTACCATCTTGGTTAAATCTTGTTTCCGTTCCGAATGTCAATGGTATATACGAAGGCAAACTTACGTCAAGTCATAAAGAGGCAGATGGTAGTCCCGTAATTAGGGATTGCGTAATGGAAATTCACCAAACGGCTTCTGATATTTTTGTTGAAATGGAGTTTTTTAATGCTGATAAGAAAACAACATCTCGTAGCCATTCCGAACAAATTGAAAATTATAGGGGACAATATTTTGTGTTACAATTTGTACATCTTAATGATGGTAATTATGACGATAAAGATTTGAATATGCATAAAGGGCTTACAACTTTAAAATATTATCCTGCAACGAAAGAGTTCAAAGGAGATTATTTTAATGACCCTCATCGAAAGACATATGGAAAACTTGAAGTTAAAAAGAAACCCTAATGGCGGATTGTAATGAGTTGTTTTTAAGGTTTAATGATAACATTACTCTTATACCTTCAGAGAAAAAATATCTCAGAAAGGCACGAACAGCCATAACTACTAAAATTCTAAATAATTTCAGTGCTAAATCTCAAATCCCACCCATTGAATTCAAAGTTCAAGGTTCGTTTACCATGAACACTATAATTAGACCTTTAAATGGAGAGTTTGATATTGACATTGGTATTTATTTTAAATTTCAAGAAAATGATAGAGACCAATGGGCAACCCCTCAGACAGTTTCAGGCTGGGTATTCAATGCTGTAAAAAACCATACTTCAATTCCACCTGAAAATAAAATCACATGTGTCAGAGTTACTTATAAACCAATTACTCCGGGTAGCGATTATGGTTACCATGTTGATTTACCAATATATGGAGAATATGAGAATTGGTGGGGGAGTAGATACAAAGTTATTGGAATGAATGATAATAGGCAGTGGAATGAAAAGTCTGACCCATTAGCATTTACTGAGTGGTTCAATGAAAAATGCTTGAAGAATGAAAAGGATAAAAAGCAATTAATTAGGATTGTAAAATATCTAAAGGCTTGGAAGGATTTTCAAACCAAAGACATTAAAATGCCAAGTGGAATGATTCTAACAGTTATTGCAGCTAAAAATTTTCAACCGCATGAACGTGATGATGTAGCTTTATATAATACATTAAATGAAATTTGTTCCCTCTTATGGTGGAGTTTTTCGGTTACAAAACCTGTTGAGCCGGAAAACAACCTTGTTGCTGAAAATATATTTTCTTCTCGAAGGAAGGTGTTTTTTATGGAAAGATTAAGGGAATTAAGAGATGATGCCTATTCAGCAACAAGATGTGATTCTAGTGACGAGGCAATTTCTTTATGGCAAAAGCATTTTGGTGAACGATTTAATTAATAATTTAATGGGCGAACGTCATCTTTCGTTTTCCCTTTGGTTGCTACATACTGTCAAGCCTCTGAGAAGTTATCTGAAATTAGCGACTGCCTCAAGAAAATGAGTAACATTATCCCTTATGATGCCATCAAATGAAGGATGCTCCTTATTTATCTGAATGGTTAATAATCTAACTGGGATATTCATTTGAAATAGTCGCCTATTCACTTCGCCCAATTCAATGGGATTAAAGTTCTTTTGATGGTTAGAAATAACTATTAAAGCAGCGTCAAATTGTTCCTGAGCATGAGTTACCGCAATCATACGTTCGATTCCGGACAAATAATCCCCACCTCCACTCGTAATATATATAAACTCTCGCAAGTTCAATTTTTTTGAAACATCTAGCTTTTTCAATTCGGGCATCATAAAATTATGCAAGGCCTGCTGATCAGGGGAAATGATAAGAACTGTTTTACCAAGTATGTTGGTGGTGCTTGCTGTAGTTGTATGCATAGCTTTAACGGCAGTCGTTATTTGCCTTTCTAACCTGTATGGCACATATACTTCTCCTTTTTGGCTAGCTATTTTTACTTTTGCCCTAAGTACGAATGCAAATGAAACCTCCTTCTTAAAAATCAGTTCCATATCGCTCCCATCAAACAAAATGATGTTTTGTGTTTTGCCATACCTTAAAGCCTCTACGCAATTTTCTGAATAGCCGCTCATGGATATAAAAACTCCAGATGTAGTATGAAACTTGCCATCCACTTTTCCCTTGAACGCATATACTTGTGAAGCTTCTTTCGGTTCTTTGTGCCATTTTGCTTCTAATAAAAAAGGGTCTGTACCGTAGAAGAACGCACCGTCTATCTGTTCGCCTTCTGCTCCATAAGATGCGATTGGCTCCATTTTTTCGTAGTATAAAACGGAATAAATTAATTTTTCTAACCCGAAACCCCTTGCGCGTTTTTTTTTAGCAATTTCATTCTTATCGCCAATTTCTTCATCAATTTTCAGCCACTCTTCATATGTTAAAGTAATTTTATCCTCAGCTAAAAGTTTTTCGTCTGCCATAGTATTACGTTTATATTATTAACAAAAAAAGTCAAAATTATTACATCGTTTAAGAACTGAAATTACGATTTCAAAATCAAAATATGGCTTTTTTGATGCAATTTTAACATTTCATTTTAACAAATCAAAAGCCCCTTTTATTTCAAAAGTGAAAAAAAAGTAGCCAAGTTGCCAGACAAAAACTACCCATTATGTCAACCCAAAGGTTACCATTTTACACCCCATTTTTTTACAGTCAATAGATAGCCATTTGCCAACCCAAAAAGCAAAAATCAGAATCTAGCCTGCTAACTTTGAGATAAACCCAACCTAAAAACAGAGCATTTTTATTCCTTCTCTGTTTCAAAATTCATATTAAATAAATGCGCCATAATGACACAAATAAATAAATTTTGAAAAATGGAAATAACCCCGACCTTTGTGCTGAATTAAAAGGAAAGGAAACAGGAAAGAAAAAAGCAGGGATATAAAAGGGGTATGTAGGGGTAAAAAAGGAATGCGTAAAGGCACTTTAAAGTAGCTACAAATAAAAATAAAGCTACCATCACATCCCAACAACGAAACTGCAAAAAAAATAGAGAAAAAAATAGCAAGCAGGGGCAGGTTTTACCTGCCACATTAAGCTGCTTGCATCAGTTAAAAATTTATTTATCAATGCGATACATTTTTTATACATTATAATATCATCACTATTACGTTATAACATAATATATAACAGATTGATTTACTGATTTAAACTATATAATTAAACATATAAAAAAACAAATAATATGCCAACTATAGCCATAGATGAAAGCACCCACAAGGAAGCAAAGAAGCTCTCCAAAACACATGATTTAGATTTAGGAGAACTGGTACACCATTGTATCATGTACTTCAAAAAAACAGGTATCAATCCAAGTGAGGCTGAGAATGAAAGCCCCTACAAAGCGATTAAAGAACTAGATAAACACATCGGACAGATTGTCGCTTTTATCAGAACACAGGAACAGGAAAAACTAAATCCCTTATTAGAGCGTCTGCTTATTATGAGCCGGCAACTGGACGGCACGATCAAAAAATTACCTACCATCGAACGTTTTAATGAAGTAACAAAATCTGTAAATGACTACGCGGCTAGTTCAACAGTTAACCATCAAAAAGCAGTAGATTTATTAAAAGCAGAGCACAAAAAAATTAATGATGAAAACAAAGCAGAACGGGATAAACTAAACACAACGATTAGCAATTTAACAAATGTCATTAACAATTTACAGGCAGGGCAAAAGGAAATAAACAACACCATCGAAGCAAAGCTAAAAGCAAGTGCATGGAATAAGTTTACATCTTAGTAAATGGTTTATGTACGTAAAAGTAATTAACCCTAAAAAGCATGGCAAAACCGAATACAACAATGCCGGAAGTTGTATCAACTTAGTAAACTACTTAAGTAAGGAAGATAAAGACAAGGGCTCGGAAATGGAGTTTTACTTTACCCATGATAAGGATATGGTAACTAGCTTAGAGGTTATTAAAAGCATAGACAATAACTGCCCGAACATAGAAAAGACCGAAGCCAAGTTTTATAGTCTGGTGATAGCTCCCCGTCCCGAAGAAATGGATCACCTTAAAAATAACAAAGAAGAACTAAAGACTTACGTTCGGGATGTAATGAATATATACGCGCAGAACTTTAATAAGAAAGACGGCAGCCCTAAACATATACAGGGTAAAGACCTTGTTTATTATGCCAAGCTGGAAGAAAACAGATACTATCAGGGAACGGATGAAGAAGTTAAACAAGGCATAGCCAAACAGGGAGATGTTATGCCCGGAGATAACACCCATGTACACGTTATTGTAAGCCGTAAAGACAAAAGCAAAGAAATAAAGCTATCACCCTTAACCACTAGTAAAAAACTGTTCCATCGTAGAGACTTTAAAAGCGAATGCTGCAAACACTTTGATAAAAAATATGACTATGAAGGTTCCGGCAAAGAACTGGAAAAGCATATAGTTATGACGGAAGGAACAATAGACGAACGTATCGCTTATATTAATAAAGAATACGACCAAAGAGAAGCCCTGCAAGAAAAGAATAGCAAAGAACAAGAGCAGAGCCAAAATAAAATCCAAGAGCAAAAGCCCGATATACTTAAGCAAGCTCCTGAACAAAAACCCGAACAAAAAAACGAGCAGAAACCAAATACAGGTTATAGCTTAGGACATAACATGTAAGATTAAATAGCTTACATATTACACCTGTCCTTGCTCAAAAAAGGTTCGAGCATCCATCAATA
>PLYA01000019.1 GCA_003153315.1 Bacteroidota bacterium
GCTTAGAGTTATATACGCTTCAGCAGTTACCAAAACAAGAATTAGTAAAAAAGGTGCTTGAATTACAGGAACGTGATAAAGAATTGGTAGAAAAAATTACGGAGCTACATGAATCAAAGCGGGAGAGCAATAAACTTCATAGAGAAGAACTAAAAGAATATGAAAAGCGTTTTGAAAATATATTTACGCTACATGCAAAAAACGAAATTCTAACAGAAGATTACAAGCGCATTGTAGATTTAAAACTTGGCAAAACATTTAACATTAATGCAACGTGGGTAGATAAAATTGTTTTCGTTTTAAAAGAAGCAAAAAGACCTCTTCGCTCCTCAGAAATAATTGATATACTGAAAAAGAACGACATCACAATCCGAACATTAACTGATCCTCAAAAGGGTTTATCTGCACACCTTACAAAAGCACTCAAATACGGACGCATTATTGGCACTAAACAGAAAGGGCAGAATGGGTATGTGTTTGAGTTGCCAGAATAGCTTGCGTTTTTCCATTCTCGACTCATAATATTTTCATCTCACAGATTTTAAAATCCGCCATTAATTAATATGAAAAATAAGTGCAGAGTAAACGGCTCCTAACTAAGAAATATCACAACTAAATCTGTCGTTAGAAAGCCGTTACCCACACTTATTGCAGTGAATTAAATAAAACAACTTAATTAAACGGAATTAAGCAAAACCGTATAATACGAGTTGCCATTCAAGTTCATCGCAATTTGGATAAGCAAGTAAGCCATAAAATAAGCCTTCAATTTATCCCACAGCAACTTACTTACCCAATTTGACAATAGCTCTGCTTGAAAAATACAAAGAGCGTTGCTATTGTCAATTTATTTACCACTTATTGTATCTCACAAGTAGTGGTGGCAGTTCCAGCAACCGTCATTGCCCACGAATTACATGTTGTGGTAGCTTTTGACTTAGAATTATCAATTGTTACAACCGTTTTAAAATTGTCAATGCCGGGCTGCAAAGTAGTACAGGTACATGTATATGCTTTTCTACATGATGTAGAAAGAGCAGCTACTGCTATTAATGATAAAATTATTTTTTTCATTTTATTTTTTTTATGTTGAACATTATTCTTTATTTAATTTGGTTGAGTAAGTAGCCCTGTCTGAAAAAATCATCCCTAACAACAAGGAAAACTTACAGGGTACTTACTCAATTTTATTTACCGAACTGATAGACTAATCCTAGGTTAATATTCAGCATGGTGATAGCCTCATGGTAGTTAGTTAATAATCTGGCTCCGGCTTGGGGTCGATTTGAATTTTGTATGGCAATGTTTGGGTCGGTATAATAATAATCAGCATTAAGTTTAATGCCTAAATGATTTGTTATAGAATACCGGATACCCGCACCTGCCTGAAAACCAAAACCCGTTCCGCTTGAAATATTTTGCGCGCAAGGATGAGGCTTCCCACCGTCTTCTACAAAAATGTCAAACTCAGGTGTATAAACAAGTGTCAGTCCGCCAACAGCTCGAAAATCAATTGTAAATTTTTTAATAGGAAAAGAAAAATAAGGCCCTACAAAAAAATTGTAAAAGTTGTATTTGGTGGTTACCGTAACAGATATACTATCTACATCAAAGGATTCTTTATAACCATCTGACATAGATTGTAGGTTAGCCGTACTAAATGATGCAAAAGAAAACAGCCCACCTATGCCAATGTGCTTATTCAGGTAATAAGCACCTTCTAAACCAACATTGTAACCCATCGCATTAGCATAACCCGAACTATTACTGCTGTAATCCGATTTAGTAATATTGCCCATCAGGTTTGAGTATCCACCTGTAACACCAATAAAATTTTTTGCCTTACCACTACTGACATCATCTTGTCCAAACGCAGAAAGACTTATAAAGCCAAGTGCTATATATAAAATTATTTTTTTCATCTTTTTATTTTTAATTAGTGAATATTAATGGTAAAAGTTTCGTCGTTATCGGTTGAGCCCGGCGCATAAGTCCCATTTTTACTATTGGGCTGATGTCTTAATCGTCCTTCTATTCTACCACTACAGGTGGCAGTATCAGTAACAAAATTATCCTGCATGCCAATCCATAAAGGCGGGTTATTGGTATCGTGGTCGGTGGCTGTTATAGTTACATGCCCTACAATTCCCCCTGTTTGAAAAAACCAATAGGTGTGGTAGTTTGCTCTGTCTACTCCAATTTCATTTGTTAAATCCAGTATAGGAGTTTTTGTTTCATCATAAAAATGAACCGTTAATTTATAGGTTGTGTTCTTTTTAAGATTTGCAACTGCCTGACTGGTATCAGGAGGAGCTGTTCCATTCGGGTCTTGGTACCATCGTACCCAAACAGTATCGTTAGCATTTGCAGCATTCTGAAAACGCCATTTAATGGTTGTTATAAATTCATTGCCCGGCACAGGCGGAGATACGGCTTGTTCTTTCTTTTTACAAGAACCAAATAATAATGCGCTCAATATGAAGGCACTAAATAACATTCGATTTAATTTCGTGTTCATTTTAATTTTTTTTGATGTTAATGTGATTTTTTAGATTAATTACAACGCGGTAAAAGCAGTAAAGGGTGGCCCTCGTGACTGCATTAGTTTTCTTATACCTGAATAGTTTTTATAGATATGTGCAATCGTATTTTCTGCTACGATAAAATAGGCTGTAAGGTTTTGGTTTTTATGCAAAAAGAATTTTTTGTTCATGATAACATCGCACAAAAAACATTTCCCTATGTCAGATTTATGTGCGTGATAACCTTTCTTTACCACGTCATGAAACAATAAACCGCAGCACTTGCTTATTTCGTGCTGGTGAGTAAACAAAATAATTTCACCGCTGATGAACGTTGTCAAAAGCAAGTAGAGATAAACAATATGTTTTTTACTTCTACCCATCTACCTTACTTTTAAAAACCGAGAATGGTACTTTTAGTCGTAGTGTGAAATTTCTGCCTAATTCATTGGCATAATAGCGAAAGCGGTTTAAGTAATCCCTGTAAACCGTATTTAAAATATTGTTGGCAGTAAAACTGATGCTGATTAATTGGTTTTTTATTGGAATAGAAAAACCAATGCCTCCGTTTAGCAGACTATATCCTTTAGGCGGCGGAACGTAATCACTATTGGGCGGAACATGATTTTGAGTTGCTACCAATAGAACAGAGGCACTTATATAAAACTGTTTTAGTTTCCATAAAGCATCTTTATTGAAAGTAATGCCATTATCGGTACGATTGGCAGGAACATAAATTAAGTAGTTATGTATGCTGCGGTTATACGCATAAATAAAAGTTGTTTTTGAAATAAAGCTGAATGATTTGATAAACTCATAATTAAAACTGGCATCAATGCCCGTATAATAAACATTTGCCTGGGTGTATTTAAACTCAGGAAATTCTCCTGCAACTGTAAAGTGTGGTTTAAGAGTAGGTTCTAAATAGATGTAAGTAGTAATGATATTAAAATAGCCTCCAACCTCCATACTTAGTTTGCGTGAAGCATAATTAAAATAGGCTTGTGTGTTATAGGAGCGTTCCGCCTTTAAGGTTGTGTCACCTATTTCATAAGAAGCGGCACTTTGGTGAACTCCATTAGCAAACAGTTCAATAGAAGCAGGCGGACGCCAGCCTGTACTAAAAGAAGCATTGAGAGAAAGATTTTGATTAAAGCGATAGATAGCCCCTAAAGTGCCGCTAAAATTATCCCATGAATAATCGGATGAGCGTTTTGTAAGTGTGGTAAAATCTTCGGTAT
>PLYA01000098.1 GCA_003153315.1 Bacteroidota bacterium
ACATACTTTTTAGGGAATCAAAATGATATTTTGCAGTATTATTTATCATTTAAGTACTTGTATATCTAACTTTTATAGAGGAAAATCAAATATAACCAAAAAACACTTAACTTTTGGCGTAGTTGTTTATCCATTTTCGCCACAAGCGTTACCTAATCTCCCACAAACCTTTGCGTTTTTAAGAGAATGCAAGCTGTTTTCGGCATAAATAATTGCTATTTCTCAAAATGAGTCTTCGTTTTCGCAACACGAGTCTATGTTTTCTTAAAACGAGTCTCCGTTTTCACGTAACGAGCTTATGTTTTCACAAGACGAGTCTTCATCTTTGCAAAACGAGTCTGTGTTTTAAGGAAACGAGCTTGTGTTTTCACAAAACGAGTCTTCGTCTTGCTGTCACGAGTCTTAGTTTTTGCAATTCGAGTCCTCGTCTTCACAAAACGAGTCTGTGTTTTGAAGAAACGAGCTTGTGTTTTCATAAAATGAGTCTTCGTCTTCAAAAATCGAGTCTATTTATGCCTAAAAAACCAAAGAGTGCATTAAAAACAAGGGCATTTCTGCCAAAGCACCATGCAATTCTTGCATATCTTCTTCTCAAATCTTATTAAACAGCTACTTTTGCACCTATATGCCCTATAAAAGTTTATATGATTGTGTGCTTGATTTGGAGCAAAGCGGACAATTAATCCGTATAAAAGAAGAGGTTGACCCCAATTTGGAGATGGCTGCCATACACCTGCGGGTGCATGAAGCAGGCGGAAAGGCTATATTGTTTGAAAAGATTAAGGGTTGTACCTATCAGGCGGTATCTAACCTGTTTGGCACTTTAGAACGGAGTAAATTTATTTTCAGGGAGCATTTTACCGATATACAACAACTGGTAGATATAAAGAACAACCCTGCCAAAGCACTGAAACATCCTTTTAAATACATGGGTTTGGCTAAGGCTGCTTTAAGCTCCAGACCTAAAAAGGTAAACGTAAACCTTGCTGATTATTTTGATGAAATAAGCATTGATAAGCTTCCGCTAATAAAACACTGGCCTATGGATGGGGGCGCTTTTGTTACGCTTCCACAAGTTTACAGCGAGGATGTGGATATGCCGGGAGTAGAGAACTCTAACCTGGGTATGTACCGTATACAGTTAACAGGTAACAAGTATCAGGTAAACAAAGAGGTTGGTTTGCATTACCAGTTGCACAGGGGCATTGGCGTGCATCAAACCAAAGCAAACAATAAGAACCTTCCGCTAAAAGTAAGTGTATTTGTGGGTGGTCCGCCTGCCCATTCTTTAGCCGCGGTAATGCCTTTGCCCGAAGGTTTGAGTGAGTTGAATTTTGCAGGGGCTTTGGGTGGCAGAAGATTCCGTTATACCTATCAGGATGGATATTGCATTTCATTGGATGCTGATTTTGTAATTACGGGAGAGGTTTACCCGAATGAGAATAAACCCGAAGGCCCTTTTGGAGATCATCTTGGTTATTATAGTTTAACGCATGATTTCCCGGTGATGCGTGTGCATAAAGTATATGCCAAAAAACAAAACGCATTGTGGGCTTTTACGGTTGTTGGTCGCCCACCACAGGAAGACACTGCTTTTGGCGCTTTGATACATGAGCTTACAGGCAATGCCTTAACACAGGAAATTCCAGGATTGAAAGCTTTGAATGCAGTGGATGCTGCAGGAGTACATCCTTTACTACTCGCTATTGGCAGTGAACGCTATACACCTTATATAAAAGAAAAGAAACCTACCGAGTTACTAACTATTGCTAACCGCATTTTAGGAACCGGACAATTAAGCCTGGCTAAGTTTCTTTTTATTACAGCAGACGATAGCAACAAATTATCAGTGAATAATATCGAAGCATTTTTTATTCATTGCTTAGAGCGCATAGATTTTAGCAGAGACCTGCACTTTCAAACTAAAACAAGTATTGATACACTGGATTATTCGGGTACGGGTTTAAACAGCGGTAGCAAGGTAGTGCTGGCTGTTTATGGCGAGCCTCTGCGTAAGTTATGTAAAGAAATACCAGCTTGTTTTGCTAATGAAAAAGTAACATTGGTAATGCCCGGAGTAATGGCGCTGCAAAAGGATATGTTCATTTCTTACGAAGAAACTAAAAAAGAAATGGATGGATTGAATGAGCAATTAAAGAATGAAAATATTAATGGTGTTGCTTTAATTATTATTTGCGATGATTCAGATTTTGTGGCTAAAACATTAAACAACTTTTTATGGGTTACGTTTACAAGAAGCAACCCTTCGCATGATATATACGGCATAAACTCTTTTATCGAAAATAAACACTGGGGTTGTATAGGACCTCTTATTATAGATGCCCGCATAAAGCCTCATCACGCACCACCATTACTAAAAAATCAAAGGGTAGAGGAGAGGGTGGATGAATTGTTGAAAAGATAAAATTTTAATTAAAATCTCCCCATTTAGCTTTACGTTTAAGCGGAATGCCCAAATAAATAAAATTATGCTATTAATTACTTGCCTGTTATTGTTGGAAAAGAAACAGGGTGCTCGGCATTATACTTGCGTATATATAGTATCATAAAATCTTTTCGCTTGCGTTTTTTAATTTTCATGTATTGGTTATACAAATTCATGTCTCTACTTAGTGCCACTTCTAAATTGGTAGGGGTACATTCGGCAATTTCTCCGGTAGTATAGTCCATTAAAAACTCGTGCGTTTCAGCTTGCTTAACCGGCACAGAAGGGCCTCCCATACCGCCATAACCC
Source organism: Bacteroidota bacterium (assembly GCA_003153315.1). Taxonomy (GTDB): domain Bacteria; phylum Bacteroidota; class Bacteroidia; order B-17B0; family Aurantibacillaceae; genus PALSA-968. The sequence goes on from PLYA01000098.1 coordinate 2,756, forward strand.
ATACCTCCCATACCAAAGCCCATACCGTAACTGCCGCCATAGCCGCTGCTTACGTATCGGGTAACAATAACCGTTGCCAGGAAATGAGAAATGTTGCCAAACACGGTTATGCGCCAAAACTTATCTTCTTTAAAATGCACATATACATTTCCATTCTGGCAATAGCCCCATATTTTGCTAACCTCAGCGCGGTATTGAGAGCCCTTGTAAGAAAAGACAATCTCTTTGTTTTCGGTTAATGTTTTAGAAATAAAATCGGGTTGTGTTTTATCTCCGTTGCTAACAATATTTTCTTTAGGCAGGGGGCTATTGGTTTTTAAGTCATTAAAGGTAAGATAGACCCCTTCTTTTAAAACAGATTCGGGCGCTAGGTTAGGCAGCGAATCGTTTTGTGCAGAAACCTTGCTTAGTAAGGCGAGAACTAAAAAACTATATAGTAAAAAAACTCTCATTAGTATATTGTACAAAGGTTACAATAAAATTTTATTCTTTCTATGCGAAAAATCAAGTATTAACTTTATTTATAAATAGCATCCAAAAAAACATAGGATACTATGTTTGCGCCCATTCTCAATGCTTTCTCATGAGCTTCGGGGCTGTCTTTATGTACTTCGTAATTTTCCCAGCCATCACCTAAATCACATTCATAATCGTAAAAACAAATCAGTCTGCCTTTATATATCAATCCAAAACCCTGAGGGGCTTTATTATCGTGTTCGTGTATTTTAGGTAAACCTTTATCAAAGTTATATTTCTGATGATAGATAGGATGGTCGAAGGGTAGTTCTACAAAATCAAGTTCAGGAAAAACCTTTTTCAATTGTGGACGAATGAATTTATCCAGGCCGTAATTATCTGATATTTCAAGAAAGCCACCGCCTATTAAATACTTGCGCAGGTTTTGTACTTCGGCATCGCTAAAAATAATATTGCCATGCCCGGTAATGTGAACCAAAGGATATTTGAAAAGATCGGTACTACCTACTTCAACAATAGCCTGTTCGGGATTGATTTTTGTTTTCAGATTATCATTGCAAAACTTTATAAGGTTAGGCAAAGAGGTTTCTAAATTGGCATACCAATCTCCGCCCCCACTGTATTTTAATAAACCAATTTGATAGTTATAATTTTGCGAAAAGATAATTTTAGAAGAAAGAAGAAGGCTTAGAAGAAAAATTTTACGCATGTACTTTAAAAGGTTGTTTTACCACTTTGCAGTAGGGTGCATTCTTGGTAAATATTGCATCTCGGCTAGTATGTAGCCCAAGTGTTCGGTATGTTTTGCATTACGACTGCCTGTTTGCATAAAAGTGGTGGCAGGTAATTTTAGATTGGCTTTTTCGAAAACAGTGTCTATTTGCTTTTTCCAGATAGGTTTTAAAGTACTCAAATCAACGGCTATTTTTTCTTTCAATAAAATCTCGTCTACTTCATTCATCTCAAAAAGTTCATCCGTAAAACGCCATAGTTCATTCAACGCTTTTTGTGTGCGAGCAAGACTTTCTTCGGTTCCGTTACCAAAACGGTCTAACCAAGAAGAAGTATGTCTTAAATGATAAGTAATTTCTTTAATAGACTTGGCTGCAATGGCTGCCAGTGTTTCATCTTTGCTTTTGGCAAGTTCCGTATAAAAAAGCAAATCGAAATTATCAATCATGCATTGGCGCAAAATAGTTTGTGCATAATCTCCATTTGGTTGTTCAACCAACAGGGTATTATAAAACTCACGCTCGTTGCGGAAAAAAGCTAAATCATCAGAGCTTCTGCCTTTGCCTTCTACTCTGGCTGCATACTCCAAAAGAGAATTGGCTTGCCCTAAGATATCTAAAGCAATATTGGTTAGTGCCAAGTCCTCCTCTAAAAAAGGGCCTTTGGATGTCCATTCGGATAAGCGTTGCGACAGTATTAAACTGTTATCGGCTAAACGAAGTATATATTTAAATAAGGCTTCTTGTTTGTTCATACCCTAAATGTATTTAACCCCTTCTGGGATTTGGTAAAAGGTTGGGTGACGATATACCTTATCATTGGCAGGTTCAAAGAAAGGACCTACATCTTCGGGAGAGCTTGCCACAATAGCTGCTGCAGGAACTACCCAAAGAGCGCAACCCTCACTACGGCGGGTATACAAATCGCGGGCATTTTCTATGGCCATTTCTTTATCATAGGCATGTAAGCTACCACAATGTACAAAGGGCTGACCTGCCTTTTTTTGTACAAACACTTCCCACAAAGGGCCTTGAGAATCTTTTGACATAATTAATTTATTTTAAGCTGCTAAAATATTTTCTTTTTTCTTTTCGGCATAAGCCATGGCTGCCTCACGCACCCATGCACCATCGGCATGCGCTTTGTTGCGGGCCTCTAAACGCTCTTTATTACAAGGACCGTTGCCTTTAATTACGTTATAAAATTCTTCCCAGTTTGGTTCGGAAAAATCATAACCTTTTTTGGCTTCGTTCCATTTTAAATTCTTATCAGGAATAGTTAAGCCTAAAAACTCGGCTTGCTCAACTGTTCTATCTACAAACTTTTGGCGAAGCTCATCATTGGTTTCGCGTTTAATGCGCCACTTAATGGCTTGTCCGCTGTTAGGAGAATCTTTATCCGGCGGACCAAACATCATCATGGTAGGGAACCACCAACGGTTTAATGCATCCTGAGCCATTTCTTTTTGTGCTTCTGTTCCGAAAGAAAGATGACACATAATTTCGTATCCCTGACGCTGATGGAAACTTTCTTCTTTGCAAATACGTATCATAGCTCGGCTATAAGGACCGTACGATGTGCGCTGCAACATTACTTGATTCATAATAGCAGCCCCATCAACCAGCCAACCCACAGCACCAATATCTGCCCAAGTTAAAGTAGGGTAATTAAATATAGAAGAGTATTTTGCTTTGCCTGTATGCAGTGCATCTAACAATTCATCGCGGCTTGCACCAAGTGTTTCAGCTGCAGTGTATAAATACAAACCATGTCCGCCTTCATCTTGTACTTTGGCAAGTAATACCATTTTAGCACGCAGACTAGGGGCACGAGAAATCCAGTTACCTTCGGGCAACATACCGATAATTTCGCTATGAGCATGCTGGGATATCTGACGGATTAAATGCTTACGATAATTTTCGGGCATCCAATCTTTAGGCTCCACAAAATCATTCTTCTCTAATTTAGAGTCGAAGTTCTTTTCTAAATCTGCTACATTATTCATGTTTTGTTATTTTATGTTTTTCATTATGTTAACATGGCGTTCGCCTATAAAGGCTCGGGTCATGGTAAAATGAATTGATAAATACCATACAAATATAAGGCATTTTAGCCTCTGACCACTTGCTTGTTATAAAATAAAAAACGAAGGAATTACCCTTCGTTTTAACAAAAATATTTAAGCTGGCTAAGCCCCTTAAAGTATTAGCATAGCGTCTCCATAAGAATAGAAACGGTATTTTTCTTTAATAGCTTCTTTATAAGCTTTCATCACTAAATCGTATCCGCCAAAAGCACAGGTCATCATCAATAAAGTGGATTCGGGCATATGGAAGTTAGTTATCATGCAATCTGCCACGCTAAAATCGTAAGGAGGAAAGATAAATTTGTTTGTCCAGCCCTTGTATGGATTTAAATGCCCCGATACACTAACTGATGTTTCTATACCACGCATAACCGTTGTACCTACTGCACACACACGTTTTTTAGCATCTTTGGCTTTATTTACAATTTTGGTAGTGCTTTCAGGTATAATTACCTCTTCAGAATCCATTTTATGTTTGGTCAGGTCTTCTACTTCTACAATTCTAAAAGTACCTAAGCCAACATGTAAAGTAATATAGCCAAAATTAACACCTTTAATTTCTAAGCGCTTCATTAATTCTCTACTAAAGTGCAAACCTGCAGTAGGTGCGGCAACAGCACCTTCATTTTTGGCAAAAATAGTTTGATACCTATCTTTATCGCTTTCCTCTGCTTTACGCTTAATATATTTTGGAAGTGGTGTTTCTCCTAGGTTGTATAACATCTGACGAAACTCATCGTAAGGTCCATCATACAAAAATCGTAACGTACGACCACGAGAGGTTGTATTATCAATTACCTCAGCTACCAATGAGTCATTATCTCCAAAATAAAGCTTATTGCCAATACGTATTTTACGGGCAGGGTCTACTAACACATCCCACAGACGGCTTTCGGTATTTAATTCTCGTAACAAAAACACTTCTATTTTGGCACCGGTTTTTTCTTTATTTCCGTACATACGTGCAGGAAAAACCTTGGTGTCGTTCATAATCATTACATCCCCATCATCAAAATAGTTTATAATGTCTTTAAACTTTTTGTGTGTAATTTTTTTTGTCTTGCGGTCTACCACCATTAAACGGCTTTCGTCGCGTGTTTTTGCAGGATATTCTGCTAATAATTCTTTTGGCAGGTTAAATTTAAATGCTGATAATTTCATTCGTGTGTCTTATTTTTTATGCAAGACATAAGTTGCCTTAGGAAGGCGAACTCATAATCTTACGGGATTAGTTTTTTAAAAAGTGCGCAAAGATACAGTATAAAAACGCAAAAGTCAAGTTTACATAAAACCAAGCTCCAACTGGGCTACTTCGCTCATCATGTTCTTATCCCATGTAGGTTCAAAGGTTAGGTCAAGCTTAACCGATTTAATGCCCGCCAACTCTTTCAGTTTGCCCTCCACCTCTGCCGGAAGACTTTCTGCTGCAGGGCAATTGGGCGAAGTAAGGGTCATTTTTACAACCAAATTATTCTCTTCAGATAAATATATTTCATAAATAAGCCCAAGTTCCCATACATCCACAGGTATTTCGGGGTCGAAACAGGTTTTTATCTCATCTATAACCCGTTGACATAATTCTGTATTTGTTGCTTTAATAATGGCAGCCATTTCCTGTTACAATTATAGTTTGTTTTTTAAAGCCAAAGCATCTAATTTCATTTGTTTTATCATACTAAGCAAGCCATTGGCGCGGGTAGGCGATAAATGTTCCTTTAAACCTATGGCATCAATAAACGCCATATCTGCCTGTAAAACATCATCCGGTTTTTGATTAGATAATACGCGTATCATTAAAGCAACCAAGCCTTTAGTAATAATGGCATCACTATCTGCAGTATATATTATTCTTCCGTTCACTAATTCCGAATGTAGCCAAACCTTACTTTGACAACCTTTTATGATATGTTCTTCTGTTTTATATTTCTCATTTATCAGAGGTAATGATTTTCCCAGTTCAATAAGATGCTCATATTTCAATTCCCAGTCGTCGGCAAAAAGCTCAAATTCTTCTGTGATTTCCTGTTCAATTTCGGCTATGCTCATGATAACATTTTAATGGCTTTCTCTAATCCGAGAATAAAAACATCAATCTCTTCTTTTGTATTATAAAAGGCAAACGAGGCTCGTATAGTTCCAGGGATATTAAAATATTGCATTAAAGGTTGTGTACAATGATGACCCGTGCGCACAGCTATACCTTGTTTGTCTAACAAAGTACCCACATCAAAAGGATGTATACCTTTTACATTAAAAGAAATTACAGAAGCTTTATTTGCAACATCTCCGTATATAATCACATTGGTAAGTTGCTTTAGTTTTTGTGTGGCATACTGCGTTAACTCATGCTCATAAGCAGAGATGGTTTCCAAACCAATTTCATTTATATAATTCAAAGCAGCAGCTAAGCCAATGGCTCCTTCTATATTGGGTGTGCCTGCTTCAAATTTAAGAGGGCCATCTGCATATTCGGTCTTTTCAAAAGAAACTGTTTTTATGGTTCCTCCTCCTACTTGATAAGGCTTAAATATTTCTATCCATTTTTCTTTTGCATATAAAACCCCTATACCGGTTGGGGCATATACTTTGTGCCCGCTAAAACAATAAAAATCACAATCTAAATCCTGTACATCAACAGCCATGTGCGGTATGGCCTGGGCACCATCTATAAAAACAGGAATGTTCTTTTGTTTAGCAAGGGCACAAATCTCTTTCATATCATTAATTACACCAAGTGTATTAGATACATGGCTAACCGACACTAATTTAGTTTTGGCTGAAAGTAATTTTTTGTATTCGTTTAAATTTAATTCTCCCTTTTCATTTATAGGAATTACTTTTAAAACAGCACCTCTTTCTTCACATAATATTTGCCAAGGGAGAATATTAGAGTGATGCTCCATTACAGAGAGAATAATCTCATCTCCTTTATTAATAAATAGCTTTCCAAAACAATGCGCTACCAGATTTACACTTTCTGTAGTTCCTCGGGTAAAGATTATCTCATTTACAGACGAAGCTTTAATATGTTTTTTTACTATTTCTCTGGCAAGCTCATAGTGAATTGTAGCCTTTTGACTAAGTGTATGAACCCCTCTGTGAATATTGCTGTTTTCTTCGGTGTAATATTTTATAATAACATCAAGTACCTGCTTAGGTTTTTGGGCAGTTGCTCCGTTATCAAAATAAATAAGCGGTTTATTGTTTACGAGTGTTTTTAAAATCGGGAAATCCTCTCTAACTTCTACAATATTGAAAGCAGTATGCTGTAGTATATTTTGCATCAGGAAAGATTAATCTTGTAAAGATTGTTCAAACAACTCGCTTACTTTTTCTTTTATAACTTCATTTGTAAGCTGATTAATTACTTCATGAGCAAAAGCTTGTAATAAGAGTTTACGTGCGCTTTCTTCTCCAATACCACGCGCCTTTAAATAAAACAAAGCATTTTCGTCTATCTTCCCGGTTGAGGTACCATGACTGCATTTAACATCATTGGCATATATTTCTAATTCCGGTTTAGCATTTATGGTTGCATCATCACTTAATAAAATGTTTTTACTGCTTTGGTATGCATTGGTTTTTTGCGCATCACGCTCAACAAAAATTTGCCCGTTAAACACTGCTGTAGATTTTCCGCCCACAATACCTTTATACAATTCGTTGCTTTGGCAGTTTGGTTTTAAATGATCAACCAATGTGTGATTATCCACCAACTGATTTGCTTTGGTAACGAATAAGCCAAATAAATGTGCTTCGGCAAATTCAGCATCAATAGCTGTACTTAAATTATTACGAACTAAAGCTCCTTTAAATGTAAAGCAGCTGTTGGTATAACTACTCTGTTTTTGCTGATATATTTTTGTAGTATTTACAGAATAACTTGCTACCCCAGCATTTTGTATAACGGTATGATTGATTTGCACATTTTCTGATACTATAATATCAGTAAGGTTATTTGCGAAATATTTATTGTTGGATTCGTGATAGAATTCAGTTAATTGAACTTGTTTATTTTTTTCAATAACAAACAGATTGCGAATATTAAAAATCAAGTTCCCGTCAGATGAATTTATGTGATGAACAACAATGGGTTTTTCAACCGAAGAAGTAAAGTGTAAGAAAATTCCCCTGTCGGCATAGGCAATGTTTAATGCAACCAGGCTATCACTCAAAGTTTTTCCTGCTAAGTATTTTTTTAAAAGATCAGAAGGAGTTTTATCAATATCTAAAACGATAAAGTTTGCAGGTATTTCAGAAATATTTAAAGCAAGTTTTCCATTTACAACATAAATATTATGGACGTCTTTAATATTGTATTTGGTTTTCAGAGCAGGTTCATCAAATGCAATTTCTTTCCCACTTATAGCCTTAAATTCTTTACGAAGAATAGCTTCAATATTGCAGTACTTATAATCTTCCTGTTTGTTGTTGGGAATTCCATTTTCTTCCAAGTACTGTAAGGCAAGCCCAATTTCTAAAGCAGGCATAAAAGCAACCTTACCGGAATGTTTACTTAATTCTTCTGTAAATTGGTGAGTAAATGAAAGTTTATCCGTAACCATTTTTTTGCCTTTATACAGAGGCAGTATCGTATTCCTTTTTAATCTCGTCGTATCCTTTTTCTTCCATTTCAAGAGCAAGCTCTTTACCCCCGCTCTTTACAATTTTTCCATTATAAAGTATATGAACAAAATCGGGAACAATATAATCTAATAAGCGTTGATAGTGTGTGATAACAATAGTTGCATTGTCTTTATTTTTTAATTTATTCACACCATTAGCAACAATGCGTAATGCATCGATATCCAAACCACTATCGGTTTCATCTAAAATAGCAAGCTTTGGTTCAAGCACTGCCATTTGAAATATTTCATTGCGTTTTTTTTCCCCTCCGCTAAAACCTTCATTAACACTACGCCCTGTAAGTTTAGCATCTAATTCAACTAATTTTTGCTTTTCTTTTATAAGGGCTAAAAAGTCCTTAGCTTCCATATCGGGCAAGCCTTTGTATTTGCGAATTTCATTTAGTGCAGTACGTAAAAAATTTATGTTGCTTACACCCGGAATTTCTACGGGGTATTGAAATGCCAGAAATATTCCTTCTCGGGCACGATCTTCGGCAGGGAGTTCCAATAAGTCCCTTCCATTAAAAGAAACACTACCTTCTGTTACCTGATAATCTTCGCGCCCAGCAAGTACAGCTGACAAAGTACTTTTACCGGAACCATTAGGCCCCATGATAGCATGTACTTCGCCGGCTTTTACTTCAAGATTAATTCCTTTCAGAATTTCTTTTCCGTTAATTTCAGCTTTTAAATTTTTTACGCTTAACATTAGAAATTAGAAACCGGTGAACTTGCGTAATCTATTGTATTTCCAAAGTTATCAGGTGGGGTATTGCCATGATTATGTCCGTCATTATCTCTGCGATAATTATTCTTTGGACGAGATTTGCCTTTATTGGCATCCTCTTTATACTGAATAAGTCCTGAAACCAATTTATCTGTATGGTCTACTAATGGTTGTATTTCTAAACTTTGTTCGTGAGAAATAGCACCTAAATCAACTCCAATTGCCATTGCTGTTTTAAACTCGAATATACATTCGCGAGCTTCATATAAATTTTCTAAAGACTTTGCACGTTGCTTAACACCGTAGCTACGTGCTACACTATATGACACCTCTAATGCGGTATATATTAACTTATCCTTAATTAAAGTGTCTAGATTTATACTGCCAGCCAACTTATAGGCAGTTACAGCTAATTCTTTAGCTTTTTGCCATGCAACTAAGTCTTCAATGTTGCCTCTTTTTTGTTCTGTGGGAATGTTTGTGTTTTCCATGATTTTTAGGTTTATTATAGGTATTAATTTAAATGCAAATCTATACGTAATTTTTAATTATTCGTTTTTAGTTAGTTGTTTTTTTGCACTCATTTATTCGCTTCGCTCGGCTTTAAACTATTGTTTCATCATTTTTAGAATTGTTTAACCTACACTTCCTTCAAGACTGACAGCTAAAAGCTTTTGGGCTTCAACAGCAAATTCCATTGGTAATTTATTTAGCACTTCTTTACAATATCCGTTTACAATTAAACCTATTGCTTTTTCGGTATCAATACCACGTTGTTTGCAATAAAACAATTGATCTTCGCCTATTTTAGATGTTGTAGCTTCATGCTCAACTATAGCGGTTTTGTCTTTTATTTCGATATAAGGAAAGGTATGTGCACCGCATTTATCTCCCATAAGCAAACTATCACACTGAGAAAAATTACGCGAGCCTGTTGCTCCCTTTTGAATACGTACTAAACCGCGATAACTGTTGTTGCTAAAGCCTGCTGAAATTCCTTTTGAGATTATGGTTGATTTGGTATTCTTACCTATGTGAATCATTTTGGTACCTGTATCAGCTTGCTGGTAATTGTTTGTGAGGGCAACGGAATAAAATTCTCCAACAGAATTATTTCCTTTTAAAATTACAGACGGGTATTTCCAGGTAACAGCAGAGCCAGTTTCTACCTGAGTCCAGGAGATTTTAGCGTTATCTTCTAAGCAGATACCTCGTTTGGTAACAAAATTAAAAATACCACCTTTTCCTTCTTTATCACCAGGATACCAGTTTTGTACGGTGCTGTATTTTACTTCGGCATTTTTATGTGCGATAATCTCTACAATGGCGGCGTGTAGTTGGTTTTCATCCCGTTGAGGAGCTGTACAACCTTCGAGATAGGAAACATAGGAATCTTCTTCGGCGACAATCAGGGTACGTTCGAATTGGCCTGTGCCGCTTGCATTGATTCGGAAATAGGTTGAAAGTTCCATAGGACATCTAACTCCTTTTGGGATATAGCAAAACGAGCCATCTGTAAAGACAGCACTGTTTAAAGCTGCGTAAAAGTTATCGGTATAGGGCACTACCATGCCCATATATTTTTTTATCAAACCGGGATGTTCCTGAACGGCTTCGCTAAATGAGCAAAAGATAATTCCTTTTTCGGCAAGGGTTTCTTTGAAGGTTGTTTTTACAGAAACACTATCAATTACAGCATCTACGGCTATTCTACTTTCTACACCGCTTAAACGTTTTTGTTCTTCTAATGATATGCCTAGTTTTTCGAAGGTTTTTAAAAGCTCGGGGTCAACTTCATCTAAACTGTTTAATACTTTTTTTTGTTTTGGAGCAGAGTAGTAAATAATATTATTGAAATCGGGCTTTTGGTATTTAACGTGCGCCCATTTAGGTTCTTCTAATGTAAGCCAATAACGGTAGGCTTTTAAACGGAACTCCAACATCCATTCGGGTTCATTCTTTTTATGAGAAATAAAACGAATAATATCTTCATTCAAGCCAATGGGGGCATTATCAGACTCAATGTCTGTAACAAAACCATACTTATAATCGTTGCTTATATGTTCCTGTAGAACTTCGTTTGCCATATTTTAAACAGAAAAACTCTCTCCGCAGCCACAGGTACGGGATGCATTGGGGTTTTTAAACACAAATCCTTTGCCATTTAGTCCACCTGAGTAATCTAATTCAGTGCCTACGAGGTATAAAAAGCTTTTGCGGTCTACGACGATTTTAACGCCATTATCCTCAAATACCTGATCGCCCTGCTTTAGTTCGTTATCAAAAATAAGGTTGTACATAAGCCCGGAGCAACCTCCGCCATCTACACCCACGCGGATAAAGGTATCGGCGGGTTTATTTTCTTCTCTTATTAAAGTTACGGCATGTTCTTTTGCCGCATTTGATACTGTAATCATGTTTCTTTTTTATATTAATTATTGTAACATGGTGTTGGCCTAAAGGCTTGGGGTCATCTTTATTTAGATTAATTCTAAAGTTCTCTGCAAATGTACCACTTTTATGGTAGTAATTAATGGGATTATGAAAATTTAATTATTGGGAGGATGTATGGTGAAGGTTTGTTTTATGAATAAAAAACAAAAAACTGACCGTTTAATTGTTAAAATAGACCGTTTAAAAAGTTTTGGTAAAATAAACGGGGTTTTGTGTAACCTTTTTTCAAAATCTACGTATAAACTAATAATTAAGGTTCTTTGAGAAATAATTGAGTTTGAGAAATGAGGATTGAAAGTAATTCATTGAGCATCGAAGGTGATTCATTGAGGATTCGATATGATTCAGAGAGCATCAGAGGTAGTTCATTGAACGTCTTATATGATTCATTGAGGATTCGATATGATTCAGAGAGCATCAGAGGTAGTTCATTGAACGTCTTATATGATTCATTGAGCACCGAAGGTGATTCGTTGAACATCCAAAGTGATTCAGAGACCATCCGATGCGATTCATTGAGCACCACAGGTGATTCAAAGAGTATCCGATATGATTCGGAGAGCATCCGATGTGATGAATTGAGCATCCGATGTGATAAAATGATAATGAACTAAATAAAATATAAATCAAAAAAAAACAAAATGGACAAAAATCAGAGCAACGCGTTTAATATGTTTAAAGCCATATTGGTGGTTTTGAACAGCTTTCCGACTGTGTGGAATAGCAACGCAACGATTAACGCAGTAGTAATTGCTTTTCAGAACCTGGTGAACGGGCTGGTGAGCAGTGAACAAAACCAGAGAACAGGAACCGTTGGTGTAACTTTGAGTAAAGGACAAACGCTGGATGCCCTTATAAACATAGCATTGGCTGTGGCGGATGCGGGTTATGCCTATGCTGTGAGTGTTAGTAATATGACACTTAAGCAGAGTTGTACTTTGGGCAGAAGTACACTTGCACGTGCAAAAGATGTAGATGTAATTGCGCTTTGCCAGAATGTGCATGATGCGGTGAACCCTTTTGCAGCGAGTTTAACGACTTATGGAGCTACTTCAGCCACGATAATTAATTTGCAGAATGCCATTAATGCTTTTAGCAGTATTACAGGGCAGCCAGCGAATGCAAGGGCAGCTGTGAGGGTAGCAACGGAAAGTATTGCAACACAGGTAACAGCAGGCAAGAAAATGCTGAGTGAGCAGTTGGACCCTTTGATGACGCAATTTAAAACGAGCCAGCCGGTGTTTTATGAGCAGTATTTTGCAGCAAGGGAGATTAGCAATATTGGGCACAGGAAGACTGTAATTTTGAAGGGAATTATTTACACAGGAAGTAATGTACCGATTATGAATGCGGATGTTAAACTGAGCGGAATTGCAACACGGAAGAAGATTACGGGTGCTGACGGGGTTTATAAGATGACTCGTTTGCATGTGGGGACTTATACGTTGACTGTGAGTGTGACGGGATTTATTACACAGACTAAAACATTGACGGTTACACAAAACGGAACGGTGACTACTAATTTTGTGCTGGTAGCAAGCACAGGTGGTGGTGGAACTACAACAGGAACTACGCCTCCGGCGACGGCATAAAATCAGGTTGCGGGGAGCATTTATGAGGTAACAGAAAATCTTTCTCTGAAACGGGAAGGGTTTTTTGTTTTACTTCTTATTCACCTGCAAAAAAGGCTTTTTCGTCTAATAAGACAAAAACTTAACCCACATTTAATATACAAATTTTGTATGTGTTAAACTTTGTTATTATATTTGACTGTCGCTTAATTAAAATTTTATGGGGGAAAACTATACTTTAATTGCAAAAAGTAATGGGAAAGTTTTAGCTGTATTGCTTTTTTTCATTACTTCATTATCAATAAATGCCCAATCTAACTTAAGTTGTGGCGATTATGTGGTTACGCGTTCAACGGGTATTACATATAACTCTATTATTGCTTCAGGGGGAGGAAATGCTTTTAACAGCTGGAGAAATGTATCCGGTTCAGGACCCGGTGGTTCTTATGATGATAACAGAAGTAATCCGGAGAACATAGGTTTTGATTTTTGGTATTTAGGTGTAAGATATACTTCTTTGTGTGTATCTACCAATGGGTTTATTGATTTTTCTGCTTCAGCAGCTAATGGAACGGGTACCAGTTCTTATGGATATCAAAATACTGTTTTTAGCAGTTCGGGCAACCCAACACTTTTGACCATTGCTCCATATTATGATGACCAGGTTATTGGTGGAAATGTTGACGGGCTTGATTCGCTGGGTAATTATATACAATGGCAATTGCAAGGCATAGCACCAAACAGGACATTTACCATAGAGTGGTACCAAATGACCCAATATAGTTCTATAGCTGCCAATCTGAATTACCAAGTTGTATTACATGAAAGCACAGGTATTATACAGTTTAATTACGGTTCTATGAATAATGGTGCGCTAGCTTGGAGTTACTCTAGCGGACTAAATGGAATTAATATGGGTGCAGCACCAACAGTCAAACAATTATTAACGCAACAAACAGCCAATACAGCTACATTTAATAATACTCCTAAGAATAATTTAGCTGCAACACCAACCAGCAGTACAAGTATTACCTTTACTCCGCCAACACCTACCGGCAACCCATTTGGCCTTACTTTTACCGGCCTGTTGCAAACAGGGGTAACCTTAAACTGGAATGATAATGCTACTAATGAAGCGGGTTATGTTATTTATTATTCTCCGGATAATGTTACTTTTACATTTAATTCTCAAACAGCAGCCAATGCAACATCTTCGGTTATTGCAGGACTTTTACCGGGAACCAATTATTACTGGCAAATATATGCTGTTACAGACGGAGATTTGAGTACAGTTATAACCGGAAGCTGTGTTACAAACCCTGCGACGGTGGTAACATCTACCGTTACAGGCAACTGGAATACCCCCGGAACATGGGATTGTAATTGTGTGCCAAATACAAATGATAAAGTTACTGTTGCAGATGGGACAGTTGTTACCATTAATGGTGCTTCGCCAACAGCATCCTGTTATTCTTTAACGGTGGGGCAGGGTGCAAGCGGCAGTTTAATTATGGGTAGTAATGCTACGGCTATTACTTTAACTGTTACAGGTGGTATGATGATTAAGTCCGGAGGAAGTTTTACTACAGAAAATGCTGCGAATGCTACGCATACTATCATAATGGGCGGCAATATAATAAATAACGGAACATTGAACCTATTTCAATCGGCAACTAAAGTAACCAATGTTACTTTTGATAATTCTTTTTATAACAGCGGTTATCAAAGCATATCGGGTACGGGAGCAACCACTACCTTTAATAATATTACGCTAAATATGGGTAATTCTAATGCTAATATTGTAGAAGTGCTTTCTACCAACTTTAGTGCCGCTGCCAATTTCTTAACGCTTAATAACGGTACATTTAAATTATCTACAGGAGCTACCATTACTCCATTTAACGTATCAACTACAATTTCTACTACAGCCGGTTTTTGGGTAAATAATGCAGGGGCTACCGTTAATTCAGCGGCAGCAGTTACCATTGCTTTGCAGGGATATATACATGTAACCGCAGGTACTATGAATATTGGAGGCGCTGTAAATAACAACTTATCTTTTCAGGGAGGTACATTAACAATGGATGGGGGAAATTTAATTGTAGCGGGATGCATAAATAATACGGATGTTACAGCAATAACCAATTTTACTATGTCTTCGGGCACAATAACTGTTGCGGGTAGTGGTGTACAAACTACAGCAGGTGTATCTCCTTTTGATATAGAAAATGGTGGCTCTACGTTTAATATGACGGGAGGAACAATTATTATTAGAAACCCCGGCGCCGGTAATTTGGGATATACATGTATAGGTTTTTCCGGATCTATATTTAGTGGTGGTACTTTGCAAATTGGTGATGCCTCAACTGCTGCGGGAAAAACCATACAAATAAATACAAGTGATGCGGTTTATAATTTAGTGGTTAGTAATGGTGTTGCTACAACTGCACAGCTTTCAACCAATTCATTAATTGTGGGCAATAATATTACTATTAATTCAGGGACACTTAATTCTAATGCTCTTAATATTACGTTAGCCGGCAACTGGGCAAATAGCGGAGCTTTTACTGCAAGTACGGGTACTGTTACATTTAACGGGTCTGGTGCAGGTGGGCAAACTATTAGTGGCAGTACAACCACAACTTTTGGTAATCTTACTATAAATAATACAGGCGCTACGGGGGTTAGCTTATCAACGGGAGCTAATGTCAGTAATTCACTTGCATTAACTTCGGGTTTACTAAATACAACTACTACTAATACTTTAACCATGCAAAGTGGTTCTACAGCACCAGCTTTAACATCTGCTTCAACCAGCTATGTTAATGGGCCTATGGTTTATCAAAAAAGCACGGCAGCAAAACAAACTTTAAATTTCCCAATTGGCACAAGCCCAGATTGCAGACCATTTTATCTTACCGTAACACATACTACTGCTAATTTATACAATTATACGGCACAGTTATATAATGCAAGCAGTTTTAGTGCTCCGGGAGGGGCAGCAACCTATACTAATTATCCGGCTACAGTTGATACGCTTTCGGGTGTGCATTATTATAGTATTGCGAGAACTAATTCCGTATCAGTATCCACGCCTACCCTTGAGTTAAGTGGTAATCAACAAATACAAATGTTTTTTGGAGCTAATGATCAGGTTTACGACGGAGGATTGCTAACTGTTTGTAAAACTTATACAAATACAACTGACTGGGTTGATATTGGCCAAAGTGCGTGTTCTATAGGTGCATTGCAATTTGCTGTTCCACAAGTAGGAAGTATTACTTCATCACTGGCTGGTCCAACTGCATTTAATTCCTTCTCCTATTTTACCTTAGGAAGATTACTTGGTGCGGGTAAAAATCCTTTACCTATACAATTGTTAACCTTTAATGCTGTTCCTAATGGGGAAAAGGTTGATATTACTTGGGAAACTGCAATTGAACAAAATAATGCCTACTTTACCATAGAGAAGAGCAAAGATGGGGTAAACTTTACTAAATTAATTGATGTGCCCGGGGCGGGTAATAGCACCACATATAAAAATTATGCAGAAACAGATTACCAACCCTATACCGGAACTTCTTACTATCGTTTAAAACAAACTGACTATAATAACAATTATAAATATTTTAATATAGTGCCGGTTAATTTTAATGGTGTTCAACAAAGTATTATTGTATGCCCTAACCCTATCATAGCTAATACAACAGGAACAAGTATTAAGTTAGTTGGTTATCAAAATCAGGAAGTGATTGTAGTTTTAAGGGATATACAAGGCAGGGAGTTTTTAACTACTGTATTATTAACAGTAGATACTGATAAGGCATTTAAAGTTGATGGAACAGAGTCTTTACCGGCAGGAACATATATAGTAACGGCATCTTCTAACGATAAGATATACAATTACAAACTTCTTGTAAGGTAGGGACTAAGTTACCGTACTATTTCTAAAAAACCCTTAAGTAATTCTTGCTTATTTGTTATGCTGTTTGTATAGCTTATTACGTAAAAATAAGAGCCTGCATTACAAATCTTTCCGGTAGGCGTATGCCCTAACCAAACTTCTCGTATATCGGTGGTTTGAAAAACAGCAATGCCCCACCTATCATACACAGTAGTTTGCATATCCAATAAGATAATCCCATAATCATGAAGGGTAATGCTCCAAGTATCATTTACCCCATCATTGTTAGGTGTAAATACATTGGGTACAATAACCACGAGGCTATCATGTGGGCTGGTTTGGAATTTTAAGTTAGTCGCCTCAATTTTAAATAAACTCAACAGAAAGATACTTATAATAAAAAACCTTTTTGTTTTAGTTCTGTTGTCTTTCATTTAGTTTGCAATAATAACTAATTATCTGATTAAATTTATTTGCCCTTTAAAAGTTAATTGGGTACCGGTAACATCTGTTGCTGTTCCTTTATAAACATATACATCCGTAGGCGCTTCTTTTCCCTTATAATAGCCATTCCAGCCTGCATTTAAATTCTCTAAGGTTGTAATCAGGTTGCCCCAACGATCATATATATTCATTTCGAATGAATCTATAAAAGAACCTTCTGCCATAAAAACATCATTTCTTCCGTCATTATTGGGTGTAAAAGAATTAGGAATATACAAAGTAGGATAGTCTATAATATGTAGGTTATAAATTACAATATCCTCACAGCCATGCGTGCTGGTAAAATAATAGGTTGCCGTATAATCTCCTGATTGCTGAAAAGTATGAATGATACTTAAAGCATAAATACTATCTCCGGTAGATAAATATCCGTCATTTAATGTCCAACCTGAATTAGGAATTACAGTAATCGTAATAGGGTTCTCCGAATATAAATTGGTACTCGGATTAGTTTCAAATACAGGGCTCAAAATATCATTTACATTAGTAATAGTAACCACAGCGGTATCTTTACAGTTTTTAGCATCTGTTACATATACCGTGTAATTTCCGGCAAATAAATCAGTTATGGTTTGCGTGGTAGAACCGGGTATCGTAGTCCAAACATATTGATACGGCTGAAAGCCATTAGGATTAGCAGTTGCAGAGCCATAGTTTTTATAACAATACGTAGGGCTTGTATTCGTTTGGATGGATAAAGAAGGAAGTGTTCCGATGGCAAATTGAACTGAATCTTTACAACCGTAATTGTCTGTTACCTGTACCGTATAATTTCCCACAGCTAAATTACTTGCGGTTTGTGTGCTTTGTCCGTTACTCCATAAATATATATAAGGCGGGTTTCCGGAAGGAGTAGCTGTTGCAGAGCCAATACTTTTATTACAATAATCGGGTGCAACACTTATCTGTATCGGGAAAAAAGTAGTAATGCCAACCGTAACAGATGCACTTCCCACACAACCGTTATGGTCTATAACAGTTACCGTATAAGCGCCCGGAAAAATATTGCTTATACTGCTTGTTGTTTGCCCTGAATTCCAAGAATAAGAAAAAGGCGGTGAACTTGGCGTAATTCCAGTAACAGTAATATTACCCGAAGGACCTCCGCAAATTGATTTTGTAACAGCTTCGGTTATTTGAAGTAATGGATTAATAGTATTTATAGTAACCACCGTATTTGTACTACAACTATGCGCATCAGTAATGGTAACGGTATATGTGTCCTGTGCTAAACCATTAATCACACTTGTGGTTTGCAAAGGTGTGGTACTCCATGAATAATCATAAGGAGGTGTTCCGCCCGAAGCAACAACCGTTGCAGAGCCCACAGTACCCATACACATGGTAGGTAAACCACTAACACTTGAAGCAAGTATAGCGGGCTGACTAATATTTGATACCGTAGTTAACACACAACCATTATTATCGGTTACTGTGCAGGTATAATTTCCTATGGGTAAATTAGAAGCAGTCTGCGTGTTTTGAGGTGGTGGTGTGTTCCAGTTATAAATAAACACATTGTTTCCAGGATTAGTTATAATTGCCGCAATAGCACCATTGTTTTGCCCATTGCAAACCACATTGGTAGGCGTTGCAGCCGATAAACTCCAGCTAATAGCCTGTGTACTAATACTGGCAGTAGCTATTACAGAGCATGTATTCGCGTCGGTAATAACAACATTATAGATACCCTGGCCCAAATTAACAGCCGTTTGCGTATTCTGCGCAGGCGTTGTATTCCACGCATATGTGTAAGGAGCAGTTCCGTTACTTAACACGCTTACCGAAGCGGTACCAATAGAAGTAGTGCAAGTTGTAGGAGTGGTATGTACATTTACCTGCATGGCAGGCGGCCCAACAATATGAATAGAGATAGTAGTTTGGCATCCTGCATTATCATTAACCGTAGCAGTATATGCTCCGGCGGTTAAATTACTTACTATAAACCCATTTTGTACCGGTGCGGTGTTCCATACACAAGTATAAGGGCTGGTTCCGCCAATAGGAGTAACTGTGACACTACCATTACTACCACCACTGCAGGTAAGACTATGTTGTGTGGAGGTAAGCACTAAATTACTTCCTGTAGTACCTACTAAAGCGATTAGGGTTTGCGTCATTACCCCACAAGCCTGATTTGTATTAACCTCACAGGTGTAAGTACCCGAACCTAAATTATGAATACTCGCCGTGTTTTGTCCGCCCGGCAACCAATGATAAGTTGGTGTGCCTGTATAATTAGTAACCGTTACGGTAGCGCTACCCGTATTGCCACATCCACCTGTAGCCATAGTAGCAATCGACACAGAAGGTGTATTCTGGCAACTGATGCCATTGTTGCTGATAAACACCCCCGAATCATACAACGCATTACCCGCATCCGCGATGGCAATCTTCATGTGATAAGTACTGCAGGGTGCAACCGGTGTAATAGACGTGATGGGTTTTGTATAACCACTATAAGCTACATTATTATTAGGAGTGGTATAGTTATTATGAAAATAAGCGGCGTTTGTACTTGCATTTACATTATTGATAGAAACGGGCGTTCCGGTAGGCAGGGTAGCAATATTATGAGCCGTGTAGTTTCCTCCTGCAGGATTTATCCCCGTAAGAAAAATGGCAAAAGCATCATTATATCCCCCTACGCCTTGCGGATATTCCTCTGACCCAAACACATAAGTCATATTCAAACTATCACAAATCGGAATAAAATCAAATTCCAATATACAGGCATCATAAATCGCGGTAGGTACTATAGCCGTTAAATCAGGGTCATTAAAATTATTTCCATTGGTAACATTACATAAAAAACTTCCCGCATTGGCAGCCTGCGATGCCGTACCCGTAGTTAAAAGAATACCACCTGTTAATCCTAAATTAGGTCCTGAAAACGTAAAGGACCCTGATGCATTACCTCCGCAATTAATGCTTGTGTTAGATACCGTTACTCCAGGCCCTGCTATATCCTGTGCAAGGGTGGCTGCTGCGCCTGTAGTAGTTACAACCATTTGAGAAAAAGCACATACAGGTAAAAACAAACAAAATACGCTGAGAGAAATATAGAAGGGATATAAAGGATTCTTTTGCATTTTTATTCGGGAAAGCGGCATAAAAAATTTACCAAGAAAACAATAGGCTGATGGATTTCATTATTTAATTTATTAAAACTTTGAAAGTGGTTAAAGATTCTCCAACTACTCATGAAAGCCAGATTCTTTTAAGATGTTCACTTCAAAGTTTTAGCAGCCTTTATCGCGGTTAAAAAATACCTAACCACTTATCACAGTCAGGTTCTTTTTAGGGTATTCACTTCAAAGTTTTATAAGCTCTTGCTGCGGTTAAAGACTCTCCACCACTCATGACAGTAGGATTCTTTTAGGTTATTCGCCTCAAAAGCAGAGCAAATATATTAAAACCTACCAATATTCCAATATTAAGAGATTGTTAAATTTTAACACCTATATAAAATAACCTATAACGCAAAGAAATTCAATAATATTCTGCAATTATTCAATGATATTAGTAAGGAAAAAGTTAAGAATAACTCCTAACAATCAACTCTTAAAAAGTACTTCCAATAGAAAAAACAATCTTCCCATCTTTCCTTAAGTTTGTATTATAACATATGTATAGATACTTTTCAAAGATTATAATTACTTTATTATTAGCTCAGCAAGTCTTTGCGCAAACATCTTTTTTAAAACAACAACTAAAGTACCCAAAAGTAAAACAATCGTATAACGAGAAATGGCACGCAATTTCTGCCAACCTAAAAGCAAAGGGTATTGACAGTGCTAATTACAAAATACTGATTCGAATCTTTAAAGAAGAAAAAATACTGGAAGTATGGCTGAAAAGTAAAAAAGCAGATAAGTATGTATTGTATGCAAACTATCCTATCTGTCGAAACTCGGGCTCTTTAGGTCCTAAAAGGCAGGAAGGAGATTTGCAGGTTCCAGAAGGGTTTTATACCGTAAACTTTTTTAATGCCTTTAGCGATTATTATTTAGGTATGCAGATAAATTACCCCAACCAAAGTGATTTGATATTGGGCAGAAAACCTTATGGCGGACAGATTATGATACACGGCAATTGTGTAACCATTGGCTGCATACCCATTACCGATGATAAAATAAAAGAAGTATATCTGCTTGCTTTGTTTAGCAAAGGTGCAGGTAACGATGTAGCTGTTGATAGTTATCCCTTTAAATTAGAGGATAAAAACCTTGAAGCTGCTAAAAAGAGCTACGATAAAACCATGCTTAATTTTTGGGATAATCTAAAAACCTTTTACGATTACTTTGAGAAGAAACATTTAATCCCTGTCATCAGAGTTGATAAAACAGGATTATACATCATATAATTTTTACTTGAAATCTCTTAAGCCCTTTCATATACTCCTTTTCATTTTATCAATTATCATTGCTTTGGGTGGTATCTCGTATTTCTTCCCGAAAGAAGGCATTACAGTTTTAGGGCAAAAGATTTCCTTCCCTAATTTAATGACTTACCTCTCTCCTACCCCAAACAAAAAAACAGACATCTCTCAAATAGTCGCTCTGGCAGATGCCGAAGATAAATTAAGTGATGGCGATACTACTAAAGCTTCACGTAGAGAAGATACCGTAGTCAAAAAAGAAATTAATTATCTGGAAGTAAACGACCCATCTATTAAACTTATTACAAGCATACAGTATAAAGATTCTGCCAAGACCTCTCTCTACAATTTCTTCGAATCATTAGCAGCAGTACTTGTAGAGGATAAAAGTATTCGCATTTTGCACTACGGCGATTCACAAATAGAAGGAGATAGAATTACCGATTACCTCCGACAAAAACTGCAAACGCATTTTGGCGGTAAGGGTCCGGGTATTGTGGCTGCCATGCCTGTAACACAATGTGTCGGACTCAGGCAAACTTATAGCGATAACTGGGATAGGTATAATATTTTTACTATGAAAGATAGCAGGGTAAAACACAGCGACTATGGTGTGGCAGCAGGCTTCTGTCGCTTTGCCAACTATACCGATACAAACACAGTTAAGAATGCCTGGTTAAAAATTAAAACCACAAATGCCGCCGGAGAAAGGTTTGCTGCATACAGCAAAGTGCAATTGTTTTATGCAGCCCCACGTAAAAAGACACAAATACAATTTTACGAGAATGATGTACTTAAAAAAACAGATACCCTTTCAACCAAAGGAAACTTTAATATCACGCAGTTTAACTTAACACAGGCGCCTAATACTTTCGAAATAAAATTTGAAGGAAAAGACAGCCCTGATATTTATGGTTTAAATTTAGAAGGCAATGATGGTGGTGTAATGGTTGATAATTTCGGCTTGCGCGGCAGCTCGGGTACTTTCTTTAACCAACTTAATTTACAACACCTTAAATTATTTTACGATTACCTAAACGTAAAACTAATCATACTTCAATTTGGTGGAAACACCATTCCTAATATCCTCGATGATAAAATGGCGGCTAACTTTGGTGAGTTTCTGCGTGCACAGATTAATTCCATCAGAAAGATTGCACCTAATATAAGCATCCTTGTAATCGGCCCTGCCGATATGAGTATTAAAGAAGAAGATACCTACGTTACGCATCCGCAATTAGAAAATGTCCGCAATGCCATTCGCTTGGCTGCCTTTCAAACCAATTGTGCTTTTTTTGATATGTACGATTGCATGGGTGGTAAAAACAGTATGGTTAGCTGGGTAGACCAGGGTATTGCTGCAACCGATTATATACATTTTAGTCCTGCTGGAGCCAGAAAAATTGCCGTGCTTTTATACAGTGCTTTGATGAATGATTACAACAATTTTATAAAGAAGAAAAACAAAAGCTTATGATGATGCGGAGAACTCTTTTACTGATTACCTGTTTAGTTACCTTAAACATATTCTCTCAAACCGAAGAACCTAAATACCCTTTCATAAATTATGCTGCCAATAAAATTGTTTTTTCTAAAGACAGCAGCTCTATGCTTGGTTTCTACAAAAAACTGAATGCCTTTTTAACCGGAAAAGAAAACGAGGTGCGAATTATACACATTGGTGGTAGCCATGTGCAGGGCGGTATGTGGGGAGATGAACTGACTGCCAATTTCCAAAACATAAACAAAACAACTGGCAGCGGTTTTTTTGCTTTTCCTTTTAAGATTATAAAAACAAATTCTCCTCCTTATTTTACTAGTTTCTCTAACGGACATTGGAGGAGTTGCCGTACTGCCGTATTAAAAAACAATTGCCCTAATGTAGGTATGGCACAAATAACGGCTACTACTAATGATAGTGCTAATCATTTTGGCATGAGGGTACTGGATAACCCACACCACAAAAACTTTAATGTAATCAGGGTGTATCACAATTTTAATAAAAGTTTTTCCTTCAGCATTAAAACAAACATCAAAGCAACACGAAAAGATTTTGAAGATAAAGGCTACACGCAATTCACTTTGGAAACTCCTGTTGATTCTATCGTGTTTGAATTGCAAAGAAAAGACACCGCACAAAGAGATTTTATTTTATATGGTTTTGATGTACGCAATACCAACGAGCCCGGCATATATTATGCAGCATTGGGTGCTAATGGTGCATCCACACAATCGGTATTGCGTTGCAGTAAATTGGCACAGCAATTAAAAACACTGCAGCCCGATTTGGTTATTCTTTCTTTAGGTGTAAATGATGTGCAGGGCAAAGTGTTTTCGCCTGAAGATTATATTGCCCATTACGATTCTATTGTGGCACGTATCCGCGAGGCTTCTCCTACCTGTGCTATTTTGTTTACTACCATAACCGATAACTACGTACGAAAAAGAGGGCCCAACAAAAAAAGCGAATCGGTTGAAGAATGTATTTATAAACTGGTTGAAAAACACAACGCTGCCCTATGGGATATGTTTGCCGTAATGGGTGGCTACAAGAGTATTGCCAAATGGTTGCAAGTTGGTTTAGCACGAAAAGATAAAGTACACTTTACCGCAAAAGGCTACCACCTGTTTGCCGACCTTATGTTTGAAGCCATCATGCGGAGTTATAAATATAACTACAAGAATTAATATACTGTGTAGTTTCCTTTTTTATTTTTATACTGGATTCCCTTTTCTTCTTTGGGCAAGATAGCATTATACCATTTACAATAATCTTCTATAGGTTCTAAAAACAATTCTTTTCTCACTTTATTAACTTCTTCAATTTTTCCGAATGGAATTATTAATATTTTATTAGCTATTGCTGTATCTTCAGAAAACATCGACCCATGTGAAAGTAATGTCCCATATTTTTGAGCAAACACAAATTTTATGGAATCTTCTTTGCAAAATGGAAACCCCAAATAACAATAATCTACGGCCTTTGCCCAAGCAAGAGGATATTCATTTACTTGTTTAATCGCTTCGAACACATATGTTTCAAGCTCTTTTAACTCTTCCATAGGAAAATGTCTAATTATTAAATCTGCGCCATTAATTGAACTTTTACCCCACGGTCTAAATTCTCCTATTAAATTATAACCAGGCCACCCGTATTGTTCACATATCAAAAGAAGTTCTTTAATACTCCTTTTATCTACTTTAATCATTATTTTTCTTTGAATTTTCCATGGTAGTAAATTTACTGGACCTACTCTAGCCATTTGGTCTCTAATAACGATGTGCCTTATTTTGGAAATTACTTTTTTATTTAATGTCTTTTTATATTCTTTAAATGCAACACTCATTCTTTTTCTTAATACTTTATCCTTGAAAAAGATGGAATCTAAAGTAGTTTTTCCTTTTACTCTTCTTGTTTTTATTTTTTTGTAATTACCGCCTCGCTTTGCATAACCATATAAATAAACCTTAGTTAAAGCGGCATCTTTTATATATAATGAATTAGAAGCTGCACATAAATAGTCTTGATTAAACCCACGAATAGAGTCTAGAGCAAAAGCAACTTTATAACAAGAATCTGCTTTAAAATATTGTTTATCTATAAAATAGTGTTGCGCTAAATTTATGTTGGAGTAATATTGTATAAACTGTGCTTGAGAAAAAGAAGTTCTGCATAAAATGAGAAAAAGGAATATTATTATATTTTTCATCTCAACAAATATAAAACAAAAAAAAGCCCCACATCTATGCAAGGCTTTTTATCTAATAGCTTAACTAATCAAAGTAGTTTGCAAACCACTCCAAGGCCCGGCAAGTTCGGGGTGTTTGGGGTTATACCATTGCATAAATTCGCACAGCAACATGCCTGCATTGCCCGGGCCATAATGTTTCACACTATCGGCTTTGGTTATTATTTCTATCGTCATGCCACTTGAATTTGGTTCAGTAGGCAATTCACTATTTGGTTTTATAAGTATATAAGAGCGGCGTATTTCGTAGCCCTCTTCTTTATAAGGTTTGTTTCGGTGTCTTTTGCCCTTTGTTTTGCTATGCGTAGCCAAAGGGTTGTTTGTAGCTGCTCCTGATGGGAAACATTTTGTTCTCACATCACCACCACCTAAGCCCATACTTTTAAAACTAACCAAATTTTTAGTACCCACACTATGTTTGGTTTTGGTTCTTTTGCTTAGGGGCCAGTTTAGTGCCATGCGATGGTTCTCGGTAAGTACCGATTGAGGAATATCATTGCAAATGCTGCTTACCGCTTTTTTTAAATCTATGCGTCGGCTTTGCACCAGCCCGTTTACGGTTTTTGTTTTGGTATTAGCATCGTTATGAAGCATCCGAAGCTCTTTCCAACCCAATTCGCCTTGCGGTATGCCTGCACCCGGGTTTGTATAAAGCAGGTTTAAATTAGTAAGGTTTGCGGTTGTAATACCTAAGTCAGACTGGTTATCATTCAGGCAATTTACTACTGTTGTTATTTTGCCGGAGAACTCTTCCAGTGTACCTTCCAGGTTTGGTGTAGTAGCCATGGTTATTATTTTTTATATGGTTGCTATTCGTACATTTTACTTGCTTTATTTATCAAACAAATTTCGTGCCACAAACTTTACAGAAGCTTTCCTAAACTTTATGGAAGTTTAGCTAAGTCTTACGGAAGTTTCTTTAAACCTTAAAAAAGTTTACCTAAATACTACATAAGCTTCTCTAAATCTTACAGAAGTTTATATAAACTTTACAGAAGCTTAGCTAAGTTTTAGATAAGTTTACGTAAACCTTACAAAAGCTTTTGTAAACTTTAGTTAAGTATTTGTAAAAGGCATACAACTATTTAAAATAGCAACAGGAATGTCTTTAAATCTTAACTGAAGTCATGGATAAAGAACCCATCAATGTTTTATCGTTAAAGAAGCTTACGTTTTCTTTCTCTTCTTTTAAGCCAAGTATATACAGCAGGGGCAAATAATGTTCGTTGGTGGGTATGGCCAAGGCGGCTGCTTTGCCAAGGGATGTGTAGTTTATTAAGTCTTTGTGGTTATTACTTTCAATTAGTTTTTTAAAAGTGGCGTTCATTTCATTTGCCCAATCGTAGCCACCGTTTGGATTTTGCCAGTCTATCATACCCAGGTTATGCACCATATTGCCGCTGCCTATAATAAGCACACCTTTGTTTCGTAACACGCTTAACTCTTTCGCTAAATCATAATGATATTGTGCAGGCTTGGTATAATCTAAACTAAACTGTATAACGGGTACATCGGCATGGGGGTACATTTGTTTTACTACACTCCAGCAACCGTGGTCCAAACCCCATGCTTCATCTAAGCCTACGGTGGTGCTTTTCACTTCCTCTTTTACTTGCTTGGCCAAGGCGGGGTTTCCGTTGGCAGGGTACTGCACATCAAACAATTCCTGCGGAAAGCCGCCAAAGTCGTGTATGGTTTTTGGCTTTTGCATGGCAGTTACAAAAGTGCCTCGTGTTTCCCAGTGTGCTGATATGCACAAAATAGCTTGCGGTTTGGGTAAGGCTGCGGGCAAGGCTTTCCATACTTTGCTGTATTCATTATCCTCAATGGCATTCATGGGGTTGCCATGCCCTACAAACAACAAGGGCATTTTATCAGAATGCGAGATAAAACTATCGGATAGATTTTTTAAATCTTTTAAATTATTCATGGCTAGTAAACTTAGTAAAGAGTTTTTTACAAATATTCTTCGTTGCATGCTATTGCAAATAATAGCATAAAGAAGCTGTTTAAATTTCATTTTATAAAAAAAATTTATGCTTTCTTTTTCCTTGACGAAAAAGAAACAAAAAGTCAAGACAAAACGATCTGCAGCGCACAAGGCAAATCTGCTCCGCGTTTTGTCGGGCTTGCGCTCGGTTTTCAAATTACGCTGGTTACGTAAACCCGGGGCAGGTGTCCACGAACGGAGCGAACTTGAGTGCAGACAAGCCAAGCAGGGTAAGCCTTGTGCGCCAGTCGGAACGAAAGTTGGCGTTCGTGGTGGCTTTTTGCAATACTTTTTTGCGGCAGAAAAAAGTATTATAAAAAAATCTGATTAAATTTTAAACAGATTCTAGGTTAAAAAGAAAAAGCCCCACATTACGGTAGGGCTCTTGTTTTTTATTTCTTAATTAGAGTGATTATTTTTTCTTAGGGCCAAGTATCATAATCATACGCTTGCCATCCAGTTGAGGCATTTGTTCAGGCTTTCCAAACTCTTCCAACTCACTGGCAAAACGAAGTAATAGTATTTCACCTTGTTGTTTAAAGGCAATTTCTCTTCCTCTAAAAAACACAAAGGCTTTTACTTTAAAACCATCTTTTAAAAACTCAATAGCGTGGTTCTTTTTAAAGTTATAATCGTGGTCATCGGTATGCGGACCAAAACGAATTTCTTTTACAACAACTCTGGAAGCTTTTGATTTAGTTTCTTTCAGCTTCTTTTTAAGCTCGTATAAAAACTTTTTATAGTCTATAATTTTGCAAACGGGTGGTACAATCTGAGGGGCAATTTCAACAAGGTCTAAACCTTGTTCTTGTGCCATTTCAATAGCTCTTTTTATGGGATAGACCCCTGCCTCAATGCCATCACCTACTACACGGACTTCAGCTGCGGTAATTTTTTCGTTAATGCGATGCGCATCTTCTTTTTTAATCGGACCTCTGAATCCGGGTTTATAAGGTTTATTTGGTTTTTTAAATGCCGGTTTAAATCCTCCGGGTTTGTTGAATGGTGCTGCGATGTTAACCTCCTGTTTTAGTTTATATTTTTATTTATTTTACTTCTTCTTTTAATGTTTCCTTTTTGAAATCGTTTTCGATTTCCTGTTTAATCATGTTAGCAAATTCATCAATGCTGAATATGCCTTCATCTCCCTTACCGTGCTTACGAACAGCCACTTTTTTCTCACTCGCTTCTTTCTCTCCTACAATAAGCATGTAAGGAATCTTTTTCATTTCATTATCGCGTATCTTCCTTCCAATCTTTTCGTCGCGATCATCAACGAAGCCACGAATATCGGAATTATTTAATAATTGCAAAACTTCATGCGCGTAGTCGTTAAAGCGTTCGCTTATAGGAAGAATAGCAATTTGGTCGGGAGTTAACCAAAGCGGAAAATTACCGCCGCAATGTTCTATTAGTACTGCAATGAATCTTTCTAATGAACCAAAAGGTGCGCGGTGAATCATCACAGGGCGATGCTTTTGGTTATCGCTTCCGGTATACTCTAACTCAAAACGCTCGGGCAAATTGTAATCAACCTGTATAGTACCCAGTTGCCATTTTCTACCGATGGCATCTTTCACCATAAAATCCAACTTCGGACCATAGAAGGCAGCTTCTCCATATTCGGTAACGGTGCGCAAACCTTTTTCTTTGGCAGCATCAATTATGGCTTGCTCGGCTAAGTTCCAGTTTTCATCTGTACCAATATATTTTGCGCGGTCTTCTTTATCGCGTAAAGAGATTTGTGCGGTATAATCTTTAAAATCTAATGCCTTAAAAACATGCAACACCAAATCGATTACTTTGCAAAACTCTTCGTTTACCTGATCGGGGCGGACAAACAAATGCGCATCATCCTGAGTAAAGCCACGCACGCGGGTTAAACCATGTAGCTCTCCGGCTTGCTCATATCGATATACGGTACCAAATTCTGCATAACGAACAGGTAAATCTTTATACGATTTTGGATGTGCTTTATATATCTCGCAATGGTGCGGACAGTTCATCGGCTTTAAAAAGAACTCCTCATTCTCACGCGGAGTTTTAATTGGCTGAAAAGAATCTGCTCCGTATTTTTCGTAATGGCCGGAACAAACATAGAGGTCTTTATGCGCAATATGCGGAGTAGCCACCGGCAAATAACCTGCCTTAAGCTGTGCGCGTTGCATAAATTGAATTAGTCTTTCGCGCAAGGCAGCACCCTTTGGCAACCATAGAGGCAAACCCATACCAACCTTTTCAGAGAAATGGAATAACTCCAGCTCTTTACCCAGTTTGCGGTGGTCGCGCTTTTTAGCTTCTTCCAGTAAAGCTAAGTATTCTTTTAGTTCTTTATCTTTAGGGAAAGTGATACCGTATATGCGGGTAAGCATTTTGTTCTTCTCGTTACCACGCCAGTAGGCACCTGCAAGGTTCATCAACTTAATAGATTTGATGAAGCCGGTGTTTGGAATATGCGGGCCACGACACAAATCGGTAAAGTTGCCTTGTGTGTAAAAAGTTATTTCGCCATCGGGCAAACCATCTATTAATTCCAGTTTATACTGGTCGCCTTTTTCAGTAAAATATTTTATGGCATCGGCCTTAGAAACATCCTTACGCACATACTCGCTTTTTTTAGCAGCAAGCTCCTGCATTTTAGCTTCTATTTTAGGAAGTTCTTCGGGAGTGATGGGTTTATCTCCAAAATCAACATCATAGTAAAAACCATTTTCAATAGGCGGGCCAATACCCAGCTTTACACCAGGATATAAGGCTTCCAATGCCTCAGCCATTAGGTGGGCAGACGAGTGCCACATGGTTTGCTTACCATCGGTATCATTCCATGTAAGAAGGGTTAAGTTGCAATCTGCGTTAAGGGGGCGTGTAGCATCCCAAACTTCGCCATTAATTTTGGCGGCTAATACGTTGCGGGCAAGCCCTTCGCTAATGCTAAGCGCAACCTGTAGTGAGGTAGTTCCTTTTTGATATTCGCGAATGGAACCATCGGGTAAAGTTATTTTTATCATATTTTATTTTCTCCTACTAACAACGTAGGTTTAAGTTCAGGTGCAAAGGTAGGGAATTATCATTTAAAAACAGATTGGGAACTGCCTTTATCAGCTTTTTTTTGCCATTTAAATTTTTTCTAATAAAAAACGCATACTAATTCCCCTGTACAGGCGGATTAGTTAAATTAGGGTCTTCTGCTTCTTTTTGTTTTTTGAACTCAAGCTTACCAAACTTATACGTAAAGTTAAGGCCAAAAGAACGGTAGGGCAACTCACGCACGTTATATAACGTAAAGTTTGGCCCGGTAAGTTCTGTTTTTTGGTTTACGTATTTATTAAAGGGATTGGTGGTAGTAAATGCAATACTTCCCTTCTTTTTAAATAGTTGTATCCTGATGGCAATGTTATAAGTAAAGAACGCAGGCATTTTTCCCTGTACATTAATTCTTTGCGAATTATAATTACCAAACAATTCTGTACTTAATATATCAAGTATTTGATAGGAAGCATTGAGGTTAGCACGATAATTAAACCCGCTGATATTGCTGTTAGGTGCAAGGTTGTTTACTATATAACGTTGGAAACCGGATATATTAGAACGCAGATTAAACTTTTTTGCAATGGGTACAGATACAAATACGTTCATCCCGAAATTATTTTCTACGCCAATATTCTCTCGGGTGCTTATGGCAACATTGGTATAGGTAGAATCTCCAATGGTATAAGTAGGATAATAACGGGTATACGATTGTATATCCTGTGTGTTGCCTCTAAAGAAAAGAGCTACATTTATGTTTGCTCCTTTTTCAAAAGACTTGTTATAACCCAGTTCTATATTGTTGGCAAGTTCTGGCTTCAAGTTAGGGTTACCTGTGGTTATGTTTTTAGGGTCGCTCACATTAAAAAAGGGATTTAAGTCGCTATAATCAGGACGTTGTATGCGGTGCGTGTAACTTATTTTAAATGTATTATGATTCTTAAAGGAATGAGAAATTACACCCGATGGAACAAACGCATTATAGGGCTGTATGTTTACGGCACTAACGTTTGAAAAAGTGGCTTTGGTATCTGTATATTCATAACGGCAGCCCGCTTTCATATCCAACCAGTTGAATAATTTAAAAGTGCCTGAAAGATAACAGGCATAAATGTTTCTGTTATAGTTAAGTGCCGATGATTGTGTGGTACTGTAGTTATAATTATCCGCTGCTGTATTTAGCAGATACACATCAGATGCACTGTTCAATTGCCGTAATACGGTTTTAGCTCCGGTTTCAAGGGTAATGTTTTCCGTTAACGGATGCGTATAGTTTATAGAGATATTGGTTTGCTTATCTGTACCCAGGTTTTTTCCGTTAGAACCTGCAAAAAGAGAATCGGGGTGTATATATTTTTGTGTTTGTCCGTAATTAGAAATGTTATTGGCATCAGAAGCAGTATATAAAACCTCCAACTCCTGCCCTTCTTTCTTAAAAGTTTTTTTATAATTCAGGTTCCAATCAAACACCTGCGAATTAAAATTGCTGTTTGAATTAACCAGGTTGTTTATATTAGAAAGTGTATTGCCACTATAATCCTGAATGCTAGTCTCCCGGTTTATGACACCCATGTTGTTATTCCCAAAGTTATTGTAGCTAAAGGCTGCCGTTATATTATCTTTTGGTGTTATGGCCCAATCAATACTGGCACCTGTTTGAAAGCCTCTTCGGGTAAAATCGCTGGTACCATTTTGATTGAGTTGTGTATTTTGCAGTAGGGTAGGGTCTTGCGAAGCACGGTTCATGTTGTTTATCGTAGTTGTGTTTATTTGCCCGTTTCCGCTAAAAAAAGCATTAGCTCCAAATTTACCTTTGCGTGCACTCAGGTTAAACGAACCATTTTGTAAACGGGTACCTCCGGTTAAAGATACATTGCCATTAATGCCCTGTGCGGTAACTTTTTTTAAAATAATATTTATAATACCTCCCGTTCCTTCGGCATCGTATCGGGCACCCGGACTGGTAATAACCTCTATGCTTTGTATCTGACTGGCGGGTATAGACTGCAACACATCCGTTAAGTTATTGCCAAACACACTCGATGGTTTTCCGTTAATTAAAAAACGTATGTTGGCATTGCCCTGCAATTCTACATTCCCATCCACATCAACCGATACCTGTGGCACTTTCTTTAATATATCTGTGGCTACTCCGCCCTGAGAGGTTAAATCCCTCTCGGCATTATACACCATTTTATCAATCTTGTTTTCTATAATGCTTTTCTCACCCTCAACCACAATCTCTTTCAGTTTTATTTGCTGGTTAATCAGCTTAATATCGCCCAAAGCAAGGCTTGCATTGTTTTTATCTACTACAATATCTGCTTTGGTGGTGGTTTTGTAGCCCACAAAGTAAATCAGCATTTTGTATCTGCCATCGGCAATGCCGGTTAACTTAAATAAACCCTTATCATCGGTAGTAGTGCCGTTAACCACCTTGTTTTCTTCCTGCGTTTGCAAACTTATGGTGGCATACTCTACCCCCTTGCCGGTAAGAGAATCTATAATCCTTCCGTTAATTTTGCCCCCGCCCTTATTATCAGACTGTTGTGCAGACAGCAAAAAGCCATTTAGCAGCAACAGAGCTACAAACAGGCTTTTTTTAACCCGTTTAGCTTTAGAAATAAAGAAAACAAATACTCGGGCCATACCTCCCTTTACACAAGGGCGGCAAATATAAGCCTGTATTTTGAAAGCGAACTATATACACTTCTTAAGAAATGGTAAATCTGTAAATTATTGAATTAGACGCATTTTTTCGGTTTTCCAAGCACGGAAAGAAACATTCCAATCACGGAAAGAAACATTCCAAGCACGGAAAGAAGCATACCAAGCATGGGAAGAAGCATAACAAGCATGGAAAGAGGCATTCCAAGCCCCATAATTATAAAACATACTAAAGAGCCTTGCAGAGATGTGAGGCTTTTTTATTTTATATTTGAGGGGGTGAAAAGGCTTACTATTATATTGGTTTTTATCTTTCCTTATATTTATGCGCAGCAAACACCTGAAGTTTACTCTGTTAAGATTGGCAAGTATAAATGTGAACCTAATTATTACAAACACGTTGAAGATGCTTCACAAATTCAATCGGGTAAAATTTACAGAGAATTAGTACTTCAACCTGATTCTACTTTTAAAGAAGTTGAGATACCTAATGACACCAATCAGATTTCTTTATATATGGTTGAATGGAGTAAAGTAAATCCCAGTGCTTTTATATTCTTTCCAAAACGAATTGATACTATCTTTTATGAGAAAGATGGTAAGAAAATTATAGATGAAATTACAAGTAGGAAATCGTATGGATGTGATTGCCCTGTAGACAGCATTTTTTCTGATGAAATAGATAAACTAATAAATGGAGTAATTACAATAGAAAATAAAAGTAAAAAGCAAAAATTAATAGAATATAATTTTGTTGTATTATATGTTGATGGAGAATTAAAACAAAGTTTACACCTGAAAGAAGATAAAATAGCTTCTAATACTGAGGTGTTGCACTTAATAAAAGGAAATAAGAAAGTCGTATATTTTGGAATATTTGACATCACTTTTACAAATGATACTCGTAAAACTTATAATATTTATGAAGGTTATAGTTGGCGTATTTTATATAAACACTAATTTGCTGTTTCGCGGTAGAGATTGTAGTGGAAAACCCACAGCCATAATCGGCGAGGATTTGGAACGGAACGCCCATAAAAAAAACCATGCTGTTCGCATGGGTTAAACCAACCAAAAAAACTATATATAGTTAAAAACGCTTATATCTTAAATCTAAAGCTCGTCCAGTATAATTTGTTTCTCTATTATTTTAGAGTAGGTAGAAATACTTATTTCCTTTCTGCCCACATCAAAGCTTAAATAAACCTTCGTGGTTTCCCAAACATCTTTCTCATCGGGCTGTTTGGCATCAACACCATTTTGCTGGTACTTTCCATCGCCAAATATTAATATCAGTTTGTTTTTTATATCGGTAGTTTTTAGGTCTTGCGTTTCATCAAACAAGACAATAATCTTATAAAGTTTGTTTTTGTAGTAGCCTAAATTCAGTTGCTTTACTTTATATTCAAATACGGTTGGCACATCCGTGCCGGTATAGGTGTACCATTTGATACGGGTATCTTTTTGGGCAGGTGTTTCTTTTAAATTGGCTTTATGTATATCATAAAAAGAACAAAGCTTAAATTTATTAATACCATTCTTTACATCTAAAGCGGGTATGTTTTGTTGCACTACTTGTGCAAAAGCAATTTTGATAAAGCAACAGATAAGCAAACATAAACCTACTCTAACGTCATTGCGAGCGAAGCGGGGCAATCTCTTATTTAATACAGATTGCTTCGTCGTACCTCCTCGCAATGACGGAAAATGGAAAGCTGTTTGAAGCATTAATAATTAAAATCAGGCTGTTCTGCCAGAGTATATTTTCTTCCGGTATTTATCTTTTTAAGGTAAGCCATTAAAGGTTCAAAATAAGCAAGCATAGGCTTTGCAGAAAAATCCTGCCCTATGCTTTTCTTTAAATGCTCTCTCCAATCTACACTGGCACCGGGTTTCATAACGGTTTGTAAGAAGTTACCTACCTCTTTATTGCCCCAATAGTTGGTGGCATGTGGGTCTTGCTTTAAAATATTTTGTGCAATATGCTGGTGGAACTGAAATAACAATACATTACTCATACTATAATCATAATACTGTGCAGCATCATCGTTAATATGCGTTTTGGTGGCGGCATCGCAATATTCTTCTCCGCGGGGTTCGGCAGGTTCTATGCCTTGAAAACGTTTTGCCAAATCCCACCATAGCTTATTGTATTGGTCTTTAGGTAAATTTTTAGCATACAGGTTATACTCAAATTCCGTCATGGTACCACTACCCCAAGGGATATGAACGGCATATTGCAAAGCTTCCTTCAATAACATTAAGGTATCATTGGTTTGCAGGTTTTTATCCATCATACCCAAACCTTGCAAAAAAGGTTTTTGTAAAGATGCCATACCCATCATGGTTCCAAAAGCTTCATGATAAGCACGGTTAGCCCCACTGCGCAATACAATAGGCACATCAGGATTGCTGTATGTAATATAATAGTAAATATGTCCCAGCTCATGCAATGCGGTACTCCACCATTCGGTATTGGCAATTACGCTCATTAAAGAACGAACGTCTTTATCATTATCAATATGCCAGGCAGAAGCGTGTGTATTCTTTTTATAACCTGCATCTGCTGCAACCGGATAAAGGCTTGAACGCTCCCAAAAGGTTGCAGGCAAGGGACCAAAGCCAATGCTTTTATAGAACTCCTCACCTTTTTTTACTATCCATTCAGCACCTTGTTTTTTTAAATAAGGGTCTAAATCAAAGCCTTTAACTTCTACCAACTGAGACCACTCTTGTCCCCAGCGGTTTGGCAGCCAATGCGCCGGAAGGTAGTCGGGTACATCCTTCTTGTATTTTTTTGCCAATTCATAACGTGCCCAGGTATGTAGTTCGCGATACAAAGGCCAAATGTCTTTAATCATGCCACGGGTAGTTTGCATTAATTCATCTGTACTCATTCCATATTCAGAAGCCTGATAAGCAAAGAAATCGGCATAGCCAAGGGGTTGAACAGATTTGTTGCGAAGCTCGCGCAGATTAACCAAGCCGTCTTTTAAAACCTTACCTACTTCTTTACTGGCTTTCCAAACCGCAAGACGTTCTTTTTCGCTGGTAGATTTTTCTAAGGTGCCATCAATATCATTCGGTGTAATTTCTTTACCATTCAGGGTAAACTTAAAGCCATACAATAAACCTGTTTGTTTGTTTTGTGCGGCAATTTTTTGTTTTACTATATCACCGGCAGCTTCGGGGTTTGCACCTGCATTAAAAATAATAGCTTTTAACTGACGAACTTGTATGTCGCTTAACTGCAAGGTATCCTTTTTATCTAAAAAAGCTTTGGCTTTTTCAGTAATAGCTTTACTTCCGGTAAAGGCAGCCATTGCCTCATCGGCACGGGCTGCTATATTCTCGGTTGTCGTATCTCCTTTTACAATATGGGTGTTTAATTTCCACTGCCCCTCATTAGAAGCAGTTAAATATTGCTGGAACTGTTTGTTATAATCAACCAAAAAGCTATCTACTCTTGCCTGCATCGCAGCTGTATTTTTTTCTTGTTTTGGTTTATTATTACATGCTACAAACAACAAGCTTGTTGCAATGGATAGGGAGATAATTTTATTCATAAAACATGATTTATTCAAGCGACAAATCTATAAAATAATGAGCTTAACAATTCAATTAAAACGATGAGTTTTTTGCATATGTAAAAAACTGTTATATTTGATTCCGCTACATTGGTGCTGATTATGAAAAAAATTGTTTATTTTTTATTTCTGTTGTTAATATCTGTTAAAGTATTTCCACAGAAAGCAAAGTATTTAAAAAACTTTACTGAGGGTAATTACCTACTGTTGGAGAAAAATTATAGTATGGCTCTCGAAAGTTTTCAATTGGCTTATATGATTGATTCAACTAACGCCAATATCAATTACAAAATAGGCCTTTGCTATATGAATCTGCCTTCTAAGAAGAAAAAGGCTATGCCTTATATGGAGAAGGCTATTGCACATATTAATAAAAATTACCATGAAGATGAGCCAAGTGAAAAAGGAGCACCAAAAGATGCCACCTATTGGTATGCCAAAGCACTACACCTTGCCGGAAAGTTTGATCAGGCAATTACTGAATTTGAAAAATATAAGGAAGTAATAGGTAATCGCAACAAAGAAATAGTGATTGATGTGCAAAGACAAATTGAAAGTTGTAAAAATGCGATCGAATTCACTAAAAATCCTGAAAATATTACTATTAAAAATTTAGGGGATTCCATCAATACGGAATACCCGGAGTATGGTCCTGTAATAAATGCAGATGAAAGTGTTTTAATGTATACATCTCGTAGACCGGGTAGTAAAGGTGGTGAAAGAGGGCCAGACGGGAGTTATTATGAAGATATTTATTTAAGTAAAAGAAAAAGCGATGGAAACTGGTCTTATCCCGGGCATTTAGTTACAGGACTTAACTCAACTTCTAATGAAGCTACTATTGGTTTATCAGCCGATGGTCAAAAACTATATTTATATAAAGATGATAATGGGGGTGATATTTATTATAGTAAACTTAGTGGTGAAGTTTGGTCGACCCCGGTATCGTTTGGAGAAGAAGTAAATTCACCACATTTTGAAAGTCATTTAACAGTCTCGCTTGATACAAATACAATGTATTTTTCCAGTGAACGACCAGATGGTTTGGGTGGAGTTGATTTATATCGTTGTACCAGATTACCGAGCGGAAAATGGAGTAAAGCCTTTAGATTAGACTCTACTATTAACACCAAATTTAATGAAGATGCACCTTACTTACATCCTGATGGAAAAAAACTTTTTTTCTCATCAGCAGGACATAATAGCATGGGTGGACTAGATATTTTTTATACCTTAATATCTACTGATAGTATTGGAAATGTCGTTTATTCTAAACCTGTGAATTTAAAAGCACCTATTAATACGCCTGATGATGATGAGTTTTATGTTCCTACAGCTAACGGAACCCATGCTTACTTCTCTTCAGCACGTGAGGGTGGTTATGGGGATCAGGATATTTATGTTGCGGACTTACCTAAAGAGATTCAGGTTGATCCATTGGTCTTGTTAAAAGGCGTTGTAACTTTTGATGGGGTGCATGACAGACCTGATAAAGTGGAGATAAATATTTTTGATGCGTCAACAAGTGAATTGGTGGCAAAATGTAAACCAAATGCTCTGACCGGTAAATATTTAGCCATTCTTAATCCTGGGCTTCTTGGTAAGAAATTTATACTTAAATATGAGGCTACCGGCTTTCAACCAATCTCGCAAACAGTTGATGTATTGCCTGGCTTTGCATATAAAGTAATAGAAAAGGAAGTTGAATTTGAGTTTATTAATATGGAAAGTAAATCAAGTACTACTATTTCAATGGGTGGACTGATTACAAATGAAGATATGGAATCTATTGTTGATGTGGAAATTATTGTAAAAGATAATAATACCGGAGAATTATTAAAAACATATACAACCAGTAGTGATGTAGGTTATTATTATCTTGTACTCGACCGCGGAAGAAATTACAACATCAGTTTTCAAGCTCCTGGTTACTTGTTTCAATCACAAAATGTTGATATTCCTAAAAAAGCAGAATCTCAACACGTAGAAATTATAAAAAGCATTAAGCTTGAGCATATCCAAAAAGGAGTGAAAATGGTACTTAACAATATCTTTTTTGATAAAGATAAAGCAACACTTAGAAAGCAATCTATGTTAGAATTGGAGACTGTATTTAAGTTGCTAAAAGAAAAACCAGACCTTATTATAGAAATTTCAGGATATACAGATAATCATGGCAGTGATGCTATAAATAAAAAACTTTCCTTAGATCGCGCAAAAGCAGTAGTAGCATTCCTTACAAAAAAAGGAATACCTGCTAAACAATTGTTAGCAAAGGGTTATGGTAAAGAGAATCCTATTGCATCAAATACTTTAGAAAATGGAAAACCCGATTTAGAGGGGATGCAGAAAAATCGCCGTGTAGAAATAAAAATAGAGGATTCTAAATAGAAAATAAAATGTTTTATTTTTTATAGGTACCGTATTTATCTAAAAGATAGATAAAGGACCCGATAGTTGCCGCACCTAATTCTAATTCACGTTTATTTACATTTTCAAAAACATCATCTGCCGTGTGATGAAAATCAAAATACCTTTGTGAGTCCGGCTCAAAACTAAACTGTGGAACAGCTTTTAATTTGCTTATATCTACGCCACCACCGCCCTGTTTAATAAATACATAATAAGGTTCAAAAAGAGGTTGCCATTTTTTATAATATAATAAAGTATCCTGTTTTGCTTCTACTCCAATAGCACGCGGACTAAAGCCTCCCATATCACTCTCTAAAGCGGCAATATGTTTTTTATTTTCTTTAGTAGCTAACTCTGCATATGATTCTCCACCACGAGTTCCATTTTCTTCGTTCATAAAAGCTATACAACGTATAGTTCGTTTATTACTAATTCCTAATTTTCTAAATGCAGCCAATACTTCCATACTTTGCACGACTCCCGCACCATCATCATGTGCACCTTCACCTAAGTCCCAACTATCCAAATGCCCACCTACTACAATTACTTCATTTGGAAATTCTTTCCCTCTTATTTCACCTACTATACTATAAGACGGCTCATCAGGTAAAGTTTTACAATCGGAATATAAATACATTTCAAGATTTTTATTTTGAGCTAACAAACTGCTTAATTTTTTTGCACCCATAGAACTAATAGCGAATCCCGGAATTTTTTCTTTTACCAAGCTATCATATTTCATCATTCCGGTATGCGGAAAATCATTATCTGAAGTAGTCATAGATTTTGTAATAGAAGCTAATGCCCCATACTTTGCAGCCATAGATGCGCCACTTCGATACTTAACAGCTTTGCCATAAGCATT
Source organism: Bacteroidota bacterium (assembly GCA_003153315.1). GTDB lineage: Bacteria > Bacteroidota > Bacteroidia > B-17B0 > Aurantibacillaceae > PALSA-968. The sequence continues at coordinate 42,517 of PLYA01000098.1, forward strand.
ACCCGTATGTATAAACTCTTTATTAAAAGAAACATTATAAAAAACGATGTTGCCTTTTATTTTTTCTATACCAAGTTTTTCTATTTCTTCAAAAGAGGAAATTTCTATTACTTTAGTTTTAATACCAGTAACAGGAGTTGCGATAGAGCCACCTAAAGCACAAACAGAAAATATTTCAGATTTATTATTATTATACACTTCACATTTTTCTTTTTTGCCCCGTACCCAATGTGGCACCATACACGGAACTAAAAAAACACTATCCGCTCCGGCTTTTAGTATGGCTTGCTTTACCCAATCAACTGCTTTTGCAGCTTCTTTACTACCACTTAGTCTACATCCCACATCTTTGCATAGGTTGCGTAAATTTTCATACGATTTACTTTCAGTTAAATGATAAGAATAGATTTTTCGGATAATTAAAGAATCTTCATTTTGTTGAGCAATCAAACTTGCCGAAGTACATAACAACAGAGCAAAGAATCTCATAAAGAATGTAAAAGGCTATTAGAACTTAGCACGTACTTTACGAGAGTTCTTTTTCTTCTTTTTACTAAAGAAAGAACCGTAACGGCTACGATAAAAACTACCATGCCCACGTATTACGTAGCTATAATTAATGGTAGCACTCATATAAGTATCGTTATGATTAGATTGCCCGCGCTTATCTTGGGGATTATGTATTGGATCATAGCCAAAATTGCTAAAAAAACTAGGGTTATTTGTTTCTTTAATTAGTTTGGCTTTATCTGCTGCGGTTAATTCATTTGTACGATTAGCCAAGACCGCCCCCTCAGCACTTAATGTACTTGGATTTACATATTTTTTACTTACATCGTCCAAGTAATCGGTAAAGCAAATACGCCAGTTAAATTCAAAGCCTATTCGGTGTTTCTTTTTAACGGTAAAATAAAAACCAGTTCCTACTGGAACAACAAATTGCCATAGGCTATAATTAACACCCTCGGTATGCAGAGGTTGAAGAGAAACCCATTGATCTTCGTATTTTGCCTGAGGATTATGATGCATAAAACCGACACCAGCAAATACGTAAAAATTAAAAGACATTTTAAAACGATAACTGGAACCTAAGTCTTGATTTTCATATATAGTTAATTGTGGCGTAGCACTTAATTCGAAAATATCATTTCTAAAACTGAGATTACGTGCATTACGAGCCGGATTGGTTGAAAGAGAATCAGCACCTTGAATACGCAGATAGGAAAACTGCCCTCTTAATGATAACCTAGGGCTGAATTTATATCTCACAAAAATAGCCGGATCCCAACGAGTTTGGCCTAATTTCATATCAGCCACAAAATCACGACGAGTTTGTGATTTACCACCAATATCTCCTAAATAATTAGATGCGCCTAACTGCCCGCCATAATCCCAACGGTATTGAGCAATCACCAAACCACTTATAAATATAAAGAAAATTAGTATCTTAAATCTCATTAAATTTTAATTAGCCCACAAATATAATAAATTTCTATTTCCATGCAAATCTCTAATTGAATTAAACAAACTTGATTAATTTATACAAAAAAATAATTTTATGGCATTTAATAAATATACTATATTTGGTTTTCTTATTTAGAACTAAATTGTATGAAAAAAATAATATTTACTTGTTTAACTGGTCTTTTTTTTGTCTCTCTAAGTGCTCAGGATAATAACACTTTTTTATTAAATGCTGATAGCATACATAAGCTAAAGAAAGCAGGTAAGATTAATGGTGAAGAGTGGTTTTACCATATAAAATCTGGTCCGACTCAATTAAAGATGTCTGAATCTACTCATTCTTCAAAAAAAGACTCACATACTAAGAATAGTAATAGAACAATGTCTTCGTCTTGTGATTGTTGGATACCTCGTGACAGTTCTTTTCATCCAGTTCCTTTTGCGATAGGAACCCCGCCTCTTTATCAAAATGATGATGGATCTAGCGTTGGAATGACATTGCCATTTAACTTTTGTTTATATGGCACCAATGTAGGTAATGCAAGCAACCAAATGTATATAAATAATAATGGTAATATTTCTTTCGGATCTTCCTATTCAACTTATTCTCCTTTTGGTTTTCCAAGTTCCTCGTATTCAATGGTGGCTCCTTTTTGGGGTGATGTAGATACGGAGCCTTCATTTACAAGTGGTGGAGTTGTGTGGTATAAATTAACGCCCACCTATTTAATAGTTCAATGGGATAGCGTAGGTGTATTTGATCATACAGGTCAAATAAATACTTTCCAGTTAATTATTACAGATGGAAATGACCCAATACTCCCTTCAGGTAATAATATTTCATTTTGTTATGGAGAAATGCAATGGACTACCGGAGATGCATCTAATGGTGGCGGAACAGGTTTCGGCGGATCCCCTGCTACAGTAGGTATAAATAAAGGGGATAACGTTAACTATTTTCAGGTAAGTTTGTTTGATAACCCTGGAAATATTTATACAAACCCTGCCGGAAGCCCTACCAGCGGTGTAGGTTGGCTTGTAGGCAGATCTTTTTATTTTAACTCCTGTGGTTCAGGAAATAACCTACCTCCTCTTCCCACAAGTGGTGGTGCTTCTGCCTGCAGTGGAGATACCATTAGCATTTGCTCTGCTGGGGATACACTTACGCATACCGTTGCTTTTACTCCCCCTGAAAGTAACCAAACGGTAACGGTAACGGCTACATCACCTTCATTAGGCTCTGCTTTCTCTGTAATAAGTTCTACTACTGGAGTAAATGCTTCACTTACCTTTATGATAAACAGCACCGGTTTAACACCAGGTTATTATAATATTTCTGTTGTTGCAACAGATAATGGCTCACCTGTTCAAACCACTACTTTAAATTTTGTGATTCATTTATTAAACGCTACCCTTCCTAATCCTATTATAGCGGTAACCCCTTCTGTTACATGCGGTAATACACCACCCGTAATTACCTTAGTTAATAGCAGTAGTTATACAAGTTGGCTTTGGAGTACAGGTGCAACAACTAATACAACTACTGTTGCATCCACCTCTACCGTTCAGATTACCGTTTCAAGTAGTGGATGTCAAAAATCAGGCTCAGTAGTTGTACCCATTTATTCGGTTCCTAACCCTGTAATAAGCGGCCCATTAACTTATTGCATACCTACTGCTACAAATACTACCATTCAAGTAACACAGCCAGTTTCGGGAGGCACAAGTCCATTTACTTATAATTGGAATAACGGACTTGCTTCAACATACTCTCTTGCAGCAACAGGAACTTCAACCGGCACAGGATACACAGTTGTTGTAACAGATGCACATGGCTGTACAGGTTCTGCATCAGTTACTATTACATCAGGTTCTACTACTCCTCTAACTATTACACCAAGAGGGAGCCTATGTGCAGGAGCTGATACGCTATTTTCATCCATTACAAATGCAACCTCCTATTCTTGGTCACCCGGTATAGGCTCGCCAGATTCTGCTTATATAGTAAATACATCCGGATTATACCACTTGTCTGTAGTAATAAATGGTTGCACAGTTACAGCTAGTTATACAATACCACCTCCGGTTCCACCTACTTTATCTATAAGCACTAATACTGTAGTTTGTTTAGGAGAAAGCACTACTCTTACTGTAAGTGCAACTCCTACTACCTCCGCCGGATATTCTTTCGTTTGGTATCAAGGCTCAACCGTTTTGGGTACGGGTAATACTATCACATTAAATTCAGCAGGAAGCTATAGTGTTACGGGTTTAAATAACGGAAATCAATGTTTGGGTACTAAAACTTTTCAAACTGTAGTTAAGCCACTTCCAACAGTTTCTGTTACACCAAGAAGTGGAACCTATTGTCAAAGCATTCCTGATTCTATTTGGTCAACACCATCAGGTGGTACTCCCCCCTATCATTTTTCTTGGTCGCCGGGTGGAGCCATCACACAAAACATAAATGCGGCTACTTCAACAACAGTTTCTACCATTACTTATATTGTTACAGTTACCGATACAAACGGATGTACAAGTAGTTATCCTCAGGTTTTAAAATTAAAACCCCCGCATTTTATTATGAATGACGCTTATGTTTGTCCCGGAAACTCTTTTGTTTTTCATGCAAATGGCTCCGCTCAGCACCCGCTAACTTATACATGGTCGCCTGGAGCTCATACAGGAACAACGTATACAGCAACCAGTGCAGGTACTTATACGGTTGTTATGCAGGATTATAATGGTTGTGTAATTACTGATACCTTTAATTTGGTGAATTACCATACGCCACAAGCAAGTTTCTCATACTCTCCTTCACCTCCTCAACAAGGCTCTCCCACTTCCTTTGTTTATACTACGCCTAATACACTTAACGATACTACTGTAGGGTATAGTTGGAATTTTGGAGATACCATTACTTCAACAAATGCTAACCCTCAACACACTTATGCTAATGGAGGAACATACACAGTTACCCTTATTGTAGCAAATGAATATGGTTGTTTGGATACTATTACAAAAGTTATAGAGATACAATATATAGTAATTGCTCCTAATATTATTACGCCGAATGGAGATGGTATTAACGAGTTTCTTGCTTTTAAAAACCTGCAATATTTTAATAATAATAAAATATGGATTTATAACCGCTGGGGTACTCAATTGTATCATGATGCTGATTATAAAAACAATTGGACGGGAAAAGATTATAGTGATGGGACTTATTTCTACATATTAGAAATACCCGATAAAAACCAAACACTGAAAGGTTTTTTTGAAAGTATAAAGTAACTCGTCATCAAGTTTAAACATGGAATCAAGAAAAAGATTCCATGTTTAAAACGTTACCTTTGTGCCCATGTTTCTTAAAACAATTGACAGGTATATCCTTAAGAAATTTATTGGCACCTTTATTTTCTCCATCATACTTATCATTTGTATTGTTGTCATTTTTGATATCTCCGAAAAGATAGACAACTTTATTCATGCCTCTTTGCATGAAATAATCTTTGATCATTACCTTAATTTTATTCCTTATTTTATTAATATGCTTAGTCCGTTGTTTACCTTTATTTCAGTTATTTTTTTCACTTCAAAAATGGCAACCCGCTATGAAACTGTCGCCATATTAAGCAGCGGCATTACTTACAAAAGATTTTTGCGCCCCTATATAATTGGTGCTATAGGTATTGCACTAACATCTTTATATGTTAGTCATTTTGTTATTCCAAAAGCAAATAAGCAAAAACAAGCTTTTGAAGACAAATACATTAACCACAACTATCAAACCCAAGAAAGAAACATACATCGACAGTTGGATAAGGAAACACTTATATATATGGAGAATTATACTAACTCGGATATGCGCGGCAACAGATTTACAGTAGAAAAAATCAAGGACTTTAAGCAATATTATATGCTTAGTGCCGACTGGATTCAGTGGGATAGCGTAAAACAAAAATGGACTGCATATAACTACTATGAGCGTATTATGCATGAAAATAAGTTAGACAAAAATCCGGCTAAACGATATACGGAAGAACTAAAATTCGGAAAAGAAAAAACAATAGACATTGACTTTAAACCATCTGATATGGGACGAATAGAAAGCAAGGTAGAGGTAATGACGTATCCACAGCTAAAAAAATTTATTGCTAATGAAAGAGAGAAGGGCTCAAGTGGAATTGAACGTTTTGAAGTAGAAAATTATAAACGAACGGCTATTCCTTTTTCCACTTTTATATTAACCATTATAGGCGTTTGTATTTCTTCCCGCAGGGTAAGGGGAGGTATTGGACTGCATTTGGCAATAGGTTTATTGTTGGCTGCTTCTTATGTTCTGTTCTTGCAGGTATCTTCTATTTTTGCTGTTAATGGAATTATGCCTGCTTTACTTGCCGTTTGGTTGCCTAATTTCTTATATGGAGGGATTGCCTTTTATTTGTACCGTACGGCACAAAAATAAATCGGTTAGAAATATAAATCTTCTACTTTTAAGCGAAGATATTTTCTTACCGAGAGGGTTACGCTTAACCCCGATATAATTATACCTAATAAAATAGTTACTAAAAATAATATCAATAAGAAGTTAGGATTTTGTACCACCAATAATTCAGGAATAAATTTATTAGATGCAATAATAAATACCACTACCATTATATCGGCAACAATACCTGCTATTACTCCGTTTATAATACCGCTTATAATAAAAGGTTTCCGAATGAATGATTGCGTGGCCCCTACTAAATACATCGTGCGTATTAAAAAACGCTTGGCATAAATAGATAAGCGGATAGTGTTATTAATTAAAGCAACAGCAATTACTATCAGTATTAAGGAAAAGAATAAAATAATGGCGCTTATTTTCTGCGTGTTCTTGTTAATATTCTCTACTAACACTTTTTGATAGACTACTTCTCTAACAATTTTCTCGGAAGCTATTTCTTTTTCTATCCATGCAAGACTGTCGGGATTAGCATACTCTGCTTTTATATTGGCATTAATTGCAGAGGGCAGAGGATTAAATCCTAAAAAAGTAACAAAATCGTCGCCTGTTTTCTTCTTCATCTCTTCAGCCGCTTCTTCCTTACTTTTATAGGTTGCCGATTTAATATAAACTTCCGCATCAATGGTTTTCTTTAGTTTATCAATCTCGGGCTGAGGTGCATCCTCTTTTAAATAAATTTGAAACCCAACATTTTCTTTTACATGATTTACAATTAACCGCGCATTAATAAACACCCAACCTACCAAAGCCAATAAAAACAAAACCAACGATAAACTAACAATTACTGTTACTGAAGATGTTTTTATTTTATTTTGCAATACATTACCCGCCATATCAACGGCTAATGTACATTTGCTTTTTATTAGTTTAACCCCCTAAAAAGTGCAGTAACTAACAAACCATTGTTGAATTGTAAAGCAATCAGCGAAACCAGTAAAAAATAAAAGCGATGAGCTAATGCAATTGCCCAAACAGACCTATACCTCGTTAATTAAAAAACATGCCAAGCGTTTGGGTTTTGAATACTGCGGCATTTCTAAAGCAGTTTTTTTAGAAAAAGAAGCTCCCCGCTTAGAAAAATGGCTAAACAACAACATGTACGGGCAAATGAAGTATATGGAAAATTACTTCGATAAACGTTTGGACCCCCGATTGTTGGTTGATGATGCCAAGTCGGTAGTTTCCTTATTACTGAATTATTATCCTGAAAAGAAACAGAATCCTGCTGCACCACAAATTTCTAAATATGCGTATGGAAACGATTACCACGATGTAATAAAGGAAAAGTGCAAAACACTGGTGGATGTGTTAAGAGAAGAGATTGGTGATGTAAACGGACGTTGCTTTGTAGATTCTGCTCCTGTTATGGACAAGGCATGGGCACAAAAATCGGGTTTAGGATGGGTAGGAAAAAACAGTAACCTGATTACTAAAAGCAATGGCTCCTTCTTTTTTATTGCCGAGCTTATTATAGATATTGAATTAGAATACGATGGCCCTATTAAAGATTACTGCGGCACTTGCACACGTTGCATAGACGAATGCCCTACCGATGCCATAGTTTCACCTTATGTGGTAGATGGTAGCAAATGCATTTCTTATTTTACCATAGAGTTGAAAGAAAATATTCCTGCTGATTATAAAAATAAATTCAATAACTGGACCTTTGGTTGCGATATCTGTCAGGATGTATGCCCGTGGAACAGGTTTAGCAGCCCACATACAGAGCCTTTGTTTAACAACACAAACGATATGCTTGATTGGGATACCAAGCAATGGAAGGAAATAACACAAGAGGTATTTGCTAAAACATTTAAAGGCTCTGCGGTTAAACGTACTGGCTTTAAAGGCTTAAAAAGGAATTTAGATTTTTTGAAGCCTGAGTAAAACTTTTGCTTTACCCACCGCAGGTTTTTATTTAGGAACTCTTTCCTGAGCCAGTCTTAAACTTTCTTTAAAATCTTTATCGTGGGGGTTTAGCTCAATAGCCTTGTTATAATCTTCAACTGCCTCTTTATAAAGCCCTATATTGTATTTTGCCAAACCACGGCTATAATAGGCATAGGTGTTTTTTGGGTTTAATTCAATGGTTTTGTTATAATCATCTATAGCCTCTTTATAATTACCAAAATCAAACTTGGCATTGGCCCGGGCATAATACACATAGGCACTTTTGGGGCTTAAATCTACCGCCGCAGATAAATCATCAAATGCCTCATTATAATGTCCCAAATCAAACTTGGCATTACCGCGTGTATAATAAAAACGTACTTTTTTAGAGTCTAAGTCTATGGCTTTGTTAAGGTCCTCAATAGCTTCTTCATATTTCCTGAGCTCATTTTTTGCCGCACCTCTATCGCCATACGCATCGGCATCTTTGGGGTTTAGTTCTATAACTTTGTTAAAATCTGCAATGGCATCGTCAAACTTTTCCAACTGGTATTTTGCCAGCCCCCGATTATAGTAGGCATCTGTATCCTGAGGATTTAACTTAAGCCCTTTGGTAAAATACTTAATGGCTTCTTTATACTCTTTTCTTTGTGCGGCCGTATCTCCCTTATCAAACCAATAGCCCGCATCTTTTTGCGCATAAGCCGAAGTACATACAAGAAATAATATACCAATTAATAAGAGTCTCATAATTGCTTCTTCTACTCAAATATAAGCATTATTATTTATCCGGTTGTTTTTTGATTAGTTATTGGGCGTTCCGGCAGATTACCGCCGTCGGGCTTTACGCGCTGCATGGTAGTCAATTATACTCTGTCAACGTTTAGAATAAAATATCTCCAACATTTAAATTTTGATTTCTAGAAATGTGATATTTTCTTGTTAAACCCGAACCCGATCCATTAATATTTGTTATAAATAAAAGATAATAATCATCACTGTTCCACCCAGCCTTAGATTTAATGTCAAAAGTCCCATCGCTATTAGTAGAAGTAGTTCCAAACTGAGTACTACCCTTGTTTCCAGGCGATGAGCCAGTCCATAACTCTATATTTGCTTGCAATGGAGTATTAGTTGCTGAATTCATAACTCGTCCAAAAAGCTCGATATGGGCAAAAGGTCTTTTATTACAGCATGAAAAGGCGAAAGAAATTAAAATTATTAATAACGCTATTAGATTTGATTTTTTCATACCCTCAAATATAAAACAAAAACGCTCGCTGCCCTTCGACGAATTTTTGCTAAACTTCAGAATCTCCTCTTCAATTTGACCGTTTAATTGTTAAATCCGACCGTTAAAAAAGTTCTTCAAAAATAAACGCCTAAAAACTTGACAAGTGCCCTGCGCTTTTGGTATCTTAGGGTAAACAAACAACAAAAGGCTCTTTGAAAGGAAAAACAACGGTGTTTGAAACCCGAACATCTGTGTTTGAAACTCCAACAACCGTGTTTGAAACTCCGGCAACCGTGTTTAGAATTCCGGCAACTGTGTTTGAAACTCCGGCAATTATGTCTGAAACTCCGGCAACCATGTTTGACTTTGCAAAACCGATGTTCTTTAAAATAAATATAAACCAATAAAAAATAAAAACCATGAAAACAAAAAAGAAACCAACAGACTGGATACCTAGGCAATTACTTAGGTTCTTCTTATGGCAAGCAACCTTTATGACAGAGATACAAGACTCTGTAATAGGACCACTAACAGGCATCCCAACAGGTACGGGCAGTAAACTGGCAGCATTGCTAAGCCTGCAATCAGCTTATGTGTCGGCATATAATGCAGCGCCCCCGCATACACACCCGGGTAAGGCGTTAATTACGGCGCGCAACAAGGCGGCTAAGCTTTTTAAAAGCAGCATACGCCAAATTACGGCGCAATACATACGCCATAATGATGCGCTTACTGATTTGCAAAAAGAACAAATTGGTTTGCCTATTACCGCAAAAACCGGCACAGGTATACATACTACAACTACTTCTATAGTAGAGCGCGAGGCACCCGACTACCCGTCTATATCAGCAAAATCAAACTCGCCGGGCACCGTTACCTTTACTTTTGGTGAGTTGGGCACAAAATCACAAGGTGTAGAAGCTGGCATGCACCATATTTTAATACAATACATTATTACCGCTGCCAATGCCGCCGCACCTACCGGAGAGGATGTGTGCAATAAACACTTAGAGGTGCAAAAATCTCCGTTCACCAAAGATGTAGCCAGAGAAACAGCCGGACAAAAATTATGGGGCTTTGCTGCCTGGGTAGATACCCGCGGGGTAATACATACCTGGAGCCCTGTGTTTAGCTGTATTATTACTTAGTTAAGTTTCCCCCTTTAAAGGGAGGACTAAGGGGGATGTAACATACTAAACATCCCCCTTTGCACTAAGTAAGAAAAACGTATATTAGTGCGATAAATTTTCTTATGGAATCTCTGCAAAAGGATATTCAGGCGCTTGGTACCATTGGTCAGCAGATTACTTCCACCCGCGATTTTGAAACCATTTTCTTAAAACTGCACCAAAGCGTAAGCAGCCTGATGGATGCCGAGGCTTTTGGCGTTAGAATTTATAATCCCGAAAAAAACGAAGTAGAGGTTAAATACGAATTTGATAAAGGGTTGCGCTGCGAACCCTTTTCTTTTTCGATGGATAACGACAATAATTTTTCGGTATGGTGCATTAAAAACAGTAAAGAGATTTTTATTAATGATAACACCAACGAACACACAAAGTATGTAAAGAAAATAATTGTGATACAGGGCGAAATGACGCAATCGCTGATTTTCTGTCCCATGATTATAAATGATAAAGTAATTGGTGTTATAACAGTGCAGAGTTATAAGAAAAACCAATACACGGCTAATCATCTTAATATCATAAGAACGCTTGCTTCTTATGCCGCCATAGCCTTAGATAATGCCCGTTTGTATGAACACATGGAGGCAGAGGTTAAGCTGCGGACTTCAGAAATCATCAAACAAAAAACTGAAATAGAGAACGCCAATAAAAATATTGAGCTGCTTAGTAAAATAGGGCAGCAAATTACTGCTTCCTTATCTGTAGAAAAAATAATTGAAACCGTTTATAAAAACGTAAACCAGTTAATGGATGCTTCTTCTTTCTGGATTGGCATTTATAATGAGGCAAAACAACGCTTGGATTATCCGCTTGGCAAAGAAAAAGGAAAAACCCTGCCCTTTGCTCATTATAATTTAAGCGATGATAAAAGATTACCTGTTTGGGCTTTCAAAAATCAAAAGGAAGTATTTGTAAATGATTATATAAACGAATATAAAAATTACATACCCGATTCTTCTCCTCCATTGCCTGTTGTTGGGGAGATTGCGGAGTCTTCTATTTGGTATCCGCTACTATCCAAAGATAAAAAAACACTGGGTGTTTTAACCATACAAAGCTTTAAGAAAAATGCTTATAGCGATTATCATTTAAGTATTGTGCGAAACCTGGCTGTGTTTACTTCCATTGCTTTGGAAAATGCTTTGCTGCATGAAAATGTAGAGAAGGAAGTTAAAAACAGGACAAGAGAAGTTATTAAACAAAAAGAAGCTTTAGAAGTTTCTTATAAAAAAATTCGGGTACTGGATGATATAGGGCAACAGCTTACTTCTATACACGATTTTGAAACCATATTCTCAAAACTTCATCAAAGTGTCAATAGTTTGATGGATGCTGAATGTTTTGGTATTAGAATTTACGACCCCGAAAAGAATGAAATAGAAATCAGGTACGAGTATGATAAAGATGTAAGATCAGAGCCTATATTTTTCTCAATGAATAATGAGAATAATTTTTCGGTATGGTGCATTAAAAACAAAAAAGAAATATTTATAAATGATAATATTAACGAACATAAGAAGTATGTAAAAGAAATAGTGGTGATACAGGGCGAGATGTCACAATCGCTTATTTTTTGCCCAATGATTATAAAAGATAAAATAGTGGGTGTAATTACTGCCCAAAGCTATGAAAAGAATAAATATACCACCGACCACCTGAATATTATACGAACACTTGCCTCTTATGCTGCTATAGCTATTGAAAATGCACGCCTGTATGAAAACATGGAGGCTGAAGTAAAAATGAGGACATCTGAAGTTATTAAGCAGAAAATAGAAATAGAAAAATCGCATAAAAACCTTTCTATACTTAGTAAAATAGGGCAGCAGGTTACCTCCACCTTAGATCTGGAAACCGTATTAAACGTAGTTTATAAAAACGTAAATAAACTGATGGATGCCAATACCTTTTTAATTGGCTATTACAACAGAGAAACTGAAATTATAGAAATGAAACTGGGCATGGAGAAAGGAAAGGTAATTCCTTTCCATGGCTGGAAAATAAGTGATAAAAAAAGGCTTGCTGTTTGGTGCGTTGATAATAAGAAAGAAGTTGTTATTAATGAATATCAGAAAGATTTTAATAAATACATACCCAACATAGATATTCCTAAAGCGGTTGCGGGAAAACTTCCGGAATCGGTTATCTATCTTCCATTAATTGTTGAAGATAAAATTATTGGTATCATGACGGTGCAGAGCTTTAAGAAGAATGCTTACACCCCTTATGATTTGGAACTGGCAAGAACATTGGCTTCTTATGTTGCTGTGGCTTTAAATAATTCTGAAGCTTATAAGCAACTAAGTTATGCCAAGCAGGAAGTTGAAAAGCTTTCTATTGTTGCCAGTAAATCACAAAATACAGTAGTTATTTGTAATGCCGATTTAGAACTTGAATGGGCAAACGATGCGTTTACGCAAAATTACAAATGCACGTTAGAAGAATTTAAACAAGAACACGGAAATACTATCATTGAAGCGAGTGGTTATCCTGAAATTAAAAAAATATTAAATGAATGCCTTCGTAAAAAAGAGGGAACTACTTATGAAGCAAAGAGTATAATTAAAGGGAAAGAAATGTATTTTCAGACAACCCTTTCTCCCATTTTTGATGAACAGGGAAAACTGCTGAACATGGTTTTGATTGATGCGGATATTACAGAACGTAAAAAAGCAGCGCTTGAAATTGAACAGAAGAATAAAGATATTACTGATAGTATTAATTACGCCAAAAAGATTCAGCAGGCCATTTTACCATCTGATGTACAATTCCGTTTATTATTTCCCGATTCATTTATTTTATTTAAACCCAAAGATATTGTTGCGGGTGATTTTTACTGGATGCAAGAAATTAATGATACGGTTTTTATTGCCGCAGCCGATTGTACCGGGCATGGTGTTCCGGGCGCAATGGTATCGGTAGTTTGTAGCAATGCGCTAAACAGAGCAGTAAAAGAGTTTCATTTATCTGATACCGGAAAAATTCTTGATAAGGTAACCGATCTTATTATAGAAACCTTTGAGAAAAGCACTACTGATGTAAAAGATGGAATGGACATTTCTTTACTCGCTATAAATAAGGAAACGAAACAAATACAATGGAGTGGGGCTTATAACGTATTATGGTATTTCCAAAACAAAAAACTGCACGAAATTACTGCCGATAAACAACCTATAGGTAAGAGTGATCATCGTAAACCATTTAAGACTCATAAAATAAAATATCAACCGGATACAACATTCTATTTATTTACCGATGGATATGCAGACCAATTTGGTGGTCCTAAAGGAAAAAAATTCAAATACAAACAACTGGAAGAAAAACTATTGGTTAATTGCAGTAAGGAATTAGAAGAACAAAAGGAATCTTTGAATGAGGCATTTGAAATATGGAAGGGTGAATTGGAACAAGTGGATGATATTACTATTGTTGGGATTCGCATTTAAAATAATCTTATTACTAGGCATTTACAAATGATAATTAACAATGAAATATAATAATGTTGAAAAACGCTCTATGCAAAAAGTAATTTTTTTCCTAGCCGTTATTTTTACCTTACTTCAAGCATCTGCACAAATTGTTCCGACACAGATGTTAAACGCGGAAACTGCGCTAATAGATGAACGTGTTGACACTAAAAAATTTCCAGTACTTAATCAGGATTCTGTTTGGACAGCAAACAATTATTATAAGATTGAACGCAGCATTCCCATGCGCGACGGGGTGAAACTGTTTACCTCTATATACATTCCTAAAGATTCTTCACAAAAGCACCCCATTATGCTAATGAGAACTCCTTATTCTTGTGCACCTTATGGGCCTAAAGAATTCCGAAACTTTTGGAGTAGAAACACTCAATGGTATTTTAAAGAAAAATATATTGTAGTGTTGCAGGATATTCGTGGTCGGTGGATGAGCGAAGGTGTGTTTGAAGATATACGCCCCTATATAGAAAACAAAAAAACAAATAAGGATATTGATGAAGCCAGTGATACCTACGATGCGATAGATTGGATGATAAAAAGCATACCTACCAACAATGGTAGGGTAGGGGTGAGTGGTATTTCGTATCCAGGGTTTTATTCTACCATGGCTGCGCTAAGCGGGCATCCGGCATTAAAAGCAGTTAGTCCACAAGCCCCTGTTACCGATTGGTTTATTGGAGATGATGTGCATCATAACGGTGCTTTTTTTCTGTTAGACACCTATGATTTTGATTATTTCTTCGGTAAGCCGCGCCCTAAACCTACTTCAGATGAACCTACTTTTTTTGATTTTAACAGTAAGGATAATTATGATTTCTATTTAAAAGCAGGAACGCTTAAAAACATTACAAAAAAATACATGGGCGATACCATGAAATTTTGGAATGAAGAAATGAATCATCCTAATTATGATGATTTCTGGAAGTCGCATACCATTACCAATCACTTAAAAAACATAAAACCTGCCATACTTATTACCGGTGGTTTGTTTGATGCCGAAGACTGCTGGGGTGCTTGGAATACATACAAAACCATTGAAAAACAAAGCCCTTTAACAAACAACAGATTGGTTATGGGGCCTTGGTTTCATGGGGGATGGGCTAAATCAGATGGCAGTCATTTAGGTAATGTACAGTTCGGTAAAGATGTTAATGATTATTATTATAAGAATATAGAAATACCCTTCTTTAATTATTACTTGAAAGGAGAAGGCGATGCAAAACAAATTGCTGAAGCAAACATTTTTATTACCGGGGAAAACAAGTGGACTGCATTTGCCCAGTGGCCTCCCAAAAACACAGAAGCAAAACCAATTTATTTGAATGATAAAGGAGCCTTATCTTATACCAAACCAACAGATTCAAATAGCTTTTCAGAATACATCAGTAATCCTGCAAAGCCTGTTCCTTATACTGAAGATGTGCATTTAAAACGTACCCGAGAATACATGGCGGATGACCAGCGTTTTGCTGCACGCAGACCGGATGTACTTGTATTTAAAACCGATGTACTTGATAAAGATGTTACACTTGCCGGTCCCGTTATCGCAGACTTACTGATAAGTATTTCCACTACCGATGCGGACTTTGTAGTGAAGCTGATAGATGTTTTTCCTGATACGTTTAGTTATTCTAAAAAAGATAAATATCCTATGGGTGGCTATCAAATGCTGGTGCGTGGCGAAGTAATGCGTGGTAAATTCCGTAATAGCTTTGAAAAACCAGAACCCTTTACTCCTGATAAAATTACAGAAGTTAAGTATGAACTGCCTGATGTTGCTCACACCTTTCAAAAAGGGCATCGCATCATGATTCAAATACAAAGCTCTTGGTTTCCTTTGGTGGATAGAAACCCGCAACAGTTTCTGGATATATATCATTGCGATGAAAAAGATTTTATCAAATCAAACATCCGCATTTATCATGATGCAACTAACGCTTCCTCTATTTTGCTTCCGGTATTAAATAAGTAAATGAGCTATGGAGTTTTCTCCTGTTTCACACTATCAAAAATATTTTAATTTTTACTCTTTTTAATTACCTTTATTGAATAAATGCAAATGAAGAAATTTATCAAACGTTTAGTATTACTGTTGCTCATAGTCGGATTAGGCTATGGAATAAATTATTGTCGGGTTTCATTTCCTATTATCAGTGGCTATGGAGCTAAAGATATATGCTCGGCAGTATTTATTTCACATAGAGACCCGAAGGAAGTTATGGCACAGGAGCTTGGTAAATTTCCTTTAAAGTTAGGTTCGTTTGAAGTTAATTATAAAGATTCTTCTGTAACAGGCTCTGTGTTTGGTTTTGCAAAATGCAAAGCTATTTACCGCAAAGGTTTAGGCTCTACGTTAGTTGCTGAGATAAGTGAGGAAGAAATACGTAAACAACATTTTATTTTGACTCATCTTCCTGCAATTAACCAAGACACGGTTGCCTGGCCTATGGGCAATAAAACAAATGATATATTGCCTGATGAGGTTGACCAACCTGCTTTAATAGCTGCCGTTAAAAACGCTTTTGAAGAACCCGATACTACCAAACCCAAGCGTACCAGAGCTATAGTAGTACTGTATGATGGTAATATAGTTTATGAGCAATATGCAAAGGGTTATACAAAAGAAAGTAAACTGATTGGCTGGAGCATGACTAAAACAATTAACGCTGCGCTGATTGGTTTATTGGTAAAGTATAATAAACTTAATCTTGATGAGCCTGCACCTGTGCCTGAATGGCAAGATGCAAAAGACCCACGCCATGCTATTACCCTTAGAGATTTATTGCAACAAAGCAGTGGCTTGGATTTTGAAGAAGATTATTCTAAAAGCAGTGATGCTACTAATATGTTATTTAAAAAAGCTGATATGGGAGCTTATACAGCTTCTCATCTGTTGAAGGATAAACCGGGTTCGGTGTTTTATTACTCAAGCGGCAATTCTAATATATTAGCCCGCATAGTTAGACAAACTGTTGGAGAGAATAACTATCATTCTTTTCCGTATGATAGTTTGTTTTACCCATTAGGTATGTATAGTGCCGTTATGGAACCAGATGCATCGGGTACGTATGTTGGTTCATCATACATGTATGCTACTGCCAGAGATTGGGCCCGTTTTGGTTTGCTTTATATGAACAGGGGTTTATATAACAACAAACGTATTTTAACACAAGATTGGATTCAAGAAAGCATTACCCCTGCCCTATCAGCTGAAAAGGGAGAATATGGCTTTCAAGTTTGGTTAAATGCCGGAGAGGCTCATAGCCCAGCTAACAGAACCTATCCGCATGCCCCAACTGACTTGTATTATTTGGATGGTTTTGAAGGACAACGGGTTTTTGTTGTTCCTTCAAAAAGACTGGTAGTAGTACGTTTAGGCCTTACTCAATATAAAAACTTTGACTCAGATGCTTTTATAGCTTCTATAATCAGTTGTGTTAAATAAGAGATAAAGAAAGAGTTTGATTAAACTCTTACACCAATAACCAGTACATCATCTATCTGTTCGTAAGCACCTCTCCAGTCAGTAAACACTTTACGCAAATGTTCGTATTGTTCCTGCATTGGCTTATCAGTTATTTCGGCAAAAGTACGTTGCAGGTTTGCTACCATAAATTTCTTACCTTTTTCCCCGCCAAATTGATCAGCATATCCATCGCTAAAAACATATACACAATCATCTTTTTTTAATTGAATTGTATGATTGGTAAACTGGCGCTTCACTTCAAAATCAAACTCCAAACCGCCAATTGGGAATTTATCAGGTTTAATAATTTCAGCTTTATCGCTGGCATCCTTTCTGTAAATCCAAAGTGCCCGATTAGCTCCAGCATATTCAAGTACTGAGGTTTCTTTATTAAAAGAACATAAAGCTATATCCATTCCATCTCTGCGCTCAAATTCACCTTTATTATGGTTAAGGGCAGTTTTAACTCCCACATGCAAGGTGTTTAAAATTTCAGCAGGCTGATAAATATGTTGTTCTCCTACAATCTCATTTAATAAAGAGTTTCCTATAATACTCATAAAAGCACCCGGAACACCATGTCCTGTACAATCAGCAGCAGCAAAAAGATTTTTACCATCGCGATTAGCAAACCAATAAAAGTCTCCGCTAACAATATCTTTTGGCATATATAATACAAATGATTCGGGAAAATCTTTTTTTAAACCTGTAATAGCAGGAAGTAATGCCTCTTGTATGTTTTTAGCATATTTAATGCTATCCGTCATCTCTAAATTCTTATGTTCAATGGTTGCTTTTTGTTCTATTACTTCTTTGTTTATTAATTCTACTTTTTGTTTTTCTTCTCTTAATTCTCTTGTACGTGAGGCAACCTGCTTCTCAAGTTTAACTTTATCCGCATATAGTTTTTTGGTTTTATATGTGTTGTATCCATATATAGATGCCAATGCAACTATGGCACAAAGTGTATAAAACCACCATGTTCTGTACCAAGGTGGCAGTACTTTAAATTTAAACTGCAAGGGTTCTTTATTCCAAACGCCATCGTTATTCATGGCTTTTAAATAAAAAATATAACTACCCGGTTGAAGAGACGAATAAGTTACTTCCGTTTTGGATGTTACCGGAACCCAATCTCCATCAACCCCATCTAATTTAAATTGATATTTCACTTTATCAGGATTTGTTTGTGAAATACCAATAAAATCAAGAGTAACATGGTTTTTAGCGTAGGGCAATTTTAAATCTATAGGCAAACCCGATAAAGAATCTAAACTTTTAGCATAAGGAGAAAGGTCTGTTTTTTCAAAAAATATTTTTATATCCGTAATTAAACAAGAAGGTTCCTGATAATTTGTTTTTTCAAAACGTGGATTAAACATAGTTACCCCCTTTACCGTACCAAACCATAGTTGGCCTTCGTCGTCTTTAATGGCGGCGTTGGCGTTACACTCTATGCCTTTTAAGCCCTCTTCTTTACCAAAATGCTTTATACTAATTTTTCCTAAAGTTATAAAATCATTTACCTGTAGGGCGTCTATACCCTTATTGGTACCTATCCACAAACGGTTTTGATTGTCAAACACCAGAAAATAAACTTGATTAGAAGCCAAGCCATCTTTCTCGCTAATATTCACAAACTCTTTGTAATTATAATAAAACAAACCATCTTCGGTACCACACCAAAGATTGCCATCTTTATCTTTCACAACGCTATAAACTGCTTTATCTGTAAACTTGTTTTTTTTATTAATTACTTCAACCTCTTTCCTATCATATTTTATCAATCCATAATTAGCTGTTGCCAACCATAAATTTTGATACTTATCTTCTGTAATACCATAAATTGCTAAATCAGCGGAGGCTTTTAATCTATTTACAACTTCTACAGGTTCTTTCTTTCCTTTTTCGCCAAAGATTACCAAGCCGGTTCCGGTTCCTATATAATGTGTTCCTTGCGAATCGTGGTATATAGAATAAATGGTTTGATAATCACTTTCCGCCCAGTAATTAATAAATTTATTTTCATTAAAAATACTTAATCCCGATTGAGTGCCTATCCAAAGTTTTCCCTCTTTATCCTGAGCCATACAATTAACTGTATTATCAATCAGGCTTTCTTTGGTGTTTTTTACATTTACCTTGTGTTGTATTCTTTCATTTCCATTCATTACCAATAAACCATTATTGCGCATGGCAATCCAATATTTTTTATCCTTTGTTTGGTAAATACTATTTATATAATCTCCCGGAAGCCCATCCTTTTCACTATAACTAACTATAGCTTCGGAGCTTAGTTTGCTTACTCCAAAACCATCAGAGCCAAACCACAAATTACCTTCACTATCTATACACGACGATAAAATAAGATTGCCGCATAAACCATTGCCAACTAAAAATTTATGATGAGCATGTCCGTTATATTTTACTACACCTTCATTAGTTGATAACCAAAAGGTATTATTTTTATCCTTACTGATACTGGTAATAGCCATGTTCTCAAGAGACATTCCTTGTATATCTACCCCCTTTATCTTTTTGTTTTTATCAACGTGATAAAGCCCAGCAACAACACCTATGTATATATTTCCCTGGCCATCTTCATTGAAGGAACGTATAAAATTCTCCTTCAACCCATTTAATTGATTAAACCAAGTATAGGTATTGTTTGTTGGAGAATAGCAACAAGCTCCGTTTTGAATAGTTCCAAACCAGTAATTTCCTGCATTATCTTCGTATATGGTAAAAATTGCCGAAGCTTCCAACAATTTATCCCCATTTAATTTAATGGGTTTATTTTTTTCGTTTAAATAACAAACTCCTTTTTGAGTGCCAATCCATATTTTATCTGTTTTGTCAATTAAAACTTTAAACACGGTGTTATGTGGCAGACCCTTTCCTGTATCAATACGAACATCTTTAAATTTTCCCTTTATTTGCAAACCATCATATGTGGCAAAATAGATGTTTTGTTTTTTATCTTCGGCAATAGAAAATATGGTATTGCTAATGGCTCCATTTTCGGAAGTAAAATTCTTAAAAGTTTTACCATCAAACATAGATACCCCACCCAAGTTGGTACCAAACCACATATACCCTTTGCTATCTTGAAAGATGCAATTAACCTGAGACTGGGCTAAACCATCTTCTACATTGTAATTCCTGAAATCATAGGTTTGAGCAGATGTTTTAACACTGTTCAGCATGAAAGCAAGCAAGAGCGTCATTGCGAGCCGCAGGCGAAGCAATCTCATCTTTAAAACAGATTGCCGCACTTCGCTCGCAATGACGATGAGAAGTAAAACAATATGCAGCCAAAGCTTACGCATGTATTTTGCTTACTTCATCTTTAAATTTATGTTGCTTAATGCAGTCAACGAAAAACTTTACTTTTTCTTTTTCGGTATCAGGGTATAAACCATGTCCTAAATTGGCTATGTATCTGTGCTTGCCAAAAGCATTGACCATGTGTTTGGTTTGTTTTTCAATCTCTGCATAATCGGCATAAAGCAAACATGGATCTGCGTTACCTTGCAGTGTTTTATTTGCGCCAAGTATTTTTCTTGCTTCATCGGGATTCATGCTCCAATCCAATCCAACCACACTGCAAGTGGTATTTTTAATTTCCGGCAAAGCAAAGTGTGCGTCTTTGGCAAAGATAGTAACGGGTACTTTTTTGCTAAGCGCATCGCTAATCATAGCCATGTACTTTAAAGAAAACTCGCTATGCATTTCAGGAGACAAAACCCCTGCCCATGAATCGAATATTTGAATAAGGTTGGCGCCTGCTTCAACCTGAGCCAATAAATAATTAATACTGCTTTGCGTTATTTTTTCTAATACCTGATGGGCCAGTTTTGGATTGGTATATAAAAGCTTTTTGGCTTTGCTAAAGGTTTTGCTTCCGCTACCTTCTACCATATAGGCAAATAAAGTCCATGGAGCACCGCAAAAACCAATTAACGGAACACGGTTATTTAATTGCTTTTTTGCCAAACGAATGGCATCATATACATACTGCAAATTACTTCCGTCGGTAATTACCAACTTATCAGCATCTTGTTGGGTAGCAATGGTATTTTCAAACCAAGGACCTTTGGCTTCTATCATTTGATAGGGCAAACCCATGGCCTCGGGTATAACCAATATATCGGAGAAAATAATAGCGGCATCAACTCCTAAAATATCAACGGGTTGTATGGTAACCTCAGCAGCTAATTCGGCATTTTTTACAAATTCTATAAAGTTTTTGGCTTTGGCTCTAACGGCACGGTATTCGGGTAATATTCTTCCTGCCTGCCGCATAAGCCAAACCGGAACACGCTCTACCTCTTCTCCTCTGGCGGCACGCAGTAATAAATCGTTTTGTAACATCTCTTCAAAAATAAGCTAAAGTAAGATATAATTTGGGGGAAGAAGCAAAATTTATTACCTTGCGGCTTCAAATTCGAAGAAATTATGTTTTCTAAGTCAAATAATGGTAAAATGACTGATAATACGTCAGTTAACTTAATTGCATCGGGTACAGTTATTACCGGGGATGTTAAAACCGAAGGTGATTTTAGGATAGATGGAACTTTGCATGGTACTTTGGTAGTTAAAGGCAAATTGGTAGTGGGGTCTAACGGACATATACAGGGTGAAATTGAGTGCCAGAATGCAGATGTATCGGGTGAAGTGAAGGGCAAAATAAATGTAACCGAACTATTGGCTTTACGTGCCTCTGCACGCATTAACGGAGATATTATAACAGGCAAAATTTCTATAGAACCCGAAGCGCAGTTTACAGGCAATTGTAGCATGGGCGGTGTAGTTAAAAACATACAACACACGGCAGATGAGCACGCCTCAAGAAAAAAAGCCGTTGCGGCCAACTGATAAGCCACAAAAAAGCTCCTTACAATATACGGGCATGGCCATACAAATGCTGGTGCCTATTATTATTGGTTTTGTTGGCGGCATGAAATTAGACAACTACCTGCAAAACAAAATACCGGTACTTACGCTTATACTTGGTTTAGGCGGCGTTGCTACCGGAATATACTTAGCTATTAAAGATTTTTTGAAGAAGTAGATTCTTAACATTTATGAATCATGATTTTTCTTTATTCCACGTTGATTTTCCTGATTTAGCCTCAATCAGCTTAGTTTAGCGTAATTTCTCTCTATGCAGCGTACATAGCTTCTATGTAGTGTCATTTTGCTCTATGTAGTGTCATTTCTCTCTATGTAGTGTCAATTTTCATTATGTAGCGTAATTTTTCCTTATGTAGCGTACATAAGCTCTATGTAGTGTTATTTCAATTTGGGCAGGTTTATAAACCTGATTTTACCTTTTTTTGTTAAAAGCAGGTTTTTTTTATTTCTTCCCCTTTTCAGGAACTACAGGCGTAAGGAATTTCTTTACCAGTTTTAAAAACTCTTCGCGCTGGTCTATAAACACATTGTGCGAGGAGTTTTCTACCAAAACAAAATTCGCATCGCCAACAGCCTTTTTAATCATATCCCAATGCGCCTGATTAAACAAACCATCTTCTTTGCCATAAATGGCATATACAGGAATATTTTTTTCCTGCACTTTTTTCAAATCATAGCGCATATCCAGTGTAGTGTATTGCTCGTTCATATAAAAACCATACAAAGGGTCGGATGTCATATTATTTAAAAAAGAAGCCTTTTTACTTTTTTTCATCTCTTCGTAAATGGCATCTCTTTCGGCAGTGGGCTTACTGGGTTTATACAAGCCTGTATTCATGGCATACATAAAACAACTGCTGCTGTACTCAAGCTTGGTGGTATCCATCTTTTTTACAAAAGACATTTGTTTAAGCGCGGTGGTATCTTTTTTCTGTTTAAATTTTTCTTCGCAATGCTGAATAATGCTTTTAAATCCTAATTGGTAATTAAGTGGGGAACTTAATAGAATAATCCCTTTTACTTTTTCAGGAAAACTCTCGGCAAACTTGATGGCTTCGGTACCTCCCCAACTATGCCCAATAAATACAGCCTGTGTAACATTGTATTTTTTTAGGATAGTATTTATATCCTCATTGGCTTTATTAAACTTGTAATGGTCGGTAATAGAATCTTTTTTAGAACGCCCGCAACCACGTTGGTCAAACGTAATTACGTAATATCCTAAAGCAGCCAAATTAGGCGCAGCAGCTAACTCAAACGAAACAGGGTTATAACCCGGCCCACCATGCATAAATACAATGGCAGGGTTCTTAGGGTCGCCAACAGAATTGGAATAAATGGTTTGTGCCTTTCCTGAAAAAACAAATACAACAAAAAGTATAGAAATAATTTTACGCATATTTATTTAGCTGCTTCTGAAAGAAAACGGTACTGAATACCAACTCCTAAACTGATACCTGCGGCTTTCCAATCGGCTAATATGTATTTATTAAACGTAACATTATTGCTGGTAAGACTTGAATAGGTAATAAACGGAACACCGATGTTAAGATTAAAGCCAAAACGCTTGATGTAAAAACGTGGGTTGATATGCAGATTAAAATAAGAACCATTGCCGTATATCTGGTTATTGCCCACATCGTTTAAATGATAGTTAAGATTAGAATAGCCTAAATCAATTCCTAAAGGCAAATCAAAATGAGGGAGGCGAACCACATGCGCATTGGCTACAAGAGCCAATTCTGTTCCGTGTATAGTAGGTGTAGAATGTGTTGCAGAATCTTTTCCGGCAATGTATTTATCAAACTTTGCCTTAATGCCCAAACCAAACCACTTGTTCAATCCATACTCCAAACCAAAGTTAAAATTGGTAGAGGCTGCTGCACCTGTTGTTGAGGTATCTTTGGGTGGATTAATGTTCTTTGTTTTATAACTGAATTTAAGCCCGTAAACATCAATACCGGTATTTAAATCAAATACCAAAGCACCTTTATAAAAAGATTGAGAAAATACTTGTAGTGAACTTAGATAAATAAAAAGAATAACTAGTTTCTTTATCATATTGTTTATTTTGAACGCTAAGATATAAATATCTTTTTATGGTTTATTCATCAAACATGATAAACACTTTACGCTTCAGTCTTGTAACGTAGTTTTGATATTGCCAATCGGTATAATTAGGTGTGGCATTAATACATTTGGTAAATTGTTTAACACGGTATCTTATTTCTTCCTGTAATAAATTCAAAAGTTCATTACCTTCTTCAAAACAGGAAGCATTGTCTTTTATCTTTCCATAATGTTCTTCTAAGGATTGATCTAAAACAACCTGTGGCTTTAATCCTTTTTTCAAACATTGTAAGTATCTGTCGCGTACAATAAATTCTTCGTGATGCGAGTTTACAAAACGCTCACTGATTTCAGCAGGCATTTCATAATCACGTTCGGTTTCATAATCCCACTCGTCTTTATAACGCTGCTCTAAATACATATGCGGCGCTATAAACACATGGTTCCAGTCTATAGGCATTTGCCATAAACCAAACCTGCGGGCATTATTTCCCAAATCAATTATTTTAAATTGCTTTTTACCTTGCGTAATACGGCTTCCGCGCCCAATCATCTGATGATACAGTGTAAGTGATTTGGTAGCGCGGTTAAGCATAATGGTTTCTATATCCGGTACATCAAATCCATGTGTAAGAATACTAACTGAGGTAAGGATAGCATCCTTTGTATTATGAAACCAATCTAAAATTTCATAACGCTCTCTGTCGCTATAGGTACTGTCAAGGTGTTTTACGGGGTATCCTTTCTTTTTAAATGCTTCGCAAACTAACCTGCTTGAAATAATGCCACTATTAAAGATAAGTGTTTTAGTGCCTAGTGCAGCCTCTTCATAAGCTTCTACCAATTTACTTTGCATAAAGATATTGCTGTACAATACCTCTAAAGAGGCTGTGGTAAACTCACCTGTATAACCCACTTTAAGTCCGCTTAGGTTCACATCATAAGTAAACGTAACTCCTTCGCATAAATGCCCGCTTTCAATTAAATTGGGAATAGTCTCTCCTATAATCATAGCATCATAGGTATCCATTAAGGGAAGTTTTTTATTGCTGCTAAGTGGGGTTGCTGTAACCCCCAGAATATTTACTTCACTAAAATGTTTAAATACTTTTCGAAAAGAATTGTTGTGTGCTTCATCCACAATAATAAGCCCGATGTCTTTTAAAAACTCTAAATTATCTTCGTCGTGCAAACGGTTATTCAACGTTTCTATTAAAGCTGTATAAGCAAGATATTGCTCGTTTCTTTCTAAAACCTTTACGCTGCTGTTTATTACCTTATTGGGAATATTTATGGAAGTCAATACATCCGAAGTCTGTTGCGAGAGCTCTACTCGATGCGTTAGTATCAATACTTTTTTGTTGAACTGCTCAATATACTTTTTAGCTATTTCAGAAAAGATAATGGTTTTACCACCACCCGTTGGTAATTGAAATAGCAGGTTAGAATGAGGGGGGAGTTCCTGTAATTTCTTGTAAATATTATCAACGGCTAATTGCTGATAGGGATATAATTTACGTTCGGTAGTTTGCCTCATCGAATTTATTTCTTCCGATTTTGCCGAATCCCCAAGCATTTGTTCTGTAATTTCTTCACTCATAATAAAAATTGCAACCTGTAAATATACGGCTATT
Organism: Bacteroidota bacterium; assembly: GCA_003153315.1. Lineage (GTDB taxonomy): Bacteria > Bacteroidota > Bacteroidia > B-17B0 > Aurantibacillaceae > PALSA-968. The sequence goes on from PLYA01000098.1 coordinate 68,374, forward strand.
TTTTAATTTGAAAACTAAGCGAATGCCTTTGGAAAGATAAAACAATGAATAGTTATTTAAATTTTAATGTGTTTTTTATCTTCATTTCTTTGTTTGCCCAAAGAAACGAAGCAAAGAAAGTGCCCCACGAAAGCCAACCCAAAGCTTTTCTTGGCGCACGGGCTGCACTGCATCGCCCAGAAAACTTTCGGTTCGCACCTTTAACTCATTATTTTAGTTTTTATGTTGGTTTCGTTGAATGCTAAAGCATGTCGTGGACGCCAGCCGCACTCAGCGAATCATAAATTTAGATTAATCTTAAATTGAAACAGCGGGCAGCCCGACCAAACGCGGAGCAGTTTAGCCTGTGCGTGGCAGATCGTTTGGTCTTGAATACCTACCGCACTTACTGGCTCAAAGATGCCTTTGCATCTTTGCCCTGTTTCTTTTCGTCAAGGAAAAAGAAAGCATAAGGAGTTTTTTTAAATAAATTTAAAGAGCTTCTAAAGATGTATTTGGGCAATAGCTATATCACTGTTGCGTATGCCTTGCAGACTAAAGACTTCTTTTTCATTTTCCTTACGGATGAGCGCCATATCTCCCCATGATAAAGTTCTATTTACACTTGCCTGCTCTATAACTACCTCTCCTTTATAAATATAAATTGCCATCACATCACAATCAAGTGTAAGCTCTTTGTTTGCTTTTTCGGGTAATACAAATCCTGCAATACTTGCTTTGGCATTCCCTCTGGTCATTACATTAAAATCGGTGGCTTTGCCCATGCTGGTAGTTTCCCAATCTCCAGAGAAACTATCGGTATCAAATTTCTTTAGTTGTTTTGTATAATGACCTTTATGCTTAATAAGCATCTCTCCAGCCAGCACCATTATCTCTCGGGCAACATTTGGGAGAGCAGTAAAGGCAGATTGCTCCACATCAATAGTAGCGGTACTTATCCTAAAAATAAAATCCAGGTTTTTATAAATGGCATTCTCAGGATAAATAGCCAGTTGAGTGGTTGTTCCCCCTGCCCAGTTATTTGTTTGTAGTTGTTCTTTTTTGGTAACGTTAATTTGCATGCAACGATATTACTTCTTTTCCCTTTTCCACTTAAAGGTTTTAATCATATGCATGATATCGATACGTATGTAATCAATTACGATTTTTAGAGAATCTATGTTTGGGGGACAATTAAAATATAAAGAACCGCGCAGAAAATTCCTGGTACTGTCTGTTATATAAAACTGTATAGCCGATGCGCTGTTGCCCGAAATATCGTATAACAAACCATACACATGAGCAGAATCGTTTATTAAAACCTCTTCATCCAAACCACTTGCCTTTACCTGATGTTTAACGGCAAGTTCACGCGAGTCTTCCAGATGCCTGGCTAAATCGTTATGCAGCTCACTGTAACTTACATATAGCTGTGCTTTATACAAAGGATAAAAAATATTCAACCAACAAGGTTGTGCATTTTTTCCTTTGTCGTTTTCTACAAAAGAGTAAACAGGGGTTTGAAAGCTAAACGGACAAAGACTATCGTATAGTTTATATTTCTTTTCAGGGAAGTTTAATCTGTAAAAGGCACGGGGTTTGGGTGCAATGGCATTATCATCATCATTACCTATACAAGAAACCAGAGACGTGAGGCATGCAATAAGAGAGAAAGCAATGAGTAGTTTCTTCATCAGTTAAAAAGGTAAATCATCTTTTGGTTGAGATTCATTTGCCTGTGCTCCACCTTCGCTCTTTCTAATCAACTGAAAAGTATCTGCCACAATTTCGGTGGTGCTGCGTTGTTGCCCTTCTTTATCCTGCCACTTGCGGGTTTGTATTTTGCCTTCCAAATAAATGGTATATCCTTTTTTAAGAATGCGTTCGGCACTTTCAGCAATTGCTCTCCACATTACAATATTGTGCCATTCGGTTTGCTCAATGCGGTTGCCTTCTTTGTCTTTATAATACTCAGTGGTAGCCAAACTAAAACCTACTCGAACTATTCCTCCGTCTAAACGGCGTACTTCAGGGTCTTTGCCCAAATTGCCTACCAAAATAACTTTGTTTACACCTGCCATAAAATCAATTAAGAATTCAAAATTATGAATTAATAATTGATTATTTTTATTAGTATTGAACGTGAAAACAAATTACCGGTATGCCCCTTTTAAACAAGCTAAGATTGCTTACACCGTTAGCGGAAAAGGCAGAGCGGTTATTTTACTGCATGGCTTTTTGGGTTCGGCACAGGTTTGGGATAGCCTGGGTAAGGATTTGGCTAAATACTTTAAAGTGATTTGTATTGATTTGCCCGGGCACGGACAAAGCGATTGCTATGGGTATGTGCATAGCATGGAATTGATGGCGCAGGCGGTTAAGGCAGTAACAGATAGTTTGCACCTTAAAAAGTATGTGCTCATAGGGCATAGCATGGGTGGTTATGCAAGCCTGGCTTTTGCCGAATTGTTCACAGAGCATATAAGGGGTTTGTGTTTATTTCATTCTACATCCTATGCCGATAGTGAGCAGAAAAGAAAAGACAGGGATAAAGCTATACGCGCGGTAAAAAATAATTACCCTATTTATGTTAGGCTAACTATTAAGAATTTGTTTAATACCAAAAACCTAAAACATCTTAAAAAGGAAATGCAGTTTACCCAACAAATAGCCCGCAAAACAATCAAGCGAGGAGTTGTTGCTGCGCTCGAGGGAATGAAGAATCGACATAGCCGCGATGTGGTTTTGCATTTTGCCGAATACCCTATTCTGTTTATTATAGGTAAATACGATAATCTCCTGCCCATGCAAAGTTTGCTGGATCAAGCGGAGTTTTGCAAATACAAACACATATTACTATTAGAAAACTCCGGACACATGGGGTTTTTAGAAGAACCCAAACTTTGTCTCAAATACCTAAAGCGTTTTATAAGGGAGTCTTTTAAGCCCTATAAACTAAGAGGTTAAAGATTGCCTCTCAATAATCTGCGTAAGTTCTACAAACTGGGCTACACTCAACTGTTCGGGGCGCATGGTGAAAAACTTATGGCTCATAATAGACTCATCTTTTATAAAAGATTTTACGCCATTGCGTACCATTTTGCGTCGTTGGTTAAAGGTAGATTTTACAATAGCCTTAAACAGTTTTTCATCGCAGGCAAGTTGTTGTGTTTTGTTTCGCGTTAAACGTATTACAGCCGATTTTACTTTGGGCGGAGGAATAAAAGCACCGGGTTCTACGGTAAATAAATATTCAATATTATAAAAGGCTTGCAGCAATACGCTTAGTATACCATAGGTTTTGCTTCCCGGTTTTTCGGCCATACGCTCTGCCACCTCTTTTTGAAACATGCCCACTACTACATCTATTTTATGACGGTAGTCGAGGACTCTGAACATTATTTGCGAAGAGATGTTATAAGGGAAGTTGCCAATGATGGCAAACTTATCGGGAAATAAATTATCCAGATTCATGTTTAAGAAATCTCCATACAGTATTTTAGACTCTTGTTTAGGATAAACTTTCTTTAAAAACTCTACAGATTCTGTGTCAATATCTATGGCAAAGAATTTCTCTTTCTCAATCAGGTGTTTGGTTAATACCCCTGTACCGGGGCCAATTTCGAGCAAAGGTAATTGGGTAGCTTGCAGTACAGCTTCTACAATATTTTTAGCTATGCCTTCATCTTTTAAAAAGTGCTGACCTAAATGTTTCTTTGCTCTTACGGGATGCAATATCGTTGGGTTAAATAATTTCTAATATAGTTCTAAAAGCCACAAACTTATCTTTAAACTTATCTATGGTTTGCTTTTGCAAAGCAGGCGCATGTTTTTGTTTATACTCCTCCATATCACTCATGTTTAAGAAAGTATATTGCACAGAGTAGGTTGTGCCCTCATCTTCTACATTCAACACTTTTAGCATACGTTGGTCTATAAAGCAACCGGTTTTCATTACTTCAGGTATATGAAATTCCTGCATCCACTTGAACCACTCATCGTGTGAAGCAGCATCTACATTTATAGTTACATTGTATATATACATAGCTACTTATTATTTCTTACTACTAATTGAACGGTATAACGGCTTTTTTGCTCCATCAAAATCTCTTTGTTTATACTTACGCGGTCTATGGTAGATTGGTCGTAATAACGTATGGTTATCAGCTCCAGCGCATCGTTATACAATATTTTGTAATCGTTTTGCAGAGTTTGTATAAGGGGTTGTATTTTTTTATCATCCATATCCACACATACCGAAAAGCTGATGGCGGATAATTGCATTACATTTATTTTTACCTGATGCTGATGAAACAAAGCAAATATGGTGCTCAAATTATCCTCGGCAATAAAAGAAAAATCGCGAGGAGAAATGGTAATCAGCATTTGATCTATCTTAAATATAAAAGAGGGAATGGGTAAATGTTTGTTGCTGTCTTTAATAATGGTACCTTCTGTAGAAGAATCTATAAAAGACTTTACGTACAAGGGAATATTTTTGTTTTGCAGGGGCTTAATGGTTTTAGGATGGATAACCGTTGCGCCGTAATAGGCAAGCTCTATAGCATCCTGATAGGTAAGCTCATCTATTTTCTTCGTATCGCTAAACCATTTAGGATCGGCATTTAATACACCGGGCACGTCTTTCCAAATGGTTACACTCTCTGCATGGGTACTGTATGCCAGTATGGCTGCCGTATAATCAGAGCCTTCTCTTCCAAGTGTAGTAGTAAAGTTCTCACTTGTACCGCCAATAAAACCCTGCGTTAAAATAAGTTTATGCTGTTTAAGCAAAGGCAACAATTCCCTCTCTGCTAACTGTTGTGTAAGTTCAAAATCTACTTTGCCTTCTCTGTAGGTATTATCAGTTTGAATAATGCCACGTGCATCAAGCCAAAGGCAATCGGCTTTTACCTCATTAAAATAAGCAGATACAATACGACTGGAAATAATCTCTCCCATACTCACAATCTGGTCGTAATGATGATGGTATGAATGAGCGGGTTCATCTTCTATAGCCCATAACAATTCTACAAAATCATTTTCTACCTCTGCATATGCAGGATGTGTATTACTGGGAAACAATTGTGACAAGATATTAATGTGAAATTGTTTTATCTCATCAAAGATGGCTTGTGTGTTTTCTTTCTTATAAAAATAAGCATCGGCTAAGCGTTCCAGTGCATTCGTAGTTTTGCCCATGGCAGATACCACTACCAACAAACTATCATTCGGGAATTGTTTTACTATAACTGCCGCATTCTTAACCGCCGCCGCATCTTTAACCGAGGCACCGCCAAACTTAAACACTTTTAACATGGGCGTAAATATACAGTTTGTAAGAATAATTCTTTACAAACTTGTAAAGCCATAGTGGTTTTTCAATTAAACCGAAGCCGTAACCGCCCCGCCTGATATGGCAATGTAATAGTTAGCACAATACATGCCCAGCAATACCAAAAGAATGTTTTTTACTTTATCGTTGTAAAATATATCGTAGCTGTATTTAAATTTAGTCCAGTCAAAGCAAGGGATGAATTGTATGATTTCCTGTTCTTTTTCATTCTCAATTACATACTTACTGTTCAGCATACTCTTTCTTTTAAAGATAAACTCTTTCCCGTCTTTAAAGTTAAGGGTCATTTGCCCCTTCCAGTTCATTTTAAAGGTAGCCAGCTCTTCGTTATTCTTATATACTGCAAAGGTTGCACCCAATAAGCCCGTTGGTTTTACTTCATACACTTCTTTGCCTGCTTCCAACTCAGCAGTGTAAGAGAACCATTTTTTATAACTTAAACTTCCTAACTTCTCTGCTCCATCCTGAAGCTCAAAGTTTCTCGAATCCGTACACGTTACTTTCATTTTCTTTACTTTATTAACTCGTCATTGCGAGGAGGAAAGACGAAGCAATCTGTTCTGTGATTGAGATTGCCGCGCTTCGCTCGCAATGACGGCGCATTATTTTTCTATTACTACTCTTTTATTAATCACACCTTCTTTGGTTGTAATACTCAGGTTATATACCCCTTCACTTAAAACACTTACATCAATATCGGTTGCTTTATCTGAAGTAAAATATTCCGCCACAAAATTACCAAACATATCCATAAGCTGTATATGAGTTATATCATTTATAGCAAGGCCTTTAACATATAGCACATCCTTGGCAGGGTTAGGATAAACAGAGATATTAGAATTAATACCTATAACCTGCTCAATGCCTGCAACTGCAACAGGGCAACCATGTGTATTACCTGCTGCGCAAAGGGGTGTTGCTAAATCAGCAGAATCCATAGCAGCAATATGATTGAGTAAACAATTATAAGGATTGGGGTCTATAGCTAAAGTATCAATAGAATTAGGGAAAGTAGGGAAACAAGCTATATTATTAGTGCCAGTGAATACAGTTTGAATCGAATTAGGCAAAGAAGGAATGCTAGTCAGGTTATTCCAACCGCAATCTAAATAATTTAGTGAAGCGGGTAAAGAAGGAAGACTAGTTAAGACATTATAACGGCAATTTAAATAAGTGAGTGAAGTTGGCAAAGCAGGTAGGCTTGATAAAAGATATGGCATAACGCCATTATTCTGAAAAGAGCAATTCAAATAAGTAAGTGAATTAGGTAACATTGGAAGTGTTGTTAATAAATTATTATGGCAATCTAAATAACTTAATGATGTGAAATATTGAACACCGGATAAATTCGCAATAGACATACTTCCACAAATTATTGAATGCGTAGTCGTTGTAACCAACGTACTACTCGTATTCATCTGATTACCACTCATCGCACCCGGTATAATACTTTGTAGATAGGTAACAAAATTGGCATCGGGTATGGTTACCCAGGTTTGCGCAACCAATTTAGAGCTTATAAGTACTAAGTTAAAAGTTAGTGCAACTAAGAGCTTCTTCATCTTACCTGATTTTAAGGCTAAATTACTAAAAATGGAGATAAGGACATATAAATTAGCGTAAAATGCACCTGCAAGCAACTCGCGTGCATATCAATTCAACTCAGATTGGTATCAGCGCGACTCGAAATGGAACCAGTTCAACTCAAAATGGAACCAATTCAACTCGAAATGGAACCAGTGCAACTCGGAATGGAATCAGTGCAACTCAGAATGGAACCAATTCAACTCAAAATGGTATCAGTTCAACCCGAAATGGAATCAATGCGACTCAGAATGGAACCAATTCAACTCAAAATGGTATCAGTTCAACCCGAAATGGAATCAATGCGACTCGGAATGGAACCAATCAGACTCGGATTGATATCAATTCGTGTTAAAATAACATGCTATTTGTTAAAATTGAGGTGCGGGAGAGATAAATTAACCTTTCTAATCGGTATGCTTGGTTGTCTCTTCTATTACGTTGGTTTGTTTCTTAATATCTTCCTTTATGGTGTTCATGTTTTGCTGTATATCCTGCTGTATGCCGTTGGTGGCATCTTTAAACTGACGGATACCTTTACCCAAATTACGCATCAGGTTGGGCATTCCTTTGCCACCAAACAACAGCATAACGGCTAATACAATGACAAACAACTCGCCACCGCCAAGGAAATCAAATATGAGGAAGATAGGCTTAATCATCTTAAAAGTCTTTGTTTTTTCTGAATTTAAGAAGGGTATAAATGCCTAAACCAAATATTAATGCCACAACCAGCAGAATAAATATCTCCGAGCCGCCAAACTCGTTCATGGTATTCTCTGCACTTAGCAAGATGTGAGAATTGAGATGTGAGAATTGAGACATACTTGCTACTTGCTACTTGCTACCTGTTTATTGATTAGCTGCGCCAATTTACTCACCGCGTAATCAATCTCTTCTTTGGTATTGTATTTGCTGAATGAAAAACGCACCGAAGGACGGCTTACATCCACACCCAAACCACGCAACACATGCGAACCCTGGTCGCTACCCGAAGAACAGGCGCTTCCACCCGAAGCCGCAATGCCCTGTATATCCAAGTTAAACAACAGCATCTCTGCATCATCGCTGGGAGGCAAATGCACGTTAAGCACCGTGTATAAACTATTCTCGCCAATCTCTCCATTAAACTCCACCGCCGGAATGGTCTTTTTCAACTCCTCAATCATGTAATTTTTCAATCCGCGTATATGCGTTTGGTGTTCGTCCATTTCTCTGAAACATATTTCCAAAGCCTTTGCCAAACCTACAATACCATACACATTTTCTGTACCGCCACGCATGTTGCGCTCTTGTGCACCTCCGTGTATCAATGGTTTTAGTTTAACGGTATGGTTAACATATAAAAAGCCAACACCCTTAGGCCCATGAAATTTATGTGCCGCACAGGTTACCATGTGTACTTTTATGGTACGCAAATCCATCGCAAAATGCCCCATGGTTTGCACCGTATCGCTATGAAAAATGGATGCGTATTTCTCACATAACTCACCAATCTTTTCAATCGGAAGCAAGGTGCCAATCTCATTATTAGCATGCATTAACGATACCAACGATTTTGGATTAGCTGCCAGCAATTCTTCCAGATGCTTTAAATCTACATTGCCTTTTTTATCCAGTTTTACCCAACTCAGTTTTATTTTTCCTTCCTTCTCCAACTCGCACAATAAATGCTCTACCGCATGGTGCTCTATTTTAGAGGAAATAACATGTTTAATCCCCAAGGTTTCAATGGCTTTCACAATAGCCATATTATCGGCCTCTGTACCACCTGATGTAAAGAATATCTCTGCCGGAGTTACATTTAAAAGTTTAGCTACCGATTTACGCGCATTTTCAATAGCTGAACGGGTTTTACGCCCGAACGCATGTATGGAGGAAGGATTGCCAAACTCTTCCTTCATATAAGGAAGCATGGCTTCAAAAACTTCGTTATCTAATTTGGTAGTGGCGGCGTTATCCAGGTATACTTTCATCCCGATTAATTTAAATGACTATAAGCTTAAATGTTCAACAAAGATAAGGCTCTTATTAATCTCTGCATACATAATTTTATCATGTTCTATAAACGCAACTTTCTTGCGGTACTCGTTTACAGTCTTTTCAATTTGCGGAGATGATTTTAAAGGCCTTCTAAACTCTAATGCCTGTGCTGCATTCATAAACTCTATGGCCAGCACTTTATAGGCGTTTTCAATCACTTTATAACACTTGGTAGCTGCATTGGCACCCATAGAAACATGGTCTTCTTGTCCGTTTGAAGAAACAATGCTATCTACCGAAGCAGGCGAACACAGTTGTTTATTCTGACTAACAATAGAAGCAGCGGTATATTGCGTAATCATCATACCTGAATTAATACCGGGCTTTGAAGATAAGAACGGAGGTAAATTGCGTATGCCCGAAACAAGCTGAAAGATGCGCCTTTCAGAGATATTGGCTAACTCGGCAATACCCATAGCTAAATAATCTAAGCCCAAGGCAAGTGGTTGCCCGTGGAAGTTTCCACCCGAAATAATTTCATCTTCTTCCGGGAACACAGTCGGGTTATCAGTTACCGAATTAATCTCAGTCTCCATAATTTCCTGCACATGCCTTACCACATCTTTGGTAGCGCCATGCACCTGTGGTATGCAACGGAAAGAGTAGGGGTCTTGCACCTGCTCTTTTTTAAGTGCCGTAATTTTACTTCCTTTTAAATACTCCTTTACCGCTTTGGCAGTTTCTATTTGTCCTTTATGCGGACGAACATTTTGTATCAATTCACTAAAAGGGTCAATCCTGCCTAAGAAAGCATCCAATGCTAAAGCACCCGTATAATCTGCCAGTTTATTAAGATGATTACTTTTTATAACACACCAAACCCCGTAAGCACTCATAAACTGCGTGCCGTTAAGTAAAGCCAATCCTTCTTTAGATTGCAGTTTAATAGGACTAAGCTTTAATTTCTTATAAAGACTTTCTGTGCTTGTCTTTTTACCCTGATAATAAACTTCACCTAAGCCAAGCAAAGGCAAAGTAAGATGCGCCAAAGGAGCTAAATCGCCCGAAGCACCCAAAGACCCTTGCTGATAAATAACAGGAAGAATATCATTATTATAAAAGAAAAGAAAGCGGTTAGCGGTATCCATGCTCACGGCGGATTTGCCGTAAATAAAATTCTGGATTTTAAGCAGCAACATCAGCTTAACTACCTCTTGTGGAACTTCCTCTCCCATACCGCAGGCGTGTGATTTAACTAGGTTTTCCTGCAATTGTTGTAATTCATTACTTGGAATAATAACATTGCAAAGAGACCCAAATCCGGTATTCACCCCATAAATAGGTTCTTTTTGTGTAGCTTGTTTTTTATCTAAGTATGCACGACAGGCTTTTATGTTCTTTATGGCATCAGCAGAGAATTCTAATTTTGCTCCACTCGCCACAATCTTCTCAACATCAGAAAGGCTAATTTTCTTTTTCGGATTTAAGGTAAAAATCATGTTTTTTATTTTCTTTTTCGTTATGGCAACATGGTGTTCGCCAAAAGGGCTCGGGTCATGCCGCGAAGATAGTTATTATCTGATGAGTAAGTAACTCTTTAGCCCTGTGTGGCAACAGGTTTCCCATCATTATATTTAGATGGGCATTTCATTAAGATATCATTCGCATGAAACTCCCCATTATGCATCTTACCAATAATAACAACCTGTTCAGAACGTTCAAAATCCTGAGGTTTGTTTTTGTGTAATACTACTTTACGCTCCTCACCTTTGGTATCAATCATATAAAAAGTAAACTCATCGGTGTTTACAGCAGGGTTATACTCAGTTGCTTTTTGCTTATCGCATTTACCTACCACGTGATATTCTGTATCAGGGTTTTCATTAGCTAATTTAAAATCAGCATAAGTGCTGCTGCTGCCCAATGTAGCTATAAGTGCACCAATGGCTACTGCTACTATTACTATAATGGCTATGTGTGTCTTTTTCATTTTTATTATTTTACTTTATCTTCTAGCTTCTTTAGTTTTCTGTCAATGATAATTAAATAGGTAGCTAAGCATACAAATACAATAGATAATACCAGTACTACCACATATATCTTTCCTTCGCTTCTAAAGGTATCTGCCATTTGTGGCGCATCGTTTTGAGCAAAACCACTTGTTACGCTTAATAATAGTATTATCAGACTAATTAATTTCTTCATGGTTATCTAATTTGTATTGTAGTTTCTTCATTCTGTTTAAGATAGTCAGCAGCCACACACTCATTAAAATCCAACCCATGCAGGCAGGATAAAAAACCATACGCATGCCATTATCCATATCATACTTACCAAAAGCCGGGTTGCCCCCATTACCCGGGTGTAATGAGTTAGGCGCCAAACGAGGGTAAATCATGATGAATACAAAGGTCATAATAAAAGCAAAGATGTTATATACTGCTGATATGCGTGCTTTGGTTTGTGCATCAGGTATTAACGCACGTAATAGATAGTAAACAAAATACACCAGCATAGAAGCCATTACTCCCTGTAGTTTAGGGTCATCAGCTACCCAAGGCTTTCCCCATGTATAAGTTGCCCAAACAGAGCCGGTAATAATACCCGGAAGAGCAAACATACCTCCCACGTAAGCCGCTCGAGAAGAAAGAATATCGAATTTAAGATTATATCCGTTTAAATAACGCAAAGCAAAGAACCAAGAAATGCCCATTTGCACCAACATAGCAAACCACAAAGGCACATGAAAGTATAAGTTACGAATGGTTTCGTTTAAGATATCCAAACGGGGTACATTGCCCATAAACCCCATAGTTATAGAGAATAATACTAAGGCAATTGCAACTATTTTCCACCACCAATTTTTCATTTTTATTCCTTCCAAAGATACCTAAATAAGAAAAGTGAAAGCGAAATAATTATCACATCTATTATAAACAACCCTCCCATGTACTTATAGCTTACTGACCAATCTAGTCCATCAATGGCGTTTTTAGTTAGTCGTAAGGATAATAACATAACAGGTATACAAACGGGCATACTTAATAAACTCATTACCGAATAACTATTCCCTGTTTTAGAAGCAATACAACTCATTAAAGTTAAAGAACCTCCAAGAGCCGCGCTTCCCAGTAATAAAGTAAATACAAATAATAAGATGTTTTGGACGGGAAAACTAATCATCCAGCCAAAGGTTAAAACACTACACAGGCATACTACCCATAGTAACACAATGTTGTATATTATTTTAGAGATGACAAATTCTGTAGGGTGATACAATGTGTAATTATAAATGCTACGTGCTTTATTCTCGGTAAAAAAGCTTTTAGAGGCTGCATTAATACCGGCAAAGAATAAGACTAACCAAAATAGAGCCCCCCATACATCGGGTTTTATACCACTTTTAAAACTAAGGAAACTGATAAACACAATGCTTAACACATATAAAAGAATACTTGCCAGAGAAGTCTTTTGACGGAACTCTAGAAGAAACTCCTTTTTTAACAAAGCTATGATGTTGGAGGTATTCAAATTTGACTGCAAAAGTAATTATTCGTTTTAATTGTTTATATATATTTGAATTCATGTATTCGATTCGCTCGGCTGTTTTGCTTACATTTGCTCTCTAATTCATAACCCAATGAAAACAATTATAGCAGCAACCCTTTTAATTATGAGTACATTTATACAAACAGACACAAAGTCTATCCATCAGTTTAAAGTAAAAACCCTTGAAGGGCAGGATTTTGATTTTGCAACTTTAAAAGGAAAAAAAGTAATGATAGTAAATACTGCCAGCGAATGCGGATTTACTCCTCAATATAAGGGCTTAGAAGAATTATATCAAAAGTATAAAGATAAGAACTTTCTAATTATTGGTTTCCCCTGTAATGACTTTGGCGGACAAGAACCGGGTAATGCAACCGAAATACGCGGTTTTTGCACGAAAAATTATGGTGTAACCTTTCCTTTGATGGAAAAGGTTAGTGTTACAACTGCTCCAATTTATTTGTGGTTAAAGGATAAAGATAAGAATGGCGTTGAAAGTTCTAAAGTAAGCTGGAACTTTAATAAATACCTGATTGATGAAAACGGGCATTTGGTAAAGCACTTGGGTTCTATGACTAAGCCCGACAGCGAAGAAATTACCAAGTGGATTGAAGGTAAATAGTTCTTTATGCAGGTAGATATTTTAGCTATTGGTGTGCATCCTGATGATGTTGAATTGAGTTGTTCAGGTACAATTCTAAAACATATTGCACTTGGTAAATCTGTTGGAATATTAGATTTAACGCTTGGCGAAATGGGCACGCGCGGGAATGCTGAACTTCGCATGCAGGAAGCCATGAAAGCTGCTAAAATTATGGGCGCTTCATTCAGAAAACAACTTACGTTTGAGGATTGCTTTTTTGAGAATAACAAAACCAATATTATTGAAATTATTAAAGTTATTAGAGAGCATAAACCACAGATTGTTTTATGTAATGTTATATCAGACAGGCACCCTGACCATGGTAGAGCAGCTAAATTAGTTGCAGATGCATGTTTTTATTCCGGCTTGGTTAAGATTGATACACAACAACCTGCCTGGCGACCAAAAGCTGTTTATCATTACATTCAGGATAACTATATACACCCACATTTTGTGGTTGATGTTACTGCTTTTGCCGATAAAAAGAGAGAAGCTATCATGGCTTACTCGTCTCAGTTTTATAATCCAGAATCTAAAGAGCCTCAAACCCCCATTTCAAGTCCTGAATTTTTAGAATCACTGTATTCTAAAATGAGCATTTGGGGTAGAACAATAGGTGTTCGTTATGCCGAGGGTTTTACTACAGCTCGTTATCCGGGAGTTGATAGCCTATTTGATTTAATTTAAGGGTTTATTATTTCAAAGGCTTATTACCATGCGGACATTTGCCATTCTTTGCAATCCCTTGACACTTACCATATAAAGTAAGCGAGTGTCTTTCAATAGTAAACTTTAATATATCTCCTGCCATTTGTTGTATTTGCTGTAAACGGGGGTCGCAGAACTCAAATACATGCTCGCAATCCTGACAAATAAGATGGTCATGCTGCTTATACATATAAGCCTTTTCATACATAGATTGATTCTTCCCAAACTGATGTTTGATGATTAAATTACACTCCAACAAAACCTCTACCGTATTATATAACGTAGCACGACTTACCCTATATTTCTTATTCTTCATATGTACATAAAGGGTTTCAATATCAAAATGCCCATTCATGCTATATATTTCATCCAATATGGCAAAGCGCTCTGACGTTTTGCGCAGTTGTTTTACCTCCAAATGCTCGGTAAGAATTTTCTTTACCTTATTTTTTACTTCCTCGCTAATCATTCTTCTGTCTGCTAATTTAATGTTTGATAGATTCTCTAATCTGCATAAGCTTTAAATTATCTTTATAAGATTGCTCGTTGGGGTTTAGCTCCACTGCTTTTTCAAAATCAGTCAGGGCCTCCGCATAATTCTTTATACAAGCTCTTGCTTTACCTCTTTTATTATAAGCTTCCGCGTTTTTAGCATCCAATTCAATGGTTTTGGTATAATCTTTAATGGCTGCATCAAACTGTTTTATTTGCATCTCTAAATTAGCCCTTAACATATAATGTATGGCAGTAGGGTGATATTTAACAAAAAAATCTTCATGAACTATTTTAGCGCGTATATCTTTCCAATCACTGGTATCTTGTGCAGATGCTTCTACTCTGCTAAGCATGATAATTAAAATTAGAACAAAAAGAAATCGCGTATTCATTTTAAATTTTCATAAATTTATAAATTATATTTAATAAGCTGAAAAAATGACCCAATACGCAATAGCTATACATGGAGGCGCAGGTACCATTCTTCGCTCTGCTATGACTACCGAAAAAGAAAACTCATACAGAAACGCATTAGAAGATGCTATTCTTGCAGGAGAGAGTATCTTAAAAAAAGGAGGTCATTCTTTAGATGCGGTTGAAACTGCTATTAGAAGTATGGAAGACAACCCACTTTTTAATGCAGGAAAGGGGGCTGTATTTACACACAATGGTAAGCATGAGATGGATGCCTCTTTAATGAATGGTAAAGATTTAACAGCAGGTGCTGTGGCGGGCATTAGTAATATTAAGAACCCGGTTTCTTTAGCAAGAGCCGTGATGGATAAATCTGAACATGTGTTTTTAGCTGGGCAAGGTGCTATGGAATTTGCCAAGAAAAACCGCATTGAATTTGCCCCTGATGAATACTTTTATACTCAAATGCGCTATGAACAATTGCAGGAGGCTTTAAAAAGTGATACCGTTATTTTAGACCATACTGTAAACAACGAAAAGAAGTTTGGTACCGTGGGTGCAGTAGCTTTAGACATAAATGGCAATTTAGCTGCAGGAACTTCTACCGGTGGTATGACCAACAAAAAGCATGGTAGAGTTGGAGATACGCCAATTATTGGTGCAGGCACTTATGCCAATAATGCTACTTGTGCAGTTTCTTGTACGGGGCATGGAGAGTTTTTTATACGCTCGGTAGTGGCTTATGATGTATCTTGTTTGATGGAGTATAAAGGTCTTTCCTTAAAAGAAGCCTGCCAAAAAGTGGTAATGGATAAGCTGGTAAAGATTGGCGGCGAAGGAGGCTTAATTGCCCTTGATGCCAAAGGAAATATAGAACTCTCTTTCAACTCAGAAGGGATGTACAGGGCTTCTAAAGTGCAAGATAATAGTCTTTATATTAGTATTTATAAGGATTAAACCGCAGATTTTAACAATTACCTGCCTGTTTTAACAAAAAAACACCCTTGATAAGCGTGTAATCTACCTATATTAAAACTTTATATACATACATTAGAACGTCATGTACCTATATTAAAACCTTATATACATACATTAGAACATCATGTACCTATATTAAACCCTT
>PLYA01000055.1 GCA_003153315.1 Bacteroidota bacterium
TGCTATATGATGAACTTAATATGACTGAAATTTCGTACAAATTGCAATACAGCAGTGTGGCGGCTTTGTCAAATCAATTTAAACAAATTACGGGGCTTACAACCTCTGAGTTTAAACAGTTAAAAAATAAAGGACGAACCCCTATTGAAGAACTGGGGAGGTCAACCGAACGGGTTATGTCTTACGGAATGGTTGGCTAAAGCATGTAAAATATAAATCAGATATAATAAATAAACACAAAATGGAAAAAAATAAAGTTGCCAAATCCAATACGGATGGACAAACAAAAAGTGATTCTGCATCAAAAAAAACGGTTGTTACTGCTAAGGAGAAAAAAGGTTCTTCAGACAAAACAAAACCCGATAATGGTGCTGACAAAACAGGTACAGATACAAATGCAGATAGTACTAAAAATAATACGCTGCAAGAAACAAAAGGCGCAGGTAGATTTGACAAACCCGAAAGAGAAGTTGATCCGGATACAACGGGCATAGATACCCAATCTGACAAAACCCAAAAAGAAAACAAATCAAATAAATAATAACAATTAAAAAACAAAAAACATGGGAAATTTACTTTATCTATTGGCGGTAATATTGGTTATTGCTTGGGCAATTGGCTTTATTGGGTATAGCGTTGGGGGACTAATTCACATACTTTTAATAATAGCTCTTATTTCTATTTTGCTTGGTATTATTCAGGGAAGAAAAGTCCTTTAAGTTAAGCTTAGTAAGAATTGACGGGATTTTCCCCTGAGTCTTTAAGTCCTTATCAAAGGAAAGGTATAAATATCAGTTAAAAAGTTTGCTTAGCTTCTTTTCTAACTGCAGGGCACGCGGAATTAAAACTTTATCTTCTATAAGCGCATGAATGGAAAGGTCTTTTTCAAATGCCTGTAGCTGTGTTATCAAAACACGATAAGGCGTTTGATTGGTGGTTGGCGGCTGGTAGTTCAAAATGGCATTTCTTACCTTTAACAAATTCTTTTCGGTATCCTGATGGCTGTCTATAAATAGTTGCAGCGAATAATTTTTTGTAGCGGCAAAGTATTTTTCTGCGTCAGCTTCTTCTTTTTCAAATTTCAATAAGACTTTAATGTACGGTAATAGATGCTTTTCTTCCGCACGGATATGCGAGGTTAAATCGCTTGTATATTCATTAAAGAAACTGTTAAGAATATGCAACAGAGGATGATTGTCGGAATAATCCTTTAAAAGAATGTGTATGCTTTGCTCAATCTCCAAAAGCTTTTTATCGAGATAATACCGGTGAGTTCTATGGATATAATCAATAATTATTTCAAGCGGAAATTTTTGATATGCCTCTTCTGAAAATGTTTTTTCATCGGCAAAGGTTTGAAGCAGTGTATAAATAAACTGCTGGTCAATATCCATCCTCCTGAGTTCTTCGTAGGAATATAAAAGATCTTTATCAGCGGTTAAATTATATCGCTGATTGATTTGATTTATCGGGAAGTCAGTTTCCATGTGTTAAAAGTTTTATCAAAGGTATAGCTTAAATGTTATAAGAATTCTATCTTTAGTAAATCACTAATATCTATTTGATTGCTTGGATGCGGTATGGTATTGCAGGTAATTAGTTTGGCAGCACCCGCCTGTACTATTTCATTATACGCATTACCCGCAAAAACAGCGTGCACGCCAATGCAAACAGGAGCACGCATACCTGCTTTCTTTAAATGTTTAATGGTTTCAATCATCGTTCTTCCGGTAGAGATGATGTCATCTACCAAAACAGGTGTGTAAGTTTTATATTCATCAACCTGCGGCACAGATATTTCCACATCATTATCCCCATGGCGTATTTTCTTTAACACCGTAAAATGTGCACCTGCTTTGTTTGCCACATCGGCAACCCACTGTTCACTCTCGGCATCGGGCCCAATTAAAACAGGTTTTTCAATATTATTTCTTATCCAGGCAGAAATATGATTGGCAGCATGAGAAACCTTGACGGGAATGGGATAAATCTCTGACAATGAACTGCGGCGGTGCAAATGCGGGTCTATGGTAATCAAACTATCTGCAAAACCCGAAAGCAGTTTTGCAAAATAAGTAGAGGTAACTCCTTCACCCTCCTTAAAAACTTTATCCTGACGCATATAGGCCAGATAAGGCGCTATCAGGTTAACGGAGCTTGCACCCAGTGTTTTTAATGTTTGAAATAAAAAGTAAAGCGGCAATAACTTATCATCGGGTTGATGAAGCGTACAAACCAAAACAACATGCTTTTGTTTTACATCTGATAACACTCTTACATAAGTTTCTTTATCAGGAAAATAACGGAGCTCTGCTTTTCCTGTTTCCGCCTGCTCTCTTTTAGCTAAGGTATTTGTAAGCGCTTCGTTGCCCGGTAAGGCAAAATAAATAGGACCCATTTATTGAATAGTTATAATATTCCTTTCAGCCTTAAGATATTCGAGCGCATAATTTAAAACTCCTTCATGGTGTGCATATATGGTATATAACAAATCACCTGCGGTAACTTTAGAGTGTACCATCACATGCAATAAAACCCCTGCGGCATGATCTTTGGGTGCTCCTGCCAGCTTGGCAATTTTAGCAATGCGCCGGTTATCTATTTCACTAACTGTTCCGCCTATGGTAGCTTTTACTTCAAATTTATATTTGGCATAATGTGGCTCTGTAAATCCGCCTTGTGCCCGGCAAATAGCCATAAACTTAGTAAACGCTTTACCCGATTCAAGAATTTCCTTTGCTATGATTTCTCCTTTTCCTTTGGTTGAATTAATAGCTAAGTCAATTACGGCCCCCGCAATTTGTAATGATCTTTCTTTTAAATCCTGCGGGGCATTGGCTTCATTTCTCAAAACCTGTAATACATCTATAGCTTCCAAAGCGGGGCCAATACCTCTTCCCACCGGTTGAGAGCCATCTGTTATCAGTACTTTTACTTTTAAGCCAATGGCTCTGCCTACTACTTTAAAATAATACTTTAGTTTCTCGGCATCTTGTTCTGTTCTAACCTTCGCAGTTTTACCTACCGGAATATCTACCACCACATGTGTAGAGCCTGCCGCTACTTTTTTAGAAAGCACAGAGGCAATCATTTGTCCTTCGCTATCCACATCCAATGCGCGTTCTATTCTTATAATTATGTCATCGGCAGGGCTTAACTTTACATTACCACCCCAAACAAAACAACCGTTTTCTTTATTAATCACATCTTTAATCTGTTCGATGCTAAGATTAACGGGTGTCATGGTTTCTACGGTATCTGCTGTTCCTGCAGGAGAAGTAATGGCACGCGAGGATGTTTTAGGGATGGTGTATCCTGCCGCAGCTACAATAGAAACTACAATGGGTGTGGTTCTGTTGCCGGGTAAGCCGCCTACACAATGTTTATCCAACACCATGTCTTTATTCCAGGTTAGTTTTTGTCCCACATCAATCATGGCTTTGGTAAGCGAGATAATCTCGCTTTCATCCATATTATCTCCGGCGCAGGCAGTAATAAAAGCAGCTAATTCAATGTTTGAATATTTTTCATCAACAATATCTTTCAGTATGGAATGTAAATCATTGTCGGTTAATGACTGACGATACATCTTACTTCTAACCGCACGCATTGAATTTACTACAGGCAGATGAGAGAAAAATATTTCATCGCCTTCTTTAGCCTGCAAGGCATTCCATGCAGATTGAGACAGTGAAGCCTCACCTTCTTTTAATAAAACACCTTCTGTAATAACATTAAGTGTAGCAATAATAGAACGCCCGTTTACCGTAACTAAAATACGATTCAAGGCTTCAAAACCCTCAGCACGGTATATATGGCAACCTTTAAGCATATACACTACATGCTCATATCTGGTATCAATGCCTAAATATTTTAGCTTTAATGAGTACGTTGTATTCTCCATACTTAATTAATCAATTTCTACAATATCATACAGCTTAGGCACTATACAGTTCCAACCGTATGTATCATGTAGCTTTGTTCTGAAGGCATCAGCAGCCTGGTTTTCTCCATGTATGATAAATACTTTTTGTGGCGGAGTTTTGATTTCACTCAACCATTCTAATAAATCTTTCTGATCGCCATGGGCAGAAAGTGCATGAATAGTTTCAATGTGCGCTTTTACTTCATAATATTTTCCGAAAATTTTAATTTCATGTGACCCGTCTTGCATTCTTCTTCCTCTGGTACCCTCTGCCTGATAGCCCACAAATAAAACAGTTGTTTCTGGTTTCATCACATACGCTTGCAAATATGAAAGCACTCTACCACCCTCTACCATCCCGCTGCCTGCAATAATAATTTTAGGATATGGTGTAGCTATTGCCGCAAGTGTTTCTTTAAATTCTTTAACCAGCTTAAATAAGCTGCACATCTCTGTGCAATCTGCTTTGGATAATTTGTGCCATGCCAAATGTTTTTCAAACACATTCAATACGTTATTACCCATGGGGCTGTCCATTATAAAAGGAATATCAGGGATAGCATTCTCCTTTCGTAATTGCCATAGCAAATACATTAGGGTTTGGGTACGCTCTACGGCAAAGCTTGGTATAATTAAATTGCCTCCTTTGGCAACTGTTTCTAAAATTATCTTTCTAAGCTTTTCTTTAATATCTTCTTTCGGATGAAGCCTGTCACCATATGTACTTTCCACAAACAACACATCCGCTTCCTGCGGGCGCTTTGGAGAAGGAAGCAATAAATCTTCCTCATGTCCTACATCTCCGCTAAATACCAACTTTTTACCTGCTATTTGTATTTCAATAAAAGTAGAACCCAATATATGCCCATTGGTTTGAAAGCGGGCTTTCATATCATTTCCAAAATCTATCCACTCATCAGGTTTTATCACACAAAAATGCGGAAGTGTTTTTTCCACATCTTTCAAATCATATAAAGCTTCAGCCGGATTATGTTTAGAGTAGCCATGCTTATTGGCATGAGCAGCTTCTTCTTCCTGAATTTTAGCGGTGTCTTTCAGTACGATTTCTGCTATATCAAGTGTAGGTTCTGTACCGTATATCTTTCCTTTAAAACCTGCTTTAATTAAACGGGGCAAATAACCCACATGATCTAAATGCCCGTGGGTTAGCAATACAAAATTAATTTCGTGTATGTTAACGGGTAAATACTCCCAGTTATGCAGGCGTAATGCTTTTAAGCCCTGAAACAAACCGCAATCTACCAGTACTTTTTTGTTGGGTGTTTCAATTAAATACTTAGAGCCTGTTACCGTGCCTGCAGCGCCAAGAAAATGAATATAAAGACTATTGTTGCTCATATCATCAATTTTATAATAAGCAAAGAAACTTTTGTTTTGTTTTTTTCTTAATGACTTTAATCATCCCTCATCTTGACTCATATCATATCCAATACTTTATATACAAGATACTTTTGTTTTGAAAAATAAAATTTAAAAACCTATGAATGAAACTTTAAAAACCATATACGAAAGAAGAGCTGTAAGAAAATTTAAGGATAAGGCTGTAACTAAAGAAATTATCGAACAATTGTTAGATGCCGGAAGGATGGCTCCTTCAGCTATTAACAGACAACCTTGGAAGTTTTACATAGTTACTAAGAAAGAAGATATAAAACTTTTCTCTAAAGAGATTGGGACAGCAGCTCTTAAGAGCATCCCGCAAATGGGTATAAAAAACATAGTTAAGGCGGCTGCTTCAAGTATTACGCACCTTTCTCATGGAATAGATTTTCTAAAAGCACCTGACCCTGTATTTCATGGGGCACCTGTGGTTATATTTATAACTGCCGAAAAAGATAACGAATGGGCAGGACTTGATATAGGCATGTGCACACAAAACATCATGCTGGCAGCAAAATCCTTGGGCTTAGATAGCTGTCCGGTTGGGTTCGGAAAGTTTATTATGCAGGCTAAGTCTTATTCTAAATTAAACATACCTGCTAAAGAACAGGTATTATTAGCTGTAATTATAGGCTACAGAGATGAGTCACCTGAAGTACATGAAAGAAAAAGGGACAATGTAATTTATATTTAAGCAATGAGAAAGTTATTTTCATTATCTACACTATTTATCTCATTATTTGTAAATGGGCAGAATGAACCCAGATTGGATAAAGACCTCACGGGTGATGATAGTACAGCTTTACTTACCGTAGCTTCTTATCCCGATAGCATTCGAAACCCAGTACTCTTAGCTTGTCAAAATCCGGATGTATTGGTAAATACCGAAGCGCTGCAAAAAAGCACCAGCGAATCATTTAGAAACTTAGTAAGCAATTACAACAAAGCCGATCAACAAAAGTTTTGGGATTTAGCCAGATATCCCGGCTTGATTACAAAGATGGCTGGCAGAGAAAAGAAAACAAAAGAAGAGTTGGAGACCTTGGCGATTGCCTACCCCGCTCAAATGAAAAATACCATTGTTGAATATGGAAGAAAGCATTACGAAAAACTGACAGAAATAAATAAACTATATGCCAACTCACAATCTCAATTTGATAATGTTATTGCCACTTATCCTACACCTGTAAAAAATGCCTACAGTAAATTATTGAATAATCCCGATGCATTGAATACGCTTAGTACCAATATGCATTTGGCTGTTATTTTAGGAAACATGTATGCTAATAATCCTAAACAAACCAAATTAATGTTAGATTCTATAAAGACAGAACATGCCAAACAAAGTGCGAAAGATTTAGAGGACTGGAAAAAAGGTCTGGAGCAAAACCCAGAAGCAAAAAAAGAATTGGAAGATGCCGGCAAAGAGTTTATTAAAGAGAATAACACAGATGATGTATACTACAATCCGACTATTGATGATGTATATAATAATACTTCCACTAACAACAACCCATCTAATAATTATAGCACGCAACCTGATATGAATTATGGTGTGCAACCTTATCCCTATTGGTTTGGTTACCCTTGGTGGTATGATTATCCATATTGGTACCCCTATCCTTTTTGGTTTAATTTGGGTTATTATTGGGGTCCTTTGGGTATAACCTTTTGGGGCTTTCCTTCCCCCTACTTTATGCATTGGTATTTTTTCAATCCTTACCATCATTACTATTACTCGCACTTTAGTGATTATGCCATGAGCTACCATGCTCTGCACTATGGTCCACGCTACCAACGTACAGGATTTAATAGCGAGATACATCATTGGGCAAGAACCAATGAACGTGGTTTACCCAAAGACTATTTTAGGGCAGATGCGCAGCGCCCCGAAAGGATAAAAGAACT
The DNA here is from genome assembly GCA_003153315.1 of Bacteroidota bacterium. GTDB lineage: Bacteria > Bacteroidota > Bacteroidia > B-17B0 > Aurantibacillaceae > PALSA-968. The sequence goes on from PLYA01000055.1 coordinate 7,235, forward strand.
GGGCAAATTTGAAATGGATTACCATAATAACACAAAGGGGCTTTTTGGGAGAAACATTTCTCGTCCTGAGTTTTTGCAAAACAATGCCAGTTATTATCCGCATATAAACCCTGTAATTAACCAACCGCATTTTAATCAGCCTATTCATTATCCGCAACAGCAAAACCCTGTAAGGTTTAATATGAATACACCCGGCATACGCGGTGGTAATATCATACAGCAAATGCCAAGAGGTAGCGGCGGCGGAATAAGGCCCAGATAAATTTTTGTGGGGAATTTGGAGTCAAGTAAGTTGTGAATTATAATGCTGAGGATGTAAATTACAATGCCAAACATATTTATTGATATACCCAAAGCATTTAATTCGTCAATAATTAATTGAGAATTCCATATTAAAATGGAGTATAGTTCTTTTGGTCACAATTTTTTTTAGTTTGATATGGAACGCATATTTGCTTGCGGTAGAATGTCAAAAAAAACAAGTAAAATTATTTACTAAGCATACCGTTAACTTCAGTTGTAGTAAAAGTACTTAGCTTTTGCAAATCTTGGGATATTTTCTTTTCCCACTTTTTTTGGCTGGCAACCACTACTGCATGTTGGGTTTCTTTATCATAATCCGTCTGCATGTCTTTGCTTCCTTTATATATATCAGTTTGTATGGCATTCAACTCTTTTTGAAAGGTTTTAAAGCTAAAGGTCTTTCCTTTTATCTTTTGCCTGAATTTGCGAGCCCACAATTCAGTTATGTCAAAATGCAATTGCTCGTGGGCAAGCAGTTCGTCTGTTTTGTCTTTTACCCATGATTTATTTTTATCGAAAAAGGTTTTTATGCTAATATGTGCTTCGTTGTTCTTTGCTGCAATCTCTGTTTTAATTTCACTTTCAGTAAATGCCTTATAAGAAGACGAAGCATTGGGTGTTGCTTTAAAATCTGTCCATGCCACCTTCTTTGACTCTTGCCAAAGAATTAAATTATCATCTTGAGTAAATGAAAAACAAATGATAGCAAGTATCAGGTGTAAAAATAAGTGCTTCATGCTTTTATGGATTTGTGATTTTCTATCTCTATTTTATTAGTACAAAATAAATATTCTTCTTTAACAGCGTTGCTGCAAACAATAACTGTTTTTTGTTGAGCAAACTCATTAATCATATTTTGATACCAGTTAATTGCATTAGTATCTAAATTACTGCAAGGCTCATCTAATAATAAAACAGGGCAATCAGCCAATATAGCTAAGCCTAATTTTACACGCTGTCTCATACCTGATGAATAGTTCTTTAAATACTTCTCAGATGCATGGTCAAGCTGCATAAGCTTAATTACTTCTGTAGCAGATAAATTATTTACAAAGGGTTTAAATTTTGCCTGATGTTCAATAGTCTCTGTTAAAGTAAAATCTTCTATCAACTCCATATAAGGAGATGCCATACTGAGATACTTATAAATAGTATCGTCTTCGATTGCTTGAGTGTCATTTTTCCATACAACCTCACCTTTGGTAGGTATTAAGAAAGAAGCTATGCTTTGCAACAAAGTTGATTTACCGGAGCCGTTAGCACCCAGTATAACAAGCTTTGCCGCAGGAGTAATAGTTAAAGTTAGGTTTTTAAAAATCCATTCGTTTACAAACTTCTTACCTAAGTTATTTATGTGAATGGATACCTGCAAAGGAATTATTTTTTTCGCATTACAATCTCTATAGGAACACCGCTAAAATTAAAGTGTTCGCGCAACTTGTTTTCTAAATAACGCTTATAGCTTTCGCTAACATATTGTGGCAGGTTGCAGAAGAAGATAAACATAGGAATGCCTTTCATTTGCATCACATATTTAATTTTTACATACTTACCTTTAAGGGCAGGCGGAGGATATGCTTCCAAAACAGGTTCGAAGAATTCGTTTAGTTTTCTTGTTGGTATAATCTGCCTACGGTTGTGATAAACCTGTATGGCAACTTCAATGGCTTTTAGAATGCGTTGCTTTTCATGTACTGATACAAACAGAATAGGAATATCTTTAAAAGGCATCAGTTTTTCTCTGATAGTTTCTTCCATTTTTTTAGCACTATTGGTGTCTTTCTCAATCAAATCCCATTTATTTACCAGTATTACCACTCCCTTATGATTCTTAACTGCTAAGTCGAGAATACTTATATCCTGCGCTTCCAAGCCAAGTGTGGCATCAATCAGCAGCATAACTACATCACAACTTTCTATAGCTCTGATGGAACGCATCACACTATAAAACTCCAAATCTTCATGCACTTTGGCTTTCTTGCGTATTCCTGCAGTATCTATTAACCAAAAATCATTACCAAAAGCATTATAGCGGGTGTGTATGGCATCTCTTGTAGTTCCGGCAACGGGTGTAACAATGTTTCTTTCATTACCAAGCAAAGCATTTGTAAGCGATGATTTACCCACATTAGGTCTACCTACTATGGCTATACGCGGAATTTTTTCTTCCTCTTCATCATCCGGGTTTGGAAGTGCCTTTATAATATCATCCAGCAACTCGCCTGTGCCACCGCCACTGGCAGCAGATACAGGATATACATCGCCCAAGCCTAAAGAATAAAATTCGGATGCATAAGGGGTTTTATCGGGAGTATCTATTTTATTCACAACTAAAAAACATTTCTTCCCGCTTTTACGGACCAACACCGCCACATCTTTATCAAAGCGGGTAACCCCATCTATACTATCCACCACAAATATCAATAAGCTTGCTTCGTCAATGGCAATTTGCACCTGCTTTCTTATTTCAACTTCAAACACATCATCACTTCCGGTAATATAACCACCAGTATCAATAACGGTAAACTCACGCCCGTTCCATTCGGCTTTGCCATAGTGCCTGTCGCGGGTAACCCCGGCAACAGAGTCTACAATAGCCTGCCGGCTTTCTGTAAGACGGTTAAAGAGTGTGGACTTCCCAACGTTTGGACGACCTATAATAGCTACAATGTTAGACACAGTTTAGATTATGAAATAATGAATATTCGGGTAAGTAAAATTTTGGCAAAGATAACTTTTGTTTTTTGATGAAATTAAAAGCCGTAACACAAAAAGGGTGTATTTTATAAAGAGAGGAAAATATCGCATGAAGTAAATTACTACCTTTACCCTCGATTTAATAACCCAATGGAAAAACCTTTTGTTTCAAACAGCTCAGAATCAACACGTATGTTTAAATACGATTGGATGGAACCTTTTTCTAAAGTTCCTTTTTGGGTTCCGTTAGTTATTTACATTCCCGTTATCAGTTTCTTTTTATATAAATCAGCTCTTTTTGTTACCCCTTGGTACTTCATACCCTTGCTATATATAGGTGGAATATTTTTATGGACGTTAACCGAATATATACTGCACCGTTTTTTATTTCATTGGGTACCTAAAGGTAAGTTTGGAGCACGTATGCATTTTATATTTCATGGTGTGCATCATGATTATCCGAATGATGCCATGCGATTGGTAATGCCCCCTATTATGAGCGTTACTTTGGCTGTTTTATTTTATTTCTTATTCCAGTTAGCTTTCGGAAGTACTATGGTGTTTCCTTTCTTTTCAGGCTTTGTAACCGGTTATTTATTTTACGATATTTCTCATTATGCTATTCATCACTTCAACTTCAAAAGCAAGTTTTGGTTGAAGTTAAAAAAGCATCATATGTTTCATCATTATAAGGATGGAAATAATGGTTTTGGTGTAAGCTCAAACCTATGGGATAAGATTTTTAGAACAAATTTTTAAAATATCTCTACTGCTTAATAACCTTTACGGTTTGTAAAGTTTTTCCGTCAGCTACAACCTTTACAAAATAAACACCCGCTGTAAGATTATCTTCTTTTAAAGAAACCTCACTACCTATATTAATGTCGGATGAAACTACCTCTTTACCTAAAACATCTACTAGCGATACAGTTGCTTTTTGGGCAATAAAAGGTAGTTTAATGTTTAACTCATTAACCATTGGGTTAGGATAAACAGAAAAAGCATTACTTTCTTTTATTGAGCTAACTCCAGTAGTACCAGAGCACCCTGCATTTGCTAGCCATAATACAATATTAACTAACCATGGACGATGATGTCCTGCAGCGTCTCCTGTATATCCTGTATATAAACTAACGCTAGGGTTTCCAGTTCCATCATCAGGAGGGGAGCTATCGCCAATAGAAGCAATTTTTCCACAGCCATATTGTGCCGTTACGCATATAGCCGCTGTATCTGTCTGACCATATCCGTTTTTCCATATATGTGCTTTAACAGAAGAATTTTGTGAAGGGTTAATTACCATACAGGTACCATTACTCCACTGTACTTCTGTTACATTACCCATAGGTCCATGCAATACAGAATCTGTAGCAGAAACTAAAATATTTGAAGATACTCCGGAAAAATTTTCATAAAGAAATGTATGCCCAAAAGCATTATTTTGTACCGGATTGTTTGTCATAAAATCATTCCATATCATAGGAGAATCCCAACCATCATTATTTCTATCACTACCCTGATGGTCTGAAATAGCAAATAAACTGCCTCCGTTGGAAATAAAATGCATTATAGCAGTAATTTCAGCCTGTGTAAAACGGATGTTTGGTTCATCTACTATAAACACATTATAATTACTTAAATCCTGTGCATTTGTACTGCTGCCATAGGTTATTTGTCCGGTATAAGGAAGTGTTTCTACCCAAAAACCTTTGTTAACCAAGTCAATGGCCCAATAAGATAGAGCACCTTCCCAATAAGTTTCCGCAGTAGAGGATGTTACAGTAGTTTGCGCAGGGTTGGGATATCGCTGAGGATTTGATTTGCTACCACCTGTATATGCACCTGAAGAACCCCAACCTAAATTTTGAGCATCAGCATCTATACACCAATCACCATTACCTGCAGTTTCTGAATGAGTGCAATCAAACAATATTTTTTTTTGCCCTGCGGTTTGGGCGAATAAAGATATACTGATAACAAGAGTTGAAAAGGAGACTGAGATACGATTTACTTTCATATTTGGGCTTTAGGTTTATTTAATGATTTTTTGCGTGTAATGGTTATTGCCTGATATAACACTAACAAAATAAACACCTGTATTTAATGCACTTGTATTTAATTTCATTTCATTAGTTTGACTAGCCGTATTCTCAAGCACCACTCTTCCTAGCTGGTCTGTAATTATTACCGATAAGGTTTCTCCTGCATTTTTTAAAGTAATGTTTAATGCATCTAAAACCGGATTAGGAAACAGGTTAAATTCAGATTCACTATTGTTTATAGAGTTTATGCCTGTTGTTGAAGAACAGGTATTGGTGGGAACTGTTATTGCATTACCACTAATGGTTTTAAAATCTTTTGCAAAAGACTGCAAGTATATATTGGCTATAGTAGCATCATGCACAATAACCGTGTTCTCATCATTTTTGGTATCAGCACTGGATGTCCAGTTATGAGAGCCTGTAAGTACTTTTGGGTCATCACAAGGTGCAGAGGGATTTACAATAAGGTACTTATTATGATAAAGGTTACTACTTGATACATAACCTACAAAGTGATTGCCTAAACCAGTGGGAAGTATAGACGTATAAGGCGAAGAACTTCCACTGCTATAATTGTCTAATATAGCATACGCACTAGCCCCAGCTGTTTTTCTAGCTACTATGTCATTAGCATCTGTGTTTTCGGTAAAAGTAAACATGCCGCAATATAAATCTCTGGTAGCAGTAGCTATAGTACTTACTATTTGATTATTTACACCATCAGAAGGGCTAAAATAAAGTTCAACTTTTGAGCCACCTACATAAAATATATGACTACCTGAATTAGGTTTATTTGGGCCAAATAAAGAAGCACTGGAATTGGATGCGCCTCCGTGAGTTGTATCTCCCCACATAATATCGAATTCATGCGTATATGCATGGGCAAGTTTTTTTGATTGGAAAATAATAACATTATTGTAATCGCCTACCGTCATTCCATAATCCCAGTCGGGAGATCCTGTCCATACAGTAGCTTTAGTGGTATCAGTAGAAGAATAGTCATCTATAATTACAAACTTATTGTGGCAAATACCATAAGAAGATGTTGTAGGACTTGCAATTACCGGAATGGCTGAATTAAGTGCAGCAACACCTGTATTGGTAGAAGCATAGCTTCCATCTTGTATGTAGCGTATTTTAACTCCTCTGGTATGAGCATTATTAAGAGCAACATAAATCGGGTCGCCAGAATATGTTTTATACTCGTATTGACAAATATCAATGGTATGCTTTGCACGATTGATATAAGCTGCAAGGGTATCGAAAACAACATTATTAAGATAAGTGGCATTAACACCACTTGACAAAGTATTATCTACGGGTTGGGTAAAATAAACCTTAATCTTTGGATTTTGTGCCTGAGCATTAAAACAAAAACTTGTTAATGCAAGCGAAAGCGCAACTGCTTTAGCTAAAAATAAACCTTTCTTCTTTTTTGTTTGGGATGTTATACCGTAGGCAACTCTTTGTTTTATTTTTTTCATCTTCAAAGTGGTTTTAAGACTTTGAAAGCGGTTTCAGACGATCCTTTCGTCCTCCGAGGTGGTCACCTTCAAATGTATTGGTTACTAAAATACAACATTAAAGGGGCGATGTCAAGTCTTTTTCGACGAAAATAATAATTTAACACATAAAGGCAATGTTATTATATAATTTGTGTCTATAGTTGAGTCTAAAAAAATTAGATCATTTCGTTAAAAATTGAAGTTTTCATGGTAGAAACTTAAAGTATCATGAAGAAGCTTGCGTTATTGGGATGAAAATTTAAGTTATTATTTGACAATCTTTTAAGCGGTTATTATTTTAGCTAATCAAAACAAAATAACTTACCCGCACATAACCATCTAAATTAAGTTACATTTTACTGATCTTATAAATTATATAAGACATAGGTTATAAATTATAATTATAATTTTGTGTGTTTATTAAACAGAGCAGATATAATGGCAGAAAAGAAGATACCGTATGTGAACCGTGAAATAGCCTGGCTGTCTTTTAACGAAAGGGTTTTGCAAGAAGCGGCCGATGCAAGCACACCATTATTAGAGCGCATAAAATTTTTGGCAATATTTTCTAATAACCGCGACGAGTTTTACCGTGTGCGCGTAGCAACCGTTAAACGCATGTTACCTTTGGGCAAACGCGCCATTCCATTAATCGGGGCGCATCCCAATGATTTGCTGGATATTATTTTAAAGCGTGTACTTGAACAACAGATGCGTTTTGAAGAGATTTATCAGGTACTTTTAAAAGAGCTAAAGCGCGAAAAGATTTTTATTCTGAATGAAAAAACAATAAACGCTGAGCAGCAAAAACTGGTGCGTGATTATTTTCATGAAAAGGTAATATCAAACCTGTTTCCTATTTTGCTGGATGAGGCAAAACCGTTTCCTTCTTTAAGAGATAAATCAAGTTATTTGTTTATCCGCCTGCAAACCAAGGTTACCAAAAAATACACCTATGCCTTAGTTGAAGTACCTACCAAAAGTATGTCGCGCTTTTTTGTGTTGCCTAAAGAAGGAGATAAGAGCTACATTATTTTACTGGATGATGTAATACGCTTTTGTGTGGATGAAATATTCTCGGTGCTGGGTTTAAATGCCATGGATGCCTATAACATCAAACTTACCCGAGATGCCGAGCTTGATATTGATAATGATATTGTATCGCACAGTATAGTAGAAAAAATAGCCAAAGGCATTAAACAACGTAAAAAGGGTTTACCCGTGCGTTTGGTATTCGACGGTGCATTGCCCGAGGATATGAAAAAGTTTCTTCTTAAAAAGATTAACCTTACCAAAAAAGATGCACCCATACCCGGCGGTCGCTATCACAACTTTAAAGACTTTATTGATTTCCCTGATTTAGGCAGAAAAGATTTACTTAACCCCGGATTAAAAACTATCGAACATAAGTTATTTGCCAATTACCATACCAGTTTATTGCAAGGCATTCGCAATCAGGATGTATTGTTGGTATATCCTTATCATACTTACGACCATATCATTTCTATTCTGCGAGAGGCTTCCATGAGCCCAACGGTAGAAGAAATTAAAATCACCGTTTATCGTTTGGCAGATTCATCTAAGGTTGCCAATGCTTTAATTAATGCACTTAAAAATGGCAAACGGGTTACATTAGTAGTAGAGTTGCAGGCTCGTTTTGACGAAGAAAATAATTTATACTGGGCAAACAAATTGCACGAAGAAGGTGCTACCATTATATACGGAGTACCTAATTTAAAAGTGCACTCCAAGTTGTTTTTAATTACTGCCAGAGAGAGTGGTAAACTGGTGCAGTATGCACATATCGGAACAGGTAACTTTAATGAAAAGACGGCTAAGATATATACGGATTGCAGTTTACTTACCTGCGATAAAAAAACATGTGTGGAAGTAAGTAAGGTATTTGATTTCTTTACGGATAACTTTAAAACGGGGCATTACAACCAATTAGCCGTATCTCCGTTTAATATGCGCAGAACATTTACACAGCTTATTAATAAAGAAATGAATAATGCCAAAGCAGGTAAGCCTGCCTACATTACTTTAAAAATGAATAACCTGGTAGATGCAAAAATGATTACGCATTTATATAAGGCATCTCAGGCGGGAGTTAAAATAACACTGATAGTGCGTGGAATATGTTCCTTGGTTTGCGGCGTTAAAGGTGTTAGTGATAATATAACAGGTATAAGTATTGTAGATAAGTTTTTAGAGCACATGCGTGTGTTTGTTTTTGCCAATGGCGGAGATGAAAAGTACTTTATATCTTCTGCTGATTGGATGACACGTAACCTTGACCATCGTTGTGAGGTAGCGGTGCAGGTGCGCGATAAAAATGTGCAGAATACCTTAAAGAATATATTACAAATACAATTATCGGGCAATACCAAAGCCAGAATTTTAGACCAAAACTTAACCAACACTTACAAGAAGCCTGCGCCTAATACACCAAAAATACGCGCGCAGGATGAGGTATATAACTACTTATTAAAGGAAACCGGTGTGCCATCTGCTACACCCGTAAAAACAACAACTAAAAAGCCTAAACAGGTCTTGCACACTATATGATTTTTGCTGCCATTGATATCGGTTCTAATGCCGTTCGTTTATTGTTTAGTCATGTGTATGAAATAAGAGGGAAGGTTTTCTTCGAAAAGGAAGAGTTGATACGGATGCCCGTGCGACTTGGAGAGGATACTTTTTTGAAAGGAGAAATAAGTAAAGAAAAAGCTGATAAACTTGTTTCTGCTATGAAAGGCTTTAAGGAACTGATGAGCGTTTTTAATATCATTGCTTATAGAGCCTGTGCTACTTCAGCCATGCGTGATGCTAAAAACGGAAAGGAAGTAATTGAGCGTGTAAAAAGGGAAGCCAATGTTAACATTGAAATTATAGACGGCAAAACAGAAGCTGCTACCATTTTCTCTAATCATGCTGAAGAGTTTTTAGACCCTTTAAAATCATACTTGTATATTGATGTTGGAGGAGGAAGTGTGGAACTCACTTTAATATCTGATAAGAAAACCATAGCACAAAAATCTTTTGATGTAGGTACCCTGCGTATGCTATTCGGAAAGATAGATAACAACGAGTGGGACAGTTACAAGCAATGGATTAAGAAAAACACGCAAGGTATAAAGCCTTTAAACGCTATAGGATCAGGGGGGAATATAAATAAGCTCTATAAAATGAGCGGCAAAAAAGAGAGCAAGAGTTTAAGTTATGATAAACTAAAATCTATGCAAGATATGCTTAGCTCTTATACTTATGAAGAGCGCATAACCATTTTGGGTTTAAAACCCGACAGAGCAGACGTTATTATACCGGCTACTAAAATATTCTTAACAGCCATGAAGTACGCCGATATTGAAAGGGTATACGTGCCGCAAATAGGTTTATCAGATGGTATCATCCATTTGTTGTATGAAGAGTATAAGAAGAAAAATTAACGCTGATATTACTTGAGCGAAACCTCTCATAGCTTTCAACTTAAAAATGTTTCCATAGGGTATCAGCATAAGGCATTGATTGAAAACATTTCATTCAACCTTCAATCACCTTGTTTGGTGGGCTTAATTGGAAACAACGGTTGTGGTAAAACAACACTCTTAAAAACTATATCCGGTTTACAAAAGGAATTAGCCGGTACTGTTTATTATAAGGAGGCGGAGATTTCCAACCTCAACAATAAAGAGCGATCTAAGATTATAACATTTGGTTTTGCCTTTAATAGCGGCGCATTTCCTATCAGTGTATTTGAGTTGGTAAGTATGGGGCGTTATCCGTATTTGAATAATATGGCAACGTTGCGCGCAAACGATAATCAAGTAATATTGGAAGCCATTGACACTGTTGGTATACCTCATTTAAAAGACAAATTAATTACCGCCATCAGTGATGGCGAGCGACAAAAGGCTTATATAGCCAAAGCTTTGGCGCAGCAAACGCCTGTTTTGTTGTTGGACGAGCCAACGGCTTTTTTAGATTACAGTTCTAAAAAGAATTTCTTTAAAACAATAAAAGAAACCACGCTGAAAGAAAATAAAGTAACCATCATTTCATCGCATGATATTGATTTTTTAATCAGGAACGCTGATTATTTAATCATGATACAGGATGATAAGAAAGTGGAGTTTGATAAAACGGATAGCATAGTTAAGAGCGCTTATTTCAGCACGCACTTTAATTACTGATTACAGAATTTTTATTTCCTTTAACAGACTTGTAGTGCTAACGCCCTTTTGCAACCAATAAGGTGCAATGCCCGATTTCTTTGCTCCCTCAATGTGTTGAATAGAGTCGTCAATAAAAATGGTTTCTTCAGGGTTCAAGTTGCTATCGTTTAGTACATGTAGAAAACATTCTACATCCGGTTTTCTTAAATTAATTCGGCAGGAATAATACATCTTTTCAAACATACTTTCAAACTCGGGTAAAGAGCAAGTTTCAGGAATTAATTTTTCAAATGCCGTAATGTGCGTTTCGTTAGTATTGCTTAATAGGAAAACGCGGTACTTGTTTTTAAGTTCTTTCAGTAACGTATAGTTTTCTTCAGGGAGGTTAATCAGCATGGCATTCCAGGCATGCTTAATATCATCTATGCTGATGGTTGTTAAACCTGAAAGGTTTTTCAATTCCTGAAAGAAAACAGCTTCGCTTACTTCTCCTTTATCAAACTGATTAAACAAATCGGTTTGTTGTGCCTGAGAATAAATCTGTTCAAAGTTCGTGCAACCCAAGTCAACAAAAGCCTGTTGGGTGCGCATGTAATCAAGGTCTAAAAGAACTCCGCCAAAATCAAGTATAATGTTTTTTACTGCCATGGTTATTACGTTAATTCAACGTCTGTACTAAAATTCTCGGGATACTTACCGCTAATGTTTTTATAAAAATCCATTATTAGTTTCATATCTACTTTAAAATCTCCGGTCGGATAAATTATTTTATCAATACCACAAATGCGCTTCTTATAATCTATAAAAGCCAACGCAATAGGCACCTTTGCTTTTAATGCTATGTAATAAAAACCTGTTTTCCATTTTTCCATTTTAGCGCGTGTGCCTTCGGGTGTTACCATCAAGCGCAGTTCCTCTCTGTTTGTAAATAAATCGGCAACCGCATCTACCGTGCCACTCTTTTTACCTTCTTTAATAGCATCTCTATCAATAGGCAAAGCTCCCAACGATTTCATAATTCCTTTAAACGGAAACTTCATCCACTCTTTTTTAATGGTAAAACGCAGTTTAAGTTTCATAATACTAAGCGCACCCATGGCATAAATAAAATCCCAATTACTCGTGTGCGGCGCGGCAATTATCACACATTTCTTTATGTTATCGGGCAGGAAATGCGTTACCTTAAATTTACCCAGTTTAAAAAGCATCTTAAACATATCTTCTCTCTTTTCTTTTTAATTAAATTGTAAACTTATAGCCCACTCCGCGGATGGATTGTATATACTGTGGTTCTCGTTGGTTGGTTTCGAATATTTTGCGGAAATTTAAAATATAATTATCAATGGTGCGGGCAGAAGGGTTTTCATTTGGAGCCCAAAGTTTTTCTAATATCTCATCACGAGATACCACTAAGTTTTTTTTGCTTACCAGCAGGTTAAGCAATTGCCACTCGCGTTGCGAGAGAGATGTAATGGTTTCTGTTTTTGTTTTGATGTAGAGCGAGGTGAAGTTAATTTCAAAATCACCAAAGGTAAATTTATTGATGGCCTGCGTATCATATCGTTTCAGGAGGTTCTTTACACGCAAAATAAGTTCTTCTAAATTGAAAGGTTTGTTCAAATAATCATCGGCCAGTTTCAGTCCGGTAATGCGACTGTTGCTATCTGCACGGGCAGTTAAAAACAAAACGGGCAAATCTGGGTGTTGTTTTTTTAGTTGTGTGCAAGCTTCAAAGCCGTCTACCTGAGGCATCATTACATCTAATACAGCCAGATGAAAGTTTTGTTGTTTGGCAACTTGTATAGCTTCTGCACCGTTATTGCATGTAGTTACCGTATAGCCTTCTAACTCCAAATTAAGTTTTATAGTATCGCGCAAATGCTCTTCGTCTTCGGCTAATAGAATTCTTTTCATTTTACTAAATTAAAAATTCAGTATCAGTTGCGATGCTTGCACTATAGCTTCTAAATTTAATGTATGTCCTACGTTTGGAATAATTTCTAATACAGAATTCGGAATAGCTTTGTGTATCTCAGTAGCCAGGTGAACAGGCAGTAACAAATCTTTTTCGCCATGAATGATGAGTGTTGGTGCAGTAATATTTTTCAGCATAGGTCGGTAATCGGGGCGTTCTTTGGTAGCACGCATTAATTTAAACAAAGCCGCACTATCATTGTTTGCATCGGTGCGGGCTTGTTTCATCAAATCAATGGGGATAATTGGTTTTGTAAAATAACTCTCGCCAAGCACACTAGGCAACATCACATCCAGCATAAGCGAGTAGCCACCCACTTGCAGGGCATTCCACCAGGCAGTTTCAATGGCATCATAGTATGGAGTTTTGTGTGCAAAGCTGCTCATTAAAATAAGTTTGTTTACTTTTTTGGGATACAACAACGCAAAATGCTGTGCTACCAAACTGCCATAAGAAAGACCCGCTATGGTAGCGTTATCAATTTTCAAATCATCCAGTAGTTGTTTTATATCCAGCGCATGTCTGTCGAAATCACGCCACTCGGCATCTTTAGAAGATTGTCCCTGAAAAATAAAATCTACCAATACAATCTTGTAATCGTTCTTAAAATACGGAACCATTAAAACCCACGCTACGGTAGACTGCGATAGTCCGTTTAAAAACACAATGGTTTTTGTGCTTTGGGTATTGCCCGTTACTTCGTAGTAGAGGTTAAGGTTATCAGAGGTTTTAAATAGCATGGTGTTGAAATTAAACGCTCAAAATTAAGCATTAAGACTGATAAGCAGAATAAGTTACGCATTATAAATGATATGTTACATGAATTCGGAGACATCTTACATGGGTTCAGAGATATGTTACACGTATGCAAAGACCTGTTACACGCTTGCAATGATATGTGACGCGCGTTCGGAAACCTGTTACACAGATTCGGAGATATGTGACACGAATTCGGAGATGTGTTACACGGGTTCGAAGATATGTGACGCGGATTCGGAGATGTGTTACAAGAGTTCGAAGATATGTTACATGAATTCAGAGAGCCCGAACAGCCTAAAAACAGCCTTTTCCAGCTTATTTGTGTTAAAAACAGTTAAAAATGAAAATAAATGTAACCTTTTTATTTTTCCTCCGTATAAATGGAATATTAGGTAAAACTATAATAACAAAACATAAAAAGGAAGCATCATGATTTAACTTATTACTCCAAGTCTGCATACAAAAACTAAAAACGCTGATTGTAAGGAAACATTTAGTGTGCAGGCTACCTTACATGGAGCAATAAATAAGTAAGTCATGAAAAAGAGACAAATCACCGGACAAAACATGTATCAGTCATTAGTAAATCTAATGAATGCTAACAGCAGCATCTGGAGTGGAAATCCCATCATCAGTGCTGTAGTATCAACCTTAGTAAGCCTGTTGGGGCTGCTGAATTTGGCGGGTACAAATCAGAAAAACTCAACCAAAGGTATAACCCAAACCAAGGCGCAGGCGCGCAGTGCCCTTATTTTGATGGCATTGGCACACTCGGCGGCGGGTATGGCTTATGCGGCAAACGCAGGCAACAATACGCTTAGGGTGCAGAGTAAATTAACCGAAAGTAAGTTGAACAGAGCAAGTGATGTGGATTTTGCTGATATATGTATGGCGCTTTACACGTTGCTAAACCCGTTGGCAGGTAGTTTAAATAACTTTGGTGCAAACGCGGCAACCCTGCTTGCGTTTAAAAATGCCATATTAGCTTATCAACCTGTGAGCCAAACACCAAAAACCGCCAGGGCTATACACAGAGCCAACACTACAAACGTTGCGGCGCAAATAACTTCTATTGATACGTTGGTAAAAGAGCAGTTAGATACGCTGATGGTGCAATACAAAACCACTAATGTTGATTTTTATAATGCATACATGGGTTTGCGCCATGCGGCAACCACCCCTCGTCATTTAAAAACCGTGAGTATGTTCTTACACATCAAAACTTCCTCAGGTGTGGCTTTAGAAAATGCCGATATAAAACTAACTTCTACCAAAGGCGCTAAGCGCAACAAGTTTAGCAAAGCCGATGGCAGCATGCGTTTTGCCAGATTGAAACCTGCTACTTATACTATTACCGTTAGCCTGCCCGGCTATACTACCCAAACACAAACCATCACTGCCAACGCACCACAAAAGTTAACTATAAATTTTGTGATGGTTGCAGGCACAGGTGGTGGAACTACCACTGGCACTACAACTCCTCCGGCAACGGCTTAAATCAAGTTGTAGAAATCATTTATCTGTTGCCATTAAATCCTTCTCTGAATAAGAGGGGGATTTTTTTTACTGAATAATTTTTAGTACATTTGATAGATAAATACTCTTTCTTATGAAAAAAAAATCTATTTTATTTATTGTTTGCCTGATGGCAACAGTATTTAGCAAAGCGCAAACTGACACGGTTACCATCTTTTATCCCGGATTTACCAACCAATGTTGTTCTGCAAATTCAACTCCTTA
Organism: Bacteroidota bacterium; assembly: GCA_003153315.1. Taxonomy (GTDB): domain Bacteria; phylum Bacteroidota; class Bacteroidia; order B-17B0; family Aurantibacillaceae; genus PALSA-968. The sequence goes on from PLYA01000055.1 coordinate 22,431, forward strand.
TTTTTGTTTTAATGACCCAGTAACCTGTTCAACACCTTGCGGGTGCAACACATCTACTAATACTCAAACATTTATGAACACAGTTCCGGCAGGTAAGGTGGTTACCAAAGTAAGTGTGTATTATTATACGATGAATTGTGGAGGTGCAGCAGCATCTATACTAAATGGGTTGGCACTTACTACGGCTCCGGTAGATAGTGGCTCATGTTTATGTTCAAGTCTTAGTTCAGCATGGTCTATTACAGCTTCTTCCTCTAATGTTTATCCTTGCGGCATTCCGGGTTATAATTATGGTACAGGTGCTACGGAAACTTTTTTTGTTAATTTCATAGGTGAGGTATGTATTAGTCAGGCTAAAATTGTTCTTACTTATACCAATACACCTACAGGAACTACCCCAACTGTTACTATAAATGCTTCTCAGGATACTGTTTGCAGCGGAACAACAGTTACTTTAACTGCCAGCGGAGCCAATACCTACACATGGAGTACCGGTGCATCTACCAATTCTATAGCCGTATCGCCTGTAAATAGTAATACTTACACTGTAATTGGCACAGATATTACAGGTGCTTGCATAAATATGGCTACTCAAGCCATTTATGTTGAAGGCATTAATATAAATGCTACACAAGGTTTTATTTGTGGAGGGCCATCATCCGTTACTTTAACAGCAAGTGGTGCTAATACCTACACATGGAATACAAGTGCCACAACAAATAATATTGTTGTTACCCCATCAGTTACTACTACTTATTCAGTAGCCGGTACCGGAACTATGACGGGTTGCACATCACTCTCTGCCATTACAACAATTACGGTTAGTCCAAATCCTGCACCAATCACAAGTTTTACTTTAACGCAAGATACAGCACCACATACTTGGGATGCTTATGCAGGTTATCCATCCGATATAACAAATGCTTCCTGGAGTTGGGGAGATGGAACTTCTACGATAGGTCTTTATCCAAGTCATATATATGCCACTCCGGGGTCGTATAATGTTTGCGTAACAGTTACTGTTACCACAGGATGTAGTGCAACTTATTGCCAAAGTGATTCTGTTTATCGTTTAGCTAATAATAGTGTTTACAGTAATATGGTTTATGTAAATGTTTTACATCACAATCAAGCAACTGGCATAAAACAATTTACAAATAGTAACGGGCGAGTAAACATTTATCCTAACCCCAACAACGGCAATTTTATTATAGAAACAAATAGTACAGCAAAACAAACTATACAGATTTATGATGTTACCGGTAAGCTTGTATTAAGCCAAACCATAAACGGCAAAACCAATATAGATGCCAGTAGTTTAAATGAGGGTGTTTATAATATCTCAATTCAGAATTCTGATTTCAGAATTAATAAGCGGTTGGTTATTGTGAGGTAATTAAGGCGCTAAACGCTGTTTAACCCACTTTTTGTTTTTCAGGTTATAGCAAATCCTGTCGTGCAGGCGGCTTTGGCGTCCCTGCCAAAACTCATAATAGTTTGCTTTTAAAATATAACCACCCCAGTTCTTTGGGCGCGGCACATCTGCGGTATATTTTGCATTAATGGCATCAACTAATTTTTCAAGCTCCTGGCGGTTTTTAAGCACCTTGCTTTGTGGCGATGCACAGGCTCCTATTCTTGAATTACGGGGACGTAAAGCAAAGTACTCATCAGAGATTGCTGCCGGAGCAATTTCTATTTTTCCTTCAATTCGTATTTGCCTTTCCAGTTCGGGCCAAAAAAATAACAAACATCCGTAAGGGTTTTCTTTTAGTTCCTTTCCTTTGCGACTATCGTAATTGGTAAAAAAGTTAAAGCCGTTATTCTGCATTCCGCGCAGCAAAACAATTCTTGATGAAGGCCTTCCTTTTTTATTAACCGTAGAAAGTATCATTCCATTGGGTTCATTGGCTTTGCTTTTTATAGCTTCTTCAAACCAAAGTTCAAATTGTTTAAAGGGATTGTTGTGTGCATCCTTTTCATCAAAAGCGGTTTTTGTGAAATCGCGCCTTAAGTTTTTGGTATATTCATTTAATGATTCCATAATTAGCTTATTTTTTTATTTCCTATCTGTTTCGCTGAGTGCTTCGCAATTAGTAATTTTGTAACTGCAAAGATACTGGTATAGATGCGTATTTTACAAGGACAAATATTAGTTGCCTTACCGCTTTTAAACGATGGAGATTTTAAGCGAACGGTTGTATTGCTTGCCGAGCATAACAAAATGGGTTCTATGGGTTTTGTAATGAATAAGCCCATGCACCTTACATTAAAAGATGTGGTGTCAGATGTATACAATTTAAATATGCCTGTTTATTATGGAGGACCTGTGGCGCAAAACCAATTGTTTTATGTGCATACGGTGGGCAAACAAATTACCGAAAGTGTACATATACAGCAGAATTATTATTGGAGCGGGAACTTTAATCAAGTAATTGACGGATTAAAAAACAAAAGTATTCTTCCTTCTCAAATACGTTTCTTTATTGGATACTCGGGTTGGGGAGCAGGACAGTTGCAAAAAGAGATGAAAGAAAAAACATGGGGCTTGCTTGATTCTACCACTGCTGAATTAATAAACAAACACCCCGATGATATTTGGCCCGAGCAGGTTTCTCGCATGGGCGCTAACTACAAAGTATTTGCCAATATTGCACAAGAACCAAGCTTAAATTAGTCTGCCTAAAACAATTGTTAGTCTCAACAAAGTTGTGGGTTAAATAAAAATTGTTTCTTTTGCAGGTTGAAATTCAAAAAATAGGCATGAGTAAGAATCTTGTAATAGTTGAGTCGCCTGCAAAAGCTAAAACCATAGAAGGATTTTTGGGTAAAGATTTTACCGTAAGATCAAGCTTTGGTCACATACGCGATTTGGTGAAGAAGGGTTATGGCGTAGATATAGAGAACAACTTTGCACCAACTTACGAGATATCCGAGGGGAAAGAAAAAGTAATTGCCGATTTAAAAAAACTAAGCAAGGGTGCCGATATGGTTTGGTTAGCTTCCGATGAGGACCGTGAGGGAGAAGCCATTTCTTGGCATTTAGCCGAAACACTGAACTTAGACCCGAAGAAAACCAAGCGGATTGTTTTTCATGAAATTACCAAAAGTGCGATACAAAAAGCCATTGAGAACCCTCGCCAGATAGATATTAATTTAGTAAACGCACAACAGGCACGCCGTGTATTGGATAGGTTGGTGGGTTTTGAACTGTCACCTATTTTATGGAGAAAGGTTCGTCCAAGTTTATCTGCCGGACGTGTGCAATCAGTTGCCGTGCGTTTAATTGTTGACAGAGAAAGAGAAATCCAGAATTTTAAATCTACCTCAGCTTTTAAAGTAGTTGCTTTATTCAATACGGGCAAGGCCACCTTAAAAGCCGAATTAGATAAACGCTTTAATACCGAAGAAGAAGCACAGGCATTTTTAGAAAAGTGCAAAGCGGCTTCTTTTACTATACAAAATTTAGAAACCAAACCTGCCAAGCGTTCGCCATCTGCACCCTTTACAACTTCTACCCTGCAACAGGAAGCAGCACGTAAACTGGGTTTCTCGGTTTCGCAAACCATGGTGGTGGCACAAAAATTATATGAAGCAGGAAAGATAACTTATATGCGTACCGATAGCGTTAACCTGTCGGAGACAGCCATGAATCAGGCTAACAAAGCCATTAATTCCGACTATGGAGCTAAGTATTTCCAACCACGCACTTATAAAACTAAAAGCAAAGGGGCGCAAGAGGCTCACGAAGCTATTCGTCCTACATATATAGACAGGCAGTTTGTGGAAGGTGAGCGTAATGAACAACGCCTGTATGATTTGATTTGGAAGCGTACGATTGCTTCACAAATGAGTGATGCCGAGTTGGAAAAAACAACGGCTAAAATTGGGATATCTACCACATCTGAAGTGTTTGTTGCGCAAGGTGAAGTTTTAAAGTTTGACGGTTTCCTTAAAGTATATATGGAAAGTACCGATGATGAGGAAACTGAAACCACAACAGAGAACTCGTCTATACTGCCTCCCATACATCTTGGTGAAGTATTACAGAATATAGAGATTAGTGCCACACAACGTTTCACGCACCATCCGGCACGTTATACAGAGGCAAGTTTGGTAAAGAAGTTGGAAGAACTAGGTATTGGTCGTCCTTCTACCTATGCACCTACTATCTCTACCATTCAAAAAAGAACATATGTAGAGAAAACTGACAGAGAAGGTAATCCGCGTAATTATGTGAACCTTACTTTAACTAAGAACAACATAGTAAAAGAAGTAAAAACAGAAAACACTGGTGCTGAAAAATCTAAACTGTTCCCTACCGATATAGGTATGGTAGTAAATGATTTTTTGATTCAATACTTCCCTGATATATTGGATTTCCATTTCACTGCAAAGGTTGAAGAAGAGTTTGATGAGATTGCTGATGGTAAACTCGACTGGACTAAAATGTTGAAAACATTTTACAGTCCTTTTCATAAAACAGTAGAGAAAACCATTGATAAATCAGAACGTGCCAGCGGCGAACGTGTGTTAGGAATTGACCCTGTGAGTGGTAAAAACATATTTGTGCGCATTGGTCGTTTTGGCCCCTTAGCTCAAATCGGTGAAACCGTTGAAGGCGGAGAAAAACCACGCTTTGCAAGCCTGCGTAAAGAACAGCGTATGGAAACCATTACGTTGGAAGAAGCGTTGGATTTGTTTAAACTTCCTTTGAATCTTGGAACCTATCAGGATAAAGATGTGGTTATAAACTTAGGTCGTTTTGGTCCGTATGTAAAATTCGGAGAAGAATTTATTTCTATACCCCGTAGTGAAGATCCTTTTAAAGTAGATATGGATAGAGCCGTAGAACTTATTAAAGAAAAAGAAATTGCCAACGCTCCTATTGCTCATTATAAAGGGCAACCTGTAACCAAAGGCAAAGGACGTTTCGGCCCCTTTATAAAGATGGGTGGTTTATATGTGAATGTTCCGAGAGCGTATAATTTTGATGCATTAACGCAAAGTGATATTGAAGAGTTGTTGGCTAAGAAATTAGAAAAAGAGGCTAACCGCTTTATACAAAAGTGGGATGATGAAAAAATTGCCCTTGAAAATGGCAGATGGGGTCCTTTCATTCGCTTTGGCAAACAAATGTTGAAGCTTACTAAAAATGCTAAAGGAGATAAATATACTCCTGAAGAATTAGCTGCTATCTCTTTAGATGAAGTTAAGAAAATGATAGTGGAGCAGGTACCTAATGCCTTTGACAAAAAAGGAGCTAAGAAGGCTGCTACCAAGAAAACTCCTAGTGTAAAACAAGCTGCTGCCAAAAAACCAACAGCCAAAAAAGCTACCGTAAAAAAAGCAGCTAAAAAAACAGCGGTTAAGAAGTAAACTTATTTTATTATTGCTTCTGGATATTCCCAATAGATATAAAAGACGGCTTTATGTTGCAAACTTTTACTCCAATCTTTAACGCTCCAAATGTTGCATAATTAATTTAAGCTGGAAAAAGTAGATATCTGAATAAAATCCGGAGCCAAAAGATATGCAATATCTTAATTTAAAAGTTCCTGATATTTGAAATGACGATACATCTAAATACCCAAATAAAAAATATTAGCGTGCTATAGCACCTCCATCAACCACTAGTTCTGCTCCAGTCATAAAGGAAGACTCGGACGAGGCAAGAAACAAAGCAGCATTTGCCAATTCAATCGGGTCTGCCATTCTTCCCTGCGGACTTGTACTTTTAATCATTTCTTTCATACCCTTTGCTTTTACCAAACCTTCAGTCATAGGGGTAAGCACGCCACCCGGATGAAGCGAGTTAACGCGTATATTATCTTTGGCATATTCTACTGCCAAATCTTTAGTTAACAAACGCAATCCTCCTTTTGATGCAGTATAAGCAGGGCCATTGCCTCCTACCATACCTGCAATAGAAGATACGTTAACGATAACACCCTGTTTGTTTTTCTTCATATATGGAATAACAGCTTTAGCACCCAAAAAGGGCCCCGTAAGATTAATGGCAATTACCTTGTCCCAAAGGGCCTTATCGGTATTATCTCCGTTAGAGCCTGCCGGAAAAATACCCGCGTTATTTACCAGTATATCTATTTTGCCATATAGTTTAATAGCCCTTTCGGTAACTTTTTTCCAGCTTGATTCCGAAGTAACATCATGCGTCATGCACTCAATAGGTAGTTTTTCATCCTGAGCCTCGCTCACCCATTTATCCAGTTTTTCAAATTGATTATCAGTAGCTAATACTTTGGCGCCTTCCTGAGCGAATAAGATGGCTTCTGATTTTCCCATACCACCGGCTGCGCCGGTAATAATTACTACTTTGTTTTTTAATCTGTTCATCGTTCTATTTTTAATTGATTATTTACTTACTAATTCAAGCGCTTCGGCCTTTACTATATTTTCAATTCCTTTTAATAAAGCATCGGGGTTAAACGAAATGCTGTCTATTCCTTCCTTCACTAAAAATTGTGCAAACTCAGGGTAATCGCTGGGTGCTTGCCCGCATAGACCAATTTTAACGCCTGCCTGTTTGGCTTTTTGTATAACAGTTTTTATCATCCACATGGGCGCGGCATTTTGTTCGCTGAACAAATCACTCACAATAGCGGAGTCTCTGTCGATACCTAAAGTAAGCTGCGTAAGGTCGTTAGAGCCTATTGAAAAACCATCAAACACTTTGGCAAACTCTTCGGCTAAAATTACATTGCTGGGTATCTCTGCCATTACATATATCTCCAATCCATTATCACCTCTTTTTAATCCAAGCTCCTGCATTAAAGCCACCACTTTTTTTCCTTCCTCTACTGTCCTACAAAATGGTATCATCAACTTCACATTAGTAAGTCCCATTTCATTGCGCACTTTTTTCATGGCTTCGCATTCCAGTTTAAAGCCTTCTTTGTAATGCTCGTTATAATAACGAGAGGCTCCCCTGAAACCAATCATGGGGTTTTCCTCTTGAGGTTCAAATTGTTTACCTCCTAAAAGATTAGCGTATTCATTGGTTTTAAAATCGCTCATGCGCACAATCACATCCTTTGGATAAAAAGCCGCAGCTACCATGGCTACACCTTCTGCCAGCTTATCAATAAAGAAATTCTTCTTATCAGTATATTGTTTGGTCAATACGGTAATTTCTTTTTTGGCGGCTTTGTCTTTTAGTTCATCATACTTAACCAAAGCCATGGGATGCACCGCAATAGCATTGTTGATAATAAATTCCATACGTAACAAACCCACCCCCTGATTGGGATAGAAAGACATAGACAAAGCTTTATCAGGGTCGGCTAAAATAAGCATAGGAGCTGTTTCGGGCATGTGTATATTGGAAGGAATGATTTGCTCTTCTTTCCATTTTAGTTTCCCTTCATATATTTTTCCTATATCACCCTCGGCACAAGAAACGGTTATTTGCTGCCCGTCTTTTATAACATGCGTGGCATTTAAGGTACCTACAACAGCCGATAAACCAAACTCGCGGGCAATAATAGAAGCATGACTGGTTCTGCCACCTTTGTTGGTTACAATAACCGATGCTTTTTTTATCACCGCATTCCAATCGGGGTTGGTAATATCGGTAACCAGTATTTCTCCTTCTTTTAGTTTGTGTCCTTCTTTAGGCGATTTAATAATACGGGCAATACCTGTTACAATTTTATTACCCACGGCTTTGCCGCTAACCAATACTTTGCCTTTTTGTTCTATTTTATATTCGCTTATAGAAACAGTTTTCTCTGTATTATGTATGGTTTCGGGGCGGGCCTGCACAATGTATAATTTGCCATCTAAACCGTCTTTTGCCCATTCAATATCCATGGGCGTTTTATAATGTTCTTCTATAAGCAAACACCATTTGGCAAGCTCGGTGGCTTCTGCATCACTCAATACAAATTGCTGTTTCTTTTTTAAAGGGGTAGAAATATTCTCGGTGGTTTTTCCCGCTTTTACTTTCTTAGCAAAAATTAAGGTGTTGGCTTTGTCTCCTAACTTTTTGGTGATAAGCCCGTTCTTGTTTTGTTGTAAAGAGGGTTTAAAGAAATAATACTCATCAGGCGTGGCAGCACCTTGCACAATGTTTTCGCCCAAGCCCCAAATGCCGGTTATATACACCATGTTGCGGAAACCTGTTTCAGGTTCCAGCGTAAAAGCCACTCCGGCAGAAGCCAAATCGCTGCGAATCATTTTTTGTACGCCTATCGAAAGGGCTACTTTGGTTTGGTCAAAATCTTTTTCGGCGCGGTATTTTATGGCACGGTCGTTATACAAAGAAGCAAAGCATTTTTTGCAGGCTTCCAGCAAGAACTTATCGCCCTGTATGTTTAAAAAAGAATCGTGCTGACCCGCAAAACTGGCATTGGGCAAATCTTCGGCTGTGGCACTGCTTCTAACAGCTACCGATACATTGTTTTTGGCATTGCCTTCCATGGCATGATAAGCCGCCACAATTTCTTTGACTAATGCATCCGAAAATTTAGCGCTTAAAACCAACTTGCGACAAGCCTTGCCAATTTGCGGCAGGTTGCTAAATGTTTTTTTATTCAGTCCGTCAAGCAGTTTTTTTAGCTGAACATCAATCTTGTTTTCCTTCAGGAAATTGTGGAAAGCGGTAGCCGTAATAACAAAACCACCCGGCACCCTGATGCCCAAGGCACTTAGTTTATTAATCATCTCGCCCGAAGAGGAGTTTTTGCCCCCTGCTTCCGGAAGGTCTTTTAAGGTTATCCGGCTAAATGGAATGGTGTTCATGCAATCAATATTATTTGCATGTAAAAATATAAGGGCGTATACCCAAGCTTAATGACTCTCATCATTTAATAAGATGACGTTTGTCAAATGTTAGTAAAAAAAGAATAAACTCAAGTCGTTGAATTGATAGGGTTATTGTTTTCAAGAAGTGAGTTTAGTCATATTTATAACTAATCAATATCAACGTTATACAAAGGGCTACTATGCATCTTTGGATAAATTAATAAAAGTTTTCAGCCTTATGCAACGTTTGTTATGTATCTTATTAATTACAATAGTATTTATAATGGGGTCATTTACCAATGATGAACCAACTGCAAAAGAAATTGTAGCCAAAGCAGAGCATAACATTCATGGGTTATCATCGGTTGCAGAACTTACCATACAAATAATACGTCCTTCATGGACTCGGTCAATGAGTATTAAGTCTTGGTCGAAAGGAGAACAATATTCTTTAATGATTGTTACAGCTCCTGCAAAAGACGCAGGAACTATTTTCCTTAAACGCATCAGAGAGATATGGAATTGGTTACCCAATATTGAAAGGGTTGTTAAGTTGCCTCCATCCATGATGGCACAAAGCTTTATGGGAACAGATTTTACGAATGATGATTTGGTGAAAGCATCATCCCGTATTGATGATTATACCCATAAAATTGTAGGAGATAGCATTATTGAAGGTCGCAAGTGCTGGAAGATTGAAATGATACCATTACCCGAAGCCGCTGTGGTATGGAGTAAAGTTAAAATATGGATTGATCAGAAGGACTACTTAGAGTTGAGGTTAGAGTTTTATGATGAAGATAATAAGCTCGTAAATATTTTGCAATGTTCCAATATTAAAGTAATGGGTGGAAGGACTATACCCTGCAAAATGGAGATGATACCAGCTGAGAAAAAAGGTCAGGAAACAGTGATTATATATAACAGTGCAATCTTCAATCAACCTATTGACGATGATTTCTTCACTACACAAAACATGAAAAAAGCTAAGTAATGTATTTAAAACTGGCATGGAGAAATATGTGGCGTAGCAGGCGAAGAACGCTTATTACTATCTCATCGATTTTCTTTGCGGTTATGTTTGCCATACTGATGCGTGTAATGATTGTGGGCATATTTGATAAAATGATTGCTGATACTGTAAGCATTTCGTGTGGATATTTACAGGTTCATCATGAGGGATATTGGGATAACAAATCCGTTGACAGCACCTTTGAGGAAAATCCTAAGCTGACAAAGATTTTGAATAATGAAAAAGATATTACCGCATGGACTCCCCGCTTAGAATCTTTTGGATTAGCATCATCCGGAGAGCAGACTAAAGGCATTATGATTATCGGGATTGACCCCACGAAAGAAAACACAGTGTCTAATCTTTCCAAAAAACTAATTGAAGGAAAATATCTTGATGAAAAGGATAACGGAATTATGCTTGCCGAGGGGTTGGCAAAATATCTTAAACTGAAGTTAAGAGATACCGTAATATTACTAGGACAGGGATATCATGGCAATACAGCGTCAGGGAAATATGTAATAAAAGGAATAGTGAGGCTTGCCATACCTGAAATGAATAAAGGAATGGCATGGTTATCCATCCCGAGCTGCAGAGATTTTTTGAGTACAGAAGCCAGGTACACATCCATATCAGTAATGCTGAACGACAAAAATAAAGTCAACACTGTTAAACAAAATATAGTAAACCAAACTAGCGGTTCAGGTTATGAAATAATGTCGTGGCAGGAGATGCTTCCCGAATTAGACCAACTTTTTCAGGCAAAGATGACACAGAATGTAATTATGTCCGGCATTCTTTATTTGGTAATAGCCTTCGGAATATTCGGTACCATTCTTATGATGCTGAACGAACGTATGCATGAGTTTGGAATTCTTATAGCCATTGGAATGAAGAAAGGAATATTGGCAACCATAGTAGTAATGGAAATGATATTGATTTCAATAATGGGAACCATACTGGGCATCGCGGCTACCTTTCCGTTGGTATTATATTTCAGAATAAACCCCTTACACATGGGAGGCAGTTGGGGTGCAGTTGCTCAGCAATTCAACTTTGAACCTATTATAAAACCCTCCATCAATATCTCGCATTTTATCATTCAGGGGTATGCCGTGTTATCCATCTCAATTATATTGTCTTTATACGCTATTTATAAAATTAAAAAGATTAAAGCCATAGCGGCCATAAACAGTTAGAATATGCTTTTTAAAATTGCCTGGAGAAATATATGGAGAAGCAAAACGCGAAGCATTGTTGTAATTGCATCGGTTGCTGTGGGTTTATTTGCAGGCATGTTTATAATGGCATTTTTTTGGGGATTAGTAAATCAGGAAATAGAAAGCGCTGTTGAAACACAACTTGCGCATATACAAATTCACGACCCGGCTTTTCCTGATGACAAAGATGTAAATGATACCATCCCAAATTCCAATAGTATTATTACTAAGCTCTTAAAAGATTCCAATGTAAAAGCCATTTCATGCAAGGCAATAACTATGGGCATGATTTCTTCCTCATCAACTGCTTCAGGAGTGGAGATACATGGCATAAATCCTAAAGATGAAAGAGCTGTAAGCAGTATCTCTCAGAACATAATAGAAGGAGTTTATTTTACTGACACAAAGAAAAATGAAATCGTAATAGGAAAGAAGCTGGCAGAAAAGCTTGCCGTAAAATTGCATAGTAAGATAGTGCTTACCTTTCAATCAAAGAACGGCGATTTAACCGCAGGTTCATTTCGTGTTGCAGGAATCTTCCGTTCCAGAAACTCCGGCTTCGATCAAATGATTGTGTTTACTAAATTCAATGACCTTGCCCAACTGCTAAACACTGGAAAAGGAATACACGAAATAGCCATTATTCTTAAAGACGGCCAACAGGTAGACTCTGTTGCATATAAATTTAAAAAGCAATACGCTCCCCTATTGGTACAAACATGGAAAGAGATTTCACCTGAGATGGGCATGCTTACAGGCATTTTCGATCAAATGATGTATATTATCATCGGGATTATATTGCTTGCACTTATGTTCGGCATTATCAATACGATGCTTATGGCCGTGCTGGAAAGACAAAGAGAATTCGGTATGCTGATGGCTATCGGTATGAACAAACCACGCGTGTTTTTTATGGTGATGCTGGAGTCTGTTATGCTTACCTGTGTAGGCATACCTTTAGGTATACTTCTTACAGTTATAACCGTTCACTTTCTTGCCAAACACGGAATTGATTTATCTTCCTTCTCAGAAGGCTTAGCCCAGTTTGGTTTCAGTAATATAGTATATCCCGAACTGCATACGGATATATTTCTGCCCATATCCTTAATGACAACTGTAACCGCTGTTTTATCGGCAATCTATCCCGCTATAAAAGCCCTGCAGTTTAAACCCGCCATAGCTATTCAAAAAATATAATACGCCATGAGTAATATAATCGTATCACACAACCTCTCAAAAGTATATAATCCTAGCACCATACCTGTATACGCAGTTAACGGGGTTGACCTGCAAATTGAAGAAGGCGAGTTCACCGCTTTGGTTGGTCCGTCGGGTTCTGGTAAAACAACCTTACTAAACCTTATAGGCGGCTTGGATTATCCCACAGGAGGCGATGTTGAAATAGATGGAGTGGATATAACTAAGATGAGTGAAAATAAGCTGATTGATTTCCGTTTGCAAAACATAGGCTTTGTGTTTCAGGCATACAACCTTATACCGGTATTAACTGCGAGTGAGAATGTGGAGTTTGTTATGCTGATGCAAAAAAAACCAAAGCATGAAAGAGAACAACGAGCCACAGAACTTCTTACAGAAGTAGGCCTTAAAGATAAACTCAATAACCGTCCTGCCGAACTTTCGGGTGGACAACAACAACGTGTGGCAGTTGCCCGTGCACTGGCATCAAGGCCTCGTTTTATTCTGGCAGATGAACCAACGGCAAATCTTGATTCAAAATCAGCAGAAAACCTATTAGAGATAATGGCAAGGTTAAACAAAGAAGAAAAAATGACGTTCATATTTTCTACCCACGACCAACGCGTTATTGATAAAGCCCGTCGCGTAATAACATTAGTTGATGGCAAGATTACATCGGATGTAAAACAACCCTAAAATGTTATGCGCATTACAAAAGTATTAATCTGTTTAATTCTGTTTGCTAATGTATATGCGCAAAATGATAGTGTAAAGCATGCCCCTAAATTTACCCTTAAAGGCTATGTTAAATACCTTGAACAGGTGAGCTTTGCAAACAATGCCAGCAACCTGCTTACTAATAACGAAATACACAACAGGCTTAATTTCCGATACCAGCCCAACAAGCATTTTAATTTCAGGTTAGAAGTCCGTAATCGTATTTATTATGGAGATATAGTTAAAAGCTATCCCGACTATGCCGCCTTGGTAACAAACTATAATGCAACCATCAATCTATCCAAGAACTGGATTAACCAAAACTCGGTACTGTTTAATACTACGATAGACCGCGCGAGTATGGAATACATCGGTGGCAAATGGGATATTACGATTGGCAGGCAGCGTATTAACTGGGGCATAAACACCGTATGGGCACCTAATGACATCTTTAACACATTTAACTACTTTGATTTTGATTATGAAGAACGCCCGGGTAGCGACGCAGTGCGCGTGCAATATAATATAAATAATTCATCGTCTATTGAGGTAGCCGCAAGACCCGATAAAGTAATTAACAAAAACATTGGCGCGGTTATGTACCGCTTTAATAAATGGAGCTATGATTTTCAGGCATTCTCCGGTATCTTCCAACAAGATTTTACTGCCGGGGCAGGTTGGGCAGGAAACCTGAAAGATGCAGGTTTTAAAGGCGAGGTATCGTACTTTACTCCCTACCATCATCTTGGCGACAGCAATGCTTTAACAGCTTCCTTGTCGGTTGACTATGGTTTTAAGAACGGTTTGTATGTGCTTGTTTCGGGTTTGTATAACGGGTTGGGTAAAGACAGCGCCATCAACGTAACCAAACTTTCTACCGAATTACTTTCAGCTAAAAATATCTTTCCTTTCAAAATCACCACCTTCTCTCAAGTATCTTATTCGTTTACACCTATCCTTAAAGCATCGCTTGGTTTAATGTATTCTCCGGCGGGCAATTCAGTTATTTTATTACCCACCCTAACCTATTCTATTGCCGACAACTGGGTACTCGATTTTATAGGGCAATCTTTTTTCTCTCAACAAAACGGAGGCTATACCACACTTGGTAACAGCTTTTATCTGCGTATTAAATTCGGGTTTTAACAAAACGCCTTCGCTTTTTATGCACAGCTTGGTTTTCTAGCTTTGAATTAATTGATTTTTCACACACCAGGAGGTTTTTCTTATAAATGATAAGGTGTTTTTGACAAACGAATAGATTTCTCTCGCAATCGCAAAGGTTTTCCACTGCAATCCCATAATGCGAAACGGCGTATTTTACGTAAAAAACACGCTATGTTACGTTCTTACATACCTATATTAGGTTTTCACATACCTATGTTACACTCTTATCACCCTATATCATGCTCTTAACTGCCTACCTGAAACGCTAAGGTATGTACCTTAGGTTCTAAAGTAGGTACATTAAACTCTAGGGTATGCACATTAAGTTCTAAAGTATGTACATTAAGTTCTAAGNNAAAGTAGGTACTTTAAACTCTAAAGTATGTACTTTAAACTCCAAAGTATGTACATTAAATCCTAAAGTATGTACTTTAAACGCTAAAGTATGCACTTTAGGTGCTTGTGTAGGGTGTTTTTTGGCGGGAATAGCGAGCTTTCTCTCAAAAACGCAAAGCTTTGTGGTAGATTAGTGGGTGTTTGTACTGAAAACACCTAATTGCTTTGCTAAATGGCAAGGGATTTTTGTAGATTTGTTTTAGACTAAGAGGAAAGTACTATGGACAAGCTAAGAATTCAAAAAATAGAATTAATTGAAATACTTGATAAGTGTGCAGACATTCTAGTAGAAGCTTATAATTCAGACCCATGGAATGATAATTGGACTAAGGAAAAAGCATTAGAAAAACTGACTTGCTTTTATAATTCTCCAAAATTTATTGGCTGGACAGCATATAAGGACAATCAACTTTTAGGTTGCGTAGTGGGTAATATAGAACCCTATTACACTGGCGACTATTATTACCTGAAAGAAATGTTTGTATCCGTTCAATCACAAAAAAAAGGGGTTGGTGCCCAACTAATGCAAGCTGTAAAAGATTATCTTAAAACTATTGATATTAAAACTATCATTTTATTTACAGGCAAAGATTACTTTCCTTTTAACTTTTATTTAAAATCGGGATTTAATACCATGGAAGAAATGCGGATGATGCATTTTGGGCAAGGTGACTAGACTAGAACACAAAGCCTGAAAAGTTACTCATACCTCAAAGCATCTATAGGATTTAGAGCAGCGGCCTTGCGGGCAGGATACCAGCCAAAGAAAAGCCCTACAATGGCAGAAAACAAAAAGGACATGAGTATAGAAGACAGGGTAATGACCACAGGCCAACCACCTAACTTTGATATGAGTTCGGATATGGTAATGCCCAGCGCAATGCCAATTAAACCACCCACAAAACTTATTACGATAGATTCTATCATAAACTGAATAAGCACATCTCGCCCTTTGGCGCCAATGGCCATGCGTATGCCAATTTCGCGCGTGCGCTCGGTAACCGATACCAGCATAATATTCATAATGCCGATACCGCCCACCAATAAAGAGATGCCGGCTATGCTGGCCAAAAGAATAGTCATTACTTTGGATATGGTTCCGAAGATGTTGCTGATGTCTGACTGAGTGCGCACCGTAAAGTCATTATCATCAGATGGGGCAAGTTTGTGTTTTTCGCGCAAGAGACTTGATATTTCATCTACAGCATCGCTCGTTTGGTCTTCTGATAAACCCTCGGCAAGTATCATATTCACATAGCTGGATGAAGACATCATTCTTTTTTGCACGGTAGAAAATGGGGCAAGGATAATATCATCCTGGTCTTGCCCGAATGTGTTTTGTCCCATTTTAGAAAGCACACCCACAATCTTCATCGGAATGCTGTTGATACGGATTATTTGCCCAACAGGGTCTACATTCTCATCTCCGAATAAATTTAAAACTACCGTTATGCCAACCACGCAAACCTTTGCCGCAGCACGGTCATCAGAAGCTGTGAAACCATTTCCCTTTGTAATGGTAAGAGAACGAATGATGAAGTAATCGTTTTTTACACCCAACATGGAAGTGTTCCAGTTTTGAGAACCATTAATGGCCTGCACTCTTTTTTGATCAACCGGCGATACATGATTTACAAGATCGCAACGTGTGGCAATGGCTTCGACATCTTCTACTTTAAGTGTTTGAATGGATGAGGCTCCTCCGCGCACTCCGCCCGAAAAGGTAGTTCCCGGAAAAATCATGATGGAGTTAGTACCCAAACTGGCAATCGACGCTTTGATGTTTTGGTTAGATCCCTCGCCAATGGCAAGCATGGCAATAACCGATGCCACACCGATAATGATACCCAGCATAGTTAAAAAACTGCGGAGTTTATTTCTGTTCAGCGACCGCCAAGCAACTTTTAATAAATTCAATATCCTCATGTCGTAGCCTTTTCTTCGGTAAGAGTTCTTATTTTTTTCAGTTCTTCGGTTGCGTTTAATCTTGCCTTCACCGGCTCATTCGAGATAATTTTCCCGTCTTTAAAAATAATATTGCTTTTGGCAAACCTTGCTATATCCGGTTCGTGCGTAACCATCACAATGGTAATTCCTTTGTCATTCAGTTTCTGGAATATCTCCATAATCTCATAACTGGTACGTGAATCTAAATTACCTGTGGGTTCATCAGCCATAATAACCACAGGGTCGTTTACCAAAGCACGGGCAATAGCTACACGTTGTTGTTGCCCGCCAGATAATTGATTGGGCATGGAGTTTACCCTATCAGCAAGTCCAACCGATTTAAGGGCATTAAATGCTTTTTCTTTACGCTCTTTGGCAGCTACTTTGTTATTATAGAGTAAGGGCAGTTCTACATTTTCCTGTGCAGAAGTTCTGGGCAGGATATTAAAGGATTGAAAAATAAAACCAAGCTTGCTGTTACGCAATTCTGCCAATTCATTCTTATCACGCTTAAGCACATCTTTTCCTTCCATCAGATACTCACCGCTGGTGGGGCTATCCAAACAACCTAATATATTCATAAAAGTAGATTTGCCCGAACCGCTTGCACCCATAATGGCCACAAACTCGCCTTTATTAATGCTGAGAGAAACTGCACTAAGGGCATGCACTTCTATATCGCCAGTGCGGTAGGTTTTGGTTAAATCTTTTACGGTAAGTAGGTTCTCTGTATCTGCCATTTATTTTTTCTTTGTTGGGAATGAAGGCATGAAAGGGCTTTTTGAAGACTGTGATGACTGGGCATCTGCAGCAGTAGCAGAATGATTGACACCAATGGCTACTTCATACCCTTCTTTTACATCTCCGCTTACTTCGGTAAAGGTTCCGTCATTAAGTCCCTTGGTTACTTTTACCGGAAATATGTCTTCTCCGCTTTTTATCCAGATGTAACCAACTGTTCCGTTTGTTTCTACAATTTGTTGTTTTTTTAATTCATTGGTTTGGCGTATCTTTTTTAACCAATAATTCTTTATAGAATCAGGAAGAAGTTTGGCGCCTTGTATGTATTCAATGGGAGGAATAAAAGTAAATGCATTGGTAGGTATTTTAAATACATTTTTACGTTCCTGAATAAAAATATTCGAATTGGCGGTAAGCCCCGGCATTAGTTTTAAATCGGGGTTAGGCACTTCAATAATAACTACATAATTAACTACATTTTGTACCATAATAGGTTGATGCCTTACCTGTGTTACCACTCCCGTAAAAACATCATTGGGATACGCATCAACCGTAAACTTTGCTTTCTGTCCTGTTTTTACCTGACCTATATCCGCTTCATCTACATCTGCTTGTACCTGCATTTTGGTAAGGTCATAAGCAATTGTAAAAAGTACCGGGCTACTGAAACTGGCTATCACCATGTTTCCTACCTGCACATTGCGCGCTATTATCATGCCGCTTATAGGCGCTGTTATAGTACAATACTTAAGATTAATAGTCGCCCTGTTCAATTGCGCCTGTGCTGATATTAAATTACCCTGTGCCGTTTGAAGAGAGGTCATAGCCACATCATAATCGGCCTGTGCAGCCACTTTACTATCGAATAAATTTTTCGAACGGTCAAATTCCCTTTTGGCTTCATCCAGAGCCACCTGTGCTCTTTGGGTAGCTGCTTTTGCATCCAACATAGCTGCATAATAAAGGGTAGTATCCAAAATGGCAATTATCTGCCCTTTCTTTACGATGTCATTAAAATCTACTTTTATTTTTGCTATGATACCGGAAACCTGTACGCCTACATCCACAGATGTATCGGCAGCCATAGAGCCGGTGGCGGTAACCAATACATTTACATCTCCTTTTTCTACTGGCACAGTTCTCCAATAATAGGAAGGAGTTTTGTTTTTGAAATGAAAGATGAGAAATACGACCAATATAATTGATACAGAAACTATAGAGGTAATTATAATTGTTTTCTTCTTCATGTATTCGTTCTTTTAATTATTATTTAATTGTACTCATGTATTCGCTTCGCTCGGCTTATTTTAGTTGATAATAGGTTTGCCCAAATAGAAGTCTACTATTTTTGCTTTTAATACATAATCATATTTTGCCTGAATTAAAGACATGGACACTTTGTTGTAGTTATTCTTTTCAACCAAAAAACTGGTTGCATCAAGGACACCTACAGAATACTTCTTTTCCATATCGCGATAAGTTTCCTTTTCCAAAGCCATTTGTTCCTGAGTAGCAACCAACTTCTTGCCTGAAGAAACCTGATTGGTATAAGCCGTCTCTATGCTTTTGCGTAAATCATTTCTTGTTTGCAGTTCATTCAACTTTGCATTCTTCACATTTGCTTTTGCAACAGCCACACTGCATGCTACCTGTAGGTTATTAAAAATAGGTACGGTTAAACTAAAGCCAACGGCCTGACTGAAATTATTTTTAAACTGATCCTGAAAACTTTCCTTTTGAGAGTTAATGCTTGTATACGGAACCTGCCCAATAACAGGTTGTGCAGGATTTCCATTAAGATAGCCTACTGTTTCTGTTTGGTATAATGTTTTTTCAGTAACGTTACTTCTTAGGCTGGAGTAACCTGTTTTAAGATAGCCTGTCATAGTTAGTTTAGGATACCAGCCGCTTCTTGCCATCTTTAAACTATATAAGGCTGCAAAGGTTGAAAGGGAAGCGCTTTTAATTTGCGGCATAATGTTTTCCGCAATCTTTTGTATTTCATCGGTTGGGATGGGTACTTCGGGCAATAAATCTTTTAGGGGTAACCTTTCAATTTCAAAATCACTTCTAACAGGTATCTCCATAAGCTGCAATAGAGTAAGCTTGTCTAATTGCAATTGATTTTCGGCATTTACTTTAATTAGTTTATCAGCTGCCAACTGAGATTGTATTTGGAATAAATTTAGCTCGGCTACTTTACCAAACTCAACAAACTTTTTAGTTTGTTCTACCTGAACATTATCCTCATCAACCTGAGCTTGTGCAACATCAATGGCATCATAGTCCATCAGTATCTGCATATATGCAGCCAGCACATTCAGTCTTAAATCGTTTTTAAGTTTCTCAATAGTCTGCACACTTGCATCATAAACCAGCCTGTTTTGCTTAACGGTATTCATTAAAAGATAACCGTTAAAAAGAGTAACCGTGCTGTTTAATGAAAGGTTATTTACCTGAAGGTTTTGATTGGTATACTGATACGTATATGGGTCGATGGCATACCCTCTCGTAAAGTTGGGGTTATCGGTAAGATTAAGGTTAGGTAGCAGAGCCGCTTTAGATTGAGATAAAGTGTACCTATTTATATCACTGCTTATAATACCCTGATTGAGTGCTACATTCTTTTTAAATGCAGTATCAGCACATGCTTTTAATGTCCATATTTTTTGTGCAGGACTAGATAGGCTTATTAAGCCTGCAATAACCACATATAAATATTTGCTTTTGTTTCCCATTCTTAACTCTCTAAAGGAATTAAGCAAAGCAATTATTTTTAAGCTGCTAAGCCTGTGATATAAATCAGATGCCTATTTGATTTATATCATATTCATAATAGGCTGACATACAACCTTTGTATCTATCATAATTTCAAAACAGATTTTACGTATTAATTGTATTTTTGGTATGATAATGGTAGCTATTATTTTATAAAACACATAAATGAAAACACTTACGAAAAGTATTATCAAAGCACTCATAAAACCCAGAGAAGCTTCTTCTCATAAAGGTAATTATGGTCATGCTTTACTTATAGCTGGCAGCAAAGGTAAAATGGGTGCTGCCGTGATTGCTGCCAGAGCTTGTGTGCGCATTGGAAGTGGTTTGACCACCTTAAATGTTCCTGAAAAGGAAAGATTTATTTTGCAAACAACGGTGCCCGAAGCTATGCTCATGATGAGGGAAGATAAGAAATATGAATTAAGTAATTATACGGCTATAGGAATAGGTCCGGGTCTCGGGACAGATAAAAATTCGAAGGATATACTTAAACATATCATCAACAAATCTCATTTGCCTTTAGTGGCAGATGCTGATGCATTGAATATATTAGCGGCTGATAAAAATTTATTGAATAAATTACCTAAGGAAAGTATTCTCACCCCTCACCCAAAAGAGTTCGACAGGATTTTTGGTAATCATAAAACAACTCAAGAAAGAATAAGTACTGCCATAAAAAAAGCTAGGGAGCACAACATTATTATTGTTTTAAAAGGGCATCAAACGCTTATGACATATAAAGGAGAAGCTTTTTTTAATACTACCGGCAATGCAGGGCTTGCTAAAGGAGGATCGGGTGATGCACTTACAGGCATCATCACTGCTTTTTTAGCTCAGGGTTATGAGCCTTTTACATCGGCAAAACTGGGGGTGTACTTCCATGGTTTAGCGGCAGACATTACTCTGAAAGATCAAAGCATGGAAAGTATGCTGATAACAGACGTAATAGAATACTTAGGAAAAGCATTTAAAGAGGTAATGAAATAAGTTGACACTAAGAGATTACATCCGTTTTCTGTAATTAAGTACAGCCCAAGAATTAAATACAAGGGCAAACAAACTTATAGCTCCGAACTGAGGCAGAATATCTACAAAGTGACTTCCTTTTAAAACCACATCGCGCATAACTTCTACAAAATATTTAAGTGGGTTAAAGATTGCCATATCCTGTGCCCATTGGGGCATACTGCTTATGGGAGTATACAAGCCGCAAAGCATCATAAATATTAAGGTAAAAAAGAAGGAAATAAACTGGGCTTGCTGCTGTGTATTTGCGTAGGTAGAAATCAACAAACCAAAACCGAGCATAGCTACCATTTGCATGGCTCCAAAGCCTATAATGGTAAAATAGCTGCCTAAAGGAATGATACCATAAGCTATGCGGGCTATGGTAAGACCGAGTATAAGCACTGTCATACCTATAACCCAAAAAGGAATTATTTTGGCTAAAATAAAATCTGTTTTCCTTACCGGGCTAACATTTATTTGTTCCATGGTACCTATTTCTTTTTCACGTACAATATTAAACGCAGTTAGCGAAATGCCTATAGTGGTAAGCAGCATAACCAAAATACCGGGCACCATATAGAGCTTATAATTCATGTGGGGGTTAAACCAATTCTCTGAAACAATTTCCACAACCGGGGCAGGATTAAAGCGTGCAGATTGAATGAGTTCTTCTCTTATTTCTGCATTAAAATCATTGATGATAGAAGAGGTATAGGAGCCTGCCAAGCCACCTTTGGTTCCGTTAATGGCATTTATGCTCATAAAAATATCAGTACTCTGATTCTTAACCAGGTTAGATTCAAAGTTTCTTGGGATTTCTACCACCAAATCGGCTTTGTTTTTTTCAATAGCTGCAAGTGCCTGAGGGTAATGAGGAGAATAATCGGTAAGAATAAAATAGCCCGAAGAAATTATTTTAGTAATAAGGCGTTGAGAGTAGCTGCTATGGTCGTTATCAACAATACTGAGGTTAATGTTTTTCATTTCGAAGTTGGCAGCAAAAGGAAGTACGAGCAATTGTATGATCATAGATTGCACAATAACTGTAATAGTACTCGGATTTCTAAGTATCTGTATAAATTCCTTTCTAAGTAAAAAGCCTAATACCCTCATTTCTTCTTTTTATTCTAATCTTATTTTAAAACGTTGCACACTTGCCCAAACAAGCACCACAATAAATCCTAATAAAATTAGGTTCTCTTTAATGACTGATTCTATGCCAAGTCCTTTGATCATAACCGCTTTAACAATGTTGATATACCATTTTGCAGGCACTATATGTGATACCCATTGAAGTATAATTGGCATATTCTCTATAGGATAGATATAACCTGCCAACATAGTAGTAGGCACCATAAGACCTACAATAGACATCATCATGGCGGCTTGCTGCGTTTTGGCAATAGTTGAAATTAATAAACCAAGAGATAAGGAAGCAATGATAAAAAGCAGGCTCTCAAATAATAATAAGACCACGCTACCTGCAATAGGTACTTTTAATGCATAAACAGATAACAAAAGAATAATGCAAGTGTTTATTAAGGATAACAAAGTGTAGGGAATGGCTTTTGCCATAACAATCATATAAGGTTTTATAGGTGATACAAGTAATACTTCCATGGTCCCGAATTCTATTTCTCTAACAATAGCAACAGCCGTCATCATGGCACAAATAAGCATTAATATCATACCCATAACGCCGGGTACAAAATTGTAAGCTCCCTTCAGCTCTGGGTTATATAACATTCTTATTTTAGTAGTAATTAAATAAGGCAGGTTATCTGAGATAATTTCTTGTTGATAATCTAATATAATAGCTGAAGCATAGCCTGTAATAACCGTTGCCATGTTGGGGTCTGAAGCATCTGCTACGAGTTCTATCTGTGCTTTATTGCCATGCATTAAATCTTCTCTCAATCCTTTCGGAAAAACAATAGCCAGCTTTATTTTCCCTTTACGAAACTCTCTGTCAATTTCATCAGGGCTATGCAGCATTTCTACAATATGAAAGTACTTACTGGCTCTAAAACGTCCTTCCAGGTTTTGAGAAGCAGCATCGTGAGTATTATCAACTATGGCTATTTCAGAGTTTTTTATTTCATCGGTAACCGCAAAACCTAAGATGGTAATCTGCGCAACAGGAATACCTATCAATAGCATCAAAGACCTCCAGTCTCTGAAAATGTGATAGAACTCCTTTTTTACAAATGATATAAATTGTTTCATTATAAATTAATCGCCCTGTCGTTTTGCCTTGCGTGCCAGTGTATAAAATACTTCATCCATTGTTTTCCCATTATATGTCTTTTTTAACCCTGCAGGAGAATCTAAGGCTTCAATTCTTCCATCAACCATAATGGCAACCCTGTTACAATATTCTGCTTCATCCATATAATGTGTAGTTGCAAAAACTGTAATACCTTTTCGGGATGTCTCGTAAATCATTTCCCAAAACTGTCTTCTGGTAATGGGGTCAACACCACCTGTAGGTTCATCTAAAAACACAATTTTAGGATCATGAAAAATAGCAATAGAAAAAGCCAGTTTTTGTTTCCATCCCAAGGGAAGCCCTTTAACTAACTTGTTGGCGTCATCGGTAAGAGAAAGCGTTTGTAAAAGTTTTTCCATTTTCTCTTTTATCACAACAGAGCTTAATCCATATATACCACCATATAAAGTAATGTTTTCTTTTACTGTAAGGTCTTCATATAGACAGAATTTCTGACTCATATAACCGATATGCTTTTTTATTTCTTCTGTTTGTTCATATATATCAAATCCCGCAACTTTAGCACTCCCTGAGGTAGGCAGGCTTAATCCGCAAAGCATACGCATAACGGTTGTTTTACCTGCACCATTAGCACCCAGAAAACCAAATATCTCTCCTTTAGAAACAGTAAATGTTACCGCATCTGCTGCCACAAAATCTTCAAACCGTTTGGTTAGTTTATCTATTTCTAATACTAACTCAGACATGGACTTGCAGATTATTTGTTGGGGTGGTTTTTGTCATCAATTCCATAAAACAATCTTCTATATTGGCTGATATGGGCTGCACATCAATATTGGTATGCCCTTTTTCTTTTAAGAAGTTTAGGATAGTTTCTTTTGTTATGGTATTATCTCTTACGGATAAGTGATGTACATCCCCAAAAGAGAAGCAACTTAAAGTTGAATCAAAGGTTCTTAAATCAACAAGCGATTTAAACATATCGCTACTTTTTATTGCCCACAAAGCTCGCTTGTAATTATGCTTTATCTCTTCGGGAGTATCAATCACAAGAATTTTTCCACCTTGTATTAACGCTATACGGTCACAAAGATTTGCTTCATCCATATAAGGCGTAGAAACCAAGATGGTAATACCCTGTTTTTTTAATCTTTGCAGCATTTCCCAAAACTCTCTGCGTGAAATAGCATCAACACCTGTAGTGGGTTCATCTAAAAACAATACACTGGGTTTATGAACCAATGCACAACAAAGTGCCAGCTTTTGTTTCATACCGCCTGATAATTTTCCAGCACGCCTTGTTTTAAAAGGTTCTATCTGAACATAAATCTCCTTTATCAAGTTATAATTCTCTGCAACTGTGGTCTTAAATGCAGTAGCAAAAAAATTTAGGTTTTCTTCTACCGATAAATCCTGATAAAGTGAAAATCTCCCCGGCATATACCCTATAGAGTTTCGTATAATTTTATAATCTTTTACCACATCATGCCCATCTATTGACGCAGTGCCGCTATCAGCCAGTAACAAGGTTGTAAGAACTCGTATAAGTGTTGTTTTTCCTGCCCCATCCGGGCCAATCAAACCGAATATTTCACCCTTGTCTACACTAAATGATATATCACTTACACCTACTTGAATCTTCTTATCGTTCTTATAGGTTTTGTTAATATGATCTACAACAATGACCGCCATGTTTATTGGAATTTTACTTCGCCGTACATGCCTATTTTTATAAAGCCATCGTTTTTCACTTTTATTTTAACAGCATAAACCAAGTTAGCCCGCTCATCTTTTGTCTGAATTGTTTTAGGAGTAAATTCTGATTTATCAGATATCCACCTGATGATGCCATTATATTCTGAATAATTCTTAGCTCCTTTATCTACAAATACTTTCACAGTCTGTCCCAGTTTAATAAGCGAAAGCTGGTCATCTGTAACGTAAGCACGTAAAGTCATAGTATCTAAATTGGCTATTTTATAAAGGGCTTTTCCATTCATAGTCATTTCATCCTGCAAAGCGTATTTGGTAAGCACAACTCCGTCAATTGGGTTTATTATTTTGCATTTGCGCAATTGGTCTTCCAGTAATTTTATCTGATAGCCAATCGGACTGATTTCGCTTCTTATACTCCTTGTTGTGGTGTTTAAGGTAGAAGATTCTGCGACATACTGCCTTTTAAGTAATGCCACCTGCGCATTCCAATCATCCAAATCTTTTGTTCTTATGGCATCTTCAGATACCAACTTTGCCGTTCTATTTTGCTCAAATTCAGCTTTCTTTAGTTGTTCTTTTATTACTTGCAATTGTGGCGTAATTTCAGGTTGCTTGGCAAGTGTTGCTGTTACCTCTGCTTCCATCTGTTTTTTCTGCAAATAAGTTGTAATACTATCCACATAACCCATTTGTTGACCTGCACGTAGTCGTTGCCCTTCTTCTAATACAAACCTCATGAGTTTGCCATTTGCTTCAGCAGAAACAATTACTTCATCCACTTCAAAATTACCGGAAGCATCAAATTGATATCTGTTTCTGTTGCAACTTGTTATTACGATTACTATAACTATCAACAAATATTTGAAATGGCAAATACTTTTTTTCATAAATTTCAAATCTTATTATTTATAATGATTGTGACTATACTACTCGCAAAGTAATAAGTAAGAAATTCACCCTTTAATGATAAATATCAGCCCGATTAATGATAGCAATCATTAAGAACTAATGCAGTACTTTCTCTTTATTGCGACAATATTTTTCTTTATTCCTCTTTCTTCAAAATTATAGCATTTTTATTTGATATATATCAGTTATTTATATGAGACAAATCATGCTTATTATTTTACCTGCATGCTAATTTTAATCCTCAGTTTATGCCTGCTGCCGCAAAAATAAAAAGTAAAACAAGCTGTTACCATTGTGGCGAAGATTGTGCGGATGATGCCATTCTTGTTCAGGATAAACACTTTTGTTGCACGGGTTGCAAAACGGTTTATGAAATACTCAATCAAAATAACCTTTGTCAGTATTATGATATTACGCAGGCTCCCGGTATTACCCAAAGAACCAAGATACGCGAGGGTAAGTTTGCTTTTTTAGATGATAAAACAGTAGAAGCCAAGTTGATTCATTTCTCAGATGAGAAACAAAAACATGTGCTTTTCTATTTACCTCAAATGCATTGCAGTTCTTGTATTTGGTTACTTGAACATTTGAATAAACTGGATGCAGGTATCATAAAATCTCAGGTTAATTTTTTAAAGAAGGAAGTAAGCATTGTATATAACACCGATACTGTTTCTTTACGCAAGGTGGCTGAACTACTTACTACCATTGGTTATGAACCACACATCAGCCTGCATGATATAGCTGATAAAAAAATACGCAAGTACGATAAGAAGCGTATTTACAAAATAGGTATTGCCGGTTTTTGTTTTGGCAATATCATGATGTTAAGCTTCCCCGAATACTTTGGCTTAAACAATATTCAGGAAAAAAGTTTGAGAGAATACTTTAGTTATTTCAACCTGTTTCTTTCTTTACCTGTTTTCTTTTATTGTGCTTCCGGTTTCTTTGTGTCTTCATGGAAAAGCCTGCAACAAAAGTTTCTCAATATAGATGCTCCCATTGCCTTGGCCATTGTCATTACGTTTGGCAGAAGTGTATATGAAATAGTTAGCGGCACAGGTGCGGGTTATTTAGATTCTATGTCGGGCATAGTGTTCTTTATGCTGATAGGGAGATTCTTTCAGGATAGAACCTACCAAACCCTTTCATTCGACAGAGACTATACTTCTTACTTCCCGCTTGGCGTAACTATATTACATGAAGATGGTTCGGAAGACCAGATACCCATCTCCAAATTAAAGGTAGGACAACGTATTAAAATTCATAGCGGAGAAATTGTACCTGCCGATGCCATTTTGTTTTTAGGCAAGGCGCATATTGATTATAGTTTTGTTACCGGCGAATCCCTTCCTATTGAGAAGAGTATAGGCGAAATTATTTATGCGGGCGGCAAGCAAACAGCAGGCGCTATAGAGTTGGAAGTAGTTAAAGAAGTATCTCAAAGCTATTTAACCCAGTTGTGGGATAATGATGCCTTTAAAGAAAATGCAGACGAGAAAAGCGTTTCCTTCATCCATCAGGTAAGCCGGTATTTTACCTATGCCTTGTTTAGCGTGGCTATTGTTTCCGCAGTTTATTGGCAGTTGCATAATCCTGCTAAAACATGGAATGCCATTACGTCTATCTTAATAGTGGCTTGTCCTTGTGCCTTGTTGTTATCTGCCACGTTTACCAATGGCAATATGTTGCGCATGCTGCAAAAGGCAGGTTTTTATGCACGCAATGCCAATGTTATAGAACGCATGGCCATGGCTATTTCGGTAGTGTTTGATAAAACCGGAACCATTACCCAGCAAAAAGAAGCCGATATAAGCTATAATGGTTCTGAATTAAGTAAAGAAGAAGAGCAACTGGTTCGCTCGCTGGCTGCGCAATCTAACCACCCTTTAAGTAAAGCCATTGCCTCTTTTGTGCCATTTAGCAAATCTTTATCGGTAAAGCAATATCACGAGCGGAAGGGCTTAGGGGCTGTTGGTTTTATTAATGGCTACCAAGTAAAGTTAGGCTCTGCCGAATACATTACGGGTAAAAGAAATGCGGTAGAAGCCGACGGAAGCAAGGTTTACATAGCCATTAACGACGATGTGCTGGGTTACTTCTCCATCAAAACAGCTTATAGAAACGGTTTAGAGAAAATAATTCATCAACTGCGTAACCGGTTTAAACTGGCGCTTATATCAGGCGATAATGATGCCGAGCGCGCCTTGCTTGGCAAATATTTTGGCAAAGAAAGCGATTTGCGCTTTGAGCAAAAGCCGCAGGATAAACTGGATTATATACAAGCCTCTCAGCAAAAAGGCGAAAAGATTATTATGATAGGCGATGGACTGAACGATGCCGGAGCCTTAAAACAAAGCAATGTGGGCATTGTAATTACCGATGATATAAACAATTTCTCTCCTGCCAGCGATGCCATTTTAGATGGCACCAGTTTTATAAAACTACCCGCTATACTGGCCTATTGCCGTAACCAAAAAACCATCATTTACGGCAGCTTTATTATTTCTATACTCTATAACCTGGTTGGCTTATTTTTTGCCACACAAGGCACTCTGCAACCTGTTATAGCAGCTATACTAATGCCGGTAAGCTCCATCAGCATTGTTTTGTTTACCACAGGCATGAGCTCTTTACTGGCAAGGAAATTAAAGTAAGTTGGGCGTTCCTGCATGCGGGGGGCTGACTTTACGTGCTGCACAAAAACTAGCTATTATGTGCCATTAACCAATTTGTTATAGCTAATTTGCCAATTTGCAATATTTCTATACGTGTGATTAATTCCTTTTCCTTGTCTTTTGTTGAGATATCGGAAAATAATAATTCTGTTTTCAGTTGGCTACCTGTATGCACAATCTTAGAGCGTAATGAATAGTATTTATTAAATTTATTTTTGTTTTTATCTGAGTTTCCAATATACTTTAATAAATACTCTCGGAATTTTCTTGCTACACTATACTTCAATTGACCACACTTCTCACATTGCTCTACCGCTAAATCTTTATATTCAAGATTAACCATTGTTTCAACTGAAGTGAAAGAAGCTAATAAAGATAAAGTCTTTTTTGATTCTTTCAATTCTATCGCAGAAACGATATAAGATATTGCAGAATCTAATACCCCAATCATTGTAGAGTCAAGCGAGAAATAAGCATTTAATATTTCATCAATAGAAGAAGGAAACGTAATGCATTTTTTAGAATAGTAATCTAAATTTGGGTCATCTGTATAAAATATCTTATGGTCAATTCTTTCAATTTCTTTTATTTTTTGAGCAGTAAAGTCTGTAATTTTGAGATGATTTGGTAGTTCAGGCCAATGAAAATAAGGCATGCACCAAATAGATTTCCACGTATTTATTTCTTCTGGCTTAAGGTCTTCGGACAAAACAGGTATTCCCCAACTTCCTATATTATCCTTGTAATTAAAAAAAACATTGTTTGTAAATGCGGTTAATAAGGAAAGAATTTTATCCTTCTTGCTAATTATTGCTACATATTGTGAATAAGGGTCAAATCCTTCCAATTCCTCCGGAATAGATTTAAGTTCGCCTTCGGTAGTCCAGTACTCTAATATATTAATAAAGTGTTTTTGTAATTTAGATTTTGGCATATTTTCAAAGTCAGCCGGAAAAATTTGAAATACATCTTTATATTTATAATATCCTCCAAGTGGAAGTTTTGTAAAAAATATCATCCTATGGAATTTTTTCATGCAAATATTTTTAAGGTTTGAAGGTAACTATTTTCTTCTCGTTTATTACTTGATACAGTTCAACCCCCACCTCCCCATTTCCGGTACCAACCTTTGCTGTTTTTAAAGAAACCTCTCCGTTTGTGAGAGAAAACTCCCCATTTCCACCAAAAAACACCCTATATAAGTGCCTAAGGTACATACCTTAGAGTTTAATGTACCTACCTTAGAGTTTAAAGTACATACCTTAAGATTTAATGTACATACCTTAGAGTTTAATGTGCATACCTTAGGCTTTAAAGTACCTACCTTAGAGTTTAAAGTACATACCTTAGAACTTAATGTGCATACCTTAGAGTTTAATGTACCTACCTTAGAACTTAATGTGCATACCTTAGGATTTAATGTACATACCTTAGAGTTTAAAGTACATACCTTAAAGCCTGATGTGGCTACCTAAGGGCATGGTGTAGGCTGTTAATTCATTAACAAAGGCAGCTCTTTAGGGTATAAGCTACCCTTTAGCGGGCAACCATACCTGCCAATGCTTAGGTAAGGGCTGTGTTTATCCTGTAGCAGGCGGTGTGGTGGTAGTACCTGTAGTTGGCAGTGGTGTAGGTGTGGTTGTTGGGTGCGGTGATGCCGATGTGCGCGATATATAGGTAATACTCGCTCTCCATAGGAATACTAATTTAAGGTATTGTAAAGTTAATTTGTGTGGAAACTATTGTTGTTCCCTTAGCTGCTAAGGTAAATGTAGTTGGAGAAACGGGGTTATTCATCCAATCTCCGGCGTTGAAAGTGCCATTACCATCAGCATCATATACTGCATATAAGTAATAAGCACCGGGGTGCATATAATTAAACGTATAACTATTATCATTTGCTGATAATATTACATAACGCGAACGGTGCTTT
The DNA here is from genome assembly GCA_003153315.1 of Bacteroidota bacterium. Taxonomy (GTDB): domain Bacteria; phylum Bacteroidota; class Bacteroidia; order B-17B0; family Aurantibacillaceae; genus PALSA-968. Next base: position 52,849 of record PLYA01000055.1, read on the forward strand.
AAATCAACGGTAACACCACTAACAAGTGGTTGTGTTGTAATAACCAAAAAGGTTTCTTTACCTGCAGTCGGTGCGTAACCAGATGCGTATGAATAATTAACGGTTGTTTGTCCTAAATAGGGCTGCGCAGTCATGGGATAAGGGTCTCCGCCAAGCTGATAATAAATAGCTTCCGTCAAGCCTGTAAAAGTGGGGGAAAAATCCTTTGTCATTGTTTTTTTAGGGAAACCAAAATTACTTACCGCCGGCATACAAGCCGTAGTATCTTGAAGGGCAGCTAACCATGTCATGTGCAGAGATGTATAGGTTTGCGTATTTGATTTATTGGTGTACGATTTAATAATCAAACTATCTGATTTAAATACAACTTCTGTATAAGCCCTGCTTTTTCCTTTAATGATTTCAGAAAAACGATAATAGGATTGTGTACTTCCTTCTGAAACGCTATCAGCTAAAAAGTAAGCCTCTCTGTCGGAACCATTGAACTGCCCCCCGTTTCTAAAAGCTACTTTGTATTGATTATTATATAAGGCAATAAAGAAAGACATATTGATGCTGTTTAAGGTATCTAACTCATTTTTTGAAGAGATTTGATTTTCTGATATGGGCCTGAAATCAACAATCCATTCGGGATAACCACCTAATGGTGTAGTTGATGTTACCGGACCATTCCAAATACCCTTTATTTTGTTCAATAAATTATAGCCCAACACACTTTGCACCGGCGGCAAATTAGTATTTGTATTGTTTGTATTTGTAGTGGTGTTATTGTTTTGGTTTGATTTGTTCTTACAGCTTGCTATAATAAATAAGCTAAGTATAAAAGAAAATGCAATTTTTTTCATGATTTAATTTTAAGGTTCAAAAGTAATTAATTTATTAAGCCTTTGTTTGATTTATCTGTTACTGCCAAACGCATTTGCAACGCCCAAACACCAACCCATCTTAAATAAACTGAAATAAGCAACTTGATTATTATCATGATTTGGGTTGACTAAAGTCACCACTAATAAGTATTGCCAAAAGTAGTTTTGTATCGAAAACTATATGAGCGCAATCTTTATTCTAATAGCCGCCAGTATTACCATTGCCATCGGATTTTTAATTGCATTTATTTGGTCTGTAAAAGACGGGCAATACGAAGATGATTACACCCCTTCTGTACGTATGCTATTTGATGATGAACTAATAGAACCCACCGAAACAATAAAACCTAAAAACACATAGTAATTATGGAACTGGAAAAATTTAAATACGACAATAAGATTGTAAAAATGTTTGCTTATGCCACTATCCTGTGGGGCTTGGTAGGTATGCTGGCAGGATTGGTTGCAGCGTTGGAATTATTATTTCCTGCTGTAAATATGAATCTCCCTTATACCACCTTTGGGCGCGTAAGACCGGTGCATACTAATGCCGTAATATTTGCCTTTGTGGGTAACGGTATTTTTATGGGAGTATATTACTCCTTGCAACGTTTGCTAAAAGCCCGCATGTTTAATGATACGCTGAGTAAGATACATTTTTGGTGCTGGCAATTAATTATTGTATTGGCTGCCGTAACACTTTTGTTAGGTAAAACAACCGGCAAAGAATACGCAGAATTAGAATGGCCTATTGATATTTTAATCACACTGGTTTGGGTTGTATTTGGCTGGAACATGGTAGGCACCATTATTAAAAGAAGAGAACGCCACTTGTATGTTGCCATTTGGTTTTACATAGCTACGCTGGTAACGGTTGCCATGTTACATATTGTAAACTCTATTGAAATTCCGGTTTCTTTTTGGAAGTCCTATTCTTGGTACGCAGGTGTGCAGGATGCTTTAGTGCAATGGTGGTACGGACATAATGCGGTTGCCTTTTTCTTAACTACTCCTTACTTGGGGTTGATGTATTACTTCGTTCCCAAAGCTGCAAATCGTCCGATATATTCTTATCGTTTATCCATCATACACTTTTGGGCACTGATATTTATTTATATCTGGGCGGGGCCTCACCACTTGTTATATACCGCTGTACCCGATTGGGCTCAATCATTGGGTGTTGTGTTTTCAATCATGCTGATTGCTCCATCATGGGGTGGTATGATAAACGGATTGCTAACCTTACGTGGTGCTTGGGATAAAGTAAGAGAAGATGCAGTACTTAAGTTTTTTGTAGTAGCTATTACCGCTTATGGTATGGCAACGTTTGAAGGCCCCATGCTTTCTTTAAAAAGTGTAAACGCTATCAGTCACTTTACCGATTGGACCATTGCACACGTTCACGTAGGAGCATTGGGATGGAACGGTTTCTTAACCTTTGGTATGCTATATTGGTTAATCCCAAAAATGTTCAGAACCAAACTTTTCTCTCAACGCTTGGCTAATATGCACTTTTGGATTGGAACATTAGGTATTGTTCTCTATGCTGTGCCGCTTTATTGGGCAGGTATTATGCAAAGCTTAATGTGGAAAGAGTTCACACCAGAAGGCCAATTAAAATGGCAGTTCTTAGATACCGTAACTAAAATGGCTCCTTTTTACGCAGCACGTGCTGTGGGCGGAACTCTTTATTTGATAGGTGCTGTAATAATGACTTACAACTTAATCAAAACAATTAAGCAAGGTTCTTTCCTTGCCGAAGAAGATGCAGAGGCTCCTGCTTTAACCAGAGATTATAATGGAAATAAAAAAGACCATTGGCACCGTTGGATAGAACGCAGACCTATACAATTAATGATATTAAGTTTAGTATTAGTTGCCATAGGTGGTGTTCTCGAAATCATACCTGTGTTCCTGGTTAAATCTAATATACCAACTATAGCCAGTGTTAAACCATATACACCGCTTGAGTTACAAGGAAGAGATATTTATATACGTGAAGGTTGTTATACCTGTCACTCACAAATGGTTCGTCCATTCAGAAGTGAAACCGCCCGCTATGGCGAGTACTCTAAAGCAGGCGAGTTTGTATACGACCATCCGTTCCAATGGGGTAGTAAACGTACCGGTCCCGATTTGGCAAGAGAAGGCGGTAAGTATCCTGACAGTTGGCACTATAACCACATGATGGACCCAACATCTATGTCGCCAAACTCTATCATGCCATCTTACCCTTGGTTATTAGAAGATAAAATAGATGTAGCATCAACCGTTGGCAAAATTAAAGCCATGCAACGTTTGGGTGTTCCTTATCCTGAAGGTTATGATCAGATTGCTGCAAGTGATATGGAAAAACAAGCCGTGGAAATTGCAGGCAATCTTAAAAAGGATGGTATCCAAACATTGCCTGATAAAGAGATTGTTGCACTTATCTCTTACTTACAGCGATTAGGAAAAGACATTAAAGCAGAGAAAAAATAACTTAAACGAAACGACCATGAAATTCATTAACTATTTGGAAAGCATTACGGGGGTGGCGATATATCCACTGGTTTCCTTAATCATCTTCTTTACATTCTTTATTGCGGTGGGTGTCTACGTATTTAAAAGCAAGAAAGAATATTTTGATTACCTGAAAAACATTCCGATTAATAACCAAGATTAAAATATCGATATATGAAAACTAAATTCTTTAAAAACTTTGTTTGGTTAGTAGTTTTTACACTAACACCATTTGTTAATTATGCTCAGGAAACTACAAATAAAGCAAGTGACACGTATTTATCTAATGCGCTGTTCATTGCATTGGTAGTGCTAATTATTTTTCTGTTGGTTTTAATAGCTGTAATAAGTAGTGTGATAAAAAATGTAACTAAAAGTGATTACTTCAGGAACAAACTAAAAAACGCAAAGAATAATTCCAATGCAGGTAAAGCAGCAGGAATGATAGCTCTGTTTTTATTGATGAATATAACCATGCATGCAGAAGGCAAAACTGTTGCTAAAGATGATTGGTTAATTGGCGGGCTTGATATGTTTACCTTTTACATTATGGTTGCCATTATTCTTTTTGAAGCATCCTTTCTGGCTGTTCTAATCAATATATTGAAAGGATTATTAAAACCGGAAGAGAAAGAAACTGCTGCAATAGCTGCAAGCACTGTTAAAAAACCTGCTGAAAAAACTATACTGGATAAATTCAATGCTTCTGTTGAGATTGAAAAGGAAGGAGAGATTATGTTAGATCATGATTATGATGGCATTCAGGAGCTTGATAATAATTTACCTCCTTGGTGGAAATATGGTTTTGTGCTTACTATTATCATAGCTATTGTGTACCTGACACATTATCACTTAGCAAAAACAGGCGACTTGCAGGGGGCGGAATACAACAAAGAAATGATAAAAGCTAAACTGGAAGTGGATGAATATTTAAAAACTTCTGCCAATAACGTAGATGAAACAACGGTTAAACTACTTACTAAAGCAGAAGACATAGAAGCAGGTAAACAAACCTTTATGACAACTTGTATAGCTTGTCATGGTAAATTAGCCAATGGTAAATTAGGTGAGAATGATGGCGCAGGCCCTAACTTAACAGATAACTATTGGTTGCACGGCGGTGGCATACAGGATATTTTTAAAACCATTAAATATGGTTGGCCTGATAAAGGAATGAAATCATGGAAAGAAGATTTATCTCCTATACAAATTGCACAAGTAGCCAGTTATATAAAATCATTAAGAGGTAGCGTGCCAACTGGTAAAGCGCCCCAAGGAGATTTATATAAAGATGCCGGAGTACCTGCGGTAAAAGATTCTTTAAGTGCTCCAACCGATACGGTAAAAACAAAAGCCATAGAAGATTCTTTGGATATAGCACAAGCTAAAAAATAAAAATGGAAACAGATGGTAGTACATTGCATGTTGAGCAGGAAAGTTTTAGAGATAGCATAGCTACTATTGATAAGGACGGAAAGCGTGCTTGGATATTTCCGCATAAACCAAAAGGCAAGTATTATAACCTGCGTTCTTACTTCACTTATTTTTATTTGTTGGTTTTCTTTGGCTTACCTTTTATTAAGGTGCATGGTGAGCCTTTATTTCTTTTAAACATTCTTGAGCGCAAGTTCATTTTATTCGGAATGATATTTTGGCCTCAGGATTTTTTCATCTTCGGGTTGGGCATGCTTATTTTTATTGTATTCATTGCCTTGTTTACAGTTGTATTCGGTAGAATATTTTGTGGTTGGGCTTGTCCGCAAACTATTTTTATGGAAATGCTTTTTCGTAAGATTGAATACTGGATTGATGGTGATGCAACCTACCAAAAGGCTTTAAAGAAATCTCCTTGGAACAGCGAGAAGATATTTAAGCGCAGCGCTAAATACACCCTGTTCTTTTTATTGTCTTTCATAATAGCTGTTACATTCTTGTCTTATATAATTGGTGTTGATCAAATTTTTAAAATAGCCTCCGAGCCTTTAAAAGTGAATAAAGGTGGATTCATAGCACTTTTAATATTTACTACTGTCTTCTTCTTGGTGTATTCTTGGTTTAGAGAGCAGGTTTGTTTAATTGTTTGTCCTTACGGAAGAATGCAGGGGGTGTTGCTCGACAAAAACTCCATTGTAGTTGCGTATGATTATGTACGTGGAGAGAACCGTCATAAATTTAAAAAGAACGAAGTTCGCACGGGTGGTGATTGTATTGATTGCAATGCCTGTGTGCATGTTTGTCCTACCGGAATTGATATTAGAAACGGAACACAATTAGAGTGTACTAATTGCACCGCCTGTATTGATGCCTGCGACCACATGATGGAAAGCGTAAACTTGCCTAAAGGTTTAATACGTTACGATTCTGAAAACGGTATTAAGAACAAAACCAAACTAACTTTTACTACCCGTATGAAAGCCTATTCGGTGGTGTTGTTTGTACTTATTGGCTTGGAAGTTTTTTTACTGGCTACTCGTTCAGATTATGATGCTACTATCCTCCGTGCCAAAGGCATGTTGTATCAGGAGCAACCCAACAATCAGGTGAGTAATTTGTATAACATTGATTTGATTAATAAAACGCGCGACAGCCTTCCGGTAGTTTTAAAACTTGAGAACATGAATGGCGAGATTAAACTGGTAGGCAAAGATTTAATGGTAAAAAAAGAAGGCGTTACCAAAGGAGAGTTTTTTGTTTACCTGAACAAGAATGAATTAAAGGGAAGAAAAACAAAACTGGAAATCGGAGTCTATAGTAATAACAAAAAAATCAGGACGGTAAACACAAGTTTCTTAGGTCCTGTTTTGCAATAACAATAAATCATGAAAATGAGTTGGTCATATCGAATCGTTATCTTGTATACAGGCTTTGTAGCCATTATAGTAACCTTAGTTACTATTTGCATGAGGCAAACGGTAGAGCTTGAATCTAAAGATTACTATGCGCAGGAATTAAAGTATCAGGAAAGAATAGATGCTACCAAAAATGCCAACGCACTGCCAAACAGCATAGAACATGAGGTAAATGGCAAACAGGTTGTGTTAAGCATCCCAACTGAATTACTTACTAAAGATTTTACTGGCGAAGTTTATTTCTTCTGCCCGTCTGACGGGTTGAGAGATGTAAAAGTAAAAATGCAGTTTGATGCTACGGGCAAACAAGTGCTGGCTGTAGCTGCCATGCAAAAAGGTGCTTACAAAATGAAACTATCCTGGAGTAGCAACGGCAAAGCCTATTATAAAGAAGATGTAATTACTCTCCGCTAAATGTTTCTCTTAGCCGCCATATCACTGGGTTTTTTTGGTAGCTTTCATTGCATAGGCATGTGCGGTCCCATTGCCTTAGCCATACCAATTTATAACCACACCAAGTTCTATAAAACCATATCCATTATTTTATACAATGCGGGGCGCATATTTACTTATTCCTCCCTTGGAGTTTTATTTGGTTTGGTAGGTCAGGGCTTTGCTTTGGCAGGCCTGCAACAGGTATTATCTATTACCTTAGGCATACTTATTTTACTGGGTGTTTTATTACCCCAACGCATCGTTACTAAATATACCATCACCAATAAATTCTTTAAACTGTTTAGCGTAATCAAATCAAGTTTGGCAAACCAGTTAGCAAAAAAAGGACTTAGCTCTTTATTTGTTCTGGGTGCGCTAAATGGTTTGTTGCCCTGCGGTTTGGTTTACATGGCCATTACCGCTGCCATAGCCAGCAGCACTTTGTTGCATGCCGTTTTGTTTATGGTGTTTTTTGGTTTAGCTACCGTGCCGCTTATGTTTAGCCTATCTTACTTTACCAACTTAATAAGCATACAATTTCGTACGGCGGTAAGAAAAACCATACCCTATGTTACCGGTGTAATGGCGGTGCTTTTAATACTGCGAGGTTTAAACCTAAACATACCTTACTTAAGCCCCGAAAGAAATGTAGAAACAAATTCTTTTGCTGCCTGCCACCACACAAAAACATCCAATCATAATGCCAAGCTTTGCATTGGTAAATAGAATGTATTAATCATTAAATCCCTTACCTGCCATAATTTTAGGAATACATTTTTCAATCCTATCCTCGCGGGTTTTGGCTTGTTTGGCTTGAGAGAAATAAAACAAATAGCCTCTTTGCCTGCCGGGTGTTAAAGCGTTGAATGCCTTTTTTAAGGCAGGTACTTTATCCAGTTTCTTTTTAAGTTCTTCGGGCACGGCATATTCCTCCGTCTTTTTCAGTTCCACTTTCAGTCCGGCTTTTTCTACTTCAATGGCTTCAAAAATATAGGCTTTCAGCAGGGCTTTCTTCTCGGTTATTTCTTTTGCGTTGGTAAACCTTATTTGGCGAGCCGCCTGCACGTTTTTAGTTTGTTGTATCAGCAAGCCCTCGGCATTGTGCAATAAAGCACCTTTAAAAAACAAATACGCACAGTAGTCTTTAAACACATGTATCAACACAATGTTATTGCCCTCCAGCGTGTAGCAGGGGCAACCCCATTTCAATTCCTCGTTCAACCCGCAATCAAGAGCAATGGTTCTTAGCTTCTCAATTTCTGTCTGCCACTTTTGCTCTTTACTAAAATACCAATCAACCTTAGGGTTTGTGCTGCTTTTTGCCATTTGCGTTTGGGTAATTTGTTTATGCCCCTAAAATTAAAAATAAATTTTGTTTGGGCGTTCCCTCATCTTATGCACTGAACATTGAGCCTGTCGAAATGTGAAGTATGGGCGTTCCCTTTGATTACAAAGGTCGGGCTTTACGTTGCAAGCTTTGCCGATTACGGACAAAGGCTTTCCACTACAATCCCATAACGCGAAAACAACACTTTATTTACTGCACGCAACACTTTATCTCCTTCCCGCAAAGTGTTATAGAAGTTCCGCAATGGTTTGCGGATGTTCTACAAAGTGTTACAGAAGTTAGGTAAAGTGTTGCAGATGTTCTGCAATGGTTTACGGAAGTTGCGCAAAGTGTTACGGATGTTCCGCAATGGTTTGCGGATGTTCGGCAAAGTGTTACAGATGTTCCACAAAGGTTTGCGCAACACCCGCAATAGGTTAAATGCTACCTGAAAAATGAACTAAGCTGTTTGTGCAACCGTCGAATGTAAAAACGGACTAAAACCACCAATTTCGCCGGTAGAGCTTATGTAGCAGGCGGTGTACCACACATCTGATTTTGCTTGGGTAGCCAAAAAGCTGCTTATGTTGCGGAACTTGCCGCTAAACCGCAGGTGCGAAAACTGTGTCCATTCGGTTGGGGCTGTTGTGCCTACATAGCGCAATAGCCAGATAAACACCACGCCATCGGGCAGGGCGGTACTTTTTGGGGTTGTAGGGTCATGCGCATCTATAAAATGCTCTAAATGGTTTACGCTGCTAAGGCTTAGCAAAGGTACTGCTGCTCCTATACGAAACATCTCGGCACTGTTGGTGCGCGGGTTTGGTACGGGTATAAAAAAAGCTGTCTTATCGGTTGGCGTTAAAGTACCGGGCGTTGCCTTTTCGGTAGCTTTTAATATGGTGCGCTGCGCGTGAATAATAGCCAGTATTTTTTTCTTTAGCGCATCTTTTTGGGTGGTTAATGTGCCCGTGCGGGTAGCTTTATTTTTTTGTAGGGGATATACATACAACCATGTGTTGGTAGTAGTAGTTGTACCAAAAAGTGCCACTAGCAGGTTATATTGTACAGAATTTATTGCTAACCGTGTCCATGTTATGGTGGTAGAACCACTATCAGGGTCGGCAATGGCAAGGTGTGCCATTAGGGCTTTAAGGGCTACATCAAACAAGTCACTTTTAGTTGGGAAATTTTCCGATTTCTTTTTGGCTTTACTCATAGGTTTTGGTTTTTATTAGGCGGCAAATATAAATCCCGTTTTAGTACGGAATTCCCTAATAATGCAAAGTAAGATAAAAGCGAAGTTTAAAATTTAGACTTTGCTATTTAAAATGAAAGAAGAAAAACTTGCCCTGTATGAGTTCTATACCCTGTTGCTTTGGGCAGAAGGTTACAGCCAAAAAGAGATAGCCGATAAACTATTTAGAAGCGCAAAATTTGTAGAAAATGTATTTAGCAACATAAAAAGAAAACTGAAAACAAAAAACGCACAACACAGTTTGCAGGTGGCATGGAAACAAAACCTGTTTACCAAAAAAAATTGCATAATACCAAGCAACGAGCAATTAAAAAATTGTATGATGCCGATGGAATAAGAAAAGAAAAAATAAACGGCAATATTAAGCGGGATAAAATGGTTTTCGACAAGCTAACTAAGGATGGTTAGAAAGTTTTGAGATTTTAAAACACATAAGTCCATAAAAAAGTAGAATATTGTGTAGCTATAATAAAGCGAACCATTAAGGAAAAAAAATGTCAAAAAAGTATTCTGATATTAGGGTAAAGTTAAAAATTGAGATTGATAAAAAGACTGATAATGATTTAGCGCACTTAACCCATTATTTTCAAAATCACAAAAATGGGGTTTCACAATACTTTAAGCCAACTGCGACAAGCTATTTAACCAACCTGCATGAAACATTAAATATTATTCAGGAGCCTGACTTTCAATATTACCTTCCAATAAAATGGGATATTCCTTTTCCTCCACAAGCGAATCCGAAATTTAAGTTTATTGATTTGTTTGCAGGGATAGGAGGAATCAGGCTTGCCTTTCAAAACCTTGGTGGTAAATGTGTTTTTACAAGTGAGTGGGACAGTTATTCAAAAAAAACTTATGAAGCTAACTTTGGTGAAGTTCCGTTTGGTGACATCACTAAAATTTCAGAAAAGGAAATACCTGACCATGATATTTTACTTGGCGGTTTCCCCTGTCAACCTTTTTCGATTGCAGGAGTTTCTAAGAAAAATGCTTTGGGTAGGGCTCATGGTTTTTTAGATGAAACTCAAGGGACATTGTTTTTTGATGTTGCAAGAATTATAAAATATAAAAAGCCTTCTGCTTTTATGTTGGAGAATGTGAAAAACCTAGTTTCTCATGATAAAGGAAAAACATTTAAAGTAATTACTGAAACATTAAAGGAGTTAGGATATTCTATTCATTATAAAATTTTAGACGGGAAACATTTTGTTCCTCAGCACAGAGAGCGAATTATAATTGTAGGGTTTAAAACTTCTGTATTTAAAGGTAAAGAAACTTTCCAGTTTCCTAAAATGAGTGAAACTAAATTTGCCATTAAAGATATTTTAGAACCAAAAGTTGATAAGAAATATACTCTTTCCGACCACCTTTGGAATTACTTACAAGAGTATGCAAGAAAGCATAAAGAAAAAGGTAATGGTTTTGGTTTTGGGCTAACAGACTTAAATGGAATTTCAAGAACAATGAGCGCAAGATATTATAAAGATGGCGCAGAAATTTTAATTCCTCAAAAAGGTAAAAGCCCAAGACGCTTAACACCGAGAGAGTGCGCAAGACTCCAAGGTTTTCCTGACTCATTTTTAATTCCTGTTTCAGATAATCAAGCCTACAAACAGTTTGGTAATTCAGTTGTAACACCATTGATACAAGCGGTTGGGAAAAACATTGTAAAAGAAGTACTAAAAATCAATGAACCTAAAAAAGCTCAAGTCGCTGTTTACTGATAGTGGATGTAGTAAAATTTACGTCAAAAGACTTTCACCCAACGACAATTCCAAAAACCAAGTTTATTTCGGCGGTAGCTTTGATATTTTAAATATTTTACCCATTTCAGAAATCAAAAATATAGAAGCTGGTGATTGGAATAAAGAACGCTTTAAAGCATCGATAAATTTTTCTTGGATAGGAGAAGATGGTAATTTATATCCTGCACCTACTTCACAACTTATTCTTTATCCAAAGTATCCCGAAGTAAGGTTTTCCGGCTTTTTGGCAAAGTGCGATAATCCACCTTCGGAACTGATGACACAAAGACTTGCTGATAGGCTTTTATTTTTCTCTGTTGCTAAAAACGGAACTGTTTTAGGATTTGTTACTGCACCAAATACTGAACTCTCAAAAGAATTTGAAAAAGAAAAATCAATATCTGAGCATGGAGTATTTAAAGTAATTGAATTGCCTCAGGTAGCAAACAATAAAGCAAACTTAATTACTGAATTACTTCGGATTCACCAATTAGGGTGGATAAAATCAAAACGACTTGATGGGCATGGAAACCTCTTGCCTTGTGAAGCTCCTAATTGCGGCGGCTATACATTAGAAGCTGAATTAGGAATTACACCAAATGGATACTCTGAACCTGATTTTATGGGCTGGGAAGTAAAACAATTTGGCGTTACAAACTTTGCAAAAATAAATTCTGCGATAATTACCCTAATGACACCTGAACCAACGGATGGAATTTATAAAACCAAAGGCGCAGAGACATTTATTAGAAAATATGGTTACGCTGACAAAGCTGGGAAAGAAAATAGAATGAATTTCGGTGGCGTTCATAAAATTGGTATTAGACATCAATTAACAAATTTAGAAATGAAGCTAATTGGCTTTGATAATGAAAGCGGGAAAATTAGAAGTACAAATGGAAGAATAGCTTTAGTTGACAAACAAAACAATGAAGCGGCATCATGGAGTTTTTCATCAATGCTTTTACATTGGAACAGAAAACATAATCAAGCATGTTACGTTCCTTCTCTTTCTGAAACTGAAAAGGCAAGACAATATAAATATGGAAACAAAGTGATTCTTGGGACAGGAACTGATTTCCAACTTTTTCTTAATCAAATGGCTAAAGGGAATATTTATTATGACCCGGGAATTAAAATGGAAAATGCTAATGCAAAACCAATACTAAAAAAACGTAGCCAGTTCCGTATCAAATCCCAATACCTACCAAATCTTTATAAAGTGAATGAAGTTGTTGATATTACAGCTTGAAAATACCTCTGCGTTATGGGATTGTAACGGAAATCCTTTTGTGAGGCACGAGCAAAAGATTGAAGTGAAAAGCCCGACGGCGCATTTCGACATTTCGACAAGCTCAATGTTCGGTAATAGCGCCGGAACGCCCAACCCTTCGTTATTTCCACAGGCTTAATGCCCTGGATGACAAAAAATAACAACAATCATAAAAATTAAAAACCTAAGCTGACCTAAATCATATTTAGTTTCTGCCCGTGCCGTTACTTTGTGGGCATATAATATGTATTGGCCCAAACTAAATACCCAAAAAATTAAGCTTAAAATATTTGAGGCGCTTAGCAAGAATGCTAATTACCGGTCGGAGAATATTTTGGGTTTGCCGGGTACCTTTTTAGATACTGAGGTGTTTTATGATGGCGAGCCTTTTTTGAAGGATGCGCCCTTTCTTTCTACCCTGATTGCAAACCCTAACCACATTGGTTGCCATACCCTGGAAACCGACCACGAAGAAATATTTAACGGCACGCAGGAAATTGAAAAAGACCTGATACGCATTTGTGCCGAAGAAATATGTAAAGCCGAACGTCATGAGTATGATGGTTATGTGGCATCGGGCGGAACAGAAGCCAACATTGAGGCTTTGTGGATTTACCGTAATTTCTTTCAACAGGAAAAATCAGCGAGACTGCATGAGATAGCATTTGTGTATTCTCAGGATACGCATTACTCCATTCCTAAAGCGGCAAACCTGTTGGGTATAGAATCGTTAGTATTTAACGTGCACGAAAATACCCGCGAGGTTGATATAGTTGATTTGGAAAACAAACTAAATGATGCCCTGTTTTATGGCAAAAAGTATTTTGTGCTGGTGCTCAACTTATCTACCACCATGTTTGGCAGTGTAGATGATATAGGTAAAATAACCAGCTTATTTAAACTAAGGCAGGTAAACTATAAGATACATGTGGATGCTGCCTTTGGCGGTTTTATTTATCCGTTTACCAATGCCGATAACGCCTATACCTTTTTAAACCAAGATATATGCTCCATTTCTTTAGACGGACATAAAATGATGCAGGCTCCTTATGGTACCGGTGTTTTTCTTATCCGTAAAAATTATATGAAGTATGTGTGTACCGAAGAAGCTGCCTATGTGCCCGGTATGGATTATACCTTGTGTGGCAGTCGCTCGGGTGCCAATGCCATTTGTTTGTGGATGATTATACATGCGCATGGTTCTGTGGGTTGGACAGTTAAAATGAATGAACTCCTGCAAAAAACCAACGAGGTTTGCAAAGCTTTGGATGCGATGGGTGTGAAGTATTATCATAATCCCTTTGTAAATATTATTGCGATAAAGAGTAGATACATTACAAAAGATTTAGCCAAACAGTTTTACTTAGTGCTGGATACTCATGAAGGAGAACCCAAATGGTATAAGATAGTGATGATGCCACACGTAAAGCAAGAAGTAATAGATGATTTTTTATTGCAATTGGGTGAGTCGGTAAAAACAATATGAACTTAATTGCCAAATATAACGTACAAACACCCCGCTATACCAGCTATCCTACCGTGCCCTATTGGGATAATACGGTTGATGTAGAGCTATGGAAACAAAAGGTTCATACCTCTTTTATAGAGAGTAATGAAAAGGATGGCATTAGTATTTACATTCACTTACCTTATTGCGAGAGTCTTTGCACCTATTGCGCCTGCAACACACGCATAACAGTTAACCACGCCGTTGAAGCACCTTACATAGCCGCCCTTATTAAAGAATGGAATTTATATTTAGAAGTGCTAAAGGAAGAGCCGCGCATTAAAGAAATTCATTTGGGCGGAGGCACACCTACTTTTTTTAGTGCCACGCATTTAAAGGAACTGATAGAGACTATACTATCAACATCTATAGTTTGTGCCGATGCCGAGTTTAGTTTTGAAGCACATCCCGATAATACAACAAAGGAACATCTGCAAACCTTGTTCAATTTAGGTTTTAAACGCGTAAGCTTTGGCATACAGGATTTTGATTTGAAAGTGCAAAAGGCTATCCATCGCTTTCAAAGCTTTGAGCAGGTAAAGAAAGTGTTAGATGAAGCAAGGGCTATAGGATACAACTCTATCAATTTTGATTTGATTTATGGTTTGCCCTTTCAAACCTTAGATAGTGTTGTTGATACAATTAATCAGGTTATTTTATTAAAACCGGATAGAATTGCCTTTTACAGCTATGCTCATGTGCCTTGGATTAAACCAGGACAACGCAGTTTTACCGAAAAAGACTTGCCTGTGGATGCAGAGAAAAGAAAGTTGTATGAAACAGGTAAAGAGATGTTTATTAAAGCCAGGTATAAAGAAATAGGGATGGATCATTTTGCTTTGCCTGAAGAAAGTTTACATATAGCGCTTAACCAAGGTAAACTGCACCGCAACTTTATGGGCTATACGCATAACTATACTAAACTACTTATCGGTTTGGGAGTTTCTTCCATCAGCGATTGCTGGACAGCCTTTTCTCAGAATGTAAAAACTGTTGAGGAATACTTGGAGCTTATTAGTAGAGGTGTATTGCCCGTTTCTAAAAATCATTTCCTTACAGAAGAAGACCTAATACTTCGGCAGCATATTTTAAATTTAATGTGCACCTACCATACAGAATGGAATAAAGAACAAACTCTTTTATTAACAGAAGCCCTAGAAAGATTACAAGACTTAGTCCAAGATGGCTTGGTTAGTATTAAAAATCAAAGTGCAATTGTAACCGAAAAAGGAAAGCCCTTTATCCGCAATATTTGTATGTGCTTTGATAATCGTTATTATAGCAAAGTTGCTCAATCAAAGGTGTTTAGCAGTTCTATTTAACTTTTTTTATTACATAGGCGTTTAAATAGAAAGGTATTCAAATTATGAAAATAAAGTCCCCGAAGGAAAACTTCGAGGACTTTTTATTAAAGGGAACCTAAAATTAATAGGTTAAAGAAAAGCCTTTGTCTAAGTTTATTTTTAGGTTTATTTTTTATACTTATATTTCGTAACTATTGCAATCAGGTAAATGTTGAAGAAAGAGATACTTCTTGAAATAAAAAATTTAGTTGTTGAGTTTAAAACCGAAAGCGAAAAAATAAAAGCGGTTAATGACATTTCATTTACTTTAAGACAAGGTGAAACTATTGGTATTGTTGGAGAATCAGGTTCCGGTAAATCGGTAAGTGCTTTATCGGCAATGGGTTTGATACCCAGTCCGCCGGGAAGAATACGATCAGGCGAAATAATATATCATTCCAAAAGCAAAGGTATTGTTGATTTAACCAAACTTTCATCTAATGAAATGAGAGAGTTGCGTGGCAATGAACTTACCATGATTTTTCAGGAACCCATGACTTCTCTGAACCCGGTTATTACTTGTGGGAACCAGGTAATGGAAGCTATTATATTGCATAAAAAAATTAATAAGAAAGAGGCGAGAGAAATAACTTTAGAACTTTTTAAAAAGGTACAACTTCCCCGTCCGGAACAAATCATTGATTCATACCCTCATCAAATATCAGGTGGGCAAAAGCAACGCGTGATGATTGCTATGGCAATGAGTTGTAACCCCAGTGTGCTTATTGCTGATGAACCAACAACAGCCCTTGATGTTACGGTACAAAAAACCATACTTGATTTAATGCTTGATTTACAGCGTGAGCAGAATATGGGTATTTTATTCATTACCCACGATTTGGGAGTTATTGCTGAACTTGCCGATAAAGTAGTGGTAATGTATAAGGGCAAAATTGTAGAACAGGGCCCTGTGATGGATATTTTTAGTAACCCGCAACATCCTTATACAAAAGGACTTTTAGCATGCAGGCCACCCTTAGATAAACGCCTGAAGCATTTGCCAACCATAAAAGACTTTATGGAAGTTGATGAAAAAGGTGAAATTATAGAGAAAGAACAAACGGTACAGGAAGCTATACATAATGCTGTTGTAACACTTGATGAGAGAGAAAAATGGCATTCAGAGCTTTATACCCGTCCGAAAATACTAGAAATCAAGAATTTAAAAACATATTTCCCTATCAACAAAAGCTTGTTTGGTAAGGCCAGCGAATTTGTAAAGGCGGTTGATGATGTAAGTTTTGATGTATATGAAGGCGAAACGCTTGGATTGGTGGGTGAATCAGGATGTGGAAAGACAACTTTGGGCAGAACCATTTTGCGTTTGGAAGAACCTACAAGTGGGCTTATTTCCTTCAAAAAACATGATATTACAAATATATCTAACAAGGACTTGCGTGCGCTGAGAAAAGACATGCAAATTATTTTTCAAGATCCTTATTCTTCTCTTAACCCACAGATAACCATTGGCGAAGCTATTATAGAACCTATGAGGGTACATGGCTTATACAAAAATGATAAAGAGCGAAAAGACAAAGCCATGGATTTACTTAAAAGGGTAAGCCTTATTGACTCACATTTTCATCGTTACCCACATGAGTTTAGTGGCGGACAAAGACAACGTGTTTGTATTGCCCGTGCTTTGGCGCTAAACCCGCAGTTTATTATTTGCGATGAGTCTGTTTCTGCGCTCGATGTGTCTGTTCAGGCACAGGTGCTAAATCTTTTAAATGATTTGAAAACCGAGTTTAAGTTTACCTACATCTTCATATCTCACGATTTAAGCGTAGTTAAATTTATGAGTGATAGAATGATTGTGATGAACAAAGGCAAGATAGAAGAGATGGGTGATGCCGATGAAATATGTAATAATCCACAAAGTGAATATACTCAAAAGCTAATCAATTCAATACCTAAAGGAAACTTGGACGATATTAAAAATTCTATTGATAAAAAAAAGCAATTAGCGGTATAGATGGCGTTTAAAGTTTATACCAAAACCGGTGATAAAGGCCAAACCTCTTTAATTGGTGGAACCCGCTTACCCAAACACCATATACGTATTGAAGCCTACGGAACAGTTGATGAACTAAACAGCTGGATAGGTTTGTTGCGCGACCAACCCATTGATGAACGCAGCATAAAAACATTATTAGAAACACAAGACCGCCTCTTTACCATTGGTTCATTATTGGCAGCAGACCCTGAGAAAAACAAAATGAAACTGCCCGATATAAAAGAAGAAGACATTGTGTTGTTGGAAAAAGAAATTGATGCCATGGAAGAAACCCTGCCCGAAATGAAAAGCTTTGTATTGCCGGGCGGACATAC
Organism: Bacteroidota bacterium; assembly: GCA_003153315.1. Taxonomy (GTDB): domain Bacteria; phylum Bacteroidota; class Bacteroidia; order B-17B0; family Aurantibacillaceae; genus PALSA-968. Next base: position 70,288 of record PLYA01000055.1, read on the forward strand.
CATTGTATCTTATTGCCATTTGGCGCGCTGTGTATGCCGCAGGGCAGAACGTGCCGTATTACGTCTTGCCGAAAACGAAAAAGTAGAAGAGCTTACCTATAAATACCTCAATCGTTTATCAGACTATTTGTTTGTGCTATCGCGCAAACTCTCTCAGGATTTAAAAGCCGGAGAAACCCCTTGGGTGCCTCGGGTGTAGGTTTTTTTATTTGTTGTCTAACGCTTGAAATTGAGGACACGGTTAGCTGATGGTGTTTTAATCATAATAAAAATTACTGATAACCTTGACAACCGTGTCTCCTTGAAAGAGGATGTTTTTCACTCGAAAATGAGTATCATATTCCCGTTTGCTGTACTGAAACCCAACTTTATTATAATTGTGCTTATCGTCCCATGGAAATATATAAAACGGTTCGCCAACAAGTTGTTTTACTTCAGCCTTTGTCATCCCAACCCTAATTTTAGCAAATCCACGATGAGAAAACCCCAGAGGATAGTTGGAATCCTCTCCTATTAAGAAGGTAAATATTTCAAGTCTCCATCCATCTACTTGTATTCTGCCATAATATATAGAATAATGAATGGATAAAATTATTAATGGGGTTAAAAGAACTTTAAAAACGAACCCCCACTGCCTTTTATATAATCCGTGTACCAACCAATAGATAAATAGGAATGTTGACAAAAGTATAACAGTCAGAGCTACTATAAAATGAATATCTAACCCTGAAAGTGCCCTAAGAGTAAGTATAAAAAAAAGAATGCTTGTTACCGCAAGCAGAATTAATGTCCAATGGAATTTTCTTGTCATTTGTCGAACACTTGAGCTAACTCATTTATATATCTAATTACCTCCAAATATATCAAAAACCACTTATTCCCACCTCATTAGGTACTATTCCCAACTTACTTGGCATCATTCCTAACAAACGTGGAGGCATTCCTAACGTACTTGAAATCGTTCCTAACTTACTTGGAGCTATTTCTAATAGACTTGATATCGTTCCAAGTAGACTTGGAATCGTTTCTAGTAAACATGGAATCATTCCTAACATACTCGGAGTCGTTCCTAGTAGACGTGGAATCATTCCTAGTAAACGCGAAATCACTCCTAACAAGCGTGGAAGTGTTTCTAGTAAACGTAGAAGCATTTCTAGTAGACGCGAAATCGCTCCTAACAGGTGTGGAATTACCCCTAACAGCTGCGAAAGCACTTCTAATAAACGGGGGATTATTCCCAACATGTTAGGAATAGCTCCTTTTAGATGTTAAGGTTTTTTACTTTTAAATAATACCTTTACAAACTGCTTTTAGCATCTATCAGCCAATGAAAAAGAAAAACATAGCCATCTTGGGAAGTACCGGAAGCATTGGCACACAAGCCCTGCAGGTTATTAAAGCCAACCCCGGTTTCTTTTGTTGCGAAGTGTTGGTTGCTAACGGCAATGCCGATTTATTAATTGAACAAGCTATTGAGTTTAAACCCAACGCCGTTGTTATAGCCGATGAAACTAAATACCAAACGGTAAAACAAGCGCTTTCCCCTCACGATATAAAAGTATTTGCAGGTGCTAAATCGGTTGAACAAATTGTAGAGATGGAAACCATTGATATGGTACTTACCTGCATGGTTGGCTTTGCCGGATTGCCCTCTACCATACATGCCATTAAAAACAAAAAGCCCATTGCCCTTGCCAATAAAGAAACGCTGGTAGTGGCAGGAGAATTAATTACCAAACTGGCACAAGAGCATGGCGTAAATCTTTATCCGGTAGATAGTGAACACTCAGCTATATTTCAATGTTTAGTGGGCGAGTTTGATAACCCTATTGAAAAGATTTATCTCACCGCCAGTGGAGGTCCGTTTAGAGGAAAAACAAGAAGTGATTTACTAAACATTACCAAACACCAGGCGCTTAAACACCCCAACTGGACTATGGGTGCAAAAATTACTATAGATTCGGCAACCCTTATGAACAAAGGACTTGAGGTAATAGAAGCCAAATGGTTGTTTAATATAAAACCCGAGCAGATAGAAGTAGTGATACATCCGCAAAGCATTATACATAGCATGGTGCAGTTTACCGATGGCAGTATTAAAGCCCAGCTTGGCCTGCCTGATATGAAGTTACCCATACACTACGCCTTTAGTTACCCCAATAGAATTGCCACACCTTTTGAGCGTTTTGATTTTACCAAGTATCCTTCCTTTACATTTGAGAAACCCGATACTAACACCTTTGCTAACTTAGCCCTTGCCTACCAGGCGCTTGATAAAGGAGGTATTATGCCCTGTGTATTAAACGCCGCCAATGAAATTGCCGTAGATGCTTTCTTAAAAGAAAAGATTTCCTTCCTTAAAATGAGTGAGGTTGTAGAGCTATCTATGAGCAAGATAAACAACAAAATAAATCCTTCTTTAGAAGACTACTTTTCCTATAATACCGAAGCAAGAGCCATAGCAACATCTCTTATTTAATTACGTCAAATAGAAAAGTTGTTTTATTATCAAGAAGTTCTACTCCTTGTCGTTGTATTCTTTTTCTTTAGGTGCGAGTTTACCTATTATTTTAAACTCGGTACGGCGGTTGGCCGCCCTACCCTCTTCAGTACTGTTATCTCCTACGGGTTTGGTTTCTGCATAACCTTGTGCCTGCAACCTTTCAGGTGCAATACCTTTTTCTTCCAAATATTTTATTACACTCTCCGAACGCTTTTTAGAAAGATTCGCGTTGTATGAGTGGCTTGCTTTGTTATCCGTATGCGAACTGATTTCGACAATTACATCGGGGTTTGTTTGTAAAAAAACTACCAGTGTGGTATCTAATGCTTTTTTAGAATCTTCCGTTAAATCATATTTATCTGTTGGGTAGGTAATACTGGTTAGCACAATTGGTTTTTCCATTATCATTTCTTTTAATACCACCGCGTTTTGTTTTAGTATTTGCGAGGAAGTAATGTCTTTAGCAATCAGCTCCTTTGTACCGTTTAAGTAATTTTCTTTCTCAACAATCAGTTGGTAATCATACCCGGGTTCTATATTCATATCATAAGTACCCTGCGCAGTAGTTTCGGTAGATTTAATAAAAATATTATCGCCCGAAGGTGCTTTTGCATATAAAGATACTTTGGCACCTTTTACAGGATTACCATTTTCATCAGTAACAATACCTTCGGTGCTTAATTTTACAACTGAAAGTTTATTAAATGCATATATATCATCGCAACAGGTTTCACTCTTTTTAGGAGCCACCCCACCTTTTCGGTTAGAAACAAAAAAGCCTTCTGCTTTATTCTTTCCTTCCACATAATAAATATCATCGGAGGTTGAGTTAATGGGTGCACCAATATTTTCAGGGTCGGTAAAGCGTTTCATCTCTCCGTTGGCTTTAAAAACGTCTAAGCCACCCAGCCCAGCCCAGCCATTAGAACTAAAAAATAACGTGCGGGTATCATTATCATAATAAGGTGTCATCTCATCTCCGGTAGTATTTATTTTACTGCTTGCATTTTTAGGCTCGCTGTATGTTTTCTTTTTAAAATCGTAAATAATAAACCAAATATCCAAACCACCTTTTCCACCCGGTCTGTCGCTCACAAAATAAATAACCTCATTTTGCTTAACAGATTCTATAGAAGTTGTAGGTTGTGTTGAAGTGTATTTAGGATCATTTATGGTGTTATCAAGCGGAGCAGGCTCACTCCAACTGCCATCATCTTGCTTGGAGGTAAGATAAAGAGCACATATCATTTTATTTTTCCAGCTTCTTTTACAGCGTGTAAAATACAAACGTTTGCCATCGGCAGAAAAAGCCGCATTTGTATTGTTAAATCCTTCTTTATTAATAGCGCCCTCATATTCTCCGCTAAACATCCATTTACCGTTTTCTTTTTTGGCGGTATAAAACTTTTTATAAGCACCAACCGAAGTATCTGCCGTAGATTGAACGGTATATACCTTTTTATTTACACGAACAGATGAATACAACAGCGTGTTTGTATCCAACATAACAGGCGAATGCTCTACATGAATTTTATTTATGCTGGTATCTAAATGAGTAACCGATATTTTACTTGATTTTTTGCTGAACACAATAGCCGAATCGCAGCCTGTAATTTCTGCTTTCATTTGTTTTTTATACTGAGAAGCTTCAGGCCCTTTAGCCTGCTTCTTAAATTTAGCAAACAAGTCTTTGGCTTTATCGCAGTTACCATTCATCTTCTGCATCAGGGCATTATAATATAATGCCAGATTATTGCTTTGGTTGCTAAACCTATATGCTTTTTCATACCAATCTTGCGCATTTACATAATCTCTGTTTTGGCGATAAGCATCTGCCAATTTATAAGCAATTTTAGCATTATCCGGCTTTAGTTTCATAAATTGAGCATAGTATTCTATAGCAGCATTGTAATCTCCTTGTGTAACAGCATTATTACCAAAACGCTTGCACTGTATGGCTTTCAAGTCTTGTATTTGAATAGTATCCTGTGCTTGCGTATAGAACCCAAATAACACAAACAGAAAAGTAATGCAGTATATGCGCTTAATATCTATCACAAGGAATTTGGGTTTTCATTAAATGTGTACTAATACCAGTATATATAAACGACAATTCTATAGCGCCTCTGTAACTGCTGACTGTATGGAGCTGAGAGATATTAAAGTCATAACTAACTCCACCATAATAATTTTTATAATTGGCCCCTATTACTGCAAAAACGGCATCGGTTAAATTAGAAAAACCTTGTCTGCCGTATACGCCCATAAAAACAGCTTTAGCAATGGAGTAATCTGCACCTAAAGAATAAAAAGCACGGGCACCGAAAAGAAACTCTGAAGCTTTATCTGTTCCCATCATACAAAGCGAAGGCTGCAAAGTAATTTTAGGTTTCATATACCAGGTAACTCCTAATGAGAGTACTTCACGTGGTTTTAACGTATTGCTGGTAGATAAAAAAGTTTCCTTAGGAGAATTTGTATGATACATGGCAACAGCCGTAAATAGCTCTAAATGGTCGGTTAGCTTACGGTCGTAGCCCAAGCCCACGTTTAAATCAAAATAATGCAGGCGATAACCCAAATTACTTTCGCTGTTAGGAAGACTTGGATTAAACTGCCCCGAGCCCCAGTCGAATTGGTTTGGAAACGTCTGGCTATTGCCCATACTTTTCATAGTAATACCGGGTTGCACCCCAATATGGAAATTATTCTTACCCACGTTTTTATGATACGCCAGCGATAGTTGTATGCTACTTACCTGCAAATCTCCGCCCGACCTGTCGTTAATAACTAAAAGCCCACCCGATACCTTTTCGTTTTGTATATAAAAATTCATATCGCCACCAACAGATTCTGTCGTATAGGGCTTGGTAACTTCTTTCCACTGACTGCGATAGTTTGCCATAGCGCGCCAATCACCATTATAGTTACCCGTGTTAGATGGGGAAATGGTTAAGGGCGTAGAAAAATACTGGGAAAAGTGAATATCCTGAGCAAAAACTGCTTGCCCTAAAGTGATTGCAAAAAAGAATGTTAAATAATGTTGTTTCAGAAAATGCTGTTTAAGTTGGTAAATATAAAAAAATAAATATTAATCCCTTACTCTGCTAAAACTTAATGTTTTTAACATCCAATTGGGTAAAGGTTTTTCGGGCTTACGTTTACGTAAATCCAAATACCAGCCAAGTTTTTTAAAGATGGGTATTTTAAATGTTTCCACAAACTCTATCAATGCGCCATCGGGGTCTTCTATATAACTAAAATGCCCGGCTGCATCGCCCATTTCAAAGTTAGTACCACTATCAACTGTAAACGGATATCCGACTTCGACACACTTAGTGCGCAGGGCATTCATGTTTTTTATATCAAAGCATAAATGTATAAACCCTAAGTCTCCCCAAAAACGGTTTTCGAATATTTTTCGGGGAGTTTTATCATATACTTTAATAAGCTCTATATAACTGCTGCCAAGCATACGTGAAAAACTTCCTTCACGAGGTTTATTATGGGTAAGCAATACGCGGCGACATTTGTTTTTACCAGCAGGCAAATCTTTCAAATCTTCAAATACATCTTCTTTATCAAACAATATTTTATCATATCCCAAAATATCGGCATAAAACTTTATAGATTTATCCATATTGCTAACGCCTATTACCGCGCCTATAGGCCCACCGGTGGCATGATGGCTTTTACCGAACATTTCATTGCTTTCAATAATCTCAAACATATTTCCAAAGGTATCTCTTATGTAAAAGTGTCTTTGTTTGATTGGATTAGCTGTAATTTCAGAAAGAATGTGTACTCCTTTTTTGTTAAAGAATGTAAAACTTTCCTCTATGTTTTCAGTTTTAATTTTACCGACAAGTATTCCTAAATCACCTAATTCTATATCAAAAGAACAAGGCTGAGGAGTTCTGCTGGTGTATTGCCATATTTCGAAACCGCCCCCACCTTTACCACTAATAGCAAGAATAGCATGGCGTTGATGGGGTTTTTGTCCGGTATAAGGCAGCATTAAATTAGCTTCAGAAGCTTCATCTAAAATTGGAATATCAATTCCAAAGTTTTGGCGATACCATTTGAAACCTTCTTGCACATTTAACACGCCTATGCCCAATTGTTGTATCCCCGATATGATGTAAGACATAAATTTGTAATTTGGCGTAAAATTAAACCAAAATTTATATGACAAAAATTGTTGCAAGAGTTATTATTGTTATACTTTTTGTTTTTTGCAAATCACTTACAGCACAAACCACTTCTACTTTTCAGCAGGTACACACTAAGTTGTTAGATGACTATATACTCTTTATAGACTCGGTTGAAAAGAAGCAGTTATTAATAGAGCATTATCCTGACATATATAACCGTAAGCATATAATTGAAGTAAAGTTTTGTGATGAAAAATTTGTTTATGAAATATGCAAAAAAGTGAAAGTATATAAAAGCGGCCTTCGATATGAGAAAATAACCTGGAAAATATGGTACCATCACCACACCTTAGGACATCCTTTTAATGGATGGCCTAAAAAAATTTATGAAATTAAACTGATAGGGGATGATTACCGCTTTATAGAGCAGGTGCAATTTGAGTTTGGCAAAAGACCAAAGCGCACAAAAATTATAACCAGCTATGATGATAATTACTTAAGCGAAAGAATTTTGAGACCAAAAGACCAAGAGGCAACTTATTTTTACGTCAAACCTATGAGCAGCATACCCCGTTTGCATCAGGATTAGGCCATTATTGCTTAATGCAAAGAACTTTATTCTCGTAAAAGCCTATTAAATAAGGTTTCTCATTATTTATCAGGCTACAGTTATCTGGCAGTTTATTTAGTTTTATTTCTGTATCGGTTACTTTATTTCCCATTACATCTATTAAGAATAATTTATTCGTGTTTTTTTCAAGTGCAACATAAATATGTTTTTCTTTAAACAGTAAAGAGGTTATCTGTGGTTGAATTTTTATATCCAAACTCAATTCATAAAGCTTCTTTCCAAAAAAGTCAAACACATCAACGCCCTTCTCAGTAACACAAACTAATTGGGGGGCAATGGCATTTTGCAAAGTATCTATAAAAGCAAACTGAATATCATTCTCTTCGGGGATTGGAGTTTCCTTTAGTTTATCTTCTAAAGAAATCTTGCGAAATTTTTTGGCTGTTTTATCTATGTAACAAATGTTTGTAGTCTCTATGTTTTTGCCTTCTTCTATGAAAACCGTTTGTGTTCCTTCTGTAACCTTTAAGTTTATTTTAAGGCGAGTTTCTCCTTTTCGATTTACTACATCTATTTTACCCAAGCTGTCAATTAAAATAAAATAGTCCTTTTGTTGAAGCACAATTCTTTTTACTTGTCCGATATTATTTACAGGAGAAAAATCAACCAGTTTCTTCCCGTTTATAGCATAGCAAATACTGGTATTATTTTTTAAAGGAACCCACAAACGGTAATTCTTATTTGATTCATAATCAAATAGCGTCAATCCTTTTCCTGCCGGAGTATTTAGTTTTACAGGAAATCCGCTTACGTTCTTTCCGTTCCTATCAATCAGACATAAATAATTTTCTGTATTAAAAAGAAGTTGAAGTTTATCATTATCAAAATAATCTACTTGGTGTATTTCCCCTAATATCTTTTCGCTGATGTTTCTTTTCCATAAAATCTTTCCGGTATTTGACAGCAGGTATAAATTATTTTTCGCATCCACACAAACTAATTCTTTTTCATCGGTAATGTGATTTTTTACCGGAATAGGATTTATATATAAATCAGTATCTAAAAGAGTTTCCCATAAGGTATTTTGGTATAATTTGTTTTTAGGATTAAAGTTTACGCAAGCCTTAAAAAAAAGATTGTTTTTTAATTTCTGTAAGCTAAGTGCAACCGATTCATACTTATCAAGCATTTCAGGAGATTGGCCTAGCAGTTTATTTATACTCTTGGATGCTGCATTTGTTATCTCTGTTTTGCATTTAAACACATCCGCATAAAACAAATAAGCGCTTTCTGCCGCCAAGTTCTTATCTATAAAATTCACCACCCGCTCGTTATCCAATAAATTATTTCTTTCTGATACTGTATTCTTATAATCACCCAAAGCAGAAACTTCATTACTGAAAAGAATGCCGTTATCTATACTTATAGCATAGACAAACTTCTTATCAAGAAAATGACCGCACAGATTAGAAAATAAATTCTGTTCTGCGTCGCGGTAAATTCTTACAGAGTCCTTCGTTTCAAAAACGGAATCGCTCACAGCCTTTAAAAACTCAAGAGCCAGATTCTCTTCGGCAACATGTATTAGCCCGTAATCCTCATCACTGTCACTGCCTCTTGCTTTAAAGAGTATGGCGTAATCGCCAATAAATTTTTCCAATTGCATTTGTGCATCCGCATTGGTTTTATCCGAATAAACCTGTAAATCATTTTTTCTTTTGTTTGTGTTGGACGTATAGCTATGCTCAACAAACTGTTTGTAATTGCTAATACTTATAGACTGAAAGCGCAGGGTGTTGTATGGCAACACACTTAATATGGTTTTAAAACTAACTGTTTCCTGGCTCTTTAACGTATTGTAAAAAGCAGAAGAATCATTAGAAAGAAAGCCCTGCGTATTTAATTCACTGGGCGTTATAGAAACATCTGCTGAAACCCATGCTTCATGCCTTGCACCATAAGTGTTTTTATTTATGGCTGTTTCGGTAAAGAAATTATTCCACCCTGTGTTATAGAAACAAGGCAAATGCACAAACATATTTACATCACTTTCTTTATCTGATGTTTGATAGGCTTCTATAAACAGTTTGTTTTGGGCTAAGCAGTTTTTATTATTCTGAATGGCATTTTGCAGAAAATTAACATCATCGGAAAGCATCACCAAACCTGCATTTACATATACATAAAAAGTATAGTCGGGTTGTTTGCATTCATAAATAAAATTGTTTTTGCCATCAAGCTTTTTAGCGGCAAAGCTTTTTGCCAGGAAGGAAATAAACAAATCATTGGTATTAATATCCGCTAAATTAAATGCGGCGAGCAGCGGTGATTGACCCAGAGGATACCCCTTGTTTTGATATAACGCCACATAAACTGCCTGCACACCGAAAGTATTACTTGCGTTGGAGTTACTAATTAAAGAATCAGCCCTTTGAAGTGTTTTATTAAACTGTCTAATAGCATCTGCTCTTAAAAGCTCTTCCCATAGCAGGTTGCCCTGATTGAGTTTCTCTGAAAGTTCGTGCAGGCTTTTGGCTTCCAATAACACATAACAACTATCGGGCAAAACACTAAGCGGGCTAACCGTGGGGCGTTTTAAGTTGCTTAAATATAAATAGCCCCAAGTTCCACATGCAATGGCAGAGACTAATAAGAGGGTAAAAGCAATTTTCTTAATCACAATAAAGAGTAAAGATAAGGTATGGGGGTGTTTATATAGGTATAAACCATAAAAGGTTATGAAACAAAGCTTGTGAAAATCTAATTAAAACAAAGAAAGTTGAGGAGGCAACAACGTAAAGCTTTTTCGATGATACTTACACGCCCCATGTTTTCTAATTCCATCACGATGCAACATAGTAGGATAGCCTTTGTTTTTATCCCAGCCATAATACGGAAACTCTTTGTGCATCTCCTGCATTAAATCATCCCGATAGGTTTTTGCCAATAGTGATGCGGCGGCAATACTCATATACGTAGCATCGCCTTTTATAACACACAGGTGCTTAATATTTGGGTAGGGTTTAAAACGGTTACCGTCTATCAACAAAAAATCGGGGCGAAGCGCAAGTTTATCCACCGCGTGGTGCATAGCCAATATGGATGCGTTTAAAATATTAATACTGTCAATCTTTTTATGATCAACCACGGCAACGGCATAGGCCAGTGCATCTTGTTTTATTTGTTGAGCTAATTCGTAACGCAGTTTCTCGGGTATTTTTTTAGAATCATCAATATGTTTGTTCTTATATCCCACAGGCAATATAACAGCAGCAGCCACTACCGGACCGGCCAGGCAACCCCTACCCGCTTCATCGCAACCGGCCTCTGTATTCATTTTTTTATAGTGAGACTTTAGCAAAGTTCTTTTATACTGGTTTTATTTGTTTGGCATTTCGGCAGTTTACCGCCAGAGGGCTTATATTAACTATTCTTTAACTTTCTTTTTAATAGTTAAAAAAGTATAACGAAACCCAATTGTCATTTGTTGTGTTCTCCATATTGTTGTTCTATGATTATTAGGATAAATATTATTAAGCCCATAATAATAATTGCCTTCCATAGCAAACATATTTGTTATACGATATATAATTCCTACTGTTTCTTCAAAATCAACATCTTTAATATGTAATCTATCCGTGCTATAATAAGTAGCACTTGGGCTTAAAATTAACATGGGATTAAAGCTATAATTACTTTGGGTTGTTTCTTCTGCGCTTCCCATAAGCCGAGCTGATAACCGAACTCCAATATTAAATGTAAAATTTTTAACGTTTATGCCGTAATGAATGGGCAGGCTTAAATAAGAAATATGTTTTGAAATAGTGGTGGTGTTAAGTAATTTGGTTGTGCTTCCATTTGAGTTAAATATGGAGCCCATAGTATCTACAATTTGTTCTTGCCCTTCTATTCGAGTAAATAACAATTCTACTCCAAATACTTCATACTTTCTTATTGGTAGGTTATAAAAAAAACCTGCCTGTCCTGATGGTCTTAAATAAATTTTTTGTGATGTGTGAATGGGGTCATATAGATTGTCGGAAATTTTACTAAATCCGCCCTCTATTTTAATGCCGATCGATTGTTGCCCAAACAAAGCATAACTAAATAATAAAAGTATAATAGCGTATTTCACCCCCCTAAACTACCCAAAATAGGCAAAAGAGCAAAACGCACCCTTCGACGAATTTTTGCCAAACTTCAGAATCTCCTCTTCAATTTGACCGTTTAATTGTTAAATCCGACCTTTTAAAAAGTTGTCCCAAAAAAGTTGCTTAAAAACTTGACAAGTGCCCTGCGATTTTGGTATCTTAGACTAAACAAGCAGCAAAAGGCTCTTTGAAAAGAAAAAAAACGGTTTTATAAAGTCAACTGAACTCAGTGCAAGTTCATCTGAAGTCAGATCAAACCTATCTGACATCAAACTTAACTTAACTGATATCAAACAAAACTCAACTGATATCAAACTAAATCTATCTGAAGTCAAACTAAATAGCACTGAAGTCAAATGAAACAGAAATGAAGACAAACTAAACAAGATTATAAACCAATAAAAATAAAAACCATGAAAACAAAAAAGAAAAGACCGGATTGGATTCCGGCACAACTGCTAAGGTTCTTCCTATGGCAAGCAACCTTTATGACAGAGATACAAGACTCTGTAATAGGACCACTAACAGGCATCCCAACAGGTACGGGCAGTAAACTGGCAGCATTGCTAAGCCTGCAATCTGCCTACGTGGCGGCTTATGGCTTAGCGCCCCCGCATACACACCCGGGCAAGGCATTAATTACGGCACGCAACAAGGCATCCAAGTTGTTTAAAAGCAGCATACGCCAAATTACGGCACAATACATACGTCATAATGATGCCCTTACCGATTTGCAAAAAGAACAAATTGGCTTGCCTATTACCATAAATACAGGCACAAATGTTCATACCATATCTACCTCTATAGTAGAGCGCGAGATGCCCGACTATCCGGCTATATCAGTAAAATCAAACTCGCCGGGTACCGTTACCTTTACTTTTGGTGAGTTGGGCACAAAATCGCAAGGCGTAGAAGCCGGCATGCACCATATTTTAATACAATACATTATTACCGCTGCCAATGCCGCTGCACCTACCGGAGAGGATGTTTGCAACAAACACTTGGAAGCACAAAAATCTCCGTTCACCAAAGATGTAGCCAGAGAAACAGCCGGACAAAAATTATGGGGCTTTGCCGCCTGGGTAGATACCCGCGGGGTAATACATACCTGGAGCCCTGTGTTTAGTTGTATTATTACTTAGTATATTTTTTCAAACAGGTATCGGAAACCGTCCAGTACCTGTTTTATACTATCTCCATACAATTACTTCTTTTTATTGCTATCAATAAGCTGTTGAGCTTGTTTTACAAAAGCATCGTCATCATCTGCCTTAGCCATGGTAATTACCTTTTGTGCCGAAGCATTAGCTCCGGTAACGTCTTTTAACTTAACCTGTATTTTAGCTTTCAGCATAATGGCCCAATAAGCTTTTGGGTTTATCTCTATAGCTTTGTTAATCCAGGCAAGTGCCTGTTTCATATCCTTATCATTATCATAATAATAACTGGCAGCCTGATAATAGGGGCGCTTATCCGTTGCCATAGTTGCATCAATGTTCTTCATCACTTTAGCATCAATATCAGCTGTAATGATAAATGCCACGCGGGTTTGCTCCCAAAGTAATTCCATACCGGCAGAAGTAGGTGCTATATCAAACATATTAAAAGTAAACGATTCTACTTTGTTGGTTAGTGCAGTAGTTTTTACTTTAAAACGCAGGTAATCTTCTTCCTGTTTATATCCATCAGAACCCCATAAGGTAAGGTTCTTGTTCAGTATAATAGTCCACTCATCCTTATCAGGAATAGTATAAAAGGCATAGGTTCCTGCAGGTACAGGATTGCCATCTAACTTCACATCCTCACCAAACGTAATTTTGGTAGAAGCATTGGCACCCGTGCGCCACACTTTGCCAAAAGGAACCACATCTCCATATATAGTTCTACCTTTTACGCCCGGACGAGAATACTCAACGGTAACTTCGGCTAATCCAACACTTTGTTTAATAGTTGCTGCAGGGCTTGGTGCCGGAACTTTTAGTTGTTGTGCCTTAGTGGTAAAACCAATTACACTTAATAATACAATGGCAAATGTGCCAATTACATTCTTTGTTTTATTCATTTATTCGTTCTTTTAGTTATTATTTAATTATACTCATGTATTCGCTTCGCTCGGTTGTATATTTTTAAAAAGAGAGTAAAACTAATTATTTTATACATTCAAAAAGCTTTTTGTTTTAATAGATAAAATAGAAGAACATCTCTTATATTCGTACTACAAAAAAACAGAAAATTATGAATACAAAAAAAATAGGCGTGCTTGGCTCGGGTATTGTGGGTCAGGTATTAGCCAGCGGGTTTCTTAAACATGGTTATGAAGTTATGATAGGCACAAGCAATGCATCAAAACTTAAAGATTGGGAAACCAAAAATAACTTCAGGGCCAAAGTTGCCACGTTTGAAGAGGTGGCTAAAGCCTCTGATATTATTGTATTGGCAGTAAAAGGGCATGCTGCCGAAGAAGTATTAAAACTGGCAGGTATTAATAACCTTAACGGTAAAACCATTATAGATGCCACTAACCCAATTGATGAAAAAAACCCTCCGGTAAATGGGGTATTGCATTTTTACACCAATTTAAACAGCTCTTTAATGGAACATTTGCAACTGCTTGCACCTAAAGCAAATTTTGTGAAGTCGTTTAGTTGTGTGGGCAATGCATTTATGGTTAACCCCGATTTTAGTGGTGTAGAACCTACCATGTTTATTTGCGGAAACAATGAAGAAGCAAAAAAACAGGTTACACATATCCTCGATCAGTTTGGTTGGGAAACCGAAGATATGGGTAAAGTAGAAGCTGCCCGTGCTATTGAACCTTTATGTATGCTTTGGTGCATTCCGGGGATGCTGCGCAACCAATGGTCGCATGCATTTAAATTACTTAAAAAGTAATTTACAAATAGTCTTTAGCATTAGGTCCGGTATTAAAAAGCAAATCAATACTACTTAGGTTTGCTTTAAAAGGCTGCCCTTCATTAAACAATTGGGGGTAGGGAATGAATATAGCTTCTTCTATGTCTTTTTTAGGGTGAATGGTATTTCTGTAATCATTGGTATAACCTGATACATCATATATTTCGGTAAATCTTATTTCATTATTCAATTTGAATTTTTTCATCAACAAAGAAATCAACTCCATATTATAATCAAACAAAAATTCATATTTCCTTTGATAGAAAGGCTTTAGTTCGTCAGCATAATAAATAAAGTAAGGTGTATTGCGATAAGCACTTTCAATGGTTCGCCAATGCTGTTGTTGCCATTTTTCATCATAAGAAATTTTTACATCATTGATACATTGCTTATCATGAGTGGCAACAACAGGAATGCTTAATGATAAAACTCCGTTAGCGCCAAACACATTACAACGGTTACGATAACTTTGTTTTACATAATGTTCACACTTCTCTAAATAAATGCTATCCGCCTGTTTTATTTTTTGAAACCAGGCAACAGGGGGCAAATAAGCAATGCTAAGAATGGGTTCCTGTGGCATGAATAAATTTTAGAAAGCTGCCTTGTATTGCAAATACATTTCGTTGAAACGCTTACGCACCGCATCAATAAAATCAGGAGTTATTATTTGTTTAAGAGCCTCTATACTTTTTACTTCGGCTATATCAAACTTAAAAACCTGTTCCATCATGGCTGCTTCAAACTTCACCAAATATTTATCATTCATCTGAAAGATGCTTATTTGCAAAGCAGGATGCGGAATGGTATCAACAATTCTCATAGTAGTATCATACTAACTCCCGAAATACTCTACGTAATTATTTTCTGTTTCGCACAGTTTAATACCATGCAGCTTGGCACCCAGCTTTTCTATTTTAGGAGTGAGTATATTAAAGATGGCAATGGCTACATTTTCGGTACTCGTCATAACACCTTGTAAAAAGTCTACATCTAAATTCAGATTCTTGTGGTCAAGCTTATCACAAATCTCTGTTCTGATAAGTGTACTTAAATCTTTCAGGTTAATAATAAAACCTGTCTCCGGATTTGTTTTTCCCTTTACCGTAACATACAATTCGTAGTTATGTCCGTGCCAGTTAGGGTTGGCACATTTGCCAAATACCTCCATGTTTTTCTCATCGCTCCATTCAGTATTATAAAGCTTGTGGGCGGCGTTAAAGTGTTCTTTGCGGGTAATAAAAAGCATAGTTCAATTATTGCACAAATATACCATTCCGCTTTACTATATTTGTATTTCACATTGAAATTAGTTTGAAATAGTATATGAATATATTAATCGTATCTGCTACTCCATTTGAAATAACTCCTTTATTAAAAGAGATTAATGCAGATATGGAAGGCAAAATAATATCTTCCTATAACTATAATCAACATGAAATTACTATTTTAATTACCGGGGTTGGTATTGCACGCACAAGCTTTTATTTAGGAAAATATCTCAGCGATAAATATGATATAGCTATTAATGCAGGAATATGCGGAAGTTTTAATTACACACTTTCTATCGGAGAAGTAGTACGTATAGATGAAGATTGTTTTGCTGATTTAGGCGCAGAAGATGATGAGCAATTTTTATCTATTGAAGAACTTAAGTTACTGGGTACTTACCACATAAAGAATACCGTTATTTTTGACCATACATACTTACACGGTTTAAAAAATGTAAAAGGAGCTACGGTAAACACTACACACGGCAACATAAATAGTATAGAAAAGTTTATATCACATACAAAAGCAGATGTTGAAAGCATGGAAGGGGCAGCCTTTTTATTTGCGTGCAATCAGGCACAAATAAAATGTTTGCAAATACGCGCTATATCTAATTATGTTGAGAAACGTGATAGAAACAAATGGAATATCCCTTTAGCTATTGAAAGACTTAATACCTTTTTAATAGGCTTTATTAAGGTTTTTTAACACGCTATTCTTTATTTTTAAAAAGTTTGGCACGCTTATTGTATATGGTATAATAACCAAAACAAAACAAATGAAAAAAATAAGTGTAATGGTAGTAGCAGTGCTTTTTAGCGCTAGCATGTTTGCCAATGGAGCAGGCCTACCAAAAAAAGGAACAACAGTTAACGGTCACAAACCTAAAACTGAAATCAAAAAAGAACACAAACAAAAAGACAAAGTGAAAGGTGCTTCTAAAGAGAAGCCCTCTTCTAAAAAGTCTTCCAAAAAACCTGCTGAGAAAAAATAGGTTTGTATGAGTCTTTAAAAAAGCATGTGAGTAATCGCATGCTTTTTTTATGTGTTATATTTGACCGATTTTTGAAAGTCTCTTACGCTCCATATTCACTTCAGTTTAAACACCCATTTGGTCTTGCCTATGGCACAAGAAAAGCAACAGAAGTTGTATATGTGAAACTTGAATCCGATGGTTTTACCGGATATGGTGAAGCAGCTTTACCTCCTTATTTAGCTGAAACGCAAACTTCAGTTATAGACTTTCTAAATAAAGCAGCTGTTATTTTAAAGAATTACAAATTACCGTTTTCAATGGAGGAAATTATATCCGCCATTGGTACTATTTCTCCAAACGACAATGCAGCAAAAGCTTGTATTGATATTGCCTTATATGATTTGCTGGGGAAATCCCTAAACAAAGCTGTTTATACTTTATTAGAGTTAGATAAACCTCAACCCAAAAACACGTCGGTTACTATAAGTATAGGTGAATTAAATTTAATTCCTGATAAACTGAAAGAGCTTGAGGAATACAAAATATTAAAAATAAAGCTAGGGAATAAAGGAGATAAGGAAATTATTCGATGTGTTAGAGAATATACAGATAAGCCATTAGTTGTTGATGTAAATCAAGGATGGACAGATAAATATATGGCTTTAGAAATGATAGAATGGTTAAACAACCAAAACGTATTGTTTGTTGAACAACCTCTACCTAAAAATATGTTTGATGAAATGGTATGGTTAACTGAACGAAGTCCTATTATAACTATTGCCGATGAAAGTACGTTGCGTTTCAGCGATTTGGATAAAATTATCGGTCGTTTTAATGGCATAAATTTAAAACTGATGAAATGCACCGGGCTTTTTGAAGCAGTTAAGATTGTAAAGTATGCCAAAGAAAAGAAATTGAAAATAAATATAGGTTGTATGTCAGAAAGTTCTTGCGGAGTTTCTGCTGCTGCTCAACTGATGGAAAGTGCTGATTGGATAGATTTAGATGGCCCTTTACTTATTAAAAACAATCCTTTTTTCGGCGTTACTTTTAATAAAGGTAAGCTTCAATTAAATAATTTATTGGGTACGGGAGCAATCTTAATAAATAAAAATCTGAATTTTACGGAAGTATAATTTGTTCCTTTTGTAAAAATTATTCATAAAGTTCGTATGTATATTTTATAATTTCAGGCTCGCCAAGTGAGTAGTAATCTACTGTCTCCACTTTATTTCCATTATAATCATAACGATATGTTTTCTTACCATCCATTCTTCCTTCAGCATTATACCATTCTTCCTTAACCAAATTTCCTTTTTCATCATACATAAAATTCTTTTTCCCTTCCATTTTATTAGCCTGATTATATGATTCTGTCTTTACTAAATGCTTTTTATCATCATAATGAAAAGTATTTCTATAAGACATTTTATCCTCTGAATTATATTCAAGTTCTTCTATCATATTTCCTTTTTCATCATACTTATAAATATTTTTAGAAGAGATACTCACATACGAATTAAATCTTGCTTCGTCAGTTATTTTTCCTTTTTCATTATACTTACAACTATATTTATAGAATATGGTGCCATCGGGATTATATATTATTTCTTCTATATTATTTCCTTTCTCATCATATTTATAGGTCCATCTATATTTAATTTTGTGATTTGTACTAAATGAATTTTTTTCGATTTTCTGGCCTTTCTCATTATACTTATAGGTATAGTTGTAAAAACTGCTACCATCCGGATTTTGATTTAACATCTCAGTAGAGTTCTCACTTTCATCTACAGTATTAGAAGGTTTATAGTCCGAACTGTTTTTTGAATAATATGTGCCTTCTTCTACCAGGTTTCCCTCATCATCATATTTATTAAAATTTTTAGAAGAAACAATAAGGTAAGAATAAACTATTTCATCCGTTTTATTTCCTTTATTATCAAAAGTATAATTATGCTTAAAAGCCGGGCTACCATCTGAATTAAATCTTGATTTTTCTATCAAGTTCTTTCTACTATCATAACTAAAAACATCTTTTGAAGATAGACTCCCGTCAGCCAAATATTCCGATTTTTCTATATTATTCCCATTATCATCATAACTAAATGTACATTTATTTTTAACGTTTCCATCTGTACTGTATTCTATTTCCTCTGTTTGATTTTCCTTATCATCATATTTATATCCCCTTTTTGAAGCGATACTTCCATCCAATTTATAAGTTAACTGTTCCATTTTTTTTCCTTTATCATCGTATTTATAACTTACTTTATCGTCAACTTTTCCATTTGAGTAATAGGTAATTTCTTCGGTGCAATTTCCATTGTTATCATAAGTTTTCTGGGAATATTTATATCCATCCTGATCATATTTACCAAATACAGATTTCCATTCGATTACAAATTTAATTTTTTTTGATTTTACAACCTCAGTGATTGTTTCCTTATCTTGCAATGGTTTTTGAGCATAACAAAATGAATTATTACTTATAATCACAAGTATAGTCAGAACAACTAACTTTAAATATTTTACTTTCATAACAAGCTACAGGTTTTAACAAATTAAATTAAAAAAGTGGTTAAGTTAATATTAAATTGTTAAAAAAAATTTAAGTCCTAAGCTGATTGCCATTTATAATAATGTAAATCGCGGGATACCTTGCCATCATCATAAAAGTTCATTACGGAAAAAGAAGGCGCAAACTGATGATGATTTCCTTTCCACCACGAACCACTAACAGCCCCATTGCAATAATAATCAACCCCCAAGTAATTTACATGATCAATCATATGTATATGTCCGCTTAGGCAGGCTTTTATAGCCGGGTATTGATAAAAAAGTGCGGTAAGTTCTGCCGCATCAGCGTGCAAACAGTTGTTAGGAATGCTCCAATGAGTTTTATCTTTATTACCATCAAACAAAGTACAAACAGCTAAAACAGGCACATGGGTAACAATACATATAAATAAATCTTTCGGGGTATTTTGTAATTCATCTTTTAACCATTGCATTTGTTCTTCATCTAATTCGGCATAGTATCCGGGAATAGAATTTTTAGCTCTGATACTATCCAATACTATAAACTTCCACTTGCCATGTTGCACAGAATAGTAAGGTGTTTTCATTTTATATTCATCCATGGCAGTTTGTTTACTTTCATCTTCAAATGAAGTGGAAAGCGGCCAACCATATAAATCATGATTACCAATACAGTGACGAACGGGAATAGAATTATCAGCAGCAAGTATATCGTGAAAAAGGCCCCATTGTTTTTTTATTTTTTCTTTAGAAAAGGTAAAAGCAGCATTCATAATAGCATCACCACCATTAAGAATCATATCAGGTTTTTGAGCTAATGAGTTTACGGCGTGAAGACAGGAAGCAAAACCCTTTTCAGCAACTAATCCACTTTGGATATGGATATCGGTTAAGTGCGCCACTCGGAAAGGCTTGGAAGAAACCTTTTCCTCATCGAAAGAACTTAAAAGACTTGATGCAGAAGCTTTCGAGCTAAGCATCGCCAAAGAAGATGCCCCTATGAGTTTAAGAAAATTTTTTCTGTTTAGTTTTTCCATGTTTTAATGGTGTTGTTTATTTAATGCAAACGTAGACTTGTAATGTTAACTGAAGGTTAAGGGAATGTTATCAAATAGTGATTTATTAACTTTAGTTTGTTTATTAGAGGTGATTGCATTTTCTTCCTTATATGTTATGAGGCAAAATGTGTAAGTTTACAGGCAACCCCTTAAATTTAATTGAATACCGAATATGTTATATTAGTTGATGAGCAAGACCATGAGCTTGGTGTGATGGAAAAGATGCAGGCGCATCGTGAAGCAAAACTGCATCGTGCCATTTCGGTATTTGTATTTAATTCTAAGAAAGAATTGTTGTTACAAAAGCGTGCAGCAACTAAATACCACTCTGCTAACTTATGGACTAATACCTGTTGCAGCCACCCTAGACCAACGGAAGGTACGCTTGATGCTGCCAAAAGAAGATTGCAGGAAGAAATGGGTTTGAGTTGCGAAATGAAGTATGCTTTTCATTTTACTTATTTGGCTGAACTTGAAAATAATTTAAGCGAACATGAGTTGGATCATGTATTTTTTGGATTCAGTGATGATGCACCAAAGATAAATCCTGAGGAAGTTGCAGCATATAAATACATGACCTTACTGGAAGTAGAAAATCAATTAAAACAAAGTCCGCAAGAATTTACAACATGGTTTAAACTTATCTTTGACCGAGTAAAAAACGAATTGAACGAAATCAAATAATCAAAAACATAAAACAATTTAATTATGAAATATACAGCAAAAGCCCATTGGCAAGGAAATTTAAAAGAAGGTAAAGGTACGCTTACAACGCCAAGTGGCGTTTTAAATAACACCAATTATAGCTTTAAAACCCGTTTTGAAGGAGAAAAAGGCACAAACCCCGAAGAGTTATTGGCAACATCACATGCAGGTTGTTTTACTATGGCGGTTTGTTCTATGCTGACTAAAAAGGGGTTAACCCCAATAAGTTTAGATACAGAAGTAACATTGACTATGGAGAATCTGACTATTACAGGCATTCATCTTTCTATTACCGGAAAAGTTGCAGGAATTACTGCCGATGAGTTTACAACTGTAACAAAAGATGCGGAAAAAAATTGCATCATATCAAAAGCATTAAGCATGCCTGTTACTTCAGAGGCTCAATTTATAGCCTAAGGATATATTTTCTTGTTTAATTTTTTAAATGAAGGACGTCTCTTTGTTCAAAAATCGTTTCCCTTTTTTAACAGGCTACAAGTACATTTACGAAAAATAATTTATGACAAATACACAACTTTATTTTAAAGTTTCTGATAAGCTAAACATTGATACTAAACAGGTAGTTGCCACGGTGCGCCTGTTGGATGAGGGTGGAACCATACCGTTTATTGCCCGTTACCGCAAAGAGGCTACCGGTAGTTTAGATGAGGTTGCCATTATGCAGATACGTGATGAGATGGAGCGATTGCGCGAGCTGGAAAAACGCCGCGATGCCATTTTAAAATCTATTGAAACACAAGGCAAGCTTACTGAAGAATTGAAAGAAAAAATACTGGATGCCGAAACCATCAGCAAACTGGAGGATTTGTATTTGCCCTATAAACCCAAACGCAGAACCAAAGCTACCATTGCACGCGAGAAAGGTTTAGAACCTTTGGCTCAATTTATTTTAGCGCAGGGTAACGCATCATTAGATGATGAAGCTGCCAAGTTTATCAGTGCCGAAAAAGAAGTTGTTTCTATTGAAGATGCTTTGCATGGTGCACGCGATATTATTGCAGAGATAATTACCGAAGATGCCAATGCACGTGAACAAATAAGAAACTTGTTTAAACAAAAAGCCACCATAAAAAGCAAAGTAGTTAGAGGTAAAGAAGAAGAGGGTGCCAAGTTTGAAGATTATTTCGACTGGGAAGAGCCTTTGACTCAATGCCCTTCGCACCGCTTACTGGCTATGCGCCGTGGAGAGAAGGAAGATTTTTTATTTCTTGATATCAAGCCTCCGGTTGATGATGCGATAGATATTTTAAACAGGATATTTGTAAAGGCTAAGAACGAATGTGCCAATCAAATTAAGGTAGCTGTTGAAGATGGATATGGAAGATTGTTGCAACCCTCTATTGAAGCTGAAACTAGATCTGCTACTAAAGAGTTAGCCGATGATAAAGCCATTGATGTGTTTGCTCAAAACATACGTGAGTTGTTGCTATCTTCTCCGCTCGGACAAAAAGCTATTCTTGCCATAGACCCGGGTATTCGCACAGGTTGCAAAGTAGTTGCACTTGATAAGCAGGGAAAATTATTAGCTGATACGGTTATCTATCCTCAAATGAAAAAGACGGAAGCAGAGAACATTGTACTTGCTTTTTGTGCCAAACATTTAATTGAAGCTATTGCTATTGGTAATGGTACAGCAGGTCGTGAAACAGAAACGTTTATCAGAGCCATAGATATTCTGCCAAAAGAAATTCCGGTGATAATGGTAAACGAAAGCGGTGCTTCTATTTACTCGGCATCAGATGTTGCGCGTGAAGAATTCCCTGATAAAGATATTACGGTGCGTGGCGCGGTTTCTATTGGAAGAAGATTAGCCGACCCATTAGCTGAATTAGTGAAGCTCGACCCAAAATCAATTGGAGTAGGACAGTACCAGCATGATGTGGACCAAACTAAACTAAAGAACAAATTAGATGAGGTTGTGAGCAGTTGTGTAAATGCAGTGGGTGTAGAATTAAACACAGCAAGTAAGGAACTTCTTACCTATGTATCGGGTTTAAACAGTCGCCTGGCACAAAACATTGTTGAGTTTAGAAACGAAAATGGCGCCTTCAAAGCCCGCTTTCAGTTGAAAGAGATTTCAGGATTGGGAGAGAAAACCTTTGAGCAGTGTGCAGGCTTTTTACGAATCAGCAAGGCCGATAACCCGTTGGATAAAAGTGCAGTGCATCCTGAAAGTTATGAAGTGGTAGAGCGCATGGCAAAAGATTTGCATTGCACCATAAACGATTTACTCACTAATAAAGAACTGCGCAAGCAAATTAAAATTACTAACTACATAAGTGATACCATTGGTTTACCCACCCTGCGCGATATTGTAAACGAGTTGGAAAAACCCGGTCGCGACCCGCGTAAATCGTTCGAAATATTTTCTTTTGCCGAAGGCATTGAAAGGCCCGAAGACCTGCGCGAGGGTATGCAACTGCCCGGCATTGTTACCAACGTAACCAACTTTGGTGCTTTTGTAGATGTGGGCGTGCATCAGGATGGCTTGGTGCATATCTCTCACCTGTCTGATACCTTTGTGGATGACCCAAACAAAATTGTAAAAGTGCACCAGCAGGTTATGGTAACTGTTTTAGAACTTGACTTAAAACGCAACCGCATTGCCCTGTCTATGAAAGGCAACGGAAACATACCCGCTGCAAAATCTTCTTCGGTTAAGAAAGAAAAGGAAATTGCCTACGATGCCAACGATATGCAATCTGCCCTATCTGCATTAAAGCAAAAGTTTGGGAAATAGTTTTTAGTTTTTCTTCTAAAAATTTATGGAAAACCAAATGGAAGGTAGGTTTTACCTATTTTTTACCTTAAAAGGTGGGTTGGTTGATAAGCAAATGTGGAAGAATGGAAAGCAATGAGACAAGAATTAGAAGAAATGGAACAAGAATGTTTAGCAAAGGGGGAAGAATGGAAGGCAATAGGACAAGAACATAAAGCAATGAAGGAGGAATTGGAAGCAAAGACAGGAGAATTAGAAGCAATGGAACAAGAAAGTTTAGCAAACAAGAAAGAATTGGAAACAATCATACAAGGCAGTGAAGCAAAGGCACAGGAATGGAAAGCCATGATACAAGAACATAAAGCAATGGAACAAGATTGAGAAGAATTTGATTTAGTCGGTGAGAAACAGCGTAAAAAATCTGAAAAGGAGCTATTTAATCTTTCACAATCTTTTGGGTATAAACCTTTTCGCCGGAGATTATTTTGAGGTAATAGGTTCCGTTGGAAAGACTGGAAAGAGGAACCGAAAAGCTATTTTCGATAGGAGAAAAATCCAATACTTTTTGCCCTAATACATTATATAGTTCCACCATTCGGGGAAAATTGCTATAATCATTTACTTCCACATTTATCACATCTGTTGTTGGGTTTGGATAAATAACCAAAGGTTGCAGACTTCTTAAATAGGCATTCTCCTCCATTACTCTATTATGTGCAGATATAATTTCTAAATTCGGATCAAACAATATACTATCCAGTGTAAAGTTAAGGTCGGCATAAAATACCTGTCCGGATGATGTATGATTAAAAACAATAATAGTATCCTTTCCTTGTCCCTTAAATTTTATAGGCACAGGCATTTCGAAAAAAGAAACCGAGTTATCAGAGGTGGCTTGGTTAATGGTTATTTTATATTGGTTATTTGTTTCCTTATTATATAGTATCAAATAAGATGGGTAGCCTTGCCCATAGAACCATTGGTTGATAAACTTTGTAAGCGATTGTCCCGAAATACTTTCTAAATGTTGTTGCAAAGCGGTTGTTTTTGCAAATGAATAAGCAAGCGAAGGGTCGTTCAGGTAATTGCGCAAACCTTGAAAAAAAAGATTATCTCCTAACTTCCAACGTAGCATATGAAGTAAATAAGCACCTTTGTTGTAGGTTAACCTTCCGTCAAAAACACGGTAAACACTGGTGGTATCATCTACCCAAACGGAACCTTTAGGCATAGATGTTATACTTGCCATTGTTTGTGATTTCCAGTCATCGAAAAAAGATTCTCCAAATAACATCGTCTGACTAAGCGCTGAGCAATAAACCGCAAAACCTTCATTAAGCCATATATCCCGCCAGGAACCGCAGGTAACTCTATCACCAAACCATTGATGGGCTAACTCATGTACTAATAAAAAAATACCAAATCCACCAACAAAGCTCATGGTTTGATGTTCCATACCACCACCCCATCCAAACTGAGCATGGCCATATTTTTCATCGCTAAAAGCATAGGGTATAAATAAACTATCGTAATAATGAATTACCCGAAGCATTTGTCCATCTGTAGCTCTTGCACTGGTAGAATCTTCAGGATATGTGTAATACAATACGGGCAGGGTTCCTTGCTGCACTTTAGCGGTATCTAAAAAAGTTGAATAATTAGTAACGGCCTGCGCAACCAAATAAGCAGCTATAGGATGCCGGTGTTTCCAGTGATAGGTATTGCTTGTACCGTTAGAAATAATCTCTTTTAATAACCCATTGCTTGCCGCTTTATTACCAGGAGGAATAGTTATGTATGTATCTATAGAATCTGCTTTATCGGTTAAGGTATTTTTACAAGGCCACCAATCTTGCGCACCATAAGGTTCTGATAAAGTCCAGATAACAGGAGTATTATTTGGTCCATGAGTGCTTTGTACAAAAGAACCAAAACCGCTTGACTGCGGCATGCCGTGATAATAAACAGTAACCGAATCTAAGGCATTTAGTGTGGCAGGAAATTTTATTTGCAGTATATCTCCCGTTAACTGACTAAAATTAATTTTTGATTGATGATACAAAACACTGTCAATGGTTAAAGAAATAGAAACATCCATTTGAATAGAATCTAAAGGCGATAACGGCATAAAATAAGTAGTTATGTTACCCGAAATGGCATTTACAGCAGGATTGGTATTCCAGCAACAACGGTAATACTTAACATCATAATTGCCACTTTGAGAGCATGTAGCATTATGAAGTGAAGAGCGAAGCGCAAGTTTCTCATTATCAAAAACAACATGATTATCCTTTTGCGAATAACAAAGGTGAGTTATGAGAAGTGAGATGAGAAATATGAAAACAAACTTTTTCATACATTAAAGGTAAGGAATAAATCAATAAGTGAGAAGTTAAAAATTATCCGAAACTTACGATTTCCTGAAAGTAAACTCAAACACAAAAGCCTGCTGATTGGGCGAATTGGGATTAGGAAACTGCCAACCCAGCGATATAGATATATTTTGAGTAAAATAGATAACCGCACCGGGCACCCATACAGATGAGGAATTAGTGCCATATAACCAATCTGCCTGCAAATGAAAATGATGTTCTATAACCGCCCACTCAAAACCTGCCATACCACCCAATTGGTTTCCGGTACCTAAAAAATATTTATCGCCATAATAAGCACCTCCTACTAATTTTAAAGTATGAAAAGGGTGATATACTAAAGTAGCATAGCTAAAAGTTACGGGCCTGATATACTTTGCGTATTGCGTTAGGTTTATTCCACTTTGTGTACCTATACCAATTTTAAAATGCTTGTTTAACTCAAAGGCCTTTTGTGCATTGATTAACAAAATTGGGCCAAGCGGACTTGTATGATCTGTATCATTCTTTAAAAAATTGTGCGCATGATTATCGTAATTTACCCCAAATACATTAAAGCCAAGTTCAAAGCCATGCCCCAACCCCCATGTAAAAGTAGCATTAGAGCTTGTTTGAGCATTTACATTAAGCTGCTCCTGAAAAAACAGTTTGGCACTATCGGTAATATCAGTGGTAACTACATTAAATAAATTTTGCTGGGCAACACAAGTTTTAGATATAAGAAAAAGCAAACAAGAGATATATACAAACCTCTTTAAATGCTTTAATGAAATAAATAACCGCATAAATTTAAGAACGGGAAATTATATAAATTAATTGAATTAGCTTTGTCAAAAAATTAAGCAAATGAACTCTAACAACTATAAATTTGGCACCAAAGCCATACATACAGGGGCCGAGCCAGACCCGACTACAGGAGCTATAATGACACCCATCTACCAAACATCTACCTACGTGCAGGAAAGCCCCGGCAAGAATAAGGGCTATGGCTATGCACGTGGTAAAAACCCAACAAGAGAAGCACTTCAAAAAAACATTGCTGCATTAGAAAATGGCAAGCATTGCATTTGTTTTTCAAGTGGCATGGGCGCAACCGATGCCGTTATGAAATTGTTACGCCCAGGTGATGAGGTTATTACCGGCGATGATTTGTATGGTGGCAGCTACCGTATGTTTACAAAAATATTTGAACCTTATGGAATCAAATTCCACTTTATTGATTTAACCGATGCCAACAACATTTCTAAATACATAACCAAAAACACCAAACTAATCTGGACGGAGACACCCACCAATCCTACCATGAAGATTGTGGATATTGAGGCTTGTGCTGTCATTGCTAAAAAACATAATTTGTTATTGGCGGTAGATAATACGTTTGCATCACCCTACCTGCAAAACCCATTAGCATTGGGTGCAAATATTGTAATGCACTCGGCAACTAAATACCTCGGTGGTCACAGCGATGTGGTGATGGGTGCCTTAGTGATGAATGATGAAAAACTGCATGAGCAATTGTATTTTATCCTCAACTCATGCGGCGCTAATCCCGGACCAATGGATAGTTTTTTGGTTATGCGTGGTATAAAAACCTTGCATATCCGTATGGAGCGTCATTGCCAGAATGGAAGGAAAATTGCCGAGTATTTAAAAACACATCCTAAAATCGAAAAAGTTTATTGGCCCGGCTTTACCGACCACCCCAACCATGCCATTGCCAAAAAACAAATGCGCGATTTTGGCGGAATGATTTCCATTGTATTAAAAAATGCCTCGTTGGATGATACGTTTAGAATTGCTTCTTCTTTCAAGGTGTTTTCTTTGGCAGAGTCTTTAGGGGGTGTAGAATCTTTAATTAATCACCCTGTCACTATGACTCATGCCTCTATACCCAAAGTAGAGCGTGAAAAAGTAGGTGTTGTAGACAATTTATTGCGCCTTAGCATTGGTATTGAAGATGTGGAAGATCTCTTAGAAGACCTAAAACAAGCTTTAAACTGTTAAAATTTACCACTTGTACAAATTTTATTGTTTTTATAAGCATTTGTTTGTATTTTTGTTCAAACTAAACGCTAAAACACAAAAACAATGAAAAAAATAATTTACGCAACGTTCATTTTTGCCTTAGGGATAAATATGGCAAATGCTAAGCCTGTTGAACCTTCCACGGCAAAAACAATAGCTCAAAACTTCTATAAGCAAAATTCTGATATAGCAATTAATACTATTACATTAACTCGTACGGAGTTTTCTTCTAACGGATTGCCTCTTTATTTTGTTTTTGATATTAACGCAAATGATGGTTTCGTAATTGTATCTGCCGAAGATGCTATAAGGCCAATTATTGGTTATTCAACCAAAAATCATTCAACAATGATTGATTCGAAATCTAATATTGGATATTGGATGGAGAAAACATCCTATAAAATAAATTCTATTAGAAGCAAAGGATTAGTTCCTAATGAAAAGGTTGCCGGAGAATGGACAAAATATATTAACAACACAACTACAACTTATACCGAAAGACAAGCGGGTGGTTCTAGTATAATGACTTTAGGTACCCCAGCTATGACTCCCCTTACTCAAACAACTTGGAATCAAAATGGTGGTGGTAGCGTAGCTTATAATAATTTATGTCCCGGTGGTTCAGTAACCGGTTGTGTGGCAACCACTATGGCTCAGATTATGAGGTACTGGAGCTACCCTGCTCAAGGAACTGGTTCAAGTTCTTATACCCAAAGTCCAAATGCAAATAATTATCCGATGCAATCTGCAAACTATGGTGCTACTACATACAATTGGGCAAATATGCCGTTAACTGCTTCTAATGCTGATGTGGCACAACTTATGTATCAGTGCGGAGTTAGCGTGGATATGCATTATGACCCTAGTGGAAGCGGGGCACAAGTTTTAGGCGCGAGCGGCCCTAGTGCACAACATTCATATAAAACTTATTTTAGTTATGATCCTAATCAACTTCGTGGTTTATATAAAAGTAGTTATAGTGATGCTGCTTGGATTGATAGTGTAAAAAGTGATTTAAATATAGGACGACCTGTACAATATGTTGGGGCTGACTCTTTAGGCGCAGGACATACCTGGGTTTGCGATGGATATGATTCAAATGGCAATTTACATATGAACTGGGGATGGGGTGGGGCTTATGATGGTTATTTTTCAGTAGAAGATTTAACTACTTCTGGCGGAACTCCAAATGTTTATGACCCAAAATATAATTGCTCAATGCTTAAAGGTATTGTTCCTCCATCTACAAATGGACTTGATGCAGGTATTCCAATAATTGTTTCTCCTATTCAATATTATTGCGGTACGGCAATGGATACCTTTAGCGTACAAGTTAAGTTTCAAAATTTTGGTAGTACTAAACTTACAGCTTGTACAATTAATTACCAATTAGATGGTGGTTCTATTCAAACTCAAAATTGGAATGGTTCATTAGTTTCTTATCAAACTACCATGATTAACCTTTCAGCTGTTTCTGCCGCACCAGGTACACACACACTTGTTTGTTATTCAAGTAACCCTAATGGTGGCACAGATTTAAATTCTGCAAATGACCAATCTACAATAATATTTACTGTTACAGGTGGTGGTATATTACCAATAATAGAAGGTTTTGAATCAGCCGCTATTCTTCCAAATTCAAACTGGAATATTTCTCATACGGTATCAGGGGGGGTAGATTTTGCTGTTACTTCTAATGCTGAAGCAACAGGATTTCAATCATGTATACTGAATAATATGAATAATGTAGCAGGAAATAGCAGTATTTTACAAACTGCTTCTAATTTTGATATGACAACGTTTACTACGCCTTTACTAACATTTAAAGCAGCCTATCAGAAAAAAGCTACTGGAAATGCTGATAAATTACAAATACTTACTTCGACTGACTGTGGAAATTCATGGGTATCGAGAAAAACGATTACTGCCTCAACATTAGCTTCTTTAGCGGGTGGAACAGGAACAAGTGCCTATGTGCCAACCCCATCTCAGTTTACCACCTATTCAGTTACCATTACTGCAGTAGCAAGTAGTCATAATGTAATGTTCCGTTGGGAATTTGTAGCTGACCCTACTTCACCAGGTAATAATTTATATATTGATGACATAAATATTGTAGATGCTTCGAGTGCAGGAATTGAAAGTATTGAAGCGTCTGTTGGTTTAAATATATATCCTAATCCATCATCAGGTAAGGTAAATATAGATTTGAATTTATCAGAACAACACAATGTTTCTATAATA
>PLYA01000043.1 GCA_003153315.1 Bacteroidota bacterium
CAATTACCACCCTATATGATGCTTTTAGGTATGTACATTGAACTCTAAGGTATGTACTTTAATTTCTAAAGTAGGTACATTAAACTCTAACGTATGTACTTTAAACTCTAAAGTATGTACTTTAAACTCTAAGGTATGTACTTTAGATCCTAAAGTATGTACTTTAAATCCTAAAGTATGTACATTAAACGCTAATGTATGTACTTTAAACTCTCAGGCATGCACCTTAGGCGCTTAATATAGGCTGTTTTTTGGTGGAAATGGGGGGTATTTTACCAAACGGCAAAGGATTTTACTACATTTGTTAGGGCTTAGCGCGATTTAAATACTTATAAATAAATACAAACGCTTAAAGTTCCACATAGCCGGAAGTTAACAGGCATGTTATAGAAAACATGAGATCGAAAGACAGAAAATGGGTCGAACAATATATGAGCTTAATGCTTCGACAGGAACTCGAGCAGGGACTAACTCTTAAGGCATTTCATTTTCCTAGTACTTTATTTAAATACAGAAGTTTAAACGACTATACATTAGAGAGTATTGAATATAAAAGTCTTTGGCTTGCGAGTACAAATTCTCTTAATGACCCGTTTGAATGTTTGTTATTGCTTGACAATGACGAATGTTTGCGTCTTTTGTTCTTAGATAAAAATTTCACAAATATATTCGAGCAGAAATTTGGTTTAGAAATTTCCCAACAAGAATTAAGTCACATCATTGAAAGTCAAAAGCCCTATGAGACCTATTTTCAAATTTGCAAAAACAAAGGAATAAATTTAAATATAACAGCCGAACAACAGATAGAAACAATTCAAAAAAGGTGGCGAGAAATCGTAGAAGAAACAAAAGACAATGTCCGAATATGTAGTTTCTCAGAAAAAAAAGACTCACTTTTAATGTGGTCACACTATGCGCATCATCATCAAGGAATATGTGTAGAGTATGATTTTTCTGAAGACGCTGCAAATAGAGCCTTCCTTCAACCTGTTTACTATGACAACAAATTGTTTAAATTGAAAACAATGGAAGACTTGACTGGTATAAGTCATCTGATTGCATCTATCGTAAAATCTAAAGACTGGGAATATGAGGATGAATGGAGACTGACCATTTCTCAATCTTTGAATGGGAAAACTGAAAAGGTTAACTCTCCGACACCTAAAGCCATTTATTTAGGACCAAGGTACTCTCTTAACAATGAATATAAGCGACTTCAACTTAAGCGAATTTGCGAAGAAAATAAAATTCCAATGTTTCAAATGAAAATTCATTCGACAGAATACAAAGTAGTAATAGACTATCAATCCGGCGGTAAACCGCCGGAACGCCCTTAAAAAACAAACATTAAATGAAATTTAAACTTAGACCCTGGACTATATCAGACTTAAGCAGTTTGGTGAAGTATGCCAACAATTGGAATGTTGCAAAAAACTTAACAGACAAGTTTCCTTTTCCCTATTCTGAAAGCAATGGGCAGGCGTTTATTGAGTTTGCAACCAAAGGCAACCCTATTCATATTTTTGCTATTGACGTTGACGGGCAAGCCATAGGTGCAATAGGGGTTCATCCGCAAGACGACATTCATAAAAAAAATGCTGAACTTGGTTACTGGTTAGCCGAACCATTTTGGGGACAGGGTATAATGAGTAGTGCCATAAAACAAACCATTGACTTTGCCTTTTCTACCTATGCTATTGACCGGGTATTTGCAAGACCATTTGGTACAAATATGGCTTCGCAAAAAGTACTTGAAAAGAACAATTTTATTTTAGAAGCACGTTTTGAAAAAGTGCTCATAAAGAATAATGAATACCTGGACGAGCTTATTTATGCCCTAAGGCGTGAAAATCGGAGGAAATAAACAACGAGCCACACCCTGAATTTTAAACGTTAGGGATTAACTCAGCGGTTTGCTTTCGTTGCAGAAATTCGTTAGGGATTGTAACATTTTCTTTTTATATTTGATGGTAAACTATGCATAATCAAGCCGGTTCATATTATAAAAGCGGTGTTGCCAAAGCTGAATTGCACGAGTATGCAGCCGCCCTGGAAGATTATAACAAAGCCATTGAATTAAGTCCTGCTTATGCTGATGTGTATTATAAAAGAGGCATTGCCCGGCACGAATTGCACGATTATACAGGAGCTATACAAGATTATACAAAAGCAGTTGAGCTAATACCAAGCTATGCCAGTGCCTATAGCCGAAGAGCCGTATCTAAACTTAAAATGTTTGATTATACAGGAGCTTTGCAAGATTGCAACCGGGCTATAGAAATACACCCTACTGCCAATGCTTATAATAACCGGGGCTATGCCAAATATGCCTTAAAACAGTATGTAAGTGCTATGCAGGATTATGATAAAGCTATTGAAATGGATGCCGGATATGCGCCTGTTTATAATAACAGAGGGGTTTGCAAATATACCTTACGGGATAATACGGGTGCCATACAAGATTATGACAGAGCCATAGAACTATCTCCCGATCATGCCGATGTATATAATAACCGAGGGGTATCTAAACAGGTATTAAAAGATTATACAGGGGCTATGCAGGATTATGATAAAGCCATAGAACTATCTCCCTACTATGCCTTTGCTCATCTCAACCGGGGAATAACTAAACATATTTTAAAAGATTATACTGGGGCTATTGAAGATTATAACATAGCCCTTCTATATAATCCGGGGCATTCTAATATTTATTGCGAGCGAGGGGTGGCTAAATATAAGCTGGAAGATTACCGAGGAGCCATGCAGGATTATGATATGGCTATTTACCTAAGTGATGATTATACAAAACCACACTACTACAGAGCCCTTATTAAGCAAAAAGCAAAAGCCTATACCACAGCTATAAATGATTATAATAAGGTAATTGAATTAAAACCCAACTACGAAGAAGCGTATAATAACAGGGCTATTTGTAAATACGGACTGGGAGATTATGCAGGGGCTATGCACGATTGCGACCAAGCCATAGCTTTAAAACCAACACATTATAGACCTTATTATAAAAGAGGTATTATGAAATTTAATTTGGGAGATTATAAAAGTGCCATCGAAGACTATGATAAAGCCATTGAATTAAACAAAACTAATGGCAGAGCTTATTTTAGGAGGGGAAATGCCAAACATAGAACAGGAGACCAGCCGGGAGCTTATATAGATTGGCGTACTGCGCTTACTAATGGGCATAAAGCTGCTGAAATTATGATAAATAAACATTGTAAGTAAGCGGAACGCCCTTAAAAACAAAAACAAACACAACTATCCTTGTGCTATATACATTACCAATACTAAGATTGATATAATATAGAGTGCCGTGAAACGGGCTGCTTTAATTCTGCTTTTTTTGCCTATGTGAGTAAAATACATAGCCGCAAAACTAAGGGGTATGAAAACTTTTTGAAATGATGAAGGCAACTAAGTCAAGTGATTTTAAACACTAAGCAGGTTGTTTACTAAGCTTCTTTTTAAAAGAAGCTATTTTGTGCGAGGGCTTAAGTTCATTCACCAGGGCTTTAATTGACTTTATATCAATGGTGCAATCTGATTTTAATTTATCTATTGCAGTTTTATACGAACCGTTTTTATTTTTTTTCAAGAGTTCAATCAATACTTTCTTATCATGCCATTTGCCAATAGCATTTTGCAGTTTATCATACGCTTTAATTTTTTGAGTAGTAGTTTTATCCTTTATCATTTGTGATAAATAAATAAGCTCTTTAACTTGTTTTCTTATCAGGTGCAATTCATCCTGCCTGAGCTTTTGGAATAACTTTTTATTTAGTTGTTCTTCCGTTTTTGAAATGTATTTTCCAAAATTCTGTTTGTTTATACCGGCTACATACTTTCTTGTTTTTTTATGACTTTGCTTTGCCTCTTTTATATGCCGGTCTGCCTTATGATGAAATTCAGCCATTGCCTGCTTTCTGTCTTCGGGTTTAGGGATAATTTGTTTTTCAAATCTCTCAAGCTCATAATCCTTAAATAACTGCCGAAGCACATCCCATTCCCTGATATGTCCGGCTTCTTTAAAAATATGTTTGAGTGGTTTATATGCTAAGGAAGAATTAAATTGCTTTGAGCTGAATGCAAGCGGATCAAATAAGGCCTTTATTTTTTTTAATTCAACACGCACCCGATGCAACTCCTCCGATTCACCATGTTGCTTGTATTCTTTTAGATGAAAAGTTAAAAGCCTGAAGCGCTTGTTTCCATATTTAATTAGCTGCTTCACTTTGTTTCAAACCCTAACTCTTTCATTTTTTTACGTAAGGTTTCAGACATCACCCGGCACGAACAATTTTTTTCATGTTCTAAGTGCCATTGTATTTTTTCTTTATCAGAAGGGTTTTTAGGCATTTTATGTTTTGCATGCCATTCTTTGTTAATTGCCATGTGGTTTAGTTTTTTTGATTAATTTTAATAAGAAAGGCGAAGAAAACCTTCGCCTTTAAAAATAAACTTTGCCTTAGGGCAAGCGCTTATTTCCTTTTAAGAAACAGCAATTTCTTTTTTTGTTTTAGAAACGGTTACTTCTTTTTTAGGAATAGAAACTTTTAAGATACCATTTTCGTATTCAGCATCAATCTTATCAGATTTGCTGTTTTCAGGCAAACGGAAACTGCGGCAAAAAGAATTGTATGAAAACTCCTTGCGGCTGATTCCATTTTCTTCTTCTTCGCGTTTTTCTTCTTTTTCCGAGCTGATAGATAAAGTATTGTTCTCTAACTCTACTTTAAAATCTTTTTTGCTCATGCCCGGTGCGGCAAGCTCAATCAGATAATCTTTGTCTCTTTCTGTAATGTTTGCAGATGGTATAACATCTCTGCCATTAGTTGAAATTAACAAATCAGTATCTAAATCAATTAAATCTGTGTCAAAAAACCTTTCAGTATCCAAAAGGTCTGTCATTACGAATGGAAATAAATTTCCATTTCTTCTTACTACTAGTGCCATGTTTTTAGTTTGTTTTGTTAAACAATAATTTATTTACACCAGCAAAACTATTCCATCAGGGCGCGTATTTCAATGTAAGAAATCACAACCGCGTGTGATGTTAATCATCTTGCTGTTTTTATAAATCCATCACTATCCTTTTCGTCAGGCAATAAGCAAAAAAAAATTTCATATGTAAGATTTTTATGATTTTTGTCATAATGCAGGAACAGATATAATAATAGCTTTAGGCCGTTTATTAAATCTGTTTTAATGCCCAATCAACAAACAATATCCTTTGGAAGCGACAAGAGTTTTAAAATACTTTTTGAATATGCCACTATTGGTATAGTGGTAGTGGGCAAAAGAGGTATTATTAAACTGGCAAACCCCTTTGCCGAAAAACTTTTTGGTTATGCCGAAGGCGAGCTTAAAGGGCAAAAGCTGGATACATTAATTCCGGATAATTTAAGGAAAATGCATGCGGGGCATCATGCAGGCTATTTTAAAAAACCTAAGGAACGCAGCATGGGTTTGGGTATGGATTTATTTGCTAAAAGAAAAGATGGTACTTTATTGCCCATAGAAATAAGCTTAGGGCATTATGAAATGGAGGGAGAAACGTATGCAATTACTTATATTACTGATATTAGTTTGCGTAAGGCAAATGAAGAGGCTTTAAAAAAATCTGAAGAGAAATACCGTTTTGTGTTTGACAATTCCATAGATGTAAGGGCTATTTATGAAGTAGTATTTGATGATAAGAAAAATGTAACAGACCTTCTTATAAAAGAAGCTAATCCTGCATATAGAGAGGTAATATTAAAATCAGGGCTTAACGAGAATTTTATTGGGCATAGCATAAAAGAAATGCCGGGCGATTGTTCAGAGCATTTTAGAGAGTGCGAGATAGCTATGAAAAGCGGAAAGCCCCATACTTATTTGCGCCACAATGCAGAAACAGACTGGTATATGCAGGTTACCATTGTGCCTATAGATGCTACCCATTGCTTTGCCTATGGCTTAGATGTAACTGCGCTGAAGAAAAGTGAAAAAGAACTAAGTAAATTAAATAAAGAACTTGAACAGCGCGTAGAAAGAAGAACAGAAGCTCTTGCCAAAGCCATAGATGAATTGGCTGTATCAAAAAAGGAATTGGAGAAATCTCTGGAAAAGGAAAAAGAACTGAATGAACTTAAATCGAGGTTTGTAACCACGGCTTCGCACGAATTTCGTACCCCCCTTGCCACTATTCTTTCTTCCACATCGCTTGTTGCGAAATACAATGAGAAAGAAGAGGAACCTAAAAGAAGAAAGCACCTGCAAAGAATACAGTCATCGGTTAATAACCTGATTGAGATTTTAAATGATTTTTTATCCATTGGCAAACTGGAAGAAGGCGTTATACGTTATAAGCCCGAACCTTTACAGGTTGGCAATTTTGTAAAAGGTATTATTAACGAAACCAGGGTCATACTTAAGAAAGACCAAAAGGTAAACTACAAGCATATAGACGGGAACCAGGATGCGGAGGCAGACCTGCAAATGTTTAAGAATGTTATTATAAATCTTCTGTCAAACGCGGCAAAGTATTCTGAGGAAGGGAAGCCCATTGACATTACAACAGAGGTAGTAAACGGAATAATAGAATTGAAAGTAAAGGACTATGGTATTGGCATTCCTGAAAAAGACCAGAAATATCTTTTTCAGCGTTTCTTCAGGGCTAAAAATGCCATGAATATAGAGGGTACGGGACTTGGCTTAAATATTGTAAAAAAATATATGGAGCTGATGCATGGCAGTATATCTTTTACCAGCACCTTAGGAGAAGGTACTGAGTTTGTTATACGGATTCCGGTAAAGGCATATGCTTCTGAAGAAAAATAAATTAAATTTATACCTTGTATGAAATCACTTGGAGAAACTCTTGTTTCCATACAAAAATTAATAAACAACTTTGATGGGGATGTTGCCTTTAAAAATACCAAAGGGCAATATATTTTTGCCAACGAGCATTGGCTAAATTTTTTAGAGCTTAAAAAGGAAGATGTTGTGGGCAAAACAGCCGATGATTTTATGACACCCGAAAATACACGTATTTCAAAAAAGACAGATTTGGAAGTGATTGAAAAAAAAATTCCTATTGAATTTACACAGAGCATTATCATGAATGGAAAGCCTGTAACTTACAGAGCTATTAAGTGGTTAGTAAATTTTACCAAAAATGAACCCTACTTTATTTGTTTCATTTCATGCTTAGTAGAGGATGAAGATAAAGTCTTCGCTTTACGAGAGTCTGTGAATACTTTGTTTAAAGAACAATAATTAGTTTCCGATTAAATAAGTTCCTCTATCAAACGCACTTTTTATTTGCTTTTCACAAGTAAGTATTCTTGCTAATGCGGTAAGTATGTTGTATTTTGAAAACAATCTGCCGGAATTTTAAGGAGAGAAATACTTCTTTCTTTTAAAATAAAAATAAAATCCAGAAGAATCCGGAAAACTTTATTACTACGTCATAATTTGGCGTAGGCTCTATTTGATTTTATCCCATGTTTCCGTTTTAAACAAGTAGAGTCCGCCATGACATAAAGAGAATTTATATCGCGCCTGAAACTTATTATTGATAAAGTGTGAAACGGCCTCTGTACTTATAGCAATGTAAATGACCACCTGAAAACACAATCGGAACTGCAGGGATATAATTTTGCCTCTTCTAAACGCACTTTTCAGCGCGATTTAGACCAAATACGCTCTATTTATAATACCAATGTACAATACGATTTTTCTAAAAAATTATATTTTATTCAACCCGAAGAGTAAAATCACTCCGGTTTATGATATTAATCATAGAATAAATAGCAGGTTTTCATTTTTTTTGTGTCTTTAGCAATGATGGCAGAATTAATTGATAAACTGGATAGGATAGAAACGGCGCATTCTGATTTTTTTGAGGCGCAGGGAAGAAGTATACATGATTATATTACTCAGGGTATATTTAATGGCGGGGTTTTTATTAATACGGATTTGCCTGTAGAAATTATAGCCAAGGTACGTGGAGTATTTGATAATTTCTCTACCGAAAACAGAGATTAAAAACAACAACAGCATGCAGGCAAAAAGCGAAGCAGAAATAAAACTGCAGGTAAAAATAATACTTTTAGAAAGGCAGGTAAAACTACTTAAAGCCCAATTGGAGGCTGCAAATGAAATATTGAAAAAGGAGAGAAAAAGCGCTTCGGGCTAAGGATTATAATTGCGTATAGATAGTTTATGTCTGCGCAATAAACTTTCCTGAATGCTCAATAAACTTTTATAACTGCACATTTCCAACTTAGAATTGCACAATAAACTTTCCTGAATGCTCAATAAACTTTTATAACTGCACATTTCCAACTTAGAATTGCACAATAAACTTTTCTGAGTGCGCAATAAACTTTTATAACTGCACATTTCTAACTTAGAATTGCACAATAAACTTTTTTGAGTGCACAGTAAACTTTCCTGAATGCATATTTCTACCGCTTGGCTGCATAGCTTCCTGTATTATTTACCCATATTCAATCAAAAATTTCATTCTAAACCATAATTTATAGGCTCCTGAATTTATTTAAACGATTAAAATCATTAATTTATATGATGAAAGTCACATGTTTCTTAAAAAGAAGGTTCTATTCTTGTAAGCATTTGCTTTAGAAAATAATATAACGTTTAATTAAAAAATATAAACACCATGAACAATACAATTCTTTTGATAGAAGACAACCTAAGTATGCGTGAAAATACTTCGGAGTTATTAGAATTGGCAGGATACAAAGTACTAGAAGCGGCAGACGGGAAGGAAGGACTTGACCTTGCCAAAAAAAACAAACCCGATTTGATTTTATGCGATATTATGATGCCCGAATTAGATGGCTATGGCGTTAAGCGGGCTTTGGAAAACATGAAAGACCTGTCGGGCATACCCTTTGTGTACCTTACTGCCAAAGCAGAAAAAAGCGATTTTAGAACAGGAATGGATTTGGGTGCCGATGATTACCTTATTAAACCTTATAGCGGAGACGACCTGCTTAAAGTAGTTGCCGCAAGAATTAAAAAAAGCCAGCTATTAAAAAAGAATGGCAACAATATTGAAGGCTTGGGTAGTTTAATGAATGAAGCAAAAACTTTGAAAGATATCAATGAT
The DNA here is from genome assembly GCA_003153315.1 of Bacteroidota bacterium. GTDB lineage: Bacteria > Bacteroidota > Bacteroidia > B-17B0 > Aurantibacillaceae > PALSA-968. The sequence continues at coordinate 9,137 of PLYA01000043.1, forward strand.
TTAACCCTTAACCGAACCACAAAAAAAGTAAGGGCTAAGGATATTATATTCGGAATGGGTGATACACCCAACTTCCTTTATTTTATTTTATCAGGTAAAGTAAAAACATTTAAAACAAACGAATTTGGTAAGGAATATCTTATAGAGATATATAACAAAGGAGACTCCTTCGGATATAAAGCATTGTTAAACGAAACAAAATACAGCGAATATGCCGCTGCTTTGGAAGATTCTGAAATTGCGCTGATTCCCAAAAATGATTTCTATCAATTGCTTTATTCAAACAACGAAGTATCGCTTAAATTTATAAAACTAATTACCAATAATTTATTGGAGGCGGAAGATAAATTAATAAAACTGGCTTATGATTCTGCGCGCAAGAAAGTGGCAGAAGCGATTCTTTATCTTTACAAAAAAAATCATGTTGCAGGAGAAAATGGGGCTTTTGCCATTCACCGTGAGAACCTTTCTACCATTGCAGGCATTGCACCCGAATCGATAAGCCGCAACCTTACCGACTTTAGGGAAGAAGGCTTAATTGAAGGCAGTAATGGAACCATAAAAATTCTTAACCTGAAAAAACTGGAAGCACTTAAAAATTAAGTAAAAAGAGCGGGTGTTCTTGCAGATGCATCCTGCTTTTAGATGGTAAATATTTGCAGAATTATTTTCTAAACTATTTATAATCTAAAAGCTAATGTGTTTTTCAGCCGGGGCAAGTTTTGGGGCAGGCGTTGTTCTTTCTGCAATAGGTGTTGCCTCTATAAAAAAAGTGCAACAACCAACTCAACTTATTTTTGCAAGCATTCCCTTAGTCTTTGCTGTTCAGCAAATTTCAGAAGGTTTTTTATGGCTGGCACTTGCCGATCCAGCCTATGTCTTTATGCAACAGGCTACAACCTACATTTTTCTATCCTTTGCCCAGGTTGTTTGGCCCTTTTGGGTACCTCTGGCAATGCTATTGCTTGAAAGGGAGGATAAACGTAAAAAAACACAATGGGCATTTCTTGCAATGGGCTTACTGGTATCAGGCTATTTGGCATATCATTTAATAACCTATCATGCACTAGCTACGATAATTGGGCGCCATATTTCATATAATGAAGGGTTCCCTTCAGGACGCAGTGGCTATGGAGCATTGCTTTATATAATGGCAACAGTTGTCCCGCCATTCTTTTCAAATAGTAAGCATATGTGGATGATAGGCACAGCTATTTTAATTTCTTATATCATTACAACTATATTTTATGAAGATTATATTACTTCTGTTTGGTGTTTTTTTGCTTCGGTTATAAGTCTATCGGTATTTATAGTTATCCATAAGATAAAAATTGCATAAGCCTGATTTTTTACAGCATTAAAAATTAATCATAGTGATTACAATCACTACCCCATTTGTTCGTCGTCATTTAATATAGGGAGCCCCGTTAATAGTTTTGTTGCCATAAATTAATTTTTTAATCTAATAACTAAAAAAAAACAATCATGAAAAAAAGTACAATTTTAGCATGTGCCATGTATCTTGGCACGCTCGGTGCGGGGGCGCAAAATTCCTGCGACGACTTAAATGGATACCCCCAATCCAAAAACACAGGGGGAACGGGAGCTTATACATTAATGGCTGGTTCTATAGAGCAAGCAGCACAAACCTACCATTACTCCGGGCCCGGAAAAATAACCAGTGTGCGTATATATGGCTATACGCCTAATACATTTACCGGAGTGCATTTGGCGGTAAGAGTTTATAACGTAGATGCAACAGGCCGTCCTACCAGTATCATTGGATCTAAATCAACTTTATGGAGTTTTGGTGATAATTTTGCAGGACATAAAGATGTATCCTTTAATGGAGGCGGAATTGCATTAAATTCAAATTTTGCAGTTTCGGTTGAAATGGTAGGGGGTATTGCATCCGTTACTCAATTTCAGGTTACTATCGATGGTAACGCTGAAGGAAGAAGTGAAGATTTATCTTCCTTAGCTGGAACTTCAACCGGTTATAATTGGGAGAGTGCATTAACAGGAGGCCCAAGTTTAAATGAAGATTTTTACATCATTCCTAAGATGGAAAATTTTATTACGGCTGACTTTATGCCATCTACTGTTTGTGTAGGTATAAATAGTCCAATTGCTTTTACTAATAATACTACCATGACTAAGGATAGTATGTTTAATAAAATAGCATTGGCACATTATGCCGGAACAAACCATTTCTACACATGGAATTTTGGCGATGGCTCTTCTGCTTCTTATGCAGCAAGCCCTACACATTCCTATTCTGTTGCAGGAGTTTATACTGTATCTCTTACAAGCACAGTTGATGGTTGGAATGGAGTTTGTTCAAACACAATTACGAAACTTATTTCTGTTGGTTTAAGTGCAGGAACACCAAGTGTTACCAATCTTACCTGCAGTGGTTCAGGAAACGGTAGTTTTACTGTTGCTGCAACGGGTGGAGCCACTCCTTATACTTATAGTACTAATGGAGAGACTTACTCATCTAATTCTATTTTTAGTTCATTAGCAGCCGGGGTATATACACTTCATGTAAAAGATGCAGTTGGTTGCGATCAGATAACTTCTGTTACAATAACACAGCCTGCAGCTATTGTATTTACACCTCCAACTACAACAAACGCAAGTTGTTCTAATGCAAATGGTGGTATTCAATTAACAGCTTCAGGTGGTAGCGGATCATTGCAATATAGTTTAAACGGTTCTACGTGGCAGGGTACAGGTACTTTTTCCGGTCTTGCTGCAGGTACTTATACTGTTTGGGCAAAAGATGCTAATGGATGTACTAATACTACCCAAGTTGGTGTAAGTAATTTTGGTAGCCCATCACTTACAATAGTTTCAAGTACTAATGAAAGTTGTTATGGAGCTAATAATGCAAGTATTGTTGCTTCTGCAACCGGAGGTTCTGGTGCTTTGCAATATTGTATTAATGGAGAAAGTTTTCAGTCAAGTGGTACTTTTAATGGACTTTTTGCAGGTACGTTTAATGTAACTGTAAAAGATGCTTCAGGATGTCTATCCGTTGAAACGGTTACAATTAATCAACCATCTAAACTGGATTTCATTCCTTCATCAACCCCGGTATTATGTAGCGGTGGTATTAGCGGGCAGGTTGCAATAAGTAATGTAACAGGCGGAACAGGTACTATGTCTTATTCAGAAGACGGAACACATTATCAATCTGGAAGTACTTTTTTTGGTTTGGCGGCAGGAGTTTATACAACTTATGTTAAAGATGCTTCTGGTTGCATTGCAACTCATACAGTAGCTGTTACACAACCTACTGCTGTTAGTGCTACTTCACAAACAACAAGCGCTTCATGTAACCTAGCAACAAATGGTGATATAAACGTTACTGCAAGTGGTGGTACTCCGGGCTATACTTATAGCATGGATGGTATAAATTTCTTTCCAACAGGAGATTTTAGTGATTTAGGTGCAGGAACTTATACTGTAATGGTTAAGGATAATAATGGCTGTACTTTTACTATCAGTTCTACAGTTGGTCAACCTTCTATAATTACATCTACTATTGCTGTGGGTAATTCTACTTGTGGAAACACTAATGGTAATATATTAGTTACTGCAGGTGGTGGTTCAGGTTCAGGTTATCAATACAGTATCAATGGTACAGTATATAATTCTACAGGTTCTTTTACAGGGTTACCAGATAGTACATACGTTGTTTTAGTAAAAGATGGTTCAGGATGCTCAGAAGGCTATCATGTTACTGTGGCTAACTCTAATGGACCGGTTATTAATACAGTTAGTTCAACTAATATTACTTGTAATGGTGGTAATAACGGAAGTATTGATGTAACAAATGTTACAGGAGGTTCAGGTACGTTGAATTATCAGGTAAATGGTTCTTCATGGCAAACAACTACTTCTTTCTCAGGATTAACTGCAGGGGTAAATGTAATTGTTGTAAAAGATGGTCTTGGTTGCACAGGTAGCTACGAAGTTACACTTACTGCTCCAGCTCCTATTTTAGTAAATGCAGCAACTATGAATTTATTATGTAGTGGTATGGCATCGGGTAGTGCAACAATAACCGCAGGTGGTGGTGCTGGTACAATGGCATACAGCTTGGACGGAAGCCTTTATCAATCAAGTGATATATTTAATAATTTGGCCTCAGGAAATTATCATGCTTATGTGCGCGATGCAGGTGGATGTATTGGTACAAGTAATTTCACGATTTCTTCACCATTGCCGATTGTTATTTCTAACACAGGTGTTTTAAATGTTACTTGTAATGGTGCTGGTAATGGAGCGATAGGTGTAGGTGCTTCAGGTGGAACAGGAAGTTTGCAATATTCACTTGATGGGGTAACTTATCAGGTAAATAATAATTTCTCTGGATTAAATGGAGGTAGTTATACTGTCTTTGTAAAAGATGCCAATGGTTGTATTAAAACCGAAACAGTTTTAGTTGATGAGCCAACAGCTATTGTAGCTTCTGCTAATATATCAAATGTAAGTTGTGCTGGTGGTCATAATGGATCGATTTCAACAAGTGTTGCAGGTGGTACAAGCCCTTTTGTATATACATGGTCAAACGATGAAAATTCCGTTCCTTCTATTTCTAATCTTGGTGCCGGTACATATACAGTTACTATGACTGATGCAAATGGCTGTACAAAAACACTTATTAATGTTGTTACACAACCGTCGAGCCCGCTAATTATAAATGCAACAGTAATAAATGCAAGCGGAAGTACTACAAATAACGGAAGCATAAATTCTACTGTAACAGGGGGAACTGCACCTTATAATTATAGTTGGTCAAATGGCGCTACAACAGCTAGTATCAGTAGTCTTCCCGTTGGAACTTATGATGTTAGTGTGACTGATGCAAATGGATGTGTTACTTCAGGAGTATATAATATTTCAGTTGCCACAGGTATACAAAGTTTGACTTCAAATAGCACACAGGTTAAAGTTTATCCTAATCCGGCAAATAATTTTATTACGCTTGAATCGGATAACTCTGTTATTGATCATGTACAAGTGATAAATTTATNNATAAACCTTGAAAATTTAGTTGAAGGAATGTATATTATACGTTACTCTATAAACAATGCATATACAACAGCACGTTTTGAAGTAATGAAATAATAATCTTGGTTTTAGAATGAAGAAGGGCGCTAAATAGCGCCCTTCTTTTTTTATACTACTTTTGATGAACACTACTCTATTATAAATTAGAATCTCCGTTAATTACTAATTGCACAATTAAATAGTTACAATGAATTATAGAATATTTTTTCTTTTTGTTTTAATAAATATCTTTTTAGGAACAGTTACCTATTTATATAGTCAATCCAATTTAGAAAATTTTAATCCACAATATTCCCAACTTAAAGAATACTTAATTAAATATAAAGAAATTCAAAAAAATGGCGGGTGGCCAATAATAAAAGCGGGAAAAAAAATTGGCTTAGGAGTATCAGATCCCTGCATAAAAAAATTAAAACAACGTCTTTTAATTTCAGGTGAATTGATAAAGATCCAGGAAATAATTACTGATTCTTTTGATATAGAATTGGAAAATGCGGTGAAACAATTTCAAAATAATCATGAATTGGATGTAACCGGAATTGCAGATGAAAAAACTATCCAAGAACTAAATATATCAGTTTCCTCCCGTATTCATCAAATTGAGATTAATATGAAGCGCTGGCAAGAAATGCCTCCCGAATTCGAAAAACAATATCTTTTCGTAAATATAGCAGCTAACAAACTTGAATTTGTAGAAAATGATTTATCGATAATAAGTATGAAAATTATTGTGGGGCGTTTCTATAGAAAAACTCCTGTCTTTAATTCTGATTTAACTTATATATCATTTAACCCATATTGGATTGTCCCCCCTGGTATTATGAAAAAAGATGTTCTGCCTAAAATAAAAAAAGATACTTCTTTTATTCAAAAAAATGATATGGTTGTTTTTCAGGATAATAAAAAAATAAATTATGCAGATATTAATTGGGATAAAATAGATAGTAATAGTTCGCAATATAAAATTATTCAAAACCCGGGTCGTGAAAACCCTTTGGGTGTTGTGGAATTTTCATTTCCTAATCCCTATTATGTTTATATGCATGATACACCTTTTAAGAAATTATTTGAAGAAGCCTCTCCGGCATATAGCTCCGGATGCATTCGTTTATCAAAGGCAGTAGAGTTGGCAAAATATCTTTTAAATAAAGATAAGAATTGGAAAGAAGATAAAATAGATAGCCTTATAAATTGCGGAAAAAACAATAAAGTTTATTTGGAAAAACCTATTAAAGTATACATAACTTATTTTACTGCATGGGTAAATAAAAAAGGGGTTTTACAATTTGCTCCTGATATTTATAAAAGAGATTATTGAACAGCCTGAACAGATTATATTTAACCTCTTAAATTCAAGGAGTTGATAAACTTTAGCTAATGGAAATGATTTTTTTAATAATGTTTTTTAATTGTAAATAAAAAGCCAAAAATAAATTGGACCTTCATTTATTTTTAATGAATAAACTCAACAATATTTATTACTTCACTCATTAGTTACAATAAAGAGCCCACTTCAGTTTTATATGCAGGATAATCGGTATATCCCTTTGCATCAGCTCCATAAAATAAATCTATTTTTAATTCTTTTGCTAAAGCCCAGTTGTTTTTAAGTCTTTCAACCAAATCGGGGTTATTAATAAACGGACGACCAAATGCAATTAAATCGGCAAGTCCGCTTTCTAAATCAACTTCTGCTTTAGCCAAATCAAAACCACCGCAATGTATAATGGTGTTTTTAAAATTACCGCGTATGGCTTTTTTAATTTCTATAGGAACAGCGGGGGCACCCATAGCCGAATGGTCAACCAAATGTATATAGGCTATGCCAATTTTGTTTAAGTGTTCAGATAAGTAGTGGTAAGTAGCATCAATCTCCGGATAGTGTGGCATGTCGCTGGCGACTCCGTAAGGAGATAAACGGATTCCAGTTTTATCTTTACCGATTGTTTCTGATACTTCCATAGCCACTTCAAGTACAAAACGACAACGGTTTTCTATACTGCCGCCATAGGTGTCTTTGCGGATATTACTTACAGGTGATAAGAATTGTTCAAGCAAATAACCGTTAGCTCCATGTAACTCAACACCATCAAAGCCTGCTTCTATGGCATTCTTAGCAGCTGCTATGTATTCTGCTTTCGTGCGTATAATATCCTTTATAGTCATTTCCTGCGGCACAGGATGATCCTGCAATTGTTTGGTATCTGTATACATTTGTCCGGCGGCCTTTATTGCTGATGGGGCAAGGATATGAGACCCTTCTGGCATATTAAGTATATGGCTTATTCTTCCCGTATGCATTAATTGAATCGCTATTTTTCCGCCCTTTTTGTGGACGGCAGAAGTTATTTTCTTCCAGCCTTCCACCTGCTGCTTACTAAATATTCCGGGTATGCGTGCGTAACCCAAGCCATTGGGTGATGGCGAAGTCCCTTCTGTTATAATTAAACCAGCACCACTGCGTTGCTCATAATATTCTTTCATCAAATCATTAGGTATGTTTCCTATTGCACGGCATCTTGTCATAGGTGCCATAACAATATGATTTTTTAACTCTATTGAACCAATCTTTGCAGGTGCAAATAATTTCTGTGTTTTCATCTGTTTTTTAATTATTTCTTTTCTTGAGTAATCGGCTATTTCATTTTTTTTTAATAAGTACAAAACTAAATGGAAGTAAAAAAACTTACGTGACTTTAATCAATAGTTGCCTTGATAGAAATCACCCGTTCTGTACTATATGGAATAAAAAAGCCAACTTTATTCAAGCTGGCTTAATTTTTTTGTTTCACAATTTGGATAGGCCTTTAGAGAACTTCCCATTTGGCGGGCAGAATATTTCAAATTTCGAATCCAATATTTAATGATTTTGTTAAAATAATGATGGTTTTTGATAAATTCTTACAGGAGAACGATAAAGGCAATCCTTATCAAACCTCAACCCCTTGCAGATCAAAATGTAAAAATTGAATATTAATTTTATTATTTACTTTTGAACTACCAGATACTATAAAATGAAAAAAATATGCTTTCTTTTTTGTTTTTTTACTTCTTTTTGTTTTTCACAAATAATTACCACCATTGCAGGCAATGGTATTGGAACATACTCGGGCGATGGAGGGCAGGCAACCAATGCATCTTTTAGCGAGCCCCAAGGGGTGGTGATAGATGATACAGGAAATGTATATGTGGTTGATGAGGATGATAATGTAATTCGTAAAATAAATACACTTGGAATTATACATACCCTTATAGGAACAGGTGTTGTTGGTTTTGGGGGTGATGGGGGGGCCGCCACAGCAGCAAAATTAAATTCTCCAGGAGGAGCCGTTATTGACAGAAAAGGCAATATCTACATTGCAGATACCTATAACCATGCTATACGTAAAGTAAATACATTGGGGATTATCTCTACCATAGCAGGGCACGGAACCATTAGTGGATATGGAGGCGATGGAGCCATAGCAACAGCCGCTTATTTAAATTTCCCTGAAATGGTAACCGTTGACGGCATAGGTAACATATACATTACCGATGCAGGAAATAATCGTATCAGGAAAATAGATACCACAGGTATTATTAAAACAATTGCGGGCACCGGTGTAGCCGCTTATGCAGGAGATGGAGGGGCCGCCACGGCAGCAAAATTAGCTTATCCCACCGGTATTGTAATTGATACCACCACCGGAATTATTTATATTGGTGATGCAAATAACAATGTGGTACGTAAAATAAATACGGTAGGTATTATAACAACTTTTGCGGGTACTGGTTTTTTAGGTTATAGCGGAAACGGAGGCATGGCAACTGCGGCCAAATTAAACAGTCCGCAGGGAGTAACTATTGATACAGCAGGAACCGTTTATATTTCTGATGGAGGAAATAACGCTATCAGAAAAGTAAATACTTCCGGCATTATTTCTACCTATGCAGGAACAGGAGTTGCTGGTTATAGCGGAGACGGCGGACCTGCCATATTTGCCAAAATATATAACCCACCCGGAATAACCGTTGACATAGCCGGCAATTTATATATTGCAGAGTATTTTAATAGTCGTGTACGAAAAGTAACCTTTTGTACAACCCCCCTTAATCTAACCCTAAATGGAACTTTTTCGGTTTGCACAGGTGATAGTACGCAACTAACAGCAAGCGGCGCGTCAACCTATACCTGGAGTACTAATGCAAATACAATAAATACAAATACTGTTTATGTAAAACCTCTTACACCCACTACGTATAGCGTGGTGGGTATCAGCGGTGGCTGTGCTTCCATTGATTCTGTTCAGGTAACGGTAAATTCATGCAGCGCATCAGAAATAAAATTAAACCATACTGAAAATATTTCTATTTATCCCAATCCCACCGGCGGAATATTACATATTCAAACAAGTATGATTAATGATGCGCAAATAGAAATTTATAATTCCATTGGCGAAAAGGTGTTCTATACTCTAATTAGAGATGGGGAAATGCAGCTTAATTTAAACAACCTAAAGGATGGAATTTATTTTTTGCGCATTATAAGCGGAAACAGTATTCTTTTTCAAAGCAAGGTACTAAAACAATAATTCTATTTTTCTTTCATCTGCATTCGGCTTTTATCTTTCATTATTTTCTCTAACGATGTGTCTTTAATTTTACTGTCTACCCACGATTCCCAATCAAAAAGACTGAACAACTGTTGTTCAAATCGGCTGCTTTTATGTTCCCTAATTTTTCTTTTCAGCTCGGTAAACTCTGCTTTGGTTGTCCTAACCCCTTCGGGTTTTAAAGCTGCTTTCATAAAATCAAGCATAGTTTTTTCCAATGCAAAAAGTTTTTTTTGCTTATTAAAGTATCTGTTGGCCGAACGTAAATCAGAAGCAAGCAGTCCATCATAGTCAAGTTCAAAATAAATTATTAAAATAAATATTCTTGCAAAATTGTAGTACTCTTCGAGTGTTTCGTTGGGGTAATTAATAATTATTTCATTAGCCCATTTAAGAGCCTGTTGAAATTTTTGTGCACCAAAATAACCGTATGAAAAAAGATAGCGAAAACTAAGCTTGTATTCGGGATGAAACCATCTTCCGAATTTATCCAATCCCTTTTCTACCTGCGGAAAGTGAGTAAGGCACTGGTCAAAATCACCTGCGTTAATAAGGTTAGTAAGTTTTAAATTATAGTAGTAAATAAAAGTTCTTACTTCTTCATCCAAATTTTTATGAGGATGCTTAACTATTTTTTCAAGTGTTTTTTCCACTTCATTAACCATACCCAACTCATCATAACTGTTGACAAGATTGTTTAATGAAACCAAATATTGCATGCTGTTATCCGCCAAATAGTTTTCATTTGTCTCAGCCAATTTCATCCACTCTTCACGAATTTTCATTAAAGGAACTTTATCCGGCAAAGAATCATAATAGAAATTTTTGATGGTCAGTAAGCTTAGCTTTTCTTTAAATGAAGGATTTTTTCGGACAATGGCCGCAGATGATTGTAATAATTCTTCATATTCTGAATGTGCTTTCTTTGTTCTAGGGTATCCGATTTTTCGCGATACATAATATGATTTAAACTCAATCGTATTAAGTTTAAACTCCTTTTCAATTGAAATAAAAAGCTCTTTTTCTTCATGCTTTATCTTATCCAGTAATTTTTTCATCTTTTCAAGATTGCCGGAGTGTTGGTATAGTTTACCTAAGGCTTTGTAAATTTCCAAAATGTAAATGGTGTTCCCCGAATCATAACTAAGTTGCAAGGCTTTTACCATATGTTTTTCCGCAATTTTATACTGGCGTTTTTGAAAAAGAAGTTCAAACGTATTTAAGTGAAACTGTATGGTTGTTTTTTTATTATTACTCCTATGATATTCATTTAAGCTTTGTAAAATAATTCTCATCAGATGTTGTTTTTCCGACGCAAGGTTTTTATAAAAAGGTTTTGATTTGTTTTGCGCTTTAAATCTGTCATAATCATATTCAGGCATTTTTTCAAAAGCATCAAATAACAATGCTGCGTGCGGATGGCGTTTACCGGAATTATGCAAACTAGAATATTTCTTAAAATATCTTTTCTCGGTTTTATTTAAGGTTTTTATTAATTCAAACAATCCTGATTCTTCCATAGAAATATTATTTTAAGTATACAAACAGTATTTAAATAATTAAATATCAAATATATAAATAATTAATTAAAATAATAGAGACTGTATTATTACCGAATATTTTTACTTGATTAAAGTAGATGTGCCTTATTTTTACTTATACCAAGTAAATCAGAGTTGAAAATAACAATTTGCATTTTAAATTCATGAATAGAAAAATTAGTATCCTTTTTGTTTTATTAGTGGTAACACTATCTCAGCTATGCGCACAAACTAAATCAATTTCGCTACCACTTGCCGATAAGAACAAGATTTCTGAAAGCATAGCAAATATCCCTGTTTCATTCAGACAAAATGTAGGGCAATGGGATGAGAAAGTTCTTTTTCAGGGAAACTCTCCTGCATGGGGGTCAACTATTTCCTTTTTAAAGAATGGATTAAGTTTTGGTTTTTGTAGAAATGAAAAAGAAAAACGTGTTGAGGGGAAAAGTCCTGAGCAATCACTTCATGATTATCTGGTATGGAATCTTCATTTTAAAAATAATAACACCGATGTAACAGTTTCTGCTGACGGCAAAGAAAATAGTCATGCCAATTATTTAATCGGTAATGATGCAAGCAAGCACAAAGTTAACGTGCCCGATTATCGCATTATTAAGTATAATAATATCTATAACAACATTGATATAAAATATTATAGCAACGGAAAGAATTTAGAGTACGATTTTATTTTGAGACCCAATGCAGATATTACGCAAATACAAATGGAATGTGAGGGAGTTAAAAATCTTGACATCAATAATAAAGGTCAGTTAGAAATTACAACTGAGTGGGGTACGCTCCTTGAGGAAATTCCGGAATCGTATCAATTTATTAATGGAGAGAAAAAACTTGTAAAAATTAAGTACAAAAAAGTTAACTCAAGTACTTTCGGTTTCGATATAGAAGATTCTTACAATCATGAAATGGATTTGGTAATTGACCCCATTAATTTAGCATGGAGTACTTTTGTTGGTGGTGCAGGAGGAGATGGTTACATATCTGACATTACAGTAGACAAGGCAGGTAATGTTTACGGAACCGGTTGGTATAATTCGGCTTTCCCAACAACAGCGGGTTCTTATCAGCAGGCTTATCATGGCGGCGGTGGCTATGGAGATGCATATATTTTTAAACTTAACCCTTCTGCATCTGCATATATTTATGCTACTTATTTGGGAGGAGTTACAAGCTATGAACAAGGAGAAGGCATTGCAGTAAATGCAGCTGGAGAAGTTTACCTTTGCGGATGGACGCAATCAACAGATTTCCCGACAACAGCCGGAGCATATAACACAACGTTTACAGGCACTTCATTTCAGGATATTTTTATTACAAAATTAAATGCAGCTGGTTCTGCCTTAGTTTATTCAAATTTAATTGGAGGTATTTATAGTGATTACGCCTATGCACTTGCGCTTGATGCCACAGGAGCAGTTTACATAACCGGTTATTCAACTAATAATAATTTAGATTTTCCAACTACCGCAGGAGCTTATCAATCAGCCGCCACAGGTGTGGGTGTTTATGTGTTAAAAATGAATACTGCAGGTTCTGCTTTGGTGTTTTCAACTTTCACAGGCAATAGCGGAACTGGGTATGGTATAGCTATTGATGCCGCAGGAAATTCTTACTTAACGGGAGATACTTATTCCTCCACTATGATAACTACTCCGGGTGCTTTTCAAACTGTTGCAGGTGCTAATACAGGTCTTTACTCTGACATGTTTGTACAAAAAATTGACCCGACAGGAAGTAACTTAGTTTATTCGACATACTTAGGTGGTGGCGGTCAGGATGATATTTATTACGGTGATGGAATAGCAGTTGATGCTGCAGGAAGTGCATACATAACCGGGGGAACTGGGTCAAGTAATTTTCCTGTAACACCGGGCGCATTTGATGTAACATGGAGTGGACAAGGCGATCCGTTTCTTACAAAACTAAATCCAACAGGAACGGGGTTAGTATATTCTACTTTTATTGGTCAGGGTGGTGTTGGCGAATCTGTGGCCATCAATTCATCAGGCGAAGCTTTTGTAGTAGGAAATATTGGAGATACATTAGGGTTAGTTACTTCGGCTTGCACATTTGATGCAACCCAAAATGGTGGCACAGATTGTTTCCTTGTAAAGATAGATGCAACGGGTGCTAACCAATTATATGCAAGTTATTTTGGTGGTACCGGAAATGATTATGGCAATGGTCCTTTCGGGAAAGTAAAAGTTGTTTTATGGGGTACTTGTCAGGATGAAGTTTTTGTTTCCACTACTTCACACTCACCAGATTTTCCAACTACGGCAGGAACTGTTCAGCCTGTAAAATTAAATGCAGGCGCAGACCAACCGGTAGTGTTTCATTTAAAACCTAGAGTCACACCTAACTTTTCTTATACAGTTTCTTGCAACGTAGTAAACTTTACAGACCTTTCTACCGGAACTTGTATTTGGAAACCAGGCCCGTGGTCGCCAACAGCATGGACCTGGCACTTTGGTGATGGAAACTCTTCTAATGTTCAAGACCCATCTCATACATATAGCGCTCCTGGTACATATACCGTTACGCTTATTGTAAGTTGCCCAAGAGATTCTATAAAAATCCCGGTAACAGTTTCTCCCGGATTAGTTTTATCTATGGCTTCAACAAATAGTGGATGCTCAGGAAGTACGGGTTCAGAAACAGTTAGTGTAACAATCGGAACAGGACCATATACTTATACGTGGACTCCTACAGGAGGAAACGCGGCAATAGCAAGTAATTTAGCTCCTGGTCATTATACAATAACCGTTTCTAACGGAAGCTGTACAAATAAAGACACAGTTACAATTGGCTCTGCCGGAACGCCCCCTGTAACATCTGTTATAATAGGTCCATCGCCTGTTTGCCCAAATGCAACCGGAATTATTTATTCTGTTATTAATACAGTTGGCTCAACATATAATTGGACTGTTCCTGCAGGAGCATCGATTACCGCCGGACAGGGAACAAATTCTATTACCGTAAATTTTATGGCAACAGGAGCAACAATTACTTGTACCGAAACAAATGCATGTGGAACGGGAACACCTGTTACCACAAATGTTACCATTAGTACAACACCTATTACGTCTGCTATTAGCGGTCCAACACCTGTTTGCCCGAATCAAACAAACACAACTTATTCTGTAGTTAGCACAACAGGCTCTACTTATAACTGGGCAGTTCCTGTTGGAGCAACTATTGTATCAGGACAAGGAACAAATAGTATTGTAGTAAATTGGGGGACAACAGGAGGAACAGTTAGTGTAACCGAAACAAGCACCTGTGGTACAGGAGTACCTGTAACAATAAACATTATAATGGGCAGTACACCTGTTACATCTGCTATTACGGGTGCATCTCCTATATGCCCCAATGCAACTAATACAACCTACTCAGTAACAAACAATGCCGGCTCTACTTATAATTGGAGTATACCTGCAACAGCAACTATTACAGCAGGGCAAACCACAAATTCAATTAATATTAATTGGGCTTTAGCAGGTGGAGTAATTACCTGCACAGAAACAAATGCTTGCGGAAACGGAACTCCGGTTACATACACTGTAATTATGAATTCTATACCTGTTACACCTGCAATTAGTGGCCCAACAAATTTATGCGCAAACACATTAGCTAATACATATTCAATAACAAATGTGCCCGGTTCTATTTATACATGGACAGTTATGGGTGGAGGTGTAATTTCATTCGGGCAAGGATCAAATTCTATTTTTGTTAACTGGGGTACAACAGGAGGGAGTGTAAGTGTGGTTCAAACAAATGCTTGTGGAACAGGTTCTGTGGTTACCACTACTGTTATGATTGTAAGTCCTCCGGTTACATCAACTATTAATGGTCCTACGCCTTTATGCCCTAATTCAATTAACACAACATATTCTGTAACAAGTACAGCTGGTTCAACGTATAACTGGAGTGTACCTGCAACAACAACAACAATTACAGCAGGTCAAACCACAAATTCTATAAATGTGAACTGGGCTTCTACAGGAGGTGTTATAACTTGTACAGAAAATAATGCCTGTGGAAATGGGACACCTATTACATATACGGTTATTATGAATGCTCTTCCGGCAACAGGCAACATAAGTGGCACAACACCCGTTTGCCCACATCAAACAAATGTAATCTACGCGGTAAATAATACAGCTGGGTCAACTTATACTTGGACAGTGCCTATGGGTACAAACATTACATTCGGGCAAAACACTAACAGTATTATAGTAAACTGGGGAATAGTTGCAGGCAACGTAAGCGTAATTGAAAGTAACTCATGCGGTACAGGAACAGTTGTACTTTATCCCGTTGCGGTTTCTACGCTTGCTATAACGTCTCCAATTACGGGAGGTAATCCTTCTTGTGCAAATACAAATGGGGTTACTTACTCTGTTACCACAGGTGGTCTATCTTACACGTGGACCGTTAACGGAGGTGGAACAATTGTAAGTGGGCAAGGAACAAATTCTATTAATATAGATTGGGGTGCTACAGGCGGTAATATTACCTGTACAGAATATAATCAATGTGGTGCAGGAAACACCGTTATGGATTCGGTTACTTTTTTAAATATTCCTATTACAACAACTATAACAGGAATAAGCCCTGTTTGTCCTAATCAAAATGGAACAGTTTACAGTGTTACAACACATTCAACTTCTACTTATAATTGGACTATAAGTGGCGGCGGGACAATAGCATCTGGTCAAAATACAAATTCAATAACAGCAAACTGGGGTGCAAGTGGGGGTATCGTTACCTGCACGGAAAGTAATATGTGCGGAAGTGGAGCCCCCACAAGTTTTACTATTAATATGAATTCATTACCTATAACCGGAATAATAACAGGTCCTTCTCCTGTTTGTGGAAATGAAACAAATACAATTTATTCTGTAAATAATACAACAGGCGATACATATAACTGGTCAGCTCCTATAGGTTCAACAATTATATCAGGGCAAGGAACAGATTCAATTGCAATAAACTGGAGTGGTAGTATAGGTGGAAACATAAGTGTTGTTGAAACAAATGTTTGTGGGCATGGAAATGCTGTGACTTTATCAGTAACTGTTAATGCTGCTCCTACTGTGCAAATTTCCGCAAACCCTCAAAAAGGTTGCAGTCCATTGTTAGTAAATTTCGCAGATAACACAGTTCTTAGTAATGGAGTAACAATAACTTCATGGTTGTGGTTATTGGGAGATGGAAATACATCTTCCATCAAGAACCCTTCAAATGTTTATCTTAATTCGGGAGGATATAATGTTTCGCTTGCCATTACAACTAACTCGGGCTGCACATCAACATTTTCAGAGATTAATTATATAAATGTATATCCTAATCCGGTGGCAAGTTTTACCACGGCTGAGAGCGTAATATACGTGAGTGATGCCATAGTACATTTTCTAGATCAATCGCAGGTAACTATTACCAACTGGAGTTGGAATTTTGGAGATAACAAAATATCTACTGTACAAAATCCAATTCATACCTATAATGACGCAGGTTTATTTGATGTGATGCTTGCGGTAATTAACCAATATGGATGTGTAGATACTATTAGAAAAACAATTACAATAAAAGAAGAATTTGCTTTTTATATACCTAACGCTTTTACACCAAATGGGGATGGGAAAAACGAAACATTTAATGGAGTTGGTACCGATATAGGCGATTATGAGATGCTTATTTTTGATCGCTGGGGAGAGCTTATATACAAAACTAATGATTATAACCAGCCATGGGATGGAAGAATAAAACACAAAGGCGATATTCTTTTAGAAGATGTGTATGTATATAAGATAAGCGTATCTGAACAGGATAATAAAAAACAACACACATATCAAGGGCAAGTAACGTTAGTCAAATAATACACCAATTGACTAGTATGTGTTGTTGTAAAGCTTTAACACTGGTGGAATTTTGCACGATAAGCAAAATGATGGATTTCGAACCGAGAAAGTAAATTCTGTTTTTTCGTTAATCGCTGATTTGACAAGAGATACAGGGATAAATTAAAAGGGACAAAAAAGTTAAAAAAACCCGTTTGTCCCTTTGTGCAGGCAGAACGTTTCAAATTTCGAACCATAATTTTGGCGATTTAGTAAAAATAAAGACGTTTTTCTGATAAGTTTTGTGCTTAAAAGAGAGTTGTATTCGTGAACGTCAAATAAAAATTATAACCGAATAGATTGAATAGAAAGGAGTTCTACTCACTTTGCCTACCAAAACCTTTAAATCTCTTAGCTTATCTTGGTTTTCTATCCCCTCCTTTAATTTGATAATCCTAAAAAGAAAGGGCGCTCCTTGTTAAATATAAAAGCCAGCCTTATGAAACTATAAGGCTGGCTTTGTGGTTTTAGTTTAATATGATTACTTAGAAATAACCACCTTTTTGTTTACTATAGCATTATTACTCGAAATTTTTACAGTATACATGCCATTCGGTAAAGAAGCAGCATTTATGCTGATGCTGCCTGATATATTTTGACTTAGCACCAACCTGCCGGTTAAATCATATACCTCCACCAATTGAGTAGTGGTAAAGGGTGTTTCTATAGTGAAATTACCATTGTTAGGGTTGGGAGAAATTGTAACCTTTGATGTAACATTTTCATTCCCCATATTAGTAATACCTGTAGTAGCTTGTTGGTTTTGTAAATAACTATAGTCAGGAGCTATAGCATCCTTTATAATGGTTGAACCTTCTTGTCGGCCACCAGTTAGTGGCAGAGTAATAATTTGAGAAGATTGTGCCCAAGGGCAAACACTATTCCAAGAACCTAATGTTATCATATAAGTTTTGTTATAAGCAAATTCTCCAACAGGGTAATTTGTACATACCGTACCTGGAGTAAAAGTTTGACCAGTAGAATTTGTACATGAAGTTGGCAAACCACTCCATCCTGAAACATAATCTGGTGTGTTATTAATACCATTAAAATAATTAGGATTATTAGGGAAACTCCACCAATAACAAGGGTTGTTATTTTCAGTCCAAATAACAGAACCAGATGGAGAAGAAAGTTCTGCTAAAGTATATATATCCATAACCTGGACTACCAGTGGTAGCTAAATTATTTGCAATTGCACTAATTGTAGCGTATCCTGATAAACTGGTATTATCTGATAAATTAAACGAAGGATTATTTACCGCAACTGTAACCAATTGACTTGCTGTTGCGGAACAACCCGTGTTAGTATTTGTAACTGTTAAATTATAATTTGTATTTGTAGTTGGGCTTACTGTTACAGTTTGTGTGTGGGTCCCGCCGTGACCTATATTCCATGTTACTGTATATAGTGATGATGGGGGATAATTGCCATATAAAGTGGTACTGCTACCCGAACAAATAGTTGTATTTCCAGTAATTACGGGGGTTGGGTTACAATTAATATAAACCTGAGTATATGCTGTTGCAACAGATAACTGCGGACAATTTTTTCTTACAGTCATTTCTATAATATAATTGTGACCGCAGGGCATAGTAGAAGCTGTATATGGAAACATATAGGTAGAACCTCCAACAATCCAGCCGCTGCTATAAATACCATCTGGTTGTCCATTAGCATCACAGGATAATAATTGCCAGCTATAACTGTCTGGCGCAATAGTGCTTCCTGAATTGCCAGTGGCTACAATATTGCCAACACTGGCACAAATAGGTGATGGTGATGAAATTGTTGGATTATAAATAGGAACCGTTCCGTTTGCAATTTTTCCAACAACATAGTATCCGTAATCACAAAAATAAACACTTCCACAAGCATCAACAGCAATTTGATATGGATTAACATTTGCGCCTGTGCTGCTATTATTGTTTCCGGTTGGAGCTAAATAATTACAAGCACCATTAGGACTTCCTGTACCAGCTATTGTACTAATAATACCAGCTGCATTTACCATACGTATTCTAAAGTTTCCTTGATCAACAATATATACATTATTATTAGCATCTACTGCGATACCAAATTGACCAGCCGATAATTTTGCTGATGTAGCTGGTCCTCCATCACCACCAAAACTACCAATACCAGGGCCTATTCCTGCAAATGCAGTTATAATACGAGTTGCCAAATTAAATTTTCTCACCTGATTATTATCATTATCGCATATATATAAGTTAGCACTATTAGCATCCAATGCAATTCCTTGGGGTGAATTAATCACTGCGTTAATTGCCGGCCCATTATTACCAGAAAAACCAGACAGATTTTCTGTACCAACAACTATGTATATATATCCGGCTTGGTATGTGGTGCCATTTATTACTGTTGTTGCATTAAAGACCTCTTTAATAGTAGATGATGTGGCAATGTAGAGATTGTAATTATTATCTATAGCAATCCCCGTAGGAACAAAAGAGGCGGCAGTAGCTAAAACAGCATTACCACATACAGGGTTACCGGGACCACCCGAATAACAATTTGTACCGTCGCCTGCAACTGTAGTTATAGTACAATTAGGGTTTATTATACCGTTTTGCGCCGTTATTTTTCTGACAACAAAATTACCAGCATCGGATATATAAAGGTTATTTGATGGATCTAAACACAAAAAAGTTGGTCTATTAAACAAAGCGGCACTGGCAGGTCCTCCATCTCCACTATACCCATACGAACCAGATGTTCCTGCAACTTTACTAATTGCGCCAGCAGTACTTACTTTTAAAATAACACCATTAGCCATGTCAGCTATATACATGTTTCCCGAAACGTCAATGGCAATGCCCTCTGGCCCCCAAAAAATGTGTGTTAATTGCACTACCATTTGCGGTGGTTCCATTGATTCCATTTCCTGCCACATTTATAACTTGGGAGAAATTTTGTGCAAAGCCCATGCAGGTACTTAAACACAGAGCTACAATTATTTTTGTTTTTTTCATTTGTTTTTTTTGCGAATGTATAGCCTTAAAACAACCTAAAACGAGAGTTTTAGTATACTGCAGCTTTTAGGGGGGTAACTGTATGATTTATCGGTTAAACGGTAAATTAAGGTTTGAGATTTTTAAGAATTGAAGTTGTTATTTGTACAATGTGTAGATTTGAAACCTATAAATTTCTTGAAAAGAAAAAATATATACCCCTCTAGCATTGCATTAAAAAGAATTTACTTCTTTTTTATTTCCTTTTTTTTAGCAACATACTCCCACTCACAAGTAGATTCTACTTATGTTTTAAGCTTTGATTTTAATGAACATCAGATAAGGGAAGCAAATGATAAGTTGCCTATTAAGCCGGTGGGTATTTCTTTAACTGATGACAGGTTTGGCAATAAACAGGCGGCTATTTATCTACATGGTCATTCAGGCAGCTATGTAAACCTAGGCATTTCAGACCTTTTGAAACCAAAAAGCGGTAGCATATCCTTATGGGTAAACTTAGACCAGAGAGTATATGCAGGTAAAGGATATGATTCTAACCCCATTATTGAAACCAAAAATGGTCTGGGTGATGATTTTATAATTGCATACTGTATAATGTATGAGTGCTACAATAAGCGTTTTATAAGTTGCTCCTCAAAGGACTCAACTAAAGAGGTATTTATATGTTCTAACGAGGAAGCCTTATTCAACAAATGGTATCATTTAGTAATTACATACGATAAGAACTATTATGCCTTTTATGTAAATGGGAAATTACAACAAAAATATGTTAAAGGTTTTGAGACAATGTTTTTAAAATCAGACTCCGTAGTAGTTGGAAACACTGCGAACAAAAAAAATGACAGATGGTCTCAAGGCACTGTAGATGATATACAGATATTTCACAGAGTATTAAATGAACAGGAAGTTAAAGCTTTATATGAAGCCCCCAATCCAAATCGTTTTGCTATTATAAGAGATAATATACTAAAGTATACAGCTTTTGCGTTATCCATTTTGTTTGTTTCTTATCTATTGGTTGCAGGTTATAGGAGGAGATTAAAACAAGAAGAAGAAAAATTTAATCTGAAAAGCAAATTGTATGAAATGGAAATTAAAATGATTAAAGCCCAAATGAATCCTCATTTTATTTTTAATGCCATCAATTCCATCCAGAGTTTTATTATTAAAAATGAAAACAAGTCGGCCCGCAAATACCTGGGCACTTTTTCCAAACTTCTTCGCAATATCCTGGAACAAAGCGCTTCTGCCGACATCTCATTGGCGGAGGAAATAGACACGCTGAAGCATTATCTGGATATTGAGTCGCTTCGCTTTGATAATCTGAAGTTTGATATTTTTGTTGCGCCGGAAATCGATTTGTTATCAGTCAGGTTGCCTGCCATGCTCATTCAACCTTATGTTGAAAATGCAATCTGGCACGG